>JAXMEZ010000002.1:0-336075 GCA_046348035.1 Rubrivivax sp. | reverse complement strand
GCGCGCTTGCAGCACCCGCACATCGCGCGCCTGCTCGATGCCGGGCGCACGGCCGACGGCCTGCCCTACTTCGTGATGGAGCGCGTGTCCGGCGCGCCGATCGACCAGGCCTGCGCCGGCCTGCCGCTGCGCGAGCGGCTGCGCCTGTTCCTGCAACTGGCCGAGGCCGTGGGGCATGCGCACCGGCACCTGCTCGTGCACCGCGACCTCAAGCCGAGCAACGTGTTGGTCGACGCCGAAGGCCAGGTGAAGCTCCTGGACTTCGGCATCGCCAAAGCGCTCGATCCGCTGGAGGGCCACGATGGCCTGGCCACGGTGGGCGGCGAGCGTGCGTTCACGCCCCACTACGCAAGCCCCGAGCAGGTGCGCGGCGAACCGGTCACGACGGCCACCGACATCTACAGCCTCGGCGTGCTGTTGTGCGTGCTGCTCACGGGCCGGCGGCCGTACCGGGGCGCGGCCACCACGCGCGAAGAGGCCGCGCGCAGCGCGCTCGACGAGTCGCCGACGCGGCCGAGCGACCTGGTGCGGCCGGCGCCCGCTGCGCCCGCTGCAGCCGCTTCGAGCGCCTCGCCCGCTTCGCCCGCTTCGACCGCCTCGACCCTCTCGACTGCTTCACTGCCGGCGCGAGCGCTGCGCGGCGACCTCGACACGATCGTGCTCAAGATGCTGGCCAAGGAGCCGGCTGCGCGCTACGCCAGCGTCGAAGCCGTCGCCGCCGATCTGCGCTCGCACCTGGCGGGCCGGCCGATCAGCGCCCGGCCTTTCACGTGGCGCTACGTGCTCGGGCGCCTCGTCGCCCGGCATCGCGTTGCGGCCGCCGCCATCGCGCTCGGCTCGCTGGCGGCCTTCTCGGCGCTGGCCATCGCCCTCTGGCAGGCGCAGCGCGCCGAGCACGAGCGGCAGGCGGCGGAACGCCGCTTCGTCCAGGTGCGCCAGCTGGCCCGCGACCTGATCTTCCGCTACCACGACCAGATCGCCGCGCTCGCCGGTGCCACCGGCACGCGCGAGGCCTTGCTCGGCGACGCCGTGCGCTTCCTCGACGGCCTGCGCGCCGAGGGTGCCGCAGCAGACCCGAAGCTGGCACGCGAGACGGCCGAGGGCTACTTCCGCGTCGCCGTGCTGATGGGCGAGCAGCATTCGCCGAGCCAGGAGCGGCTGCGGGAAGCGGCAAGCCACCTCGGCAAGGCGCTGGAGCTGCAAGGCGCCTACGTCGGCGCCGGGGGCATCGACGCCGAGGGCCTCTTCACCGCCTCCGACATGTGGCTGGCACAGACGAGCCAGCAGCTGCGCGCGGCCCGCCTGGGTGATGCGCTGGAGTCGTTGCAGCGGGCGCGCAGGTTGGCCGAGCGCGGCGTGTCGATGTCCGCGCCGCCCGCTACGGCCGGTGCGACGACTGCGATTGCCGGGACCCCAACGCCCGCTACGGCCAATGCGGCCCATGCGCCCGCCACGGCCAATGGGGCCGATGCGACCGCTACGGCCGATGCGGCCGATGCCTCGGCCGGAACGCCCGCACAGGGCAGCGCCGCGGCCCGCCTGCAGGGCCTGTCGCGCCTGGCCACCGTGGAAGGGCGGCTCGGCCAGCTGCTGGGTGGCACGCCCATCGGTGCCAACCTCGGGCGCACGGGGCAAGCCGAACCGCATCTACGGCGCTCGCTGGCACTGATGCAAAGCCTCGTGCAGGCCGAGCCGCAAAGCGCCGAGTGGATGCACCAGGCGGCCTGGGCGCACCAGAACCTCGTGAGCCTGCTCGTCCTGACCGGCCGCGCCGGCGAAGCGCTGCCGCTGTGCGAGGCGATGATCGCGCTGCGCGACGAGGCGGCGCGGCGGGTGCCGGGCAACGCGCACTTCCGGCACCAGCGCGGCAGCGTGCGGGCGAGCCACGCGGTGGTCCTGGCGCAGCTGGGCCGCTTCCGCGAGGCGATGCAAGTCCAGGCGGAAGTGCTCGCGATCATGGGCGCGACCGCGACCCACGATGCCGCCAACCGCAGCGCCTCGCGCGACGCCACGCTGAGCCTGCTGGCCGCCGGCCGCATCCGCGCGATGGCCGGCGAGCGGGCGCAGGCGCGAGCGCTGCTGGAGCGCGCGCTCGCGGCCTTGCCCGGCGCCGGCGACATCGCCGGCAGCGGCGACTTCTACCTCGCGCGCATGCGATCCGAGGCGCTGCTGTGGCTGGCCCGAGCGCTGCCCGACGGCGAAGCCGTGCGCGCGCAGGCGCTGGCCGGCGAGGCACGGAGTCTGATGGCCGGCAGCGACGACAACGCGGCGCGCCGCTGGACGCTGGCGCAGGCGCTCGGCGAAGAGGCGCAGGCGCTGCATGTGCAAGGGCAGCGCGAGCAGGCACGAACGGTCGCGCGGCAGGCGCTTGCCCAGTGGAGCGCCGCACCCGCTGCGACCGAGGGCGCCGCGGGCAGCAGCAACGGTGCCCCGGCCCAGTATCGCCAGTGGCAGGAGCGCGCCGAGGCCCTGGCCCGCTGACGCGGCGCGAGCAAGGCCGCCGCGCGGACCGTCACTCCCGCCTCGTCACTCCCGCGGCCTTCACTCCCGCGGCCTCACTCCTGCCGCGTCACTCCCGCGGCCTCACTCCCGCGGCCTCACTCCTGCCGCGTCACTCCCGCGGCCTCACTCCCGCGGCCTCACTCCTGCCGCGTCACGATCCGCACCGCGACCACGAAGTCCGCATCGCGCGGCTGCCCCGACTGCACCGCCAGCACGTAGCGCCGCGCCGGGTCGAGATCGATGATGCCGCCCACCTCGTGCTCGTGGTCGCCGCCCCGGCCAGCGCGAGCGACGGACTCGATTCGAGCGAGCGCTCGGCGGCGTCGATGAACAGCACCGCCTGCGGCCGGAAGCCGCGGCCGCGCACCAGCAGCAGCACGCGCGCCGGCCTCGTGAGCGCTGCGGTGTCGATGCGCCACAGGCTGGTGGTGCCGCTGACGGTCTCGGTGCGCGAGTACTCGTTGCGCACGTCCAGCTCCTGCCCCCGCGCGCATTGCTCGCTCAGCGAAACCGTGCCGCTGCCGCGGCCGGTGGTGTTCTGCCAGCAGGTGCGGTAGCTGCGGCCAGGCGTCGTCGTCGTGCGCACGCGCAGCTGCGGGTCGACCTGGCGGTTGATCGAGCCCACCGCGGCCTGGCCGACGGCGATCTCGTGCATCGCCTTGCCCTGGACGCTTTCGACGATGGTCTGGCAGCCGGCGGTTATGAGGGCGAAGAGGCAGGCGTTGAGTGCAACCGCGCCGGTGCGTGCAGGTACCGCCAGCGCGCCGCGCGGTGCGTGTGCATCGCCGCGCTCAGTTCGAGTTCTCGACCTTCAGCGTGTAGCTGCCGGCCTTGCCGCTCTCGCTGAGCACGGCGATGATCGGCCCGCCGATCGTCTGGCGCGCCCGCTTCTCCTGGCGCCAGCTGATGCTGGCCACCTGGGTGCCGGCAGCCTCCATCGCTTCGCCGACGCCGACCACATAGTAGGCCGCCTTCACCTGCGGGCCGGCCGATTCGGCCAGGCGCTCGAGGACGACCACGCGCGGCTTGAACTCCGACGACGACACGGTCACTTTGGTCGCCAGGTTGACGCGGAAGCCGAGCGCCGAGCCGGTGACGGTCGAGCGCTGCCACAGGTCCCCGAGCGGCGCCGTACGGTTGTCGTCGGCCGGGCCGCCGACCTGCACCACCAGCATCTGGTCGCTCTCGCCGCCGGGCAGGAACTTCATCTGCAACGTGCGGCCGGCCACCGACTTGTTGGTCGCCAGCAGCGTCGCCGCCTTCGACTCGTTGCCGATTGACGGCAGCATGCTGTCGATGATGGAAACGTCGTAGCCGCCGCCGCTGCCTCCGCTGCCGCCACCGGGGCCTGCGACGCAAGCCGCGAGGCTCGTTGCCGCGACCGCGGCAGCGGCCAGCAACAGTGCCCGGCGGCCCGGGGGAAGGCCGGCGGCGCGGCCGGCGGGAGGTTGCTTCGATGACATGGCGAGTCCTTTCCTGAGCGTGTGGCGGGTGGGAGGGCGAGCGGCGCGCCGCTTGCCTCCTCACCTGGCCTACGCAGGAACCGGTCGCCGAAAGGCTCAACGCGCCTTCAGCGCGCGTGCCGCCTTCTCGCCTTCACCGCCGCGGCCAGCTCGCGCAGCACTTCGACCGAGTCGTCCCAGCCGATGCACGCGTCGGTGATGCTCTTGCCGTATTCGAGCTTGGCCGGGTTGTCCTTGCCGGGGGTGAACTTCTGCGCGCCGGCGTGCAGGTGGCTCTCGACCATCACGCCGAAGATGCAGCGCGTGCCGGCGGCGAGCTGCGCGCCGACATCGCGCACGACGTCGATCTGGCGCTGGTGCTGCTTCTCGCTGTTGGCGTGGCTGGCGTCGATCATCAGCCGGCATTCGAGCCTGGCGGCGCGGATCTCCTCGCACGCCGCGGCAACGGCCTGCGCGTCGTAGTTGGGCTTGCGGCCGCCGCGCAGGATGATGTGGCAGTCCTTGTTGCCCTTGGTCGAGACGATGGCCACCTGGCCGTTCTTGTGCACCGAGAGGAAGTGGTGCGCGCGCGCCGCGGCCTGGATGGCGTCGATGGCGATCTTGATGTTGCCGTCGGTGCCGTTCTTGAAGCCGATCGGCGCCGAAAGGCCCGAGGCCAGTTCGCGGTGCACCTGGCTCTCGGTGGTGCGGGCGCCGATGGCGCCCCAGGCGATGAGGTCGCCCAGGTACTGCGGGCTGATCACGTCGAGGAACTCGCTGCCGGCGGGCATGCCCAGGCGGTTGATGTCCACCAGCAGCTGGCGCGCGATGCGCAGGCCTTCCTGGATGCGATAGCTCTCGTCGAGGTAGGGGTCGTTGATGAGGCCCTTCCAGCCCACCGTCGTGCGTGGCTTCTCGAAGTACACGCGCATCACCACTTCCAGCTCACCGGCGTGGCGCTCGCGCTCGGCCTTCAGGCGGCGCGCGTATTCGAGCGCTGCGGCGGGGTCGTGGATCGAGCACGGGCCGATGACGACGAGCAGCCGGTCGTCCTCGCGGTTGATGATGCGGCGCACGTTGGCGCGCGTCGCGGCGATCTGCGCTTCCAGCGGCGTGCCGGCGATGGGGAAGAAGCGGATGAGGTGCTCGGGCGGCGGCAGCGGCATGACGGCCTCGATGCGTTGATCGTCGGTCTGGCTGGTTCTTTCGCTTTGCGACAGAAGCTCGTCCGAATAGCTCGTGCTCTTGGCGTTCATGGCGGCTGCTCGTGGGGTGGGTTGCTCGGGGGTATGGCTCGCTGCGCGCGGGCAAGAAAAAACCGCCGGGGCTGCCGGCGGTTCTTCTGGGTGCGCTGCGTGTCGCTACTTACGCTTGTGCCTCTCCAGCCGCCGTGCGGTGCGAGAACCAAAAGTACGCAAAGTAAAACGATGCTGCGAAGCGCATGGGCGCGAATGTAGCACGGCGCGGCGGCGGCACAAACGGCTTCGGTTGCGACAACGGCGGACGCAGCGGCAGCGCCGTCCGTACGTGATCAGTACGTGCCGGCGTCGAACCCTTGCGACTTCAGCGCCGCGACGAGCGCGGCCACATGCTCGCGGTTGCGCGTCTGCACGACGAGTTCGACCTCGACGTTCTGCGCCGAGAGCGTCGAGAACGCGCGCTGGTGGTGCACCTCGTCGATGTTGGCGGCGGCCTCGGCGACGATGGCGGTGATGCGCGCCAGCACGCCGGGCGTGTCGCGGGCGCCGACGCGGATACGCGCCAGGCGGCCGGCGCGCACCATGCCGCGCTCGATGATCGCGGCCAGCAAGAGCGGGTCGATGTTGCCGCCGCACAGCACGAGGCCGACGCTGCGCCCGGCATAGCGCTGCGGCTCCTTCAAGAGCGCCGCCAGCCCGGCGGCGCCGGCCCCTTCGACGAGCGTCTTCTCGATCTCCAGCAGCATCACCAGCGCCTGCTCGATGTCGCCTTCGTCGACGAGCACGAGGTCGTCGACGAGCGCGCGCACCACCGCTTGCGTGATCTCGCCCGGCTGCCCGACGGCGATGCCCTCGGCGATGGTGCTCGTGCCTTGCGGGTGCTGCGTGCCCTTGACGGCGTTGACCATCGCCGGGAAGCGCACCGTCTGCACGCCGACGATCCGCACCGAGGGCTTGAGCTGGCGCACCGCGGTGGCGATGCCGCTGATGAGGCCGCCGCCGCCGACCGCGACGACGAGCGTGTCCAGCGTTGGCTGCGCGCGCAGCATCTCCAGCGCGATGGTGCCCTGCCCGGCGATGACCGCGGCGTCGTCGAACGGGTGCACAAAGGTCAGGCCCTGCTCGGCGGCGATGGCCAGCGCCCGTTCACGCGCGGCGTCAAAGGTGTCGCCGAAGAGCACCACCTCGGCGCCGAAGCCGCGCGTGCGCTCCACCTTCACCGTGGGCGTGTGCTGCGGCATCACGATCACTGCGCGCAGCTTCAGGCGCTGCGCGTGGTGCGCCACGCCTTGCGCGTGGTTGCCGGCCGAGGCAGCGATGACGCCCTTGATGGGCTGGCCGCTCTCGACGAGCGTGGCGAGCTTGTTCAGCGCCCCGCGCTCCTTGAACGAAGCGGTGAACTGCAGGTTCTCGAACTTGAGGAAGACGCGCGCGCCGACGATCTGGCCGAGCGTCAGGCTCTCGACGCAAGGCGTGTCGAGCACCTGCCCCGCCAGGCGCGCCGCGGCGGCTTCGATGTCGGCGAAGGTGGGAGCGGCGAGGGTCACGCCGGCTGCCTTCGCCGCTTGTGCAAGCGGGAACCGCCGGGCAGCGACACGGTCACGCGGTGCCGCCCACCGTCAGGCGGTCGATGCGCAGCGTCGGCTGCCCCACGCCCACCGGCACGCTCTGGCCTTCCTTGCCGCAGACGCCGACGCCGGAGTCGAGCGCCATGTCGTTGCCGATCAGGCTCACGCGCGTCAGCGCGTCGGGGCCGTTGCCGATGATCGTGGCGCCCTTCACCGGGTACAGCAGCTTGCCGTTCTCCACCCACCAGGCCTGGCTGGCGCTGAAGACGAACTTGCCGCTGGTGATGTCGACCTGGCCGCCGCCGAAGTTCGTGGCATAGAGGCCGCGCTTGATGCTGGCGACGATCTCCTTCGGGTCGGCACTGCCGGCGAGCATGTAGGTGTTGGTCATGCGCGGCATCGGCACATGCGCATAGCTCTCGCGGCGGCCGTTGCCGGTGGACTGCACGCCCATCAGGCGCGCGTTGAGGCTGTCCTGCAGATAGCCCTTCAGGATGCCGTCCTCGATCAGCACGGTGCGCTCGGTGACGTGGCCTTCGTCGTCGACGTTGAGCGAGCCGCGGCGGTCGGCGATCGTGCCGTCGTCGAGCACGGTGACGCCCTTGGCCGCCACGCGCTCGCCGATGCGGCCGCTGAAGGCCAGTACCCTTGCGGTTGAAGTCGCCTTCGAGGCCGTGGCCGATGGCTTCGTGCAACAGCACGCCGGGCCAGCCGGGGCCGAGCACCACCGCCATCTCGCCGGCCGGCGCCGGGCGGCTTTCGAGGTTGGTGAGCGCGGCGCCGACGGCTTCGTCGACGTAGCGCTGCACGATCGCATCGGTGAAGTAGCCCAGGCCGAAGCGGCCGCCGCGCGCTGGTGCCGACTTCGCGGCGGCCGTCCTGCTCGGCGATCACCGTCACCGACAAGCGCACGAGCGGGCGCACGTCGGCCGCGCGCGTGCCGTCGGCGCGCGCCACCAGCACCACGTCGTACTCGGCGGCGACGCCGGCCATCACCTGCGCGATGCGCGGGTCCTTGGCGCGCGCGAGCTTCTCCACCTTCTCCAGCAAAGCCACCTTCTGCGCGCTGTCGAGCGTGGCGATGGGGTCGGTGGCGGCATAGAGCGTGCGGCTGGCGGCGACCTTGCGGCCGTTGCCGCTGTTGCCGTCCTTGCCGACCTTCACGCGCCGGCTCTGCCCGGCCGCGGCGATGGTGCGCACGGTGCGCGCCGCGTCCATCAGCGATTCGACGCCGAGGTCGTCGCTGTAGGCGAAGGCGGTCTTCTCGCCGGCCACGGCGCGCACGCCCACGCCCTGGTCGATGCTGAAGCTGCCGCTCTTGACGATGCCTTCCTCGAGGCTCCAGCCCTCGTGGCGCGTGGTCTGGAAGTACAGGTCGGCGTCGTCGACGCGGTGCTCGCCGATGGTGGCGAGCGCGCGCACGAGCGCCGCTTCGTCGAGGCCGAACGGCGCCAGCATCAGCTGCTCGGCGATGGCCAGGCGTTCGAGGGTGGGTTCGCGGCTGATCATGGCGGTGCGAGGCAGTGGCTGAGGAGGTCCGGCGGGGCGTCGGCGGGGGCCGGCGAAGGGGTCGGCGAGCCGCCGGTGAAACGGTGGCTGAAGGCCGCGGCATTCTAGGGAGCGGCCTCGCTCCGCACGACGGGCAGAGGCACGCACGACCGGCGGGGCACGCACGACCGGCGGGGCACGCGCGGCCGGCAGGGCACGCGCGGCCGGCGTGGCGCGCGTGCAGCGTCGCCAGGAGCGGCAGCTCCCGCGGCCAGCGGAGGTTTCCGCGCTTCTTTACAAGCGCGATGTCGAGATCCGGTCGGCGCGTTGAGGCTTGAGGCGGCGTTCTCATCGTACCCAAACGCACATTTGTGAGCGTGCGCCCGAGGAACCCACCCCACCTTCGCCTGGAGAGAGACCATGTCCACCGTGTCCATGCCCCGCTTCGTCGCCACGCTGACCCTTGCCGCCGCCGCGGCGCGTGCATCGCTCGCCCCGCTGGCCGCCGAGGCGCACCAGACCACGGCCCCGGCCGCCGCCGGATCGGCCGCCGCCACGCCGCGAATCGATCACCGGCAAGCAGATCAGGAGCGGCGCATCGACCAGGGCGTCGCCTCGGGCCAACTGACTGGCCGCGAGACGCGCCGCCTCGAAGCGCAGCAGGGCCACATCGACCGCGTCGAGGACCGCGCGCGCGCCGACGGCAAGGTCACCGCCGGGAGCGCGCCCACATCACGCGCATGCAGAACCGCGCCAGCGCCAACATCGCCGGCCAGAAGCACGACGCGCAGCGGCGCCAGAGTGCGAGCGCACCTGCCGCGGGCAAGTGAGCCGGCAGCAGGCCGGCGTTGAGCCGGCCTGGCGCGAACGGTGAGCCGGCCGGTCACTCGGCCGCTCATTCGCCCACTCACTCGGCCGGTCATTCGGCCGCGCATCGGCCGGCCCGGCCGGTTCGCCAGCGCCCAGGCGTAAAGCGCGTTGCGCGGCGCGCCGCTGATCTCGGCGGCCAGCGCAACGGCCTGCTTCAGCGGCAGCTCGCGCTGCAGCACCGCGAGGGCGTGGCGCGCGGCCGCAGGCGCTCGCCGCGCTTACGATCACGGCCACCTCGGCGGGCCGTGCGTGCAGCACGAGCACGAACTCGCCGCGCTTGCGGTTGGCATCGGCGGCCAGCCACGCCGGGAACTCGGCCGCGGTCAAGGTCACGATCGACTCGAACTGCTTCGTCAGCTCGCGCCAGCGTCGCGCCGCTGGCGCAGCAGCCGCCAGTTCGGTCAGCAGCGCTTCGGTGCGATGCGGCGCCTCGAAGAGCACGACCGGCATCTCGTCGGCCAGGCACTCGCGCAACCGCGCGTGCCGCTCGGCGCCACTGGCCGGCAGGAAGCCGGCGAAGCGGAAACCACGCCCGACGTGTCGCCGGCGACGCTCACCGCCGCCAGCGCGCTGCTCGCCGGGCGGCGGCACCACCGCGATGGCCCGCCGCGGCCGCGCGGCGACGAGCACCGCGCCGGGGTCGAGACGCCCGGCGTGCCGGCGTCGCTGACGAGCGCCGTCTCGCCGCGCGCCAGGCGTTCGAGCACCGCGGCGCTGGCACCTTGCTCGTTGTGCGCGTGCAGCGCGACGAGGCAACTTGCCGGTGATGCCGAAGTGCGCCAGCAGCGCGCCGCCGACGCGTGTCCTCGCAGGCCACCGCGTCACGACGCGCGCCAGCACGTGCAGCGCACGCAGCGTGATGTCGGCGAGGTTGCCGATCGGCGTGGCGACGACGTAGAGTGCGCCGGCCTCGAAGCGCTGGTGGCCCGCCGCCGCGTCCGCGGCGTGCAGCAGCAAGGAGGTGTCGACGGTGGTGCTCGAGCGCAAAGGGCCTTCCTTGCCGCAAGCCTTGCCGAGTGCAGCGGAGAAGACGCCTGCACCGAAGAAGGCGGCCGGTGATGCCGCCGAGGCGCAGGCACTGCGCTGGCTGCAAGCGCGCGGCCTCGCGCCGGTGGCGCGCAATTATCGGGTGGCCCGCGGCCCTTCGGCGCGCGGCGGCGAAGTGGACCTGATCGTGCGCGAACGCGACGGCACGCTCGTGTTCGTGGAAGTGCGCGCACGCGCCGATGCGCGCCACGGCGGCGCCGCGGCCAGCGTCAGCGCAGCGAAGCAGCGGCGCATCATCTATGCCGCGCAGCACTACCTGATGCGGCTGGCCGCGCCGCCGCCTTGCCGCTTCGACGTGATCGCGATCGAAGGCGACCGCGTCGAGTGGATCAAGGGCGCTTTCGACGCTCGTTGAAGCGCAGCGGCTGAAGCGCAGCGGCTGAACCACCGCGGCGGGGGCAGGCGAATCGCTGCGCGCTCGCCGCGCCGCGGTGACCTCCGTGTTACCTCGGAGAAACCGGGCTGCGCCGACCCCTGACATATGATCCCCGCCCCATGCTCGAACAGCGCATCCAGCAGCAATTCTTCGAGAGCGCCGACCTCAAGTACCAGTCGGCCGAAACGCTCGCGCGGCCGGTGGCCGAGGCGGCGCAGGCGCTGCTGGGCGCCATCACCGGCGGCGGCAAGGTGCTGGTGTTCGCGGCCGGCCTCGGCTCGGCGCTGGCACTGCACTTCCAGCGTTTGCTGCTCGGCCGCTTCGAGCGCGAACGGCTGCCGCTGCCGGCGGTGGCGCTGGGCACGCAGGCGGTGGAGCAGGTGCGCGCGCTCGGCCTGCCCGGCGACGTGCTGCTGCTGCTGGACAACGGCGAAGGCGAGAGCGCGCCGGTGATCAACGCCGCGCGCGGCAAGGACATGACGCTCGTGCTGCTGGCCGGCCGCGGCGCGCCCGAGCTGCGCGAACTGCTCACCGAGAGCGACGTTCTCGTGGCCGTGCCGCACGAGCGTGGCGCGCGCGTTGCCGAGGTGCAGATGCTGGTGCTGCACTGCCTGTGCGACGCCATCGATTTCCAGCTCATGGGAGACCTCGAAACGTGAACCGGATTGCCACTCCTTTCCTGAACTCGAAGGCAGCGCGCGCGCTGCTGGCCGCCACGTCGCTGGCGACGGCGGCGGCGCTGCTCGCGGGCTGCGCGCCGCTGCTGCTGGGCGGCGCGGTCATCGGCACCGGCGTCGTCGTCACCGACCGCCGCACCACCGGCATGCAGCTCGAGGACAAGACCATCGAGACGAAGGCCGAGTCGCGCGCCAAGGACCTGGCCACGCTCGGCCGCATCAACGTGACGAGCTACAACCGCACCGTGCTCATCACCGGCGAGGTGCCCGGCGAGACCGAGCGCGCCGCGGTCGAGAAGACGGTCACCGGCGTCGAGAACGTTCGCGCGGTGGTCAACGAGCTGGTGGTGGCGCCCAACCTCACGATGTCGCAACGCTCCAACGACTCGCTGCTCGGCGCGAAGGTGAAGGCGCAGCTCGTCGACGCCAAGGACGTGGCGGCCAACGCCTACCGCGTCGTCGCCGAGCGCGGCGTCATCTACCTGCTCGGCCGCGTCACCGAGCGTGAGGCCACGCGCGCCGTCGAGATCGCGCGCGCCGTCTCCGGCGTGGTGAAGGTGGTGCGCGTGCTCGACATCATCAGCGAGGAAGAACTCGCGGCGATGAGCGGCGTGAAGAAGTAGCGGTTGCGGCGGCGCGGTGACGCGCTGCGCCGCGCGCTCCTCTTGCGCTTTACTTCAGGCGGCGGATCAGGCTCGAGGTGTCGTGCCGGCTGCCGCCGGTTTGCTGCAGCTCGGCGTAGAACTGGTCGATCAGCGCCGTCACCGGCAGCTGCGCGCCGTTGCGGCGCGCCTCGTCGAGCACGAGGCCGAGGTCCTTGCGCATCCAGTCGACCGCGAAGCCGAAGTCGAACTTCCCTTCGAGCATCGTGGCGCCGCGGTTGTCCATCTGCCAGCTCTGGGCCGCGCCCGTGCCGATGACCTGCAGCACGAGCGCCATGTCGAGCCCCGCGCGGCGGCCGAACGCCAGCGCTTCGGCCAGCCCCTGCACGACGCCGGCGACCGCCACCTGGTTGACCATCTTCGCCAGCTGCCCGGCGCCGCTCTCGCCAACGCGCGCGACGGCGCGCGCGAAGTTCATCGCCATCGGCTTCATCTGCTCGAACGGCTCGGCGTCGCCGCCGCACATGACCGTCAGTGCACCGTTCACCGCGCCGGCCTGGCCGCCGGAAACCGGCGCGTCGATGAAGTGCAGGCCGCGTGCACGCGCCAGGCCATGCAGCTCGCGCGCCACCGCCGCCGAAGCGGTGGTGTGATCGACGAGCACCGCGCCTTCATCCATGCCGGCGAAGGCGCCGTCGTCGGTGCGAACGCCGTTGCCGAGGTCGGTGCCGAGCACCACCGAGCGCACGTCGTCGTCGTTGCCGACGCAGGTGAAGACGACATCGGCGCCGGCGGCGGCTTCGCGCGGTGTCGGCGCGCTCTTGCCGCCGAACTCGCGCGCCCACGCTTCGGCCTTCGCGGCGGTGCGGTTGTAGACGGTGACGCGGTGGCCGGCGCGCGCCAGGTGCCCGGCCATCGGATAGCCCATCACGCCCAGGCCGACGAAGGCCAGCCGGCGCGAGATGACCGTCCCGTAGTCGCGCGGGGCGGTGCCGGCAGCCATTCAGCGGCCTCGCAGCGAGGGATGTTCGCGCATGAGTGCCGCGCCGCCTCAGACCACGCGCATGTGCTCGGTGCCCTCGGTGAGGTCGAGCTTGCGCGCGCGCTGGCTTTGCAGCTTGATCTGCAGGCGCAGGTCGTTGACGCTGTCGGCGTTGCGCAGCGCGTCGTCGTAGCCGATGGCGTGCTCCTCGTACAGCGTGAACAGGCTCTGGTCGAAGGTCTGCATGCCGTGCTCGCGGCTGCGCTTCATCAGCTCCTTGATCTCGGCGATCTCGCCCTTGAAGATGAGGTCGCTCACCAGCGGCGTGTTGAGCATGATCTCCACCGCGGCGATGCGGCCGCGGCCGGTCTCGCGCGGGATGAGGCGCTGGCTGACCAGGCCCTTCAGGTTCAGCGACAGGTCCATCAGCAGCTGCTGGCGCCGCTCTTCGGGGAAGAAGTTGATGATGCGGTCCAGCGCCTGGTTGGCGCTGTTGGCGTGCAGCGTGGCCAGGCACAGGTGGCCGGTCTCGGCGAAGGCCACCGCGTGCTCCATCGTCTCGCGGTCGCGGATCTCGCCCATCAGGATGACGTCGGGCGCCTGGCGCAGCGTGTTCTTCAGCGCCACCTCCCAGCTGTCGGTGTCGATGCCGAGTTCGCGCTGCGTGATGATGCAGTTCTTGTGCGGGTGCACGAACTCCACCGGATCCTCGACGGTGATGATGTGCCCGTAGCTGTTCTCGTTGCGCCAGTCGACCATCGCCGCCAGCGACGTGCTCTTGCCCGAGCCCGTGGCGCCGACGAAGATGACGAGGCCGCGCTTGGTCATCGCCACGTCCTTCAGCACCACCGGCAGGCCGAGGCCGTCGATGGTGGGCAGCTCGCGCGGGATGGTGCGGAAGACGAGGCCGATCTGCCCTTGCTGCAGGAAGGCGTTGACGCGGAAGCGCCCCACGCCCTGCGGGCTGATTGCGAAGTTGCATTCCTTGGTCTTCTCGAACTCGGCCGCCTGCTTGTCGTTCATCACCGCGCGCGCGAGTGCCACCGTGTGCTGGCCGGTGAGCGGCTGCGGGCTCACCTTCGTGATCTTGCCGTCCACCTTGATGGCGGGCGGGAAGTCGGCGGTGAGGAAGAGGTCCGAGCCGTTGCGGCCGACCATCAGCCGCAGGAGGTCATTGACGAACTTCGATGCCTGGTCGCGTTCCATAGCCTCTCCTGCCCGACCTTGCTTCAGCCCGGGAAGTTCTCGGGAATCTTCGCCTTGCCGCGCGCTTCGGCCGCCGAGACGAGGTTGCGGCGCACGAGGTCGGCGAGGTTCTGGTCCAGCGTCTGCATGCCCATGCTCTGGCCGGTCTGGATCGAGCTGTACATCTGGGCGATCTTGTTCTCGCGGATCAGGTTCCGGATGGCGCTGGTGCCGAGCATGATCTCGTGCGCGGCGACGCGGCCGCTGCCGTCCTTCAACTTGCACAGCGTCTGCGAGATCACGGCGACGAGCGACTCCGACAGCATCGCGCGCACCATCTCCTTCTCGGCGGCGGGGAAGACGTCGACGACACGGTCGATGGTCTTGGCGGCGCTCGACGTGTGCAGCGTGCCGAACACGAGGTGGCCCGTTTCCGCCGCGGTGAGCGCGAGGCGGATCGTCTCCAGGTCGCGCATCTCGCCGACGAGGATCGCGTCGGGGTCTTCGCGCAGCGCCGAGCGCAGCGCGTTGGAGAAGCTCAGCGTGTGCGGGCCGACCTCGCGCTGGTTGACGAGGCACTTCTTGCTCTCGTGCACGAACTCGATCGGGTCTTCCACGGTGAGCACGTGGCCGTACTCGTTCTCGTTCATGTGGTTGACCATCGCCGCCAGCGTGGTGCTCTTGCCCGAGCCCGTGGGGCCGGTGACGAGCACCAGGCCGCGCGGCTTCAGCGACAGTTCGGTGAAGACCTTCGGGCGCCGAGCTGCTCCAGCGTGAGGATCTTGCTCGGGATGGTGCGGAACACGGCGCCGGCGCCGCGGTTCTGGTTGAACGCGTTGACGCGGAAGCGCGCCAGGCCCTGGATCTCGAAGCTGAAGTCGCACTCGAGCGTGTCCTCGTAGTGCTTGCGCTGCGCATCGTTCATGATGTCGTAGACCATGGCGTGCACCGCCTTGTGGTCCAGCGCTTCGACGTTGATGCGGCGTACGTCCCCGTGCACGCGGATCATCGGCGGCAAACCCGCCGACAAGTGCAGGTCCGAGGCCTTGTTCTTGACCGAAAAGGCCAGCAGTTGGGTGATGTCCATGCAGGAGGGCGCGGCGGGGCCACCACCACACGTAAGCTTCGGGGATTATGGGCAGCATCGGAAGCAACCTGCAAGGCGTGAAGGGGCGCATCGAACGGGCCTGCGCCGCGGCGGGCCGCGACGCCAATACCGTCACGCTGCTACGGTGAGCAAGACCTTCGGCGCCGAAGCCGTGCGCGAGGCCTTCGCGGCCGGCGCGCGCGCTTTCGGCGAGAACTACGTGCAGGAAGCGCTGGCCAAGATCGAGGCACTGGCCGACCTGCGCCAGCAGATCCAGTGGCACCTCATCGGCCCCTTGCAGAGCAACAAGACGCGCGCCGTGGCCGAGGCGTTCGACTGGGTGCACACGGTGGACCGGCTGAAGATCGCCGAGCGGCTGGCGGCGCAGCGGCCGCCCGAGCTGCCGCCGATCGACGTGTGCCTGCAAGTGAACGTGAGCGGCGAGGCCAGCAAGAGCGGCATCGCGCCGGCCGAGCTGCCGGCGCTGGCCGCCGCGGTGGCGGCGCTGCCGCGCGAGCGGCTGCGCCTGCGCGGGTTGATGTCGATTCCCGAGCCCACCGACGACGTGGCGCTGCAGCGGCGCCAGCACCGCTTGCTGCGCGAGCTGTTCGAGGCGCTGCGCGGCCGGGGTCTGGCGCTGGACACGCTCTCGATGGGCATGAGCGCCGACATCGAAGCGGCCGTGGCCGAGGGCGCGACGCTGGTGCGCGTGGGCAGCGCGATCTTCGGCGCGCGCGGTACGTTCGCTGAGCGGCGCTGCCCGCCGGCGTTAGTTCAGGTACATGCCCAGGTAGCGCCGGCCGCGGCTCACCGCCTCGGCGTCGGGGCACATCGCGAACCACTCGACGAGCTGCTTGCGCGCGCGCTCGCGCTGCTCGCCCTTGTCGCGCAGCACCACTTCGAGCAGCTGGTCGAAGGCGCCGTTGAAGTCGCCCTCGAACGCCTGCAGGGCCGCGAGGCCGAAGCGCGCTTCGAAGTCCTTCGCATCGGCCTTGATGCGCGCGGCGAACTCGGCAGCGTTGCCGGCCGGGCGGTTCTTCGCCAGCTCGATGCGCTTGAGCAGCGCCGGATGGCGGTCGCCGCGCGCTTCGGCCTTGACGCGATCGAGCAGATTCGTCGCCGCAGCGAAGTCGCCGCGGCCGATGCGCCGCTCGGCCAGGTCCATCAGCGTCTCGGCGTGGTCGGGCTCGACGTGCAGGACTTCCTCGAGCATCGCCTCGGCTTCGGCGGGGTCGGCCGATTCGGCCGCGGCCTTGCGCAACTCCTCCACCGGCGAGCCGGGCGGCGCCAGGTTCGCCAGGTGCTTGTCGAGGAACTGGCGCACCTGGCCCTCGGGCAACGCGCCGACGAACTGGTCCACCGGCCGCCCGCCGATGAAGAGCACGACGAACGGGATCGAGCGGATGCGCAGCGCCGCCGAGATGTTGGGCGCTTCGTCGGTGTTGATCTTGGCCAGCAGCACGCGGCCACCGAGGCTCGTGACCACCTTCTCCAGCACCGGCCCGAGCGAACGGCAAGGTCCGCACCACGGCGCCCAGCAGTCCAGCAGCACCGGCACGTCGAGCGACGCTTCGAGCACGCGCGCTTCGAAGTCGGCCTCGGTGACGTCGAAGACGAGGTCGGCCGGGCCGAGCGCGCCCTGCTGCGCGGCGCCGGCCGGTGACGGCGGCATGCCGCGCGGGCCACCCGTGGCTCCCGGGGCTCCCGGGGCTCCAGGGCTGGTCGGCGGCTTCGCGCCGCCCATCTGGTAGTTCATGCCGAACGAAGCGTCGGCAGAGAAGGGATTCGGATTCTTGGTCGCCATGGCAGCGCATGGTAGCGGCGCGCGAAACGCCGCCGGAGCGACCCGGCTATGCGCTCCTCTTGCGCTGAGTCGAGGCTCAATCGAGCTTGATGCCCAGGCGCGTGATCAGCGGCCCCCAGCGCTTCACGTCGGCTTCGATGGCGCGCTTGAAGTCCGCCGCGCCGCCGCCGACGATCGTCAGCCCCTGCGCTTCCAGCGCCTGGCGCACGGCGGCGTCCTGCAGCACCGCGTTGGCGTCGGCGTTGACGCGCGCCACCACGGCCTCGGGCGTGCCGGCGGGCATGAACAGGCCATTCCACGCCAGCGACTCGACGTTGGGAAAGCCGCTCGTCGAAAGCGGCGGCAGGTCCTTCAGGCTCTCGGGCCGCTGCGTGCTGCTCACCGCGAGCAGGCGCACCTTGTTGTTGCGAACATGAGGCATCAATGCCGGCGCGACCATGAAGGTGGCGTCGGCCTCGCCCTGCGCCACCGCCATCGCCGCCGGCGGGCTGCCGTTGAACGGCACATGCGTGGCGGTGAAGCCGCCCTCGGCCATCAGCAGCTCCATCGTCAGGTGCGCCGAGCTGCCGTTGCCGAGCGAGCTGTAGTTCACCTTGCCGTTCTGCGCCTTGGCCCAGGCGACGAACTCGGCCGCGGTCGACGCCCGCACCTTCTCGGCGTTGACGGCCAGCACGTTCGGCTGGCTTGTCGTCATGATCACCGGCACCAGGTCCTTGGCCGGGTCGTAGGGCATCTTGCGGTAGAGGAACGGGCCGAAGGCGATCGGGCCGTTGAAGCCGATCGCCAGCGTGTGCCCGTCGGTAGCCTTGGCCGCGACATCGACGCCGAGCATGCCGCCGGCGCCCGGCTTGTTCTCCACCACCACCGGCTGGCCCCAGCGCGCCGCGAGCTTGTCGCCCATCGCGCGCACGATGAGGTCGAGGCTGCTGCCCGGGCCCGTGGGGACGACGATCCTCACCGGCCGGGTCGGCCAGGCGACCTGCGCCTGCGTGACGGCCGGCAGCAGCGCGGCTGACGTGAAGAGTGTGGCGAGGGCAAAAAAGGAACGGCGCTTCATGCGCTCAAGGATACAGGCCCCGCTCCTCGCGCGCCGCGAGGATGCGCTCGCAGGCCACTGCGAAGGTGGCGGTGCGCAGGGTGATCTTGTGGCGGTCGGCGGTGTCCCAGATCTTGCGCAGAGCGTCGACCATGATCTTGTCCAGGCGCACGTTGATCTCGTCCTCGGTCCAGAAGAACGAGCTGAAGTCCTGCACCCACTCGAAGTAGCTCACCGTCACGCCGCCGGCGTTGCAGATGACGTCGGGCACGACGAGGATGCCGCGCTCGGCGAGCACGTCGTCGGCGGCGGTGTGCGTGGGGCCGTTGGCACCTTCGAGCACGAGCCGCGTCTGCAGCTTCTTCGCCCGCGCGACGTCGATCTGGCCTTCGAGCGCGGCCGGGATCAGGATGTCGCTCTTCACGTTCCAGAAGTCGTCGCCCGCGATCTTTTCGGCGCCCTTGAAGCCGGCTACGCCGCCGGTCAAGCGCACATGCGGCATCAGTTCGGCGAGGTCGAAGCCGTTGTCGTTGAAGATCGTGCCGGTGTGGTCCTGCGCGGCGACGATCTTGCTGCCGGCCTGGTGGAAGAGTTCGGCGGCCGAGCTGCCGACGTTGCCGAAGCCCTGCACGGCGACGCGCGCGCCCTGCAGGTCGAGGTTCAGGCGCCGCGCCGCCTCGCGCCCGGTGACGAAGACGCCGCGGCCGGTGGCCTTGACGCGGCCGAGGCTGCCGCCGAGGTGGATCGGCTTGCCGGTGACGACGCCGGTGGCCGTGGCGCCGACGTTCATCGAGTACGTGTCCATCATCCACGCCATGATCTTGGCGTTGGTGTTCACGTCCGGCGCCGGGATGTCCTGCTGCGGGCCGATGATGATGCCGATCTCGCTCGTGTAGCGGCGCGTCAGCTTCTCCAGCTCCTTCTCGGAAAGCTTGCTCGGGTCGACGCGGATGCCGCCCTTGGCGCCGCCGTAAGGCAGGTTGACGGCGGCGTTCTTGATGCTCATCCACGCCGCCAGCGCCATCACCTCCTCGAGCGTCACGTCGGGGTGGTAGCGCACGCCGCCCTTGCCGGGGCCGCGCGTCAGGCTGTGCTGCACGCGAAAGCCCTCGAAGTGGCCGATCGAGTGGTCGTCCATCTCGATGGGGATGTCGACGATCAGGCTGCGCTTGGGCCGGCGCAGCGTGTCGGCCCAGCGCGCCAGCTTGCCGAGGTACGGCACGACGCGATCGATCTGGCCGAGGTAGGTGCCCCAGGGGCTTTGCTCGGTGGGGTGGACGTAGGAGAGGTTCGAGAAGCTCATCGTGTGGTCTCGCGGATGTCTCTTGGGTGTCTCGGGGGTGGATGTCCCGGGGCTGACGGTCGCCTCGCGTGGAAAGGCGGGCACGCAGGATCGCCGCGTGCGGGCCCGGCGAAGGCGGGCACTTTAGCGGTGCGCATCGCGCTTGTGTTCGCCCGGCGCAGCCGCCGCCCATGCCGGCTTTGCATGCATGGCTACACTGACCGCATGCCCGTGCAGAACGACTCGAAGACCCCGCCATCCGGCGCCGCGCGCAGCGAAGGCGTCGTCGCTTTCATCGGCGGGGGCAACATGGCCTCGGCGCTCATCGGCGGCCTCGTCGCCGCTGGCACGCGCGCGGCCGACATCGTCGTCGTCGAGCCCTTCGAAGCCCAGCGCGCCAGGCTCGCCGAGGCCTTCGGCGTGCACGCGCTCGCCGCGCCCGACGAGCGCCTGGCGCGCGCCGGCTTTCGTGGTGTGGGCGGTGAAGCCGCAGCAGTTCGGCGAAGCGGCGGCGCCCTGCGCGCCTTTCATCGGCGGTGCCTTGCAACTCGGTGATGGCCGGCATCCGCAGCGATGCGATCGCGCGCCTCGGGCAGCGCGCGCGTCGCGCGCGCGATGCCCAACACCCCGGCGCTCATCGGCCGCGGCATCGCGGGCCTGTATGCCACGGCGGCGGTGGATGCTGGCGGCCGCGCGCTCGTCGAAGCGCACTCGCCCCCACCGGCCGCACGCTGTGGAGTTCCGCGCGAGGAAGACCTCGACGCGGTGACGGCGCTGTCGAGGCTCAGGCCCGGCGTATATCTTCTACGTGCTCGAAGCGATGATGGAAGCGGCGGCGCAGATGGGCCTCGGCGCCGAGGCCGGCCGGCAGCTCGCCATCGCCACCTTCGACGGCGCCGCTGAACTCGCACGTCGCTCCGACCAGCCGCCCGAGGCGCTGCGGGCGCAGGTCACGTCGAAGGGCGGCACCACGCACGCGGCCATCACGTCGCTCGAAGCCGACGGCGTCAAGGCCGCGTTCGTGAAGGCGCTCTTCGCCGCGCAAGCGCGCGCGCGAACTGGGCGACGAGTTCGGCCGCGCCTGAGGCCAAACGCCGGCGCCGCGCCGGCTTCAGGCCAACGGCCTCGGCGTCGGCCTCCGACAGCAGGCGCTTGACGTCGATCTCCGAGGCGTTGGCGATGACCCGCTCGCGCAGCCGCGCTCGACGTGAACGCGCAGCTCGCAGTGAAAGCCCGCGCCGCCGCCTTCCTTGAACAGGAACCCGTCGCCGACGTGCAGTCCGGCCGTCATCGGGATCGAGCGGCCGGATGCCAGCCGCCGCGGTTCGACCAGCGCCGCGACGTAAGCGCTTCTCCCGACTCGCCGCGCGCGATCGCCGGACGCTGCAGGAAGGGCACGAGCGCGGCCGCGCTGTCGAGCAGTCCGCCGTAGGCAGGCCATCGACGTGGTGCCGCGCGATCCGCATCCAGCGGCCCGCCGCGCCGGCCAGCGCCCAGCGATCGAGCGCGAGCGTTCCCACCGCGCGCAGCACGCCGAAGCGGCGCACGTGACCGAGCACGCGCGCATCGCTCGGGTAGACCGAGGTGCAAGGCAGCCCGAGTTCAGTGAGCGCGTCGACATAGACGCGGCCGGCCAGGCTTTCGATCACGGCGCCGAGCCACCAGTCGCCGATGTTCGAGTAGCGATAGCGCTCGTTCGGCGGCCCGGCGCGCCGCTTGGCGCTGATGCGCTGCCGGGCGCCCGGCTCGTCGAACGACGCGTGCTCTTCGGGCCGGTGCACCCATCGCAGCGGGAACGGATTGGGCAGCCCCGCCGTGTGCGCGAGCAGGTCGCCGACGCTGACGCGGTATTCGCGAAACGGAAACGACGGCACGAGCTCGCGCACGTCGGCCTGCACGTCGAGGCCGCGGCGCGCGAGCCACTCGAGCGTCGCGACGGCGGTGACGGCCTTCGTCATCGAGTACAGCGGCAGCGGTTCGCTCGCATCGATGGCCGCGTCGCTCGCCGCATCGGCGCGTCCTGCGGCGAAGGTGGCGGAGGCCGAGGCCGCGCCGTCGCCGTGCACGAAGGCGTACGTCACCGCGGGCGCGTCGCGCCTCAGTGCCGCTTCCAGCCGGCGCCGTGCCGCTTCGGGTAACGCGCGGTCGTTCGTTTGGTTGGTGCGGCTCGTGCGCGCGGCGCCGCCAGCGGCAAGAGAGGGCGCCATGCGCGCGGCCTTACGAAGGCTCGCGTGCTCTACCGCAGCGCCAGATCGACGGCGGTGCCGGCGAAGACCGCGAAGCCGAGCCAGTGGTTCAGGCGAAACGCCTTGAAGCAGCCTTCGCGGCCGCGATCGCGAATGAGCGTCCAGTGCCACGCGGCCTGCGCCGCCGCCGCGCCGATGCCGGCGAGGAACCAGCCGCCCAGCCCCAGCCGGTGCCCGAGCCAGGCCCAGCTCACCAGGTACATGGCGTAGAACGCCAGCACCGCCGCCACGTCGAAGCGGCCGAGCGTGATGGCCGAGGTCTTCATGCCGATGCGCAGGTCGTCGTCGCGGTCGACCATCGCGTACTCGGTGTCGTAGGCGAGCACCCAGAAGAGGTTCGAGGCGACGAGCCCCCACGCGTGCACCGGCACCGCCTCGGCCACGGCGCCGCGGTGCCACTCGCTGCCGCCCAGCGCCGCGGCGAACGCCATCGGGATGCCGAAGCTGAACGCGATGCCGAGCACCGCCTGCGGCATCGCGACATGACGCTTGGCGAACGGGTAGGCGAGCGTGACGAAGAGGCCGGCGACGCTGAGCATGACCGCCGCCGGGCTCGTGGTGAGCACCAGCGCGAACGCGGCCAGCGCCAGCGCCGCGCCGAGCGTCAGCGCTTCGCGCACCGACACCGCGCCGCGCGTCACCGGCCTCGCGGCCGTGCGCTTGACGTGGCGGTCGAATTCGCGGTCGGCGACGTCGTTGATGCAGCAGCCGGCGCTGCGCATCAGCACCGTGCCGGCGACGAAGATGATGAAGAGCTTCCAGCCCGGCCAGCCGTCGGCGGCGATCCACAACGCCGACAGCGTCGGCCACAGCAGCAGCAGCCAGCCGGCCGGGCGGTTCCAGCGGATCAAGTCCAGGTACAGCGCGGCGCGCGAAGGGGCCGGTTGCACTGACGCGGCTGACGGGGGCATCGGCCGATTATCGGGACGCGGCCGGCTTCGCTTCGGCACCGATCGTTCGCGCCCTTCGTGCGAGTCCTTCGAAGGACTTCGACCGAACGCTTCGAGCGATAGGGCGCCGTCGATACACTGCCTGCGGTGGTCCAGGCGCCGTTCCTCATGCCCTTCGCGCAGTCCAGGCGCTTCATGCGCTGCGCATCGTTCGCGCGCTTCAAGAAGCGGCTCGCCGACGCAACGCTCATCGCTGCACTCGCCGCGTTCGCGTCCGGCTGCGCGATCGCACCGGTGGACGGCCCGCCCGACAAGGTGCCCGCCGGCATCGAGCGCACGCCCGACGCGGTGCCGCGCATCGAGCGCCTCGCCGCCGGCGGCGCGAACAAGCCCTACACGGTGGCCGGGCGCAGCTACGTGCCGCTGGTGGCCGACGTGCCGTTCGCCGAGAGCGGCCTCGCTTCCTGGTACGGACGCAAGTTCCACGGCCGGCCCACTTCGAGCGGCGAGCCCTACGACATGTTCGCGATGACGGCGGCTCACCGCACGCTGCCGATCCCGAGCTACGTGCGCGTGCGCAACCCGGCCAACGGCCGCGAGGTCATCGTGCGCGTCAACGACCGCGGCCCGTTCCCGCAGGCGTCGCACGCCGAAGGGCGCATCATCGACCTGAGCTACGCGGCGGCGGCGCGGCTGGGAGTGCTCGGCGCCGTGGCGCCGGTGACGATCCGCCGCATCACCAACGCCGACATGCGCGCCGGGCGCCTGCTGGGCGATGCGGGGTCCGCAGCGGCTGTGGCAGCGCATCCCTAGGCTGGATCAGACGCCGGCTTGTCCGCGGTGTACTTTGGGCGGATGCTCACGCGCATGACGAACGTCGGGCAGCGCTGAAGACTGAAGTGTTCAGAAGGCAGCAGAAGGAAGGGGACGCCATGGCGACGAGGAAGAACGGGCAGCCGCCGGCGAACGGCAACGCCAGGGCCGCCACCTCGGACGCGCGTCCGATCGTCTTCCTCGTGCCGGGGCAGCTCGGCGCGGCACCGTTCGACGGCTCCGCCCCGGCGGGGGCGCGTGGTGCCGGCGGCACCGCGCAGACACCGACGCCCGGCGCGCTGCGCGGCAGCGTGCGCTTGTCGGCGCAACGTGGCGGCGGCGAACTGCAGCGGCTGGAAGCGGTGCCCGGCCGCGACGTGGTGGCGCTGCACATCACCGGTGGCCCGGTGCTGTGGCTGCATCCGGAATCGGCGCGCGACCTGCTGCTCGCGCAGGCTGCGCCGGGCGACCTGGGCAGCGCCGCTGCGCCCGCGGCTCCCAGTGCACGGGGCACCTGCGGCGCCGGCGCGCCGAGTGCCGCCGGCGCCAGCGCACCGCGCGAGATCGTCGTCGGCGCCAAGCTGCGCTGGCACGGGCTCGAGCGCGCCGCGCCGACGCGCGGCTGGATGGGCGACGTGGTGCTGGGCGCGATCGAGGTCTTCACCGGCCGCGGCAGCGGTGTCAGCGGCGGCCTGAAGGGCCAGGCGGCCGGCTGGATCGCCGAGCAGGTGCTGCAGAAGGTCGACGGCCAGGTCGAAGCGGGCCTCTACGCGCTCGACCCCGCGGCACTCGACAAGCTCAAGGGCAGCGGGCAGCGCGTCGCGACGCTGCCCGCAGCCGCGGCGGCCGCCGGCCCGGTGCTCGTGCTCGTGCACGGCACTTTCGTCGACACCTCCAGCACGTTCACGAAGCTGTGGACCGAGCACCCGGCGCGCGTGCGCGAACTCTTCGCGCGCTACGGCAAGCGCGTCTTCGGGCTCGACCACCCGACGATGGGCGCGAGCCCGATCGCCAATGCGCTGACGCTGGTGCAGGCGCTGCCCAGAGGCCAGCCGGTGCGGCTGCACCTGCTGACGCATTCACGCGGTGGCCTGGTGGCCGAAGTGCTGGCGCGCATGGCACACCGGAAGAGCGTCAGCGCCGCCGACTTCGCGTTCTTCGAAGGCGATGCGCTCGCCGGCCAGCGGCGCGAATTGCAGGACCTGGCGCGCGAAGTGGCTGCGCGCGACATCCGCATCGAGCGCGTCGTGCGCGTGGCGTGCCCGGCGCGCGGCACGCTGCTGGCGAGCAAGCGGCTCGATGCGTATTTGTCGGTGCTGCGCTGGGCGTTGCAGCTCGCGCATGTGCCGGTGGCGCCGGCACTCGTGGACCTGCTCGCCGAGGTGGCGCGCTGCCGCGCCGACCCGACGCTGATCCCGGGCATCGCGGCGATGATGCCGGAGGCTCCCGTGCTGCGCTGGCTGAACGAGGCACCGGCGCCGATCGCCGGCGAGCTGCTCGTCGTTGCCGGTGACCTGCGCGGCGACGGCGTCGGCAGCTGGGTGAAGACGCTGCTGGCCGACGCCTTCTATTGGGGCGACAACGACTTCGTCGTGCACACGCGCGCGATGTACGCCGGCTCGCCGCGCGCCGGAGGCGCCGGCTTCCTGCTCGACCAGGGCGGCTCGGTCACGCACTTCAACTACTTCGCCAACGAGCGCACCGCGGGGGCGATCACCGATGCACTGCCGGGGGCGATCGTCGCCGCTGCAACGAGCACCGCTGCAGGCGCAACGGCCGAGGCGCCAGGCGCAGCCGCACTGCCGCCGGGCTACGCGCCGATCGGCCCGCTGTCGTGGCGCGGCGAAGATGCCAGCGGCCGCCGCGGCGCTGCCGCGGCCATCGCCCGCGCGCGCACGCGCGCGGCCGCGGCCCCGGCACGGCGAGGCGCAGCGCCCGGCGGTGTTCGTGCTGCCCGGCATCCTCGGCAGCAACCTGCGCACGCGCGAGCACCGCATCTGGCTCGCGTTCCGCATCATCGCGGGGCTCGCCAGGCTCAGCTACAAGCCCGGCGGCGCCGACGGCATCGCCGACGACGGCCCGATCGGCCGCATCTACGACGACTTCATCGACTTCCTCGCCGAAACGCACGAGGTGGTGCCGTTCGGCTTCGACTGGCGCCGGCCGATCGAGGAGGAAGCGCAGCGCCTCGCCGTCGTGCTCGACGCGGCGCTGAAAGCGCGCGCGCAAAGCGGCCAGCCGGTGCGCATCGTCGCGCACTCGATGGGCGGCGTGCTCGCGCGCACGGTGCAGCTCGTGGCGCCGGCGACGTGGAAGGCGCTGCTGGCGCGCGAAGGCGCGCGCGTGCTGATGCTCGGCACGCCCAACGGCGGCTCGTGGGCGCCGATGCAGGTGCTGTCGGGCGACGACACCTTCGGCAACCTGCTCGAGTTCATCGGCGCGCCGTTCACCGACGGGCGCAAGGTGATGGCGGCGATGCCGGGCTTCATCCAGCTGCAGGCGGCGCTCACCGACCCGCGGCGCGGGCTCGACCGCACCGAGACATGGGACAAGCTCGCGCGCGAGGACTTCGCGCGCATCCAGGACGCCAACTGGTGGCACCGCTCGGCCGGCGAGTCGGCAACGGAGGCGGCCTACCGCTGGGGCGTGCCGGGCCAGGCCGTGCTCGACCAGGCGCTGGCGCTGCGCCGGCGGCTCGACACGCAGGTCGAACGCGACCTGCCGGCCTTCGCCGACAAGATGCGCCTCGTCATCGGCCACGCCGGTTTCACGCCCGACGGCTTCGAAGTCAGCGCCGGCGACGGCTTCACCTACCTCGACGCCATCGACGGCGGCGACGGCCGCGTGCCGCACGCGAGCGCCGTGCTGCCCGGCGTGCGCACGTGGACGGTGGACATCGAGCACGGCAACCTCGCGAGCAAGGAGCGCGCGTTCGCCGCCTACCTCGACCTCTTGCAGACCGGCGAGACGGCGCGCCTGGCGCCGCTGGCCGCCGAAGCACTGGCGGCGATGCAGGCGCGGCCGCGCGAAGGTGTCCCCGAGGGCCTGCGCGAAGGACTGCGCGAAGGCCTCCGGGCGGGTGCAGCGGCCGCCGCCCCGCTCGTGCGGCACGTGCGCAGCCGCCCGAGCCGGCAGTGGCTGCCGGCGTTGCCGCCGAGCGGCGAAGGCGATGTCGCTGGAGCAGGCCCGGCAGCAACCGGCGGCGCGGCGATGGCGCTCGGCCAGGCGGCCGCGCAAGCCTCGGCGCAGCCGGCCGCCGGCCAAGCAGTGTCCAGCGGCCTCGCGCCACGCGTCAGCGTGCACAACGGCGACCTGAGCTTCGTGCGCGAGCCGCTCCTGATCGGCCACTACCGCTCGCTCAAGCTCACCGGCGCCGAGGCCGTGCTCGACCGCTTCCTCGGCGGCGCGATGTCGGCTTCGCTCGGCGCCGGCCTGTACGCCGAAGCCGCCGGCACCGTGCAGGTGTTCGGCAACGCGCACCGCGACCGCGACAACCGTGGGCCGAGCCGCATCCGCGCGCCGCCGTTGTCGTCGGCCTCGGCGACGAGCACGCTGACGCCGGCGCGCCTGTGTGAATCGGTGCCAGGGCGTGCTCGCGTGGGCGCAGCGCGCCGCCGAGGCGCAAGGCGGTGCCGCAGCGACGATCCGGAGCTGGCCGCCACGCTGATGGGCAGCGGCGGCGTCGGCATCCAGGCCGGCGATGCGGCGCGCGCCATCGTCGAAGGCGTTCACGACGCCAACCGGCGCCTGGCGGCGACTGGCTGGCCGATGGTGCGCGAGCTGAAGCTGATCGAGTTGTTCCTCGACCGCGCCACCGAAGCCTGGCGCGCGCTGCGCCTGCTGCAGGCGGCGCGGCCGGGGCTCGCGGAACTCGCGAGCGCCATCGCACCGGCCCCGGTGCACGCCGGCGCGTGCCCGACAGCGGCTACCGCGGCGCCGACTACGACCTCGTTCGCATCACCGGTGGCAGCGACGCCAGCGCCGACGGCCACATCGAGTTCAGCCTTGACACGCGGCGCGCCCGCACCGAGGTGCGGGTGAGGAGACGCAGGGCTCGCTGGTGCGCGAACTCGTCGCCGGCGCGGCGCAGCACGGCCGCCGCGACGCGGCGATCGGCCGCACTCTCTTCCAGCTGCTGGTGCCGCACGAGCTCGAGCCGTTCCTCGCCGGCAACGCGCAGATGGTGGTCGACCTCGACCAGCGCACCGCGCCGATTCCCTGGGAGCTGCTCGACACCGAACAACCCGACGGCGGCGACCCGCGGCCATGGGCGTTGCGCTGCCGGCTGCTGCGCAAGATGCGCACCGACAACCTGCCGCCGATGGCGCCGCGCGACGCGATGGCCGACGACGCGGTGCTCGTGGTCGGCGAGCCGCTGGTACCCGAGGGCTACGGCGAGCTGCCTGGCGCGCGTGCCGAGGCCGAAGCGGTGCTGGCGACGCTCGCCGGCCCCGGCGGCATCGGCAGCGAGCGCATCAGCGCGCTCGTGGGCCCGGCGGCCGACGCGACCGCTGTCATCGGCGCGCTGCTGGCGCGCCGCTGGCGCATCGTGCACGTGGCCGGGCACGGCGAGCCGCCCGATGCCGAGCATCCGGCCGAACGGCCGAACGGTGTGGTGCTGGCCACCGCGGCGGCGCAGGCGGGGCAGCCGGCCAGCGGCGGCGTCTTCCTCGGGCCGGCCGAGATCCGCAAGATGCGCGCGGTGCCCGAGCTGGTGTTCGTCAACTGCTGCCACCTCGCCGCGCACGATGCGCGCAGCACGCTGGCCGACCGGCCGCGCTTCGCCGCCGGCGTGGCCGATGCGCTGATTGGGCTGGGCGTGCGCTGCGTCGTCGCCACCGGCTGGGCGGTGGACGACGAGCCGGCGAAGGCCTTCGCCGAGCGTTCTACCGCGAGCCTGCTTTCCAGCGCGCCTTTCATCGAGCTGGTCGGCGCGGCGCGCGATGCGGCTTGGCGTGCCGACCCCGCCGGCAAGACGTGGGCGGCGTACCAGTGCTACGGCGACCCGAACTGGACCTACGGGCGCAGTACGAACGACGCGCAGGGTGCGCGCGCACGCCCGCACTCACCGGCCCGGCGGCGAGTTCGACGGCATCGCTTCGCCGGTGGCGTTGGCGCAGACGCTCGAGAACCTGGCGATCGTGCAGCGCACGCAACCCGGCCGCGACGCGGGCGAACTGCGCGACCGGCTGCGGCATCTCGAGCGCGCTTCGGCGGCCTCACCGGCAGCGACAACAACCGCGATGACGGCAGCGCACGACGCGCATTGCCGAGCGCGCCCGGCTGGACGCGCCATCGGCGCCGTCGCCGAGGCGTTCGCGGTCGCGTGGGAAGCGGCCGGCGAGCGCGACCGCGCGATCGCGTGTGAGCGCGCCATCGCCGCCGAGGACGCGAGCGCTTCGATGAAGGCGGCGCAAAGCCTGAACAACCTGCGCGCCCGCCGCGCCGAGGCGCGCACGCCTCGGCGCCGGGCGCGGCGAGGGTGCGACCGCCGCAGCCAACGGCAGGGCCAAGGCAATGCGCGCAGCCGTGCCGCGCAACGATGGCACTGGATGCAGCGCGCCGAAGTGGCCGCCGCGCGCGACGAGCTGAAGCGCCTGGTCGCGCACCGAGCCTCGAAGGCCGCTCGCTCGTCGGCTCGGCCAACAAGCGCCTCGCTGCTGCAACGGCGTGCCGGCCGCGCGAACGAGGCGCGCGCGGCATGAAGGCCACCATCGCCGCCTACGGCGAGGCCGAGCGCCTGGCCCGCCAGCGCGGTGACAGCGGCTCGTTCTACCCGGCGCTCAACCGCATCGGCGCCGAGCTGGTGCTGCACGACGCCGGCGAGCGGGAGGCAGCCGCGGCGCAGGCCACGGCGCTGAAGGCGCTGCGCGCCGAGGTGGCTGCTCGCCATGCCGAGCAGCCGGACCTGGAGCGCCGTGGCATTCATCGGCTCGACCTGTACGAAAACGAGGTGACCGAACAGCGGCTGGCGGCGCGGCTGGAAGGGCTTCTCGCCGCGTTCGCCGACGTGCAGCGACGCTGCGCCGACGCGAGCCGCTGGGAATCGGTGGCGACGCAGGCCGCGTTCGTGCTCGATGGCTGCATCGGCAGCGGCGCGAGCACCGATGCGAGCGCGGCCAGGCGGCTGCGCCGGCGGTGCTGGCCTACGCCGGCGCAGCGCAGGCGAAAGGGTGCGGACGGCCCGGCCGGCACGAAGGCGGCGGGGACCGCCATAAGCGACGGCCATCGGAATCGAAGTCGCGCCGGAAGGGAACCATACCGGCGAGCCCGCCGCGGCGCCACGGCGCAGCGCAGGCGCGCTCGTCGTCGCCCGCTGCCGCCGGCGATCGCTCAGCGCCCGCCGGTCACGTCGAGCACGGTGCCGGTGGAGTAGCTCGCCTCGTCCGACAGCAGCCAGGTGATCGCCCGCGCCACTTCTTCGGCACCTGGCTTGCGCGCGCATCGGCACCGAGGGCGCCATCTGGCGCGCGCGGTCGGGAATGCCGCCGCTGGCATGGATGTCAGTCTCGATGATCCCCGGGCGCACGGCGTTGACGCGCACGCCCTCGGTGGCGACTTCGCGCGCCAGGCCGAGCGTGAAGGTGTCGATGGCGCCCTTGCTCGCCGCGTAGTCGACGTACTGCCCGGGCGACCCCAGTCGCAGGCGGCCGAGCCGACGTTGACGATGCTGCCGCCGACCGCCGTGCTTCGTGCTCATGCGCACGAGCGCCTCGCGCGCGCACCACATCGCGTCCGAACGTTGATGCGGAACATGCGCTCGATGCGCTCGCCGCTCATCTCGTCCACGCGGGCGGAGCAGGTCGACGATGCCGGCGTTGTTGACCAGCGCCGCCAGCGGCGCCAGGCGGCCGGCGGCGACTTCGGCGTCGAGCGCCACGAACATCGCGCACACCTGCGCTTCGCTGCCGACATCGGCCTGCACGACGACGGCGCGGCGGCCGGCGCGCCGCGTCGGCCGCCACGACTTCGGCCGCCGCCGCGCTCGCCGCGCGTAGTTGACGGCGACGTCCCAGCCACCGTACTGTGGCGAGGCCGCCAGGCGCGCCACCGCGGCGCCGATGCCGCGGCTGCCGCCGGTGACGAGCACGGTGCGCGGCGTGGGCGGCATCGCGGGCGGTGTCGCGGGTGTGGGCGACGGCCGAATCGGCAGGTCGGGCGGCGGCGTTCACGCGCACGATGCTAAGCGCGGCCCGGCACCGCAGGCCGCGGAGCCCGGCGAACGTCATGCCGGCGGCAGGCGCAAGCCCCGGCCGCGCCACAATGGCCCCATGACCCCCGCGCAGGTCATCGTCATCGCCACGCCGGTCTTCCTCGCGCTCATCGCGTTCGAGTTCGCGGTGGGCCTGGCGCGCGGGCGCAACACGTATCGGCTCGCCGATGCGCTGTCGAGCATCGGCCTCGGCGTGCTGAGCCAGGTGGTGAACCGTTCACGCGCCTCTTCGCGGTGGGGCTGTACACGCTCGCCTACGAGCACGTTTCGGTCGTGCAGCTGCCGGCGGGTTCGCCGTGGGTGTGGCTCTTCGCGCTCGTCGGCTACGACTTCTGCTACTACTGGCTGCACCGCGCCGGCCACCGCGTGGGCGTGCTGTGGGCAGCGCACGTGGTGCACCACCAGAGCGAGGACTACAACCTGAGCACGGCGCTCAGGCAAACCGGCACCGGCTTCCTGCTCGGCTGGGTGTTCTACCTGCCGCTGGCGGTGGCCGGCGTGCCGCCGCTCGTCTTCGGCGTCGTCGCGCTCATCGACCTGCTGTACCAGTTCTGGGTGCACACGCAGCAGATCGACCGCCTCGGCTGGTTCGACCGCTGGTTCTGCGCCCCTTCGAACCACCGCGTGCATCACGCGGTGAACGACCGCTACCTCGACAAGAACTACGGCGGCATCCTGCTCGTGTGGGACGCCTGTTCGGCACCTACGTCGCCGAGGACCCGCGCGAGCCGTGCGTCTACGGCACCCGCGCCGCTGCAAAGCTGGAACCCGATCGTCGCCAATCTGCGCGTCTACCGCGAGCTGGCGCTGGACAGCTGGCACGCGCTCGTGGGCCGACAAGCTGCGCGTGTGGCTGAAGCCGCCGGGTTGGCGCCCGGCGGACGTGGCTGCGAAATGGCCCAAGGCCTGCTTCGACATCGCGCGCGTGCGCCGCTTCGACCCGCATCACCGAGCAGGCGGCGTGGGTGGCGGCAACGCTGTTCGCGGTGGTGCTGGTGCTGACGATGATCCTGCTGTGGAACGCGCACCGGCTGGCGCCCTGGCTGCTGGTGGCGCTGGCCGCGTTGGTCGTCGCCTTGCTGTGGGCGGTGGGCTATGTCACCGACCCGGCCGACGAGCGCAGCGACGCCAGCCACGACGACAATAGCCCCGACACCATTCCGCACGGCGCGCACCGGCCTTCGGCGCCGACGCCGCTGACGTGATCGCGCTGACGCCCAGGCCCACCAAGATGAGCCTTTCGACATGAGAACCGACGCTCGTCACTTGCTCTCGCGCCGGCCACCGGCGGCGGCGCCTCGATGATGACAGCCAGTGCAGCGGCGGCCGCGGCCGGCGGCGCCGCGCTACTGCTGGCAACGCAGCGCGCGCGTGCGCAGGGTGCGGCAGGCGCTGGCGCCGCCGCGGCGGCCGACCCCGCAGCGCAGGAAGCAGGGGCGCGCTGCCCGCGGTGGGCAGCCGGCTCGCATTGCCGGCGAGCATCGAGCTGCTCGACGGCCAGCGCTCGACGCCGCCACGCAGGCCGAAGGCCGCGTGCTCGTGCTGTACTGGTGGGCGAGCTGGTGCCCGTTCTGCGCCTTGGCCAGGCCCGCACGTCGACAAGCTCTGGCGCGAGCAGCGCGCGGCCCCAGGCGCGGCCTGCGCCTGCTGACCTTCAGCATCGACCGCCGCCCCGACGAAGCGCGCGCGCATCTGCGTAAACACCTGGCTACGACTGGCCCGCCGCCTGGATGAGCCCGGCGCTGCAGCAACTGCTGCCCAAGCCGAAGGGCCTGCCGGTGACGCTGGTGCGCGGGCGCGACGGCCGCGTGCTGCAGGCCGAGGCCGGCCAGCTCTTCCCGAGGCGTGGAAGCGCTGGCACGGCATGTCGCCGGTTGACTGACCCACCGGGGCGCAGGGCACTGGCGGTTGTTTGCCTGCAGCGCGCCGCTGCATCGAACGGACGGCACCAAGACCCGCACCAAAACCGGCACCCGCACCGGCACTCCCACCGATGGCCAGGACTTCGACGCGATGGAGGACAGCAACCGCTCCTCCAACCCGAGCATCGATGTCCCGACCCGGCGCGGCGGACGGTGCTGCGCAGCGGCGCGGCTGCGCTGGCGGCCTCGTCGCGCCGGCGAGCGCCGCCACCGTCTCCGCCGCCGCCGCTTCGCTGGCCGGGTGCGCAGTCCCTAGCGGCACCGGCAGCTCGCCGGCGCCTTCAACGTTCAGGTTCAAGGCCGTGCCGACGAGCACCGCCGACCGCGTCGTCGTGCCGCCGGGCTACACCGCCGCCGTTCCTGCCCTGGGGCGAGCCGGTCGGCATCGCCGGCCGCATGCCGGCCTTCCGCGACGATGCGAGCAACAGCGCCGCCGACCAGGCCGCGCAGATGGGCATGCACCACGACGGCTTGCAGTTCTTCCCCATCGAGGGCTCGAGCACGCACGGCCTGCTCGTCGTGAACCACGAGTACACCGACGAAGGCTTGCTGCACACGACGGGCATGGAAGCGTGGTCGGCCGAGAAGGTGCGCAAGAGCCAGGCGGCGATGGGCATCTCGGTCACCGAAGTGCGGCTGGCCAATGCCGGCTCGGCCGGCGCGCGCTGGGAAGCGGTGCGGCCTTCGAAGTTCGCACGCCGCCTGACCGCGTACTCGCCATTCGCGCTCGCCGGCCCCGCAGCGGGCCACCCGATGCTGCGCACGGCAGCCGACCCCGCCGGGCGCACCGTGCTCGGCACGATCAACGACTGCGCCAGCAGCATGACGCCGTGGGGAACGGTCCTCGCCGGCGAGGAGAACTGGGCCGGCTACTTCACCACTGCCGACCAGCCCACCGCGCACGAGCGCCGCTGGGGCCTGGCCAAGAACGGCTACGGGCTGCGCTGGCAAGAGCACGACGAGCGCTTCGACACCGTGCGCCACCCCAACGAGCCCAACCGCTTCGGCTGGATCGTCGAGATCGACCCTTTCGACCCCGGCGCAACGCCGGTGAAGCGCACCGCGCTCGGCCGCGGCGCCCACGAAGGCGCCTGGGTGGCGCTGACGCGCGACGGCCGCGCCGTCGTCTACAGCGGCGAGGACGCGCGCTTCGAGTACCTCTACAAGTTCGTCAGCCGCGACAAGGTGAAGCCCGCCGGCAACGGCTTGAGCGCCGCGCGGGCCAACGCCGAGCTGCTCGACCACGGCACGCTGTACGTCGCCCGCTTCGACGCTGACGGGCGCGGGCGCTGGCTGCCGATGGTGGCCGGCCAGGGGCCGCTCATCGGCTTCCCGAACCAGGGCGAGGTGGTGGTCAAGGCGCGCCAGGTGGCTGATCTTCTCGGCGGCACGAAGATGGACCGGCCCGAGTGGATGGCGATCGACCCGGCCTCGCGCTGGGTGTTCTGCACGCTCACCAACAACACGCGCCGCGGCGCCGCCGGCGAGCCCGGCACCGATGCCGCCAACCCGCGCGCCAACAACACGATGGGCTCGATCATCCGCTGGCGCGAAGACGGCGACTTCGACGGCGAGGCGTTCGAGTGGAACCACCTCGTGCTGGCCGGCGACCCGGCCAACGAGCGCGCCGAGGCGAAAGGCAACGTCCGCGGCGACGCCTTCGCCTGCCCCGACGGGCTGACGTTCGACCCGCTCGGGCGCCTGTGGGTGCAGACCGACATGAGCGCCGGCGCGATGCACCGCGGTGAACTCGCGCGCCTGGGCAACAACCAGATGCTCGCTGCCGACATCGCCAGCGGCGAGTTCCGCTGCTTCCTCGTCGGGCCGGTGAACTGCGAGATCACCGGCGCCGCCTTCACCCCCGACGCACGCACGCTCTTCGTCAACATCCAGCATCCGGGCGAGTCGCCGAGCGAGACGAGCGACCCGGAAGCAGCCGCGCCGCTACAGCAACTGGCCCGACTTCAAGCCGAGCGGCCGCCCGCGCAGCGCCACGGTGGTGGTGCGCAAGGACGATGGCGGCGTGATCGGCTCGTAGCGCGGCTGCCGCAGGGCGGTACCGTCCGCCCCGCAGAATCTTCAGCCGATCTGCCACACGTCGAGAATGACGCGGCTCGCTTCGCGGCGGCCGCGGGCGATGGCCATGACGCGGTTCAGGTGCTCATAGGCCGCGTGGCCGGTGGCAAAGCGCATCAGCGTGCGGAAGAAGTACTCGTCGGGCGCCACTGCTTCGCCGCGCGCCAGGCGCGCGAGCACCGCTGCCGGGCCGTGCCTGAGGCCGTTGCTCTGCACTTCGATGCGCGCGCCCTCGGCAGTCTCGATCACGTAGTGCGCGGCGATCTCGAGCGCGCCGTCGCTGCGGTTCCATTGCCAGTCGGCGCCGCCGGGGACGATGCGGCCGGCGAGCGCCGGCCCCGACACTTCGCCGCCGAGCAGCGGCACGACGCGGCGCTCGCCCGACGGCGCGGCGCCCAGCGTCAGCAGCTCGCCGACATCGCAGCGCACCTGAGCGAGGAAGGTGAAGGTCGGCGCCGGCAGCGGCGCGAGGTTGTCGGTCATCGCGCCACCGGCATCGCGAACTCCGCGCCCTTGCTCGAAGCGGCGTCGGGCCAGCGCTGCATCACGCTCTTCTGGCGCGTGTAGAAGCGCACCCCTTCCTCGCCGTAGGCGTGCATGTCGCCGAAGAGGCTTCGCTTCCAGCCACCGAAGCCCTGCCAGGCCATCGGCACGGGAATCGGCACGTTGATGCCGACCATGCCCACCTGCACGCGGCGGGCGAATTCGCGCGCCGTGCCGCCGTCGCTGGTGAAGCAGGCGACGCCGTTGCCGAACTCGTGCTCGTTGACGAGCTTCAATGCCTCGGCCATGTCCTTTGCACGCATGCAGGCGAGCACCGGGCCGAAGACCTCTTCCTTGTAGATGCGCATCGCAGGCGTCACGTGGTCGAAGAGCGTGCCGCCGGTGAAGAAGCCGTTCTCGAACCCGGCCACCTTGTGGCCGCGGCCGTCGACGACGAGCTTCGCGCCTTCCTCGACACCGACGCCGATCATCTTCTCGATGCGGTCGCGCGCCTCGCGCGTGACGATGGGGCCCATCTCGGCATCGGCCTCGAGGCCGTTCTTGATCTTGAGCGCCTTCGCCCGTTCGGCGAGGCGCGGCACGATGCGGTCGGCCACGTTGCCCACCAGCACCGCGACACTGATGGCCATGCAGCGCTCGCCGGCCGAGCCGTAGGCGCTGCCGATGAGCGCGTCGACGGCCTGGTCGAGGTCGGCGTCGGGCATCACCACCATGTGGTTCTTGGCGCCGCCCAGCGCCTGCACGCGCTTGCCGTTGCGGGCGCCGGTCTCGTAGATGTATTGCGCGATCGGCGTGCTGCCGACGAAGCTCACCGCCTTCACGTCGGGGTGCGCGAGCAGCGCGTCCACCGCCACCTTGTCGCCCTGCACGACATTGAAGACGCCGTCGGGGAGCCCCGCCTGCTTCAGCAGGTCGGCCATGAAGAGGCTCGCGCTCGGGTCGCGTTCGCTCGGCTTCAGGATGAACGCGTTGCCGCAGGCGAGCGCCACCGGGAACATCCACATCGGCACCATGCACGGGAAGTTGAAAGGCGTGATGCCGGCCACCACCCCCAGCGGCTGGCGCAGCGTCCAGTTGTCGATGCCGGCGCTCGCCTGGTCGGAGAAGTCGCCCTTGAGCAGTTGCGGCGCGCCGCAGGCGAACTCGACGATGTCGATGCCGCGCGTGACTTCGCCTTGCGCGTCGCTGAAGACCTTGCCGTGCTCGGCGGTGATCATCGCCGCCAGCGTGTCGCGGTGCTGGTTGAGCAGCGCGAGGAAGGCGTTGAGCACGCGCGCGCGGCGGATCGGCGCCATGTCGCCCCAGGCCGGCTGCGCCGCCTTCGCGGAAGCGACCGCGGCGGCGACGTCGGCCTCGCTCGCCAGTAGCACCTGGCGCGCGGCGGCACCGGTGGTCGGGTTCCACACCGTCTGCGAACGCGTGCTCGTGCCGCGCACGGGTGCGCCGCCGATCCAGTGGCACACGTCGGTGGTCTGCGTGAAAGCTTCGGGTGCGCCCATGGCGGGGTCTCCTGCGCAACAAACGGGGGGGCCGCCAGTCTAGTGCGCGAGTCGCGGCAGCGCGGGCGTCGCCCGGACTCCGGCGGGGTCAGCGTGTCGACGGCGGGCCGGGCGCTCCGCGCTGGCGGCGCGGTCGCGCGCGCGGGGCCGCTGTCGAGCGCCTTGTCGCTCTCGTCCTCGCCGTTGATCACGCGCGTGCGGGGCAGAGGCGCAGACCCCATGAGCGGCCCGCTGCCGGTGCAGCGGCCCGCTGCGGTGAAGCAGCGGGCCGGTGAAGTCCTTCGAAAAGGACGTCGTTGGGACCGGAAGCCCGTGCCGCGGTTGGGTGCGTGCGGCTACGGGCCGGCGGCTCAGGCGCTGGAAAGGCGTTGCGGGACAATCCCGCGCCGGCGCCGCCATGGGTCGGGAATCTAAGCTGCAACCCCCTAGAACGCACCCCCCGGGCGGTGGAATGCGCCTCTCGCGCCACAACCATGCGTGATCTTTCCGACACCGAGGTCGCCCGGCTGCAGGCGCTGCTGGATGAACTGGCCGCCGCCGCGCCGGCGCGCTCGCCGCTGGACGTGAGTGCGCTGGACGGCTTCCTGTGCGGTGTTGCGCTGCAGCCGCAGCCGGTGCCGAAGGCGCGCTGGTGGCCGTTCGTCCTCGATGCCGAAGGGCGGGCGCCGACGGCCGCCGCAGCGGCGCCGCCACCGGCCCGGCAGGCGCTGGCGGCGATCGAGACCTTCGCGAACCGGCGGCACGAAGTGCTGGCCGAAGCCATTGCCGCGCGGCGCTGGTTCGACCCGTGGATCTTCGAGTTCGCCGACGGCGTTGACGGCAGTGCGGGCGCCGGCCGCAGCAGCGGCAGCACGTCGACGACGACGGCGCCACCCCCGCCGCCGTGCGCGACAGCGTGCTGCCCTGGGTGGGCGGCTTCGCGCTGGCGGCCGAGCAGTTCCCGCAGCTTCTGCAGCACGACGCCGCCGCGCTCGCCGAGCCGCTGGCGCTGCTGTACCAGCACTTCGACGCCGCCGACCTCGAAGGGCTCGAAGACGAGCCGCAACTCGCGGCGGCCCTGGACGAGATCGAGCCGCCGGCCGACCTGACCGAAGCCGCCGAGGATCTGGTTCGCGCCGTGCTGCTGCTGGCCGATGTCAGCCGGCCCCTGACGGCCTCGACGCGGGCCCGGTCCCGACCCCGGCAGCGGCTCCTGCCCCGGCCCGAACAGCGCCCGGGCGTGCCAGCCCAGCCCCTGGGCCACGCTCGAAAACCGCTCGCCCTGCACGCGCGCGGCGCGGCTGAAGCCGGCGGCGATGCGCCCGACAAGCGGCGCCAGGCCCGTCGAGCCGCCGGTGAAGTACAGCGCGTCGACCGCTTCGGCGCCGACGCCGGCCAGGCGCAGCGTCTCGTGCGCGGCGGCGACGATGCGCTCGAAGTCGGCCGCGAGGGCGCGCGCGGCGCCGGCTTCGTCGAAGTCGGCAGCGAGTCCCGGCTCCCAGAAGCCGAGATCGATGCGCGCCCAGCCTGCTTCGGCCACGGTGATCTTCGCCGCCTCGGCGGCCGCGGCCAGCGCGTGCCCGAGCCGCCGCGCCAGCACCGCCAGCAGCCGCTGGTAGTGGCGCGCGTCGGCGTACCAGCCCTTCATCGAACGCAACTCCGCCAGCCGTGCCGGGCTGTACAGCGTGTTGATGAGGTGCCAGGTGGCGAGGTCGAAGTAGATGCCGCTTGGAACCTCGCGCGCCGGCTCGCCGGCACGCGGCGGCCGCATCGCGCCGTAGCCGGCCAGCGGCAGGATGCTTGCCAGCTCGACGCGGCGGTCGAAGTCGGTGCCGGCGACGTGCACGCCGTGGTTGCCAAGGATGTCGCCGCGCCGGTCGAGGCGGCCGCGGCGCGCCGGCCCGATGCGCACGAGCGAGAAGTCGGAGGTGCCGCCGCCGATGTCGGCCACGAGCACGAGCTGCTCGTGCGTGGCGCGGCTTTCGAGGTCGAGCGCGGCAGCGATCGGCTCGTACTGGAAGTGCACGCTCGTGAAGCCGACCGCGCGCGCCGCCTGTTCGAGCGCCGCCGCGGCCGCGGCATCGCGCGCCGGATCGTCGTCGACGAAGAAGACCGGGCGCCCCAGCACCGCCTGCTCGATCGGCCCGCCGGCCGCCGCCTCGGCTGCGTTGCGCAAGTGGCGCAGGTAGCCCGCGACGACGTCGCGGTAGCGCACCGAGCGGCCGCCGCCGATATCGGTCCCCTGGTCGAGCAGCGACGAGCCGAGGATGCTCTTCATCGAGCGCATCAGGCGGCCGTCGGCGCCTTCCACGTAGGCGGCCACTGCGGCGCGCCCGTAGTGGCAGTTCGCCTGTCGCTGCTCGGGCGGCGTGTCGGCGCGGAAGAACACGGCCGTGGGCATCGTGAAGAAACCCGGCTCGAGTTCGACCAGGCGCACGGCACTGCCTTCGCCGCCCGACCCGTCTTTGCCGTCGGGCAGCGCGACGGCCGAGTTCGACGTGCCGAAGTCGATCGCAGCCCAGCGCGCTGGGGCGGCTTTCGGGTCGTGGGCGTGATGCTGGCGATCGGGGGCAACAGGCATCTGTCGAAGGGCGGCGCCACTGCGCGTCGCGCGAGGGCGGCGAGTGTGCCGCGAAACGGTCGCCCGGCGTTGTCGGCGACGCTCGAACGATGCCGTCCGTTCGCGCCTATCGCGCGCCGCTCTCGCGCCTCTCGCGCACGCACGACAACCGACGCGCGAGTTCCCGCTGGGCCCCCTCATGCACGTGAACTGCGCACGTGCATCCCCCTACTTCGCGATATCGGGCGCGCGAGCTTCTTGCGACACTGCGAACGAAGGTAACAAGCGTCACCTCCCCAGCCGCTTTCGCCACCCCTCTTCACCACGACCGTCGCCACGGCCCTCGCATGAACACCAAGCCCGCCACCTCGCCGCGCTGGTACCAGCGCTGGCACCGCGCCGAGGGCAGGGCCGCGCCGGTCGACCCCGCGGACCTCGGCACGTGCTTCGGCATGGAAGCGTCGCTCGCGGGCGAGCTGGAGTCCACCGAACCCGGCAAGGACGCCGATGCAGCCGGCCGGCGCATGGGCCGCACGGGCGGCTCGCCGGGCCGCGCCGCCTGGGCCGCGTGGATCCAGCGCTTGGCGTCGCGGCGCCGCCCGGCCGTCTGACCGGCGCAACGCGCTCGTTCAAGGATCCCGTGCGGGGCGGCTTCGGCCGCCCCGTTTGCTTGGGTAGCCCCGTGTCGCGATCCGCGCTCAGCGCACCAGCAGCACCGGCACTTGCGACGCGGCCAGCAGCTTGGCGGCCACCGATCCGAGCACCAGGCGCGCGAGCGCGCCGTGGCCGTGCGAGCCCATCACGATGAGGTCGAAGCCGCCGCGCTTGGCGAGCGCTGCGACGGTCTCCGCAGCGGCGCCGGTCTTGCCGACGAACGCGGCCTCGATACCCTGGCGCTGGAAGAAGGTGCGGATCGGCTTGAAGACGCGCTCGGCGCTGTCGTCGTAGTAGCTCTTCAGCGTCGCGCGGTCGAGCACCGCGGCGGCGCGCCCGGGCACCGGCGGCACCACGTGCACCACGGTGTAGGCGTGGTGGGCGCCGAGCCACTCGTCGTGCGCCGCCAAGTAGGCGAGCATGCGCTTGGTGTACGGGCTGCCGTCGACGGCGAGCAGGATCTTCATGGTCGGCGCCTCCTGCGGTAGTGCGAGCCGGCGCGGCCGGCGGCCGGCTTGGCGTCTCGCACAGGGTCTCGCATCCAGTCTCGTATGCGGACTCGCATCCGCTGCGCGAGTCTTGCCGCCGCGGCCGCGGCGCGGCTTGACGCGGCTCAGGCTTCGATCAACCGCATGGGATCGAAGCCGTCGGGCTCGCCCTTGTCGGCCATGCCGCGCGCCTGGCAGGCCACGCGCGTGGGCCGCAGGCCGGCGCGTGGCACGAGGTAGTCGTGGCGGCAGTGCAGGTGGCCGTGCAGCCATAGGTCGGCACGCGGCAGCAGGTCGTCGTCGGCGTTGCAGAAGCTGGCCGTGCCCGGCTGCGCGCCGTAGCGCGGGTCGGCGCTGCGAAGGCTCGGGCGCGAAGTGCGTGATGACGACGGTGGCGTCCCAGCCGGCATCGCCGCGCGCCTCGCCCGGCGCGCCTGCGTGCGCCGCGGCCGGCCGCGGCGGCACGCGCGCCAGTTCCGCTTCGAGCCACGAACGGCACACGAGGCCCTCCTCGCGCACCGCCGCGGCATCGAACGGGCGGCCGGCGCGCGTGGCGCCCATCAGGCGCATGAAGTAGCGCGCCGCGCGCATCGCCCGCTCGCGCTCCTTCGCGCCGAAGAGGTCGAAGTCGCTCCAGCGCGGCGCGCCGACGAAGCGCACGCGCCGGCCGTCGGCCACTTTCAGCACGATCGACTGCCGGTGCAGCAGCGTGAAGCCGAGCCGCTCGATCCGGGCGCGGAACGCCGGCAGTGCCTTGTCGACATCGCGGCCGTCGAACTCGTGGTTGCCCGGCACCACCAGCACCGGCACCGGCCAGCCGGCGAAACGCGAGTAGGCCGCCCAGGTGGCGTCGATGTCGCCGGCCAGCACCAGCAACTCGGCGCCGGGCAACGGCTCGGGCCGGAAGTCCTCGGTCTCGAGGTGCAGGTCGGATAGAAGCTGCAGCCGCATCGGGCCGGCAACTCGCTCGCGGAACGAAGCGGACTAAGCCGCCAGCCGCTTCTCGATCTGCGCCTTGGTCGCGGGCAGTTGCGCCGGCAGGTGGTGCGCCAGCTGCGCGAACAGCTCGCCGTGCAGCTTCATCTCCTCGCGCCAGGCGGCGCGGTCGATGCCGATGACGCTGGCGAACTGCTCGGCCGTGAACGGCAGGCCCTGCCAGTGCAGGTCGCTGTAGCGCGGGCTGATGCCGAAGACGTTCTCCTCGCCGCCGGCACGGCCCTCGATGCGGCCGACCATCCACTCGAGCACGCGCATGTTCTCGCCGTAGCCGGGCCACACGAACTGGCCGTCGGCCCCCTTGCGGAACCAGTTGACGCAGTACACGCGCGGCAGCTTCGCGCCGGCCTTGCCGAGCTTCTCGCCCAGGTTCAGCCAGTGCTGGAAGTAGTCGCTCATGTTGTAGCCGGCGAAAGGCAGCATCGCGAACGGGTCGCGGCGAACGATGCCTTGCGCGCCGGCCTGCGCCGCGGTGGTCTCGCTGCCCATCGTGGCGGCCATGTACACGCCTTCGGCCCAGTTGCGCGCCTCGGTCACCAGCGGCACCGTGGTGCTGCGCCGGCCGCCGAAGATGAAGGCGTCGATCGGCACGCCTTCGGGGTCGTCCCACTGGTGGTCGAGCACCGGGTTGTTGGTGGCGGCCACCGTGAAGCGCGAGTTCGGGTGCGCAGCGAAGCGCGGCTTGCCGTTGGCTTCGGGGTTGGCCTTGGCGATCTCGGGCGTCCACTCGCGGCCTTGCCAGTCGACGAGGTGCTTGGGCGCCGTCTCGGTGAGGCCTTCCCACCAGACGTCGCCGTCGTCGGTGAGGGCGACGTTGGTGAAGATCACGTCGCGCGCCAGCGAGTCGAGGCAGTTGGGGTTCGTGTGCGCGTTGGTGCCCGGGGCAACGCCGAAGTAGCCCGCCTCGGGGTTGATGGCGTACAGGCGCCCGTCGGCGTGCGGCTTGATCCAGGCGATGTCGTCGCCGATGGTGGTGACCTTCCAGCCCTCGAACCCCGCCGGCGGCACGAGCATGCTGAAGTTGGTCTTGCCGCAGGCGCTGGGGAAAGCGGCGGCGACGTGGTACTTCTTGCCCTGCGGCGTGGTGACGCCCAGGATCAGCATGTGCTCGGCGAGCCAGCCCTGGTCGCGGCCCATGTTGCTGGCGATGCGCAAGGCGAAGCACTTCTTGCCCAGCAGCGCGTTGCCGCCGTAGCCAGAGCCGTAGCTCCAGATCTCGCGCGTGGCCGGGTAGTGGACGATGTACTTGGTCTTGTTGCACGGCCACGCGACATCGGCCTGGCCGGCCTCGAGCGGCGCGCCCACCGTGTGCACGCACGGCACGAAGGCGCCTTCGGCGCCGAGCACTTCGAGCGCGCCGCGGCCCATGCGCGTCATCACGCGCATGCTCACCGCCACGTACGGGCTGTCGGTCAGCTCGACGCCGATGTGCGAGATGTGGCTGCCGAGCGGCCCCATCGAGAACGGAACGACGTACATCGTGCGGCCGCGCATCGCGCCGCGGAAGAGCGCATCGGGCCCGGTCTGCAGGCGCGCGCGCATCTCGGCCGGCGCCACCCAGTTGTTCGTCGGGCCGGCGTCTTCCTGGCGCTCGCTGCAGATGAAGGTGCGGTCCTCGACGCGCGCCACGTCGGCGGCGTCGCTGCGCGCGAGGTAGCTGTTGGGGCGCAGCTTCGGGTTCAGCTTCATCAGCGTGCCGGCGGCGACGAGCTGCTCGATCAGCCGCTGGTACTCGGCTTCGCTGCCGTCGCACCAGTACACGTCCTTGGCTTCGGTGAGGGCGGCCACCTCGGCCACCCATTCGACGAGGCGGCCGTGTTTGACGTAGGCCGGCACGTTCAGGCGCAGCCCCTCCAGCGCGGGACGGTTCATTTGCGAAGCTCCGATCATGGAAGTGGATTCGAGAAGGAAGACGGGATGGGGCCAGCCCCGCGGTTGAACGGGGTTCGACCCATGCCGCCCGGCATTCGTCAGAGGCCAGCAAGAGCCCTTCCTGCCTGGGAGGGGAGGGCATTCTGCGAGCAAATCCGAGGGGCCGTGACCGCCGTAGCGCGGGGGTTCATGCGTTTTCCGTATGGGTTTATGCGTGCCCGTCGCGGGCCGCGCACGCGTGCGCGAAGGAAGTCACGCGGCAGTGAATCCGTGTCGCGCAGCCGCCCGCACGGCCGCCGCGCCGTGCGGTCTGCCGGACGAAGTACGCAGCAGTGGCACCATCGGCGCCGTGCTCGCCTACCGCCACGCCTTCCATGCCGGCAACCACGCCGACGTCCTCAAGCACCTCGTGCTGGTGCAGCCGCCGCGCACCTGAACGAGAAGGAAAAGGGCTGGCGCTACGTCGACACGCATGCCGGCGCCGGCGGCTACTCGCTTGCCGGCAGCTACGGGCAGAAGCACCGCGAGTACGAAGCGGGCATCGGCCGCCTGGTGCAGCGCGGCCCCGGCGCGAGCGCGCTGCCGCAACCGGTGCAGCAGTACGTCGACACGGTGCGCGCGTTCGACGCGGCAAGAAGCACCGGCGCGCCTGCCGGCGAAGCGCTGCGCCAGTACCCCGGCTCGCCGGCCATCGCGCACGCGTTCAAGCGGGCGCAGGATCAGTCACGGCTCTTCGAGCTGCACCCCACCGAGCACAAGATCCTCGCCGGTTTCCTCGGCGGCGAAAGCGGCTGCGAAGTGCGCATGGCCGACGGCTATTCGGCGCTGAAGTCGGTGCTGCCGCCGCCGACGCGCCGCGGCCTCGTGCTGATCGACCCGCCGTACGAGCTGAAGACCGACTACGCGAAGGCGCTGGGCACCTTGCGCGAGGCGCTGACGCGCTTTCCCGAAGGCATCGTCATGGTCTGGCTGCCGCAGGTGCAGCTCGTCGAAGCGGCACAGCTGCCGCAGCGCCTGAAGGCGAGCGCCGAGGCGCAGGCGAGGAAGGGCTGGCTGCACGCGCGCCTGACGGTGCGCGAGGCCGACGCGCGCGGCTTCGGCCTGCTGGGCAGCAGCGTCTTCGTCGCCAACCCGCCGCACACGCTCTTCGCCACGCTGCAGCCGGTGCTGCCGTGGCTGGCGCGCGAGCTGGCGCAGTTCGAAGGCGCGAAGGGCTACGTCGAACGCTCGGCGTCGGCCTGAGGCGAAGGCGCTGCCGCCGGCGTCTCGGCCGGCGTCACCGGCGAAGCACCGGTGCCCTGCGCGCCGCGCGCGAGGCGCCACACGACCCAGCCGAGGCCGCCCACGCCGAGCAGCAGCACCGCCCACAACAGCACCGGCCGCCACGTGGTGAGGCGTTGCCGCCAGGCTTCGTCGCGCACGGCGGCTTCGTTCTCGCTCCACGCGCCGAGGTTCGCGCGGCCGAAGCGCGCGCGTTCGCCGTCGAGCGCCGGCACCAGCGTGGCGATCGGCAGCGCGCCGGGCGGGGCGTCGGCCGAGCCGGCCAGCAGCATGAAGGGCGGCTGCCCTTGCGGCGCGAAGACCGCGCTCAGCAGTTGCGCTTGCACGGTGAGCGGTGTCGCGGCGGGCAGCGCCCCCGAGCGGGCATCGGGCACGAGGCGCACATAGCGCACAGCAGCGGACAGCGCCAGCGGCGGCGGCCGATCGACGGTGTCGCCGCGCTCGATGCGATAGAAGACCGTCTGCGCGAGGTCGCGCCACGGCTCCTCGATGCGCGAACGGCCTTGCACCCGCACGGGAGCCACACGGTGACCGGCCGGCAGCGGCAGGTCGATCTCGACGAGCGGCAACAAGGCGCCGAGGTCGTAGTGCAGCGCGCCCTCGGCCGGCGCGGCCTTGCCCGCCCCGGCGTTGAGGGCCGCGCTCGGGCCGGCCGGCTCGGGACCAGGTGCCACGCTGAGCGACGTCGGCGGGTCGAGCGCGACGCTGCTGCGCGAAACGCGCACCTGCTGCACGCCGCTCAGTTGCGGCGCATTCGCCGGGTCGGCCCAGCGCAGGCGCACGAAGCGCGGTCCGCTGCGCGCCGTGGCCACGTCAGTTGGCAGCCTGACTTCGCGCTGCGCGAGGTTGCCCGAAGCCGACGTGAGCGCGAGCAGCTGGCCGCCGCTGGCGCGCCGCCAATGCTTCAGGTCATCGCTCACGTCGAGGTCGAACGCCGCTGTGAACTCGGCCGGGCCGGACCACGCGAGCCGCAGCGAGGTGGGCGGCGCTTCGTCGCGCGGCCGCTCGCCGAGATCGATGAGCCAGCCGGGGGAAGCAAGCGAAGGTCGCGGCGCGCTACCGGCCGTGACGCCACCGCCCGCGGTCGCGCGCCGCTCGAACCGCCGCACGGTGATGCGGTCGCCGACCACCTGCACTTCGATCGGACTGGCGAGTTCCTTCTCGCCGGGCCGCAGTGCCGGCAGCGCGTAGAGGTCGGCCGGCCGCAGCGACTCCGCTTCGCGCGCCTGCATCGCGCGCGGCCCGAGCAAAGCGAACGGCACGCGGGTGCCGCGCGCATCGACGATGCGCAGGTCCGCCAGCCCGCCCTGGCGGCTCGCCGCGTAGGCGCTCACCGGCAGCGGCAAGCGCACGAAGGCCGCGCCCTGCTCGATCGTGATCGGCGCTTGCTGGCGGAACACCGGCTCGGGCGCCTCGGCCCGCGCGGTCGACACCATGCCTTGCGCCGACAAGGCGCCAACGGCCACGGCGGCAGCAGCAATCGCCGCCGAGGCGCGCCGTTCAAAGCTTCCCATGCGCACTCCCTTGCGCGGCAGCGTCCGCGGGATCGCCGGCGAAGCCATCGGCCGCAGCCTTTCTCGCCGCGTTCGACGGCAACGGCGCCACGTAGCCGATCACCAGCATCAACACGCCGACGCCGATGAACGACACGATGCGCGTCACCGTGCCGCTGCCGGAAAGATCAACGAGCACGAGCTTGCCCACCACCGCGGCCAGCAGCACGGCGCCGACGATCCACGGCGCGCGTTGTGCGCGCCGTGCAGCGAACCACATCAACGCCAGCGCGGTGGCGGTCCACAGCAGCGTGATGCCGGTGTGCACCGGCAGCGAACGCACCCAGGCGTGCCAGCGGTACGGCACGCCGCCGTAGTGGTGGAAGGCGCGGATCAGCATCGCGTTCAACCACACGAAGCCGGCGCCGCCGAGCGCACCGGGGGTCAGCCAGCGCTGCGCCGCGAAGGCCCGCTGCGTGGCCGGCGAACGCAGCCACATCCACACGCCGAGCAACGCGAAGCCGACGCCGAGGTCGAGCGGGTTCAGGAGCGGCACATGCGCGAGCGGTCGCGCGGCACCGTTGCTGAAGGCGTTGGCCGCCAGCGTCCACAACCACAGCGAAAGCGACAGCAGACCCGCAGCGACGAGCCCGTAGGCCCGCGGCGCCTCTGCCAGCGGCCAGCGCTGCGACAAGCCCGGCCGCAGCAGCGCCATCAACAACAGCGCCGGCACGACCAGCCAGCCGAGCCACGGCCACGCGCTCGCCGCATCGCCCCAGTCCGCGGTCAAGGCGCGCCCGCCGAGCGCGCCGAGCACCGCCAGCACCAGCACGCCGATCACGTGCACCGCACCCTGCAACGCCGGCACAGGCCAGCGCCGCGCGGCGAAGCGCAACACCGCCAGATGCGTGGCGATGGCCACCGGCCAGGCCCAGGCGCCGCCTTGCGCCAGCGGCTGGCGCAAGTCGGCCAGCGCGTCGAGCGCCACGCCAGCGAGCAGCAGCGCGTGCAGCACCGGCGGCCAAGCCGCTGCCGCCCAATCGAGCTTGAGCGAGAGCGCGATGAAGCCGAGCGCGATGGCGCTGCCCGCGACGAGCCAGGCCGCCGGCCCGTACGGCTCCTGCACGAACTGGCCGATCTGCAAGGCGGTGGTGCCGAGCGCCCACAGCGTGGCCCAGGCAACGAGCAATGGCTCGGCTGCTCCCTCACCGTTCATCGCCCGGCTCGCCGCAGCGCCACGGCGCACCGCATGTGCCGCGAGCAGCGAGCCGGCCACGATCATCAAGCCGTTGAACAAGTACGCGTTGAAGATGTCCGTCGGCACGCCGTGGCGATCGAACGCGTGCAGCAGCGTCGGCGCGGCCAGCAACAGCAGCACGTAGCCGAAGCCGCGCGCCAGCCGCCGCCCTTGCCGGAAGCCGAGCCAGACGAGACCGGCCCCCTCGAGCGCCCACGCTCCGGCCGTGCTGCGCGCATCGAGCGCGAACGGGATGACGAGCGTAAGGAAGACGACGGCGATCGCGAGGCTCGCCTCGAACGCGACACGCAGTTCGGCGCGCCGCCGCAGCCGCGCCGACAGCACGACGTAGAACGCAGCCAGCGCCAGCGCCGACAGCGCGCTGCCGTACGGCCAATGCCGCACCATGCCCAGCTGCAGCGCGAAAGCGATCGTCGGCAGGCCGAAGAGCAGGCTGCCGTTGACCCACATCGCCTCGCGGCCACGACCGGCAGCAGCGGCAGCACCGGCAGCGACGGCGGTCGCGCTCGACGGCACTCGCCGCGCCGGCATCAGAAGGATCGCGTTGAAGAGAACGAAGAAGGCGATCAGGAAGGCCTGGCAGCTCGCGTAGTGCTCGCCGGAGCGGTAGCTGAACACGCCCCACAGCGCGCCGACGCCGAACGTGAAGGCGAAGCCGACGAGATTGAGCGAACGCCAGGTCTTGAACCACGCCACCGCGGCGATGCCGAGGTCGAGCACGAGGTAGTAGCTGAAGAGCGCCACATGGTCGCCGCTGCCGGTGGACACGAGCAGCGGCGTGGCGAAACCGCCGAGCGCGCCGATGACGGCCAGCGAGCGCGCGTCCTGCAGCACCGCGAGCGCGGCGGCGAGTGCCGCCACCGCCACCATCAGCACGAACACCGGCAGCGCCGCCATCACGTGGTAGGCGCGGAAGGCCGCGAAGAGGGTGAGGAACAACACCGCGACCGCGGCGCCCTGCAGCACCTGCGCATAGCCGGCGCGGCGCAAGCGCAGGCGCCAGCCGAAGGCGAGGAGAACGATCGCGGCCGCACCGATGAGCGCCAGGCGCACCTCGACCGGCACCTGCACGTGTTCGCTGGCGAACTTGGCGAGGAACGCGAGGCCGATGAAGAGGATCGCGACGCCGAGCTTGACGATGGTGTTGCCGCCGAAGAGCCAGACCTTCGCGGGCGCCAGCAGATCCCGGCGCGGCCCGGCGACAGGCCTCTCGATCGCAGGCGCCGCGGCTGGCGTCGGCGTCACTGCAACGGGCTCGGGCGATGCGCGATGCGCAGCCGAAGTCACGCCGGCGCTGGCCGCCTCGGCTGTGGCAGCGGCGACGGCGATCGGCGCCGGCGTCGCCGGCTGCGCGATCGGTTCGATCGCTGAAGGTGAAGCTGGCGTCGCCTCAGGAGCCGCGCCCGCAACGGCCGCGGGCGCCTGAACCCCGGCGCGCCGCAGATCGAGCAGCGAGCGCTGCAGTTCGGCCAGCGCCTTCTCCTGCCGCTGCGTGCGCACGAGCAGCCAGGCGATCAGCGCGCCCACGGCGGCGCCGAAAGGGCTCTCGCTCGCGGCCCCGCCGAGCAAGGCGCCAAGCAGGATGGCGATGACGGGCATGGAGTGGCGTTTAGTCGCGCCGGAAGTCCGGCGGCGCCACTCTAGCCGCGGCTCGCGACGTCGTCGCGCCTACTCGATGCCGCGCGCCCGGTCGGCCGCGAACTGCTGCGCAAAGGCGGCGAAGCGACCCTCATCGAGCGCTGCGCGCACTTCGCGCATCAGGTTCACGTAGTAGTGCAGGTTGTGGATCGAAGCGAGCATCGGCGCCAGCATCTCGCCGCACCGCTCGAGGTGATGCAGGTAGGCGCGGCTGAAGTTCGCGCAGGTGTGGCAGGCGCAGGTGGGGTCGAGCGGCCGCTCGTCCTCGCGGTGGCGGGCGTTGCGGATCTTCAGGTCGCCGAAGCGCGTGAAGAGGTGACCGTTGCGCGCATTGCGCGTGGGCATCACGCAGTCGAACATGTCTACGCCGGCGCCGACGCCTTCGACGAGGTCCTCGGGTGTGCCCACGCCCATCAGGTAGCGCGGCTTGCTCACCGGCAGCAGCCGCGGCGTGTGCGCCACGATGCGCCGCATGTCCTCCTTCGGCTCGCCGACGCTGACGCCGCCGATCGCGTAGTCGGGGAAGTCGAGCTCCGCCAGCCGCGCCGCCGATTCCTCGCGCAGCGCCTCGTACATGCCGCCTTGCACGATGCCGAAGAGCGCGTTGCGGTTGCCCAGGCGCGCGAACTCGGCCTGGCTGCGCCGCGCCCAGCGCAGGCTCATCGCCATCGACGCGCGCGCTTCGTCCTCGGTGGTGGCGCGGCCGGCCGTCTCGTACGGCGTGCATTCGTCCAGCTGCATCGCGATGTCGGAGTCGAGCACGGTCTGGATCTGCATGCTCACTTCGGGCGTCAGGAAGAGCTTGTCGCCGTTGACGGGGCTGGCGAAGTGCACGCCTTCCTCGCTGAGTTTGCGCATCTCACCCAGGCTGAACACCTGGAAGCCGCCGCTGTCGGTGAGCATCGGCCGGCTCCAGCCTTCGAAGCGGTGCAGGCCGCCGAAGCGGCGCACGACGTCCAGACCGGGCCTGAGCCACAGGTGGAACGTGTTGCCGAGGATGATCGCCGCGCCCATCTCCTGAAGCGAGCGCGGCAGCACGCCCTTCACCGTGCCGTAGGTGCCCACCGGCATGAACACCGGCGTCTCGACGACGCCGTGGTTCAGCGTCAAGCGGCCGCGCCGCGCCGGGCCCTCGGTCTTCAGCAGCTCGAACTTCAGCATCGGGCCAGCAGCATGCAGTCGCCGTAGCTGAAGAAGCGGTAGCGCGCTTCCACCGCGTGCCGGTACAGCGAGCGCACGTGCGCGTGGCCGGCGAAGGCGCTCACCAGCATCAGGAGCGTGCTGCGCGGCAGGTGGAAGTTGGTGAGCAGCCGGTCGACGACGCGGAAGGCGAAGCCCGGCGTGATGAAGAGGTCGGTGTCGCCGCGGCAAGGCTCGACCACGCCGCGCGGCGAGCGCAGCGCCGCCGATTCCAGCGCGCGCAGCGCCGTGGTGCCCACCGCGACGACACGCCCGCCGGCGGCGCGCGCCTTCGCCACCGCGGCCGCGGCTTCGGCGCTCACTTCGAACCACTCGCTGTGCATGCGGTGCTCGGCGATGCGCGTCGCACGCACGGGCTGGAAGGTGCCGGCGCCGACGTGCAGCGTGATCGTCGTGCGTTCGACGCCGCGCGCGGCCAGCTCGGCGAGCATCGCCTCGTCGAAGTGCAGCGATGCCGTCGGCGCGGCCACGGCGCCGGGCCGCGCCGCCAGCACCGACTGGTAGCGCGCCTCGTCCTCGGCGGTGTCGGCGTGCGTGATGTACGGCGGCAGCGGCACGTGGCCGAAGCGTTCGAGCAGCGCCAGCGGCTCGGCCGGCAAGCGCAGGTGAAAAAGCGCCTCGTCGGGCCCGGCGCGGCCGAGCACTTCGGCTTCGAAGCTCTCGCCGCTTTCGCTGCGCTGGCTGCGTTCACGGTCCTCGCTGCCATCGCCCCTGGCAAAGCGCAGCACCGTCCCCGCGCGCGGCGACTTGCTCGCGCGCAGGTGCGCCCAGACTTCGTTCACTGTCGGCGGCGGCAGCACGCGCTCGACGAGCGCTTCCACCGCGCCGCCGGTGGGGAGCTTCTCGCCGAACAGCCGCGCGCGCAGCACGCGCGTGTCGTTGAAGACGAGCAGGTCGCCGGCGCGCAGCAGCGCCGGCAGCTCGCGAAAGCGCCGGTCCACCGGCAACGTGCCGGTGCCATCGAGCAGGCGCGAGGCGGCGCGCTCCGCGAGCGGGTGCTGCGCCACCAGCTCGGGCGGCAGCGCGTAATCGAAGTCGTCGAGCGTGAACTCGCGGGGTGTGGTCATGCGCGATGGAGAGGTCCGCAAGGTCCGCCGCCGCGCCTGCGCCGCGCCGGCAAGGCCCACGGGAAGCGCCGCCGCGACGGACCGCAAAATTGTCCCATGCCCTCCTCCGCGGCGCCTGCGGCAGCGAAGTCGGCCCCGGCGCGGGCCATGGAGAAGCTCGGCCTCGTGCGCGACATCGATCTCGCGCTGCACCTGCCGCTGCGCTACGAGGACGAAACGCGCATCGTGCCGATCGCAGAGCTGCGCGAAGGCGACACGGCGCAGGTGCAAGGCGAAGTGCGCGATTGCCGCGTCGAGCATTCGCGCTCGCGCCGGCACCTGGTGGCGCGCGTGCGCGATGCGACCGGCGAACTCGTGCTGCGCTGGCTGCACTTCTACCCTTCGCAGCAGAAGCAGCTCGCGCCCGGGCGGCTGGTGCGCGTGCGCGGCGAGGTGCGCGGCGGCTTCCACGGCCTGGAGATCGTGCACCCGGTGCTGAAGGTCATCGAGCCCGCCACGCCGCTGCCGCAGGTGCTGACCCCCGTGTACCCGACGACGGCCACGCTGCCGCAGGCGTATCTGCGCAAGGCCGTGGACTCGGCGCTGGCGCGCGCGCCGCTGGCCGAGATCCTGCCGCCGTGGGCGCTGCCGCCGGGCCTGCCGCCGCTGCGCGATGCGGTGCTGGCGCTGCACCACCCGGCGCCGGGGGCGCCGCCGCAATCGCTCGAAGACCGCAGCCACCCGGCGTGGCAGCGGCTGAAGTACGAGGAGCTGCTGGCGCAGCAGTTGTCGCAAGCGCGTGCCGTCGCCGAGCGGGCGCAGCTGCGCGCGCCGGCGCTGCGCTCCGGCAGCAGCGGCGGCGCGGGTCACGGCAGCGACGGCAGCGCCGACCTGCGCGCGCGCTTGGCGGCAGCGCTGCCTTTCCGCCTGACTGCGGCGCAGGAGCGCGTCGTGCGCGAGATCGAAGCCGACCTCGCGCTCGAGCGGCCGATGCACCGCCTGCTGCAAGGCGACGTGGGCAGCGGCAAGACAGTCGTCGCCGCGCTCGCCGCGGCCACCACCATCAGCGCCGGCTGGCAATGCGCGCTGATGGCGCCCACCGAGATCCTGGCCGAGCAGCATTTCCGCAAGCTCGTCGGCTGGCTGGAGCCGCTGGGCATTCGCATCGCCTGGCTCACCGGCAGCCGCAAGGGCAAGGCACGGCAGGCGATGCTCGACCTCGTCGCCGGCGGCGAAGCGGCGCTCGTCGTCGGCACGCATGCCGTCATCCAGGCCGACGTGAACTTCGCCAAGCTCGGCCTGGCCGTGGTCGACGAGCAGCACCGCTTCGGCGTCGAGCAGCGGCTGGCCCTGCGCGCCAAGCTGGGCGCGCCATCGAACGATGGCGGGCCCGGCCTCGAGCCGCACCTCTTGATGATGAGCGCCACGCCGATCCCGCGCACGCTGGCGATGACGTACTACGCCGACCTCGACGTGAGCACCCTCGACGAACTGCCGCCCGGGCGCACGCCGGTGCTGACGAAGCTGTTCGCCGCCGACAAGCGCGCCCAGGTCATCGCGCGCATCCGCGACGAGCTGACGAACGACGCAGCGGCGCGTCCCGGCCAGCCGCCGCGCCAGGTCTACTGGGTCTGCCCGCTCGTCGAGGAGAGCGAGCACGTCGATCTGCAGGACGCCACCGCGACGCACGCCGAGCTGAGCGCGGCGCTGCCGGGCACGATGGTCGGCCTCCTGCACGGGCGCATGCCGGCAGCCGAGAAGGCAGCGGTGATGTCGCTCTTCACCGGCGGGCAGATGCAGGTACTCGTGGCGACCACGGTCATCGAGGTCGGCGTCGACGTGCCCAGCGCGAGCCTGATGGTCATCGAGCACGCCGAGCGCTTCGGCCTGGCGCAGCTGCACCAGTTGCGCGGCCGCGTCGGGCGCGGAACGGCCGAGAGCGTGTGCGTGCTGCTGTACAGCGGGCCGCTGTCCCCGGCCGCGAAAGACCGCCTGCGCGCGATGGCCGAGACGAGCGACGGCTTCGAGATCGCGCGCCGCGACCTCGCCATCCGCGGCCCGGGCGAGTTCATGGGCGCGCGCCAAAGCGGCGACGCGCTGCTGCGCTTCGCCGACCTGGCCACGGACAACGATCTGCTCGCGCTGGCGCGCGAAACGGCCCCGCGGCTGCAAAGGGAATCGCCGGCCATCGCCGCGCAACATGTCGCACGCTGGCTCGGTTCGCGCGCGGACTACCTCAAAGCCTGAGCGGCGAACGACTGCGCGCGACGATGCGGCCGGGATAATCCGCGCCGACCATCATGCTCGACGCCCTGCCGCAGCTCATCGATTTCGTCCTGCACGTCGACCGCCACCTGCGCGAGTTCGTGCTCGCGTACGGCCATTGGGTCTACGCGCTCCTGTTCGTCATCATCTTCGTCGAGACCGGGCTCGTGGTGATGCCGTTCCTGCCCGGCGACTCGCTGCTCTTCGTCGTCGGCGCGCTGTGCGGCGTCGGGCTCATGCACCTGGCACCCTCCATCGGCCTGCTGTGGCTGGCCGCGGTGCTGGGCAACCAGACCAACTACACGATCGGCCGCGCCATCGGCCCGAAGGTGTGGAGCTGGGAGCACAGCCGCTGGTTCAACAAGCGCGCCTTCGAGCAGGCGCATGCTTTCTACGAACGCTACGGCGGCATCACCATCGTCGCGGCGCGCTTCATGCCGTTCCTGCGCACCTTCGCGCCGTTCGTCGCCGGCGTGGCAGAAATGACGCGCAGCAAGTTCGCTCTCTACGACGTCACCGGCGGCGGGCTGTGGATCATCACGCTCGTCGGCGCCGGCTACCTGTTCGGCAACCTGCCGTGGGTGCAGGCGAACTTCAGCGTCATCGTCTGGCTGATGATCCTCGTGCCGGGCGTGATTGCTCTCGCGGGCGCGTGGCGGGCACGACGCAAGGCAGTGGCGGCGAAGGCCTGAACTGAACCACTGCGGCGGCAAGGGCGCGCGGTGGATCCAGGCAAAGCGCGGCGGAGGATGTCTGCGCGCGCGTTCAACGAGTGGCGCGGGCCGAGGGAGCCGGGTGGGCCCTTCTGCTCCATGTCCCCGCAAACGGCCGCCGCTGACGCGGCGGCCGTTTGCCTCCTACTTCCGCAGAAGGGCCCACCCGGCCTCCTCGGCAGGCACGACGGTGGCACACAACGCCTCCGCGTGCAGCAGTGGTGCCGATCGTGCCGACAGGGGGCGCTGCGGAGCGGAAGTAAAGGAGGAGCAAGCGCCCGCCGCGCAGCGGCGGGCGCTTGCGGGGGACATGGAGCGGAGCAGCGCCCCCTGGCGGCACGATCTCGCGCAGACCTCGGCGCGGCGCTCGCGACACCGCGATGTCACCGCGATGTCACCGCGATGTCACCGCAATGTCGCGCTAACCGCCGATCAGCGCCAACCTCAGAACGCCTGCCCGATCGTCAAGTACGCGCGCGTGCGGCCGCGTCCCGGGATCGGGTCGAGCGCCCTCGCCACACCGAGCCGCAAGTCGATGGCCAGCGCATACAGCAACTTCGCCTCGCCGCGCAGTTCGAATCCCACGCCGCGGTGGTAGCCGTCGGGGTTGCTCACGCCCGCCGCCCACGCCGCACCGATGTCATAGAAAAGCGTGCCCGAGAGGCGGTTGATGCCCAGCGCCGGCACCATGCCGTGGCGGTCGATGTCCACCAGCGGCATGCGCCACTCCACGCTCGCCAGCCGCGCCTGCTGCCCGAGCAGCTCGGGCTCGTCGCCGCGGTAGCCGCGCAGCGCGATCTCGCGGTTGTTGAGCGCGAAGCCGATGCCGCGCCCGGTCTCGGTGGCGCCGCCGAGCTGGAACGGGCGCGTGCTCTTGCGCGCGCGCGCCTCGGTGAGCCTCAACGCCAGCACGCCCTGGCCGATGCCGATGTAGGCCTTGGCGTCGCCGCGCACGACGAGGCCGTCGTAGTCGGGCGCGCCGTCGCTGCTGCTCGTCTCGAACGGCTTGTACGACTCGCCGCGCAGCGTGAGCTTCAGGCCACGGTTGGCGCCGTCGGAGTACCAGTTGCCGTTGCGGCTGTCGTAGTCGGCCAGCAGCGCCGCGATGCGCTCGTCCTGCCGGCGCGCCGTGCTCGGGCCGGCAAGCGTGACGCGGTCGATGCGGTCCAGCGCCGCGCCGATGCCCACGTTCCAGCGCCGCTCCAGGCTGTTGAGGCCGGGGATCGGGAACAGGCTCAGCCACTGCGCCTGCAACTCGCGGTCGTAGACGGTGGTCGTCTCGTCGCCGCTGTCGCCGGTCCAGGCGCGCGCGACGAGCTTGCGGTCGATCGCCAGGCCGTGCCGCTCGTGGTAGATGTACTCGACGTTGCCGATCCACTCGCGCTGCGACGTCTCGTGCTGCAGCGTCGCGGTGTAGGCGTGCCAGCCAACAGCGTCGGCACCGTTGGTGGTGGCGCCGTAGGCCGTGAGGCCGCGGTCGCTGGTGATCGTCGGGAACCACGAGCGCGGATACAGCGTGCGCCACGGGGCATAGGGCTTCGCGGGGCCGAGCGAAGCGTCGGCCGTGGTGTCGGCAGCAGCGCTTGCCGGCGACGCAGGTGTCGCGGGTGCCGCAGGTGTCGCCGGTGTCGCAGCGGTCGTCGCCGAACGCTGTGCCGGCACGGTCGTCGATGCAACCTTCTCCTGCACCGGCGCCGCCGCGTCCATGAAGCGCAGCTCGTAGCCTTGCTGCGCGACGGCCACGAGCGCGAGCGATCCATCGGGCGCGCTGCCGGCCTGCGCCACGATGCCGGTGTGGCTGTGCGTCAGCCGCTGCCACGCGCCGCCCGGCGTGAGGCGCCACACGTTGAGCACGCCGCCGTCGACGGCCAGCATCTCCAGGCCGCCAGCACCGTGGCGCAGGTTGGCGATCGGCGCGTCGTGCGCCAGGCGCAGCACCGGCGTCGGCGTCGCTGAAGCAAGGTCGAACTCGACGACGCGCCAGTCGCCTTCGCGCCGCGTCACCGCGAAGAGGCGGCGGCCGTCGGGCGCGATGGCGATGTCGATGACATCGGTGCCGTCGGGCGGCGCGAAGAGCACGGCCGGCGGCGTGCCGCGCTTGGCCGGGTCGAGGCGCACGATGCGCGTGCGGCCGGCGTCGAGCTGGATCGCGACGAGGTCGCCGCTGCCCGCCGTCGTGGCGACGACACCGCTGCCGCGTTCGGCACGCGTGGCACCAACCTGCACGGCACGGCGCAGGTGGGCGCAATTCGTCAGCTGCGACAGGCGCGAGCCACTGAGCCGGTAGACGTCGTAGCCGACATAGCGGATGTTGCAGATGTCCGGCTGCATCACGAGCACGCTGCCGTCGGCGCCGGTTTCCAGGCGCGCGCCGGAGAGCACGTCGGTCACGCGCTCGCGCGTGCCGTCGCGCTTGATGCGCTCGATGCGCGGCGCGGCGAGGCCGTCGTCGACGATGGCGAGCACGGTGCCGTCGGGCAGCGCGGCGATCGAAGGCACATCGAACATCGGGCCCAGCACGCGCCGGCCGGCCGCTTCGGGCACGCGCTCGATCGGCGCGGCACGCGCACCCACTTGCTCATTGAGGTCGGCGAGGAACTCGTCCCACAGCACGTCCATCGTCTTGCCGGTGGCGCCGTAGGGCATGCTGTGCAGGCGCGGCGCGAAGCCGATGTTGCCGCTGTACTGCTCGATCATCTCCTGCGCTTTCGTGGGCCCGTAGCGGCGGTGCACGAACTCGTGGAAGTAGGCGCCGTAGAGGTACTGCTTCGAGGTCGGCAGCGCGCGGCCGTCGGCGTTCAGCTCGGCGAGCTTGATGAAGCCGCGCTTGCGTTCGGCGCGCAGCCACGCTTCGAACACCGGGCCCTTCAAGCGGCCGCGGCCGTTGCCGGCCTGCTCCCGCCCGCTTTCCTCCCACACCGCCAGCCCCTCGACCATCCAGCCGGGGTTGAACAGGTTGGGGATGAACCAGACGATGCGCCCGAAGATGTTCTGCAGCACGCGCGGCGCGCCGCGCACCTTGTCCAGGTGCACCGCATGCGTCAGCTCGTGCGTGAGCAACAGGTCGAGCCAGCCGCTGTTGTCCAGCAGCTGCCCTTCGTCCGGCGGCGTCAGGAAGACGCCGATCATGCTGAAGGGCAGGGGCGTCGAGAAGCCGTTGGAGATGTCGAGCTCGGAGTAGACGACGACGTCGATGCGGCTCTTCGGCTCCCACGCCAGCGCCTGCGTGACGCGCGGCCAGGCGCGCTCGGCGGCGCGGGCCACGGCTTCGGCCTGCGTGCGCTGCGAAGCGCGGTAGTGGACGCGGAAATGCGCGCTCTCGGCGGTGTCCCACGGTGGCGTCGGGTCGGCGATCTGCGCGCGCGCATCGTTCGCCGGCAGCCACCCCGCGGCCAGCGCCAGGCACAGGGCGAGGGCGCAGCGGCCGATCGCGTTCATCATCGTTCTCTGCTCAGTCATGTTCGACGCGAGCGGGTAGGCCGCTCGGTTCATGGGTCTGCGCGAGCGGGCAAGCCGCTCGGTTCATGGCTGGCGCGAGCGGGCAAGCCGCTCGCTGTGCCAATACACGTCGTCGCCGCCGAGGCCGTCGAGGTTGGCGCGGTTGAGCACGCGCGCCAGCACGAACAGCAGGTCCGACAGGCGGTTGAGGTACTGCCGCGGCGCTTCGTTCACCGGCTCGGCGGCGCCCAGCGCCACCAGCGCGCGCTCGGCGCGGCGGGCGATGGTGCGGCTCACGTGCGCGAGTGCCGCGCTGCGGGTGCCGCCGGGCAGCACGAACTCCACCAGGCGCGGCAGCGTCGCGTTGTGGCGCGCCAAGGCGGCGTCGAGCGCGGCCACGGCCTCGGGCTTGACGAGGCTCATGCCGGGAATCGACAGCTCGCCGCCGAGGTTGAACAGTTCGTGCTGGATCGTCACCAGCAGCTCGCGAATGTCCTCGGGCAGCGGCTCGGCGAGCAGCACGCCGAGGCTCGAGTTCAGTTCGTCGACATCACCCATCGCCGCGACGCGGCGGTGGTCCTTGCCGACGCGCTGGCCGTCGCCGAGGCCGGTGGTGCCGTCGTCGCCGGTGCGGGTGGCGATCTGGGTGAGGCGGTTGGACATGGCGCCGGCGATTCTCGCCGGATGCGGCCTGTCGGGGGACGGCGGCGCGCCGTAGCCGGCGGCGCCGCGTGTTTCAGGGTGTTCGGTTCTTCAGCCGAGCAGCCGGACGAGCAACCGCTCCAACAGCGGCCGCTGCCGCCAGGCCTCGATGGCGCGTTCGGCGAAAGCGCGGCCCTGCGCGCTGAGGCGGAAGTAGCGCACGTGCTCGAAGCCCTGCGGATTGGCCACCTCGCGCACGAGGCCGTAGCGCAGCAACGGGCGGTGCGACGAGAGCACGCGGCCGCCGTCGAGCAGCCAGCCGCCGGCTTCCTCGCCGGCATGCACGAGGACACGGCCGCGCCACAACGCGCGCAGCACATCGATGAACTCGCCGCGGTCGGCGATGATGGCCGGCGGTGAAGCAGCAGTGGCGGTGGCGGCCATGGCAGTGAGCTGAAGCGGCAGGACGCGCTGTGCAGAGGGCGCGGACAACGTGGATCGGGAGGGCGGCGCGCGATGATGTTGCGCCGGGCGCGATCTGATCGGTGCGTGGAATTGCGGCTCACACGGCCGCCAGAACGCCGAGAGGGAGGGACGGCGCGATCATGTTGCGCCGCGCGCGGCCTGACCGGTGCGTGGAATTGCGGCGCGCGAGGCCGCCAGTTCGCGCGCCCCTCGTGCCGCAACCCCCGCTCCTAGAATCGGCGCGCCCTCTGCCCGGCGCGGCGCATCTCGGCCGCGCCACCCCTGCCGCTCGCTCGCCAGCCAAGGACGCGCCGCGATGAACGCTCCCCACGACCCGATCCTGAAGCCGCCCGGCTCGACCGCCGCCGCGCGCGCGGTGCCGCCGGCCATGCTGCAGGCACTGCGCCAGCGCTTCGGCGAGCGCTGCTCCACCGCCGCGGCGGTGCGCGAGCAGCACGGCCGCGACGAATCGGTCTACGCCGCCACGCCGCCCGAGGCGGTGGTGTTCTGCGAGTCCACCGAAGAGGTCGCCGCAGCGGTCCGCCTGGCGCAGGAGCACGCGGTGCCGGTGATCCCGTTCGGCATCGGCAGCTCGCTCGAAGGCCACGTGCTGGCGGTGCAAGGCGGCATCACGCTCGACCTCGGGCGCATGGACAAGGTGCTGCGCATCGACCCCTCGGACCTCACGGTCACGGTGCAGCCCGGCGTCACGCGCGAGCAGGTGAACCGCGAGATCAGGGACACCGGCCTCTTCTTCCCCATCGACCCCGGCGCCAACGCCACCATCGGCGGCATGACCGCCACGCGTGCTTCGGGCACGAACGCGGTGCGCTACGGCACGATGCGCGACAACGTGCTGGCGCTGGAAGTCGTCACGGCTGACGGCGAAGTGATGCGCACCGGCACGCGCGCCAAGAAGAGCAGCGCCGGCTACGACCTGACGCGCCTTTTCGTCGGCAGCGAGGGGACGCTGGGCGTCATCACCGAGATCACGCTGAAGCTGTACCCGCTGCCCGAGGCGATGAGTGCGGCGATCTGCCACTTCCCGAGCGTCGATGCGGCCGTGCGCACGACGATCGCCGTCATCCAGATGGGCGTGCCGATCGCGCGCTGCGAGCTGCTGGACGCCAACGCGATCCGCGGCGTCAACGCCTACGCCAAGCTCGGCCTGCGCGAAGAGCCGATGCTGCTGATGGAATTCCACGGCACCCCGGCCAGTGTCGCCGAGCAGGCGGCCACGGTGCAGGAGATCGCGCGCGAGCACGGCGGCGCCGACTTCCAGTGGGCCACCACGCCCGAGGAGCGCAGCCGCCTGTGGACGGCGCGGCACAAGTCGTACTTCGCGGCGCTGCAGACGCGCCCGGGCTGCCGCTGCCAGAGCACCGACACCTGCGTGCCGATCTCGCGCCTGGCCGAGAGCATCAACGAGAGCATCGCCGAGAGCGACGCGGCGGGCATCCCTTACTGGATCGTCGGCCACGTGGGCGACGGCAACTTCCACCTGAGCTGGCTGATCGACCCCAACGACGCACGCGAAGTGTCCGAGGTCGAGCGCCTGGGCGTGCAGATGGTCAAGCGCGCGCTGCGCCTGGAAGGCACCTGCACCGGCGAGCACGGCGTGGGCCTGCACAAGATGGGCTATCTGCTCGACGAAGCCGGCCCGGTGGCGGTGCAGATGATGCGCAGCATCAAGCGCACGCTCGACCCGCGCAACATCATGAATCCGGGCAAGGTGTTCGCGCTCTGAAGCGGCTTCGCGTTCGATCGCACAAGAGCCGTTCGGGCTGATACGGATTCGTCATCAATCGAATAGGAATCCGTTCGGGCTGAGCTTGTCGAAGCCCCTTTAGGCCCCGGCGAGGGGCAGCGCTTCGACAAGCTCAGCGCGAACGGTTCTTCAGGATCGAACGCGACTCGGGGTATCGATCGTCCCCGAACGGCGCGCTGACGCGCCGGCGAAACCTCAGCGCCTGACGGTCCCGATCTCGACGACGAGATCGCGCGCTGCAGCCGAGCCCGGTGCCACCGGCGCCGAGACGCCTTCGAGGTCGCCCGGCTGCGGCGTCGCCTGGCCCGACTTGCTGATGCGCGCGGTGATGACCACCTGCTGCGCGGAGGACAAGCGCGCGGCCGGCGTCATGGCCTGGCTGTCGTCGAGCGCGAACGTGGCCGGCAGATCGGACACGCGCTTTTGCACGATGGCCAGCGGCATGCCGCCGCCACCACCACCGGCTCCGCCACCGCTCGCGCCGGCCGCACGGGCGAAGATGAACACCGTGTCGCCCGGCGCCGCCTGCGCCTTCAGCGAAGCCGCGAGACGAACGGTGCCGCGCACGCCGCCCGCGGCTGCGGCATTGGCACCGGCCGCGGCGCCGCCTTCGGCAGCGGGCGCAACGGGGGCCGCGGCGCGTGGCTGTGCAGCGGGCGCCGCCGCAGTGTTCGGCGTTGCGCTCGAAGGCGCACCGCCCGCGCCGCGCTGCTTGGCCTGTGCCTGCGCCACGCCTTCGCGCGCCAGTTCGACCAGGCCGTCGCCGGCCGGGCCGATGGCCACCGCTTCCTCCCAGCGCTTCTGCGCGCCGGCGAAGTTGCCGCGCTGGAATTCGAGCGTGCCCACGAGCACCAGCGCCTTGATGTGCCGCGGGTCGAGCTTGAGCGCCTTGTCGAGCAGGCGCTGCGGCTCGCCTTCGAGCGTGCGGCCGTTGAGCACACCCAGCGCGTCGGCATAGTCGGTCAAGAGACCCGCGTCCTCGGGCTTGATCGCCAGCGCCTTGCGGTAGGAGGCGGCCGCCTCGTCGAAGCGGTTGAGCGCCATCTGCGAGCGCGCCAGCAGCGCCCAGCCCTGCACGTCGCCCGGCTGCTTCTCGAGCCGCTGCTGGAGCTGCGTGATGAGCACCTCGAGCTGCTCGGCGCCGGCGCGCTGCTGGCCGCCGGGCCCGCCTTCACCGCCGCCGCCCGTACCCGCGCCGCCGGCGTCGGCGCCGGCCTGGTCGAAGCCGTGCGGCGGCGTGCCAGCGGCGGCACGCGGCTCGCCCTTCCAGGCGTAGCCCGCGGCCGCGAGAGCGAGCACGAAGACTCCGGCGGTCGCGATGAAGCGGCCGGAAGTGCGCGGTACGCGAGCGCCTGCAACAGCCGGTGCGCGCTGCGGCCGCGCTTCGACCGCAGCGTCCGCTGCGCCGGCTTGCGCCGCGGGCTGCTGCACCACCGCTCCACGATGCGCCGTTCGAGCGCCGTGCGCGCCGCTTCGTATGCCGCGGCATCGAGCGCGCCGCTGCGCTGGCGCTCGCCCAGCTCATGCCACTGCTGGCGCAGCGCGTTCAACGTCGTCGGAGTCGGTTCGGCTTGCATCGGCTCGTCGTCGGTCTCGTTTCTTCAGCGGCGCCCGTCGCCAACTTCGCGCTCATCGCGCTCATCGCCCTCGTCATCGTCCACGCCGGGGTCGGGCTCGAACGCATCGTCGCCGGCGCGCGCGCGCCGGCGCAGCACCAGCACCCGCGCCACGACGCCGCCGGCCACCAGCAGGCCCGGCCCGAGCCACAAGAGCGCCGTGCTCTCCTTCAGCGGCGGCCGGTAGAGCACGAAGTCGCCGTAGCGCGCGGTCATGTAGGCCAGCACGTCGGCCTCGCTCTTGCCCTGGCGCAGCATCTCGCGCACCTGGTTGCGCAGGTCCACCGCGAGGTCGGCGTGCGAGTCGGCGATGGTCTGGTTCTGGCACACCAGGCAGCGCAGCTCGGCGGTGAGCTTGAGCACGCGTGCTTCGAGTTCGGGGTCGGCCGTCAGCGGCTGCGCCGGGCCGGCGGCTTGCGCAGCGCCGGCGCCGATGAGCACCATCGCCGCCGCGCAGGCCGCGCGCAGCAGGCGCACGAGCCGTGCGCTCGGCAATGCGGCAAGCAAGGCGGTCAGCGATGCGGGTCCGGGCGACTCAGCCATCGATCTTCTTGAGCAGCGGCTCGATCTTGTCGCGCAGCAGCTCGGCCGTGATCGGCCCCACGTGCTTCAAGCGCACGATGCCCTGGCGGTCGATGATGAAGGTCTCGGGAACGCCGTACACGCCCCAGTCGATGGCGACCTTGCCGTCGCCGTCGAAGAGCGACATCGCGTAGGGGTTGCCGAGTTGCGCGAGCCACGGCTGCGCCGCACTTCGCTTGTCCTTGTAGTTCAGGCCGACGATCGGCACCTTGGTGCGGCGCGCGAACTCCACCCACACCGGATGCTCGTCTCGGCATGGGCCGCACCAGCTCGCCCAGACGTTGAGGATCCACGCCTTGCCAGCGAAGTCTTCGAGCTTCACCGTGGCGCTGCCGTCGTCCAGGCGCGGCAGCGTGAACGCTGGCGCCGGCTTGCCGACGAAGGGCGAAGGCACTTCGCGCGGGTCGAGCGAAAGGCCGCGGCCGAGCAGCACGGCCAGCACGGCAAACGCCACCAGCGGCGTGAGGAAGAGCCAGAAGCGGCCGCGCCGGGGCGGCTTCGCGTTCGTGGTGGTCGCCGCCGCGTTCGCCGCGGTGTTCGCGGCAACGGCAGCCGGTTGCCGCTGCGGCGGCAGCGAAGAGTCAGCGGCCATGCGCGCTCATCCCTTCGTGGCGCCGGCGGCACCGGCGGTGCCGTGCAACGCCGCCTGCGCCGCCATCGCCTCGGCACGCGCGCGGTAGCGACGGTCGCCGGCGGCGAGCAGGCCGCCGAGCGCCATCAGCACGCAGCCGCCCCAGATCCAGTCGACGAACGGCTTGATGTAGATGCGCACGATCCACGCTGCGCCGTCGTCCACCGGCTCGCCGAGCGACACGTAGAGGTCGCCCGTGAGGCGCGTGGCGATCGCCGCCTCGGTCATCGGGTTCTCCTGCACGCGGTAGAAGCGCTTCTCGGGCAGCAGGTCGGCGACCTTCGCCTTCGCCGCACCCTCGCCGCGCGTCACTTCCACCCAGCCTTGCACGGCGCGGTAGTTCGGGCCTTCGCGCTCGCGCAGGCCTTGCAGCGTGAACGTGAGCTCGCCGACGGTGGCGAAGTCGCCGGCGCGCATCTTCACGTCGCGCTCGACCTCGAAGCTCTTGACCATCGTGACGCCGAAGATGAACACGGCCACGCCCAGGTGCGCGAGCCACATCGCCGCCACCGAGCGCGGCACCAGCGGCGCGCGTTCGATCCATGCGCGCGGCGCGGCCTTCAGCTTCGCCCAAATCGATGCGCCGGCAGCGAGCGAGCGCGGCTGTAGCCGCTCCCACACGTCGACCGCGAGCGATGCCACCACCCACCACGCCATCAGCAGCCCGAGCACGGCCATCGGCGAGATGCCGCCGGCCGACTGGCGCAGCAGCAGCGCCTGCGCCGCAGCGGCGAGCACGGCCACCGCGAAGGCCCAGCGCAACCGCTTGCCGAGGTCGGGCAGTTCGGTCTGCTTCCAGCGCGCCAGCGGACCCACGCCCATCAGGAACACCACCGGCGCCATCAGCGGCACGAACACGGTCTCGAAGTACGGCGGGCCGACCGAGATCTTGCCGATGCCCAGCGCATCGAGGGCCAGCGGGTACAGCGTGCCCAGCAGCACCGCGCCGCACGCGGCTACCAGCATCACGTTGTTGGCCAGGAGCGTCGTCTCGCGGCTCGCCCAGTGGAAGCGCGAGCCCAGGCCCACCGTCGGCGCGCGCCACGCGTACAACGCCAGCGAGGCACCGACCACGGTGCACAGGAAGCCGAGGATGAAGAGGCCGCGCGCCGGGTCGGTGGCGAAGGCGTGCACCGACGACAGGACGCCCGAGCGCACGAGAAACGTGCCCAGCAGCGACAGCGAGAAGGCGATGATCGCCAGCAGCACCGTCCACGACTTGAAGGCGCCGCGCTTCTCGGTCACCGCCAGCGAGTGGATGAGCGCGGTGCCCACGAGCCACGGCATGAACGAGGCGTTCTCCACCGGGTCCCAGAACCACCAGCCGCCCCAGCCGAGCTCGTAGTAGGCCCACCAGCTTCCCAGCGCAATGCCCACCGTCAGGCAGGCCCAGGCGGTGACGGTCCACGGCCGCGTCCAGCGCGCCCAGGTGGCGTCCAGGCGCCCGCCGATGAGCCCGGCCACCGCCAGCGCGAAGGCGACCGAGAAGCCGACGTAGCCCGTGTAGAGCATCGGCGGGTGAATCACCATGCCCGGGTCCTGCAGCAGCGGGTTCAGGTCGCGGCCGTTGGGCGGCACCGGCAGCAGGCGCTCGAACGGGTTCGACGTGGTCAACGTGAAGAGCAGGAAGCCCACCGCCACCATCCCCAGCACGCCGAGGATGCGCCCCACCACTTCGGCGGGTAGGGTGCGGCTGAAGCGCGCCACCGCGCTCATCCACACCACCTGCAGCATCAGCCACAGCAGCAGCGAGCCTTCGTGCCCGCCCCAGACGCCGGCGACGCGGTATGGCAGCGGCAGGTCTGTGTTGCTGTGCATCGCCACGTACAGCACCGAGAAGTCGTTGCGCACGAACGAGGCGGTGAGGCAGCCGTAGGCGACGACGATGGTGACGCCGAAGACGTACGTCAGCGGCCGCGCCAGCGCCACCCACTGCGGCCGCACCTGCGGGACAGCACCGAACGGCAGCGCCAGCGGCAGCGAACCGGCCAGCGGCAGCGTGGCCAGCAAGAGCGCCACGCCCAGCGCCAGCCAGAGAGAGAAGTGGCCGATCTCGGGGATCATGGCTTGGCAGGCGTTGCGGCGCCGCCGGTGGCTTCAGGGACAACGAGGCTGCGCGCCGCGCGCTCGGGATGGCCGGCCTTCTTCAGCGCGTCGGCGGCCTCGGGCGGCATGTAGTTCTCGTCGTGCTTGGCCAGCACCTCGCGGGCGACGAAGACGCCGCTCTCGAGCTTGCCTTGCGCGACGACGCCCTTGCCTTCCTTGAACAGGTCGGGCAGCGGGCCGTCGAAGCGCACCGGCACCGCCTTCGCCGAATCGGTGACGACGAAGGTGACGCGCACGCCGTCGCGCTTGACGCTGCCGGTTTCCACCAGGCCGCCGAGGCGGAACGTGCGCCCGGCCGGCGCCTCGTTGGCCGCCACCTGCGTGGGCGAATAGAAGAAGACGAGGTTGCTGCGGAAGGCGTTGAACACCAGCGCAGCGATCGCGCCGGCGGCCAGCAGCAGCACCGCCGCGATGGCCAGCCGGCGATGGCGCGGCTTCATCGTGCTCATGATCGGAAAGACTCCTCGGGGGCGGCACCGTCTTCGGTGTCCGCATTCCCCATCATCGATTCGGCATCAACGCCTTCGAGCGCCGTTTCGGCGACGAAGGCGAGCGCTTGCCGGTGCCGGCGCGCGGCGAGCCAGGGCTCGACCAGCAGCGCCACGAAAGCGGCGCCGTACGAGCCCCACACGTAGAGGCCGTAGCCGCCCATCGCGAAGAACTCGCTCGCGCTGCCCCAGTTCATGCGGTGCGCTCCCGCGCTCCGGCGTGCGGCGGCGCGCCGCGGTCACCCGTTGCCTTGGCGGCGGCCACGTCGCGCGCCCACTGCGCATGGCGGTCGCGCACGAGGATCGCGGCGCGCGCGCGCATGAAGATCACCGCGAAGGCGTAGGCCCAGCAGGCCAGCGTCGTCAGCAGCATCGCGGTGAGCATCGTCTGCGCCATCTTCGGCGCCGCCGTCATGCTGATCGTCGCGCCCTGGTGCAGCGTGTTCCACCACTTCACCGAGAAGTAGATGACCGGCACGTTGATGCTGCCCACCAGCGCCAGCAGCGCGCCGGCCTGGTCGGCACGCCGCGGGTCGTCGATGGCGTTGACGAGCGCGATGTAGCCGAGATACAGGAACAGCAACAGCAGTTCGGACGTGAGCCGCGCGTCCCACACCCACCAGGTGCCCCAGGTCGGCTGGCCCCACAGCGCGCCGGTCACCAGCGCCAGGCCGGTGAACATGGCGCCGGTGGGAGCGATGGCGCGCGCCAGCACCGAAGCCATGCGCGCGTTGAAGGCCCAGCCGATGGCGGCCCAGAAGGCCATCGTCAGGTACAGCAGCATCGACAGCCACGCCGCGGGCACGTGGATGAAGATGATGCGGTAGCTCTCGCCTTGCGTGGCGTCGGTGGGCGCCACGAAGAAACCCATGTAAAGCCCTGCAACGCCGAAGGCCAATGCAGCAATCCAGAACCACGGCAGCGACGCCCCCGCCAGCCGATAGAAGCGCATCGGCGCGGCGAAGGTGAAGAGGCGCAGCGCAGGGCTGGCGCGAGGGGCGGCGCGGGAATCCATGCGAGGGGAAACGAGCGGGGCCGCGCATGTTAGGCCATGCATCGCGCCGCGCCGGCGCTGATTGCACCTGCCTTGCATCAGGTCAAACCGGTCGTTTCACGAGTGGCGGCGCAGGCCAAGGGCGGTGGAAGGCGGCCCGCAGCGGCCGCGGCCCGCTCAGCCGGTGGCGATGCGCAGCGCCGCCGCCGTGGCCGGCGGCGTGCCCACGAGCGTGGCGATGAAGAGCGCCGCCAGCAGCGACAGGTGACCATCGATCGCCTGCCCGGCCTCCAGCGCCGACACCGCGCCCGAGCCGAAGATCAGCGCCGGCACCGCCAGCGGCAGCACGATCAGGAGGTTCAGCAAAGCGCCGCTGCGCAAGCCGAGCGTCAGCGCCGCCGACAGGCCGCCGAGCAGGCTCAGGATCGGCGTGCCGAGCACGAGCGTGGCCGCGAGCAGCGCGATCGCTTCCCCCGGCAGCCCGAACATCAGGCCGATGAGCGGGCTCACTGCCACCAGCGGCAGGCCGTGCGTGAGCCAATGCGCCACCGCCTTGGCCAGCGCCAGCAGCCAAGCCGGCTCGGGCGCGAGCAGCAACTGGTCGAGCGAGCCGTCGGCGTGGTCCGAGCCGTACATCGGCGCCAGCGACAGCATCGCCGCCAGCAGCGCGCCCACCCACAGCACGCCCGGCGCGATGTGGCGCAGCGTCTGCGGCTCGGGGCCGACGCCGAGCGGAAACAGGCTCGCCGCGACGACGAAGAACACCACCGGCAGCAACGCCTCGACCGGCCGCCGCGCGGCCAGGCGCAGCTCGCGCGCCATCACGGTGACGAAGAAGCCGCTCATCGCGAAAGCCCTGCGACGGCGGACCCGGGTGGCGGCGCCGCTTCGGGCAGCATCACGATGCGCGGCGCGGGACGCAGACGGTCGATCTGCTGGTGGCTCGTGAAGAGCACGCAGCCGCCGGCGCGCACGAGGTCGGCGAGCAGCCGCGCCAGGCGCTCGATGCCGTCGTCGTCAAGGGCGTCGAACGGCTCGTCCAGCAGCGCCAGCGCCGGCCGCGGCGCCAGCGCCAGGCGTGCCAGCGCGACGCGGCGGCGCTGGCCCTGGCTCATCGTGCGCGCGGCGCGCCGCTCCAGCGCGGCCACGTCGAGCGCTGCGAGTGCCGCGCGCACCTCGGCTTCGCTGCGCGGCGCGCCGGCCAGCCGCGCGGCGAAGTGCAGCGACTCGGCCGCCGTCAGATCGTCTTTCAAGGCGTTGGCGTGGCCGAGGAAGACGAGGCGCGCGCGCCATTCGGCGCCGGCTTTCGCCAGCGGCTCGCCGCCCCAGCGCAACTGGCCCGCTGCGGGCGTGGCGAGGCCAGCCAGCGTGCGCAACAGCGTCGTCTTGCCGCGGCCGTTGGCGCCGCGCAGCCAGACCATTTCGCCCGGCGAGAGCGTGAGGTCGAAGCCGTCGAAGAGCGCGCGCTCGCCGCGCTCGCAGCGCAGGCCGGTCGCCGCAAGCGGCTGCAAGGGAGGCCAGTCGGACACGGGGAAAGGGAGGGGCAGAGTGCCCGCAGTGGCGGGGGCGGGCCGCGACGCGGGCGTGGTTCTTCTTCGGGCTTGAGAGGCAGCCGCTTCGTGCCGCTGCCGCGGCGCGGACGGTAACACCGGCGCGGGGCGCACCCCCCGCAGCGGGGGCCCGGATGGAAGGCAGCTTCCCATCGGCAGCGGTTGTGCGGCGGCCACCTCGGCCACTAGGATCGGCGCCCCAGATGAAGAAGGCCCTCGCTGCCGTCGCCCGCCTTGCGGCATCGCACGCCGCGTGGTGCGCTGGCTGCGTTCTCGGCAGCGTGCTGCTCGCGGCGCCGGTGCCCGCGCAGGCGCAGGTGCCAGCGCAGGGCGCAGGCAATGACGCCGCGCTGCGGCCATTGCTCGCGGTGGAGAACGGCAGCCACAGCGCGCCGGTGCGCCGCATCGACGTCTCCGCCGCGCGCGGCCTGGTCGTCACCGCCGCCGACGATCGCACCGCCCGCGTGTGGGACCTCGCCAGCGGCGCGCTGCGCCACGTGCTGCGCCCGTTCGCGTTCGGCGCCGAAGGCGGGCGCCTCTACGGCGTGGCCATCCATCCGCAGGAGCCGCTCGTCGCGGTGGCCGGCAGCACGGGCGGTGCGGTTCCCGGCGCAGTTCCGGGCAGTGCGGCGCACCCGCACCTCATCTACCTCTTCGACCTCGACTCGGGCGCGCTGCGTTCGACGATCGACGCCAAGGCCGGCGACATCCGCAAGCTCGCGTGGTCGGCCGACGGGCAGGTGCTGTTCGCGGGCTACAACGGCAGCGACGGCGCGAACCAGGCCAGCCCGCATGGCGCGAACGAGACAAGCACGCATGGCGCGAACGAGACAAGCACGCATGGCGTGCGGGCCTTCGCGCGCGACGGCCGCGAGCTGCTCGTCGACCGCACCGACGGGCCGGTGTTCGGCCTCGCGACGCATGCCTCGGGCCTCGCGGCGGCGGTGGGGCTGGACGGCTCTCTGCGCCTGTACCGCATCGCCGCCGGCGGCCGCGGCGTCGAGCGCGCCGCCACGGCGAACCTCGGTGCGCGGCGGCCGGCCGGCATCGCCTTCAGCCCCGACGGCCGCCAGCTCGCGGTGGCCTTCGCCACGCGCCGCGAAGGCGTCGATCTCTTCGACGCGGCGACGCTGCAGCCGCTGGCGCGCATTGCCGCGCCCGATTCGTACGCCGGCGACTGGCGCGTGCTCGCCTTCAGCGCCGACGGCCGCACGCTGGCGCTGGCGGGCACCGCGCATTCGCGCGACGTGCGCTTCGCCGTCGTCGGCATCGATGTCGCCTCGCGCAGCGCTGCCACGCGCAGCGAAGTGGCCGGCGACAGCATCACCGACCTCGTGGCGCTGCCCGGCGGCGGCTTCGCCTGGGCGAGCTTCGACGGCTCGTGGGGCACGGTGGGCGTGCCGGGGCAGGCGCAGCCGCGTCGCGTCGGCGCGCCGGTGCTGGCGGTGCGCGGCGATGCGCCTTTCGATCTCGAACTGGCCGCCGACGGCCTGGCCGCGCGCTGGGGCCAGCGCGGCCCGCAGCACGGCTTCGCTTTCGCTTTCGAGCGGCGGCGGCTCGCGGTGGGGCAGGCGCTGGCCGATGCGAATGCGCTGAACCTGCGCGTGCCGGCCACGCGGACGGCGCGGCTCAGCGTCGCCACCGATTGGCTCGTCGACGGCAAGCCGCCGGTCATCGGCGGCCGCGCGATGGCGCTGGCCAGCGACGAACGAGCGCGCGCCGTCGTCGCATTCGCAGGCCAACAGCCGCAGCAGCCGGCCGCCGTGGTGATAGGCACCAACCGCGCGCTGCATCGGCTCGACGAGGCCGGCACCGTCGCCTGGCGCGTGGCCACCGACACCGAAGTGCGCGCGCTCAACGCCAGCGCTGACGGCCGCTTGCTGGTAGCCGCGATGGCCGACGGAACGCTGCGCTGGCACCGCGCCGCCGACGGCGCGCTGCTCTTGTCGCTGCTGGCGCAGGAGGACGGCCGCTGGGTCGCGTGGACGCCGAGCGGCTTCTTCGACGCGAGTGCTGGCGCCGACCGCATCGTCGGCTGGGCGCTGGCGCGCGGTGCCTCGCAGGCGATGGACTTCTACTCGCTGGCGCGCTTTCGCCAGCAGTTCAACCGGCCCGACGTCATCGACGCGGTGCTGGCCACCGGCGACGAGCGCACGGCGCTGGCGCAACTGGCCGCGCGCGCCGAAGCCGAACGCGCAGCGCTGCAGCGCGAGGCCGAGCGCCAGGCCGAGGCAGCGCGCCAGGCCGAGCGCGACGCGGCCGCGCGCGCCGAGCGTGCCCGCATCGCCGCGCAACAGGAAGCCGAGCGCCGCGCCAGCGCCGAGCGCGCTGCGCGCGAAGCAGCCGCGGCCGCCGAGCTGGCGCGGCAGGCCGAGGCAGCGCGCCAGGCAGCCATCGCGCAAGCGCGCGCGCAAGCCGAGCGCGACGCCGCTGCGCAGGCCGCCGCCAGGGCCGAAGCCGAAGCGCGCGCCGCCGCCGAGCGGCAACGCCAGGAGCGCGAAGCGGCGCTCGCCGCCGAACGCGAAAGGCAGCGGCTCGAAGCCGAGCGCCTGGCAGCGGAGCAGCAAGCGCGCGAGCGCGAACGCATCGCCCAGGAAGCGGCGCGCGAAGGCGAGGAGCGACAGCGCGCCGAAGCGGCGCGCCGCGCACTGGCTGAACTGCGCGCCGCCGAGTTCCCGCCCGCCGTGCAGGGCGTCGGTGAGTCGCACTTGAAAGCGGCGGGCAACGTCGTGACGCTCCCTTTCGCGCTGCACTCGCCCACGGCAGCCGGCGACGTGGACCTCGCGGTCAAGGTGGCCGGGCGGCCGACGCTGCCGCGCGAAGTGGTGCTGCCGAAATCATTCAACGGCCAGGTGCAGGGCTACGCGCGCATCGAGCTGCCGGTGGCCGACGGCGTCAATCCGCTGTCGGTGGAGATCATCGCCAGCAACCGCTACGGGCACTCGGAGCCGCTGGCTTTCATCATCGAGCGCGAGCTGCCGCCGCCACCGCCCGGCGGCTGGCCGGGGGATTTGTACGTGCTGGCCATCGGCGTGGCCGAGTACGCGCGGCCGGAGTACCGCCTGGGCCTGGCCGCGAAGGACGCGGCCGACTTCGCCGCGGCGATGAAGCGCCAGGAAGGGCGGCAGTACCGGCGCGTCGTCGTCAAGACGCTCACCAACGCCGAGGCAACGAAGGCCGCGGTGCTGCGCGAGTTCGACTGGCTGCGCACGAGCGTGACGCCGGGCGACACGGCGATGCTGTTCATCGCCGGCCACGGCGTCAACGACGCACAGGGCCAGTACTTCTTCATGCCGCACGACGCGCAGCACGAGCGCCTCTTGTCCACCGGCGTGCCGCAGGCGGCCATCGTCTCGACGCTGGCGCAGATCCGCGGCCGCACGCTGATGTTCATCGACACCTGCTTCGCCGGCAACGCTCTCGGCGCGCTGCACAAGGCGCCGAAGAAGACCGAGCGGCTGATCAACGACCTCTCGGCCAGCGAGAACGGCGTCGTCGTCTTCGCTTCGAGCACCGGGCAGGAGGAGTCGCTGGAGAAGGAGTCGTGGGGCAACGGCGCGTTCACGAAAGCGCTGCTCGAAGGCTTGTCGGGGCGCGCCGACTTCATGCGCGCCGGGCGCATCACCTACGCGGCGCTGAACCTCTTCGTCTCCGAGGAGGTGTCGCGGCTCACCGACGGGCGGCAGCGGCCGGTGTTCATCTCGCCGCGCGGCGTGCCCGACTTCGCTCTCGCTCGCCTGTAGCGCGCCTGTAGCGCGGCTGAAGCGCGGCTGAACCGCGGCTGAAGCACCGCGCCGCGCTTCACCCGACGCCGGCATTTCCCCAGCGCCGCAGCGCGCCTCTCCACCGTCTGCACGAAGCACCGCGGCCGCGGCGCGGCGCTTCCACCACAGCAGGGGGTTTCTTGAGCACTTAACTCCCTTAAGCTTCCGCGCGAACAACGAACGGCCGGCCCCGGCCCGCATGCGTGCCGAAGCTGCGGTGCGAAAGGACACGGCAAGCAACGGGCGGCGAAGTCAACGACCGCCCGAGGGGGAGACAACCCGTGAAGTTGCGCTTTCCCGCCCTGGCTCCGCTTGCCGCGCTCGTGCTGCTGGCATTGGGCGACTGCGGTGGTGGTGGCGGCGACAGCAGCAGCAGTGACAGCACGGCCGAGCAACTCGGCGTCTTCACGGAGTTTGCCGATACCGGCAACCTGAACTGGGAAAGCACCGGCGGCGACGGCACGGGCGGCGTCAGCGACGGTGGGGCTTCGGGCGATGGCGGCGTCGGCGCCGGCGGCGACTTCGGCCAGTTCCGCAACGCCAACGTCACCGCGTCTATCTCGACGACGGCACCGCGAGCTGGGCTGCGCCCTCACCGACGCAGTCAAGGGCATGGTGACCATCAAGCCCGGCCGCGCCTACCGCGGCGGCTTGCGCATCGAGCTTTCGGAGGCGCCCACGGCAACCTACTGCAAGGAAGGAGCGCAACACCGGGGTGCCGCCGTTCCCCGGCCGACCGCAAGATCCGCGTCTGGGTGCCGCAGATCGACCGCAACATCGGCATCACGCCGTTCACCGAAGCGGCCTGGCGGCTGCTCACCGAAGGCAGCGCGCCCGAGAGCGTCGGCGCCGGCATCGCGCCCTCATCGCGCAGCACGCTGACCAAGGACCAGGTGCGCGCCGCCAACGAACGCGTGCGGCAGGCGCTGAACGAGCACTTCCCCACCGCGCTGCAGGTCGACGACATCGCGCGGCTGCCGTTCATCAAGAGCCGCGACCTGCGCGCCGGCTCGATGCGCACCGACCCGCGCGGCCGCTACGGCCTGGTCAACGGCGCCTTCTCCAAGCAGGCGTCGTTCCACAACAGCGACTCGGCGACGCCGACGCTGGATGCGGTGCGCCAGCTCGCCGAAGACCTGCTCGACGGCCGCATCGACGGCCGCAACGGCGACCGGCCGGCCGGCGCGGCAAACGGCAGCACCTACGACCCGCAGACGCTCACCGGCGAGCTGACCTCGGCACTGGCCGAGCAGGCCGCGCGCTTCGGCGCGCAGGAAGCACTCGACGTGCTGCCCAAGGTCATCAACTTCGGCAACGTGCGCGCTGAGGGCTACCTCTTCGAGCGGCTCGATCAGCCAGGCCGGCGAAGCCTTCAGCACCGTGGCCGGCTGGGTGGCCGACAACGCCGCGGCTTCACCAGCGGCCAGCGGTTCGACCGCCTGCCCGGCCAGCGCGCGCTGGCGCTGTACGGCAACAACGCGCACGGCGGCGGCTTCTACAAGGCCGATGCACTGGGGCCGCGGCACAAGGTGTACGCCATCGGCGACAACGTCAACGGCGAGCTCGGCACCGGCAACCGTCAATCCACTTCCGGCGCCGCCGTCGAGATCACGCTGCCCGGTGCCCTGACGCACGCCGCCGGCGGCTTCTCGCACACGGTGATGCGCATGGCCGACGGTGCCGTGTACGCGCTGGGCGACAACACGTTCGGCCAGCTCGGCCAGGGGGCGGCGACGCTGCCGGGCACGACGACACCGCTGCGCGTGGACCTGCCGCGCCCGGCGCTGGCCGTGGCAGCGACGAACGTGGCCTCCTATGCGCTGCTCGACGACGGCAGCGTGTGGGCGTGGGGCAGCAATGGCGGCTTCGGCCTCCTGGGCAACGGCGCGCGCGACGGCATGCAGACGACGCCGGCGGTGGTGCCGGGCCTGGCGCAGATCGTGCAGATCAGCGCCCGCGACAACGACGTGGTCGTGCTCCAGCGCAACGGCGACGTTTGGCACTGGGGCAGTTTCCCTGCCGACGAGGCGGCATTCGACCCGGGCGTTCCTTCGGGCGCCTACCGCGGCGGCTCGCCCGCCGCCGTGAAGGTGCAAGGGCTGCCGGCCGGCGTGGCCGTGCGCAAGATCATCACCGAGCAAGGTCTGTTCGGGGTGCTGCTGGCCAACGGGCAGGTCTACCAGTGGGGCGTGTACTTCGACATCACGGCCGGCGCGGTGCTGCGCGACCTCACCGCGAGCCGCGTGCTCGGCCTGCCGCCGGTGCGCGACCTGATGCCCGGCGGCTTCGTCGGCTACGGCGTGCGGCCGTTCGACCGCCTCACGGCGATGGGCGTCGACTACCGCGGCGACATGTGGAAGATCCGCGGCCGCGTCGCCGAGCAGTTCGACCCGCAGAACCCCACGGCGCAGCGGCGGCCGCAGAACCAGGGCCCGCGCCTGGACTGCCTGTCGTGCCACGCGTTCCTCGACCAGGCGCTGCCGGACCTGCGCGCCGCCGCGCCGCAGGTGCCTTCGGGCGCGGCCGAGTGCGTGGTCGCCGATCCTCCGCACCGCAGCGACTCCGGTTCGCTGATCCACGCCGAGACCGACTGCGTGCAGTGCCACAACGCCTCGCGCGTGAGCTACCCCATTGCTCACGCCCAGCGGCAAGCAGCCGTTCGCGAACAGCGGCGGCTGGGTCAACTGCGCGCGGCCGGCGGAGCCTGCCCAACCGCAGCGCCATCGGCCCGGCGCCCTTCTACAGCCTCGTGCACCATGCGCCGCAGCACGTGTTCACGCCGCCGGCACGGTGTGCGCCTCATGCCACAACAGCGTCATCGCGCGGCCGCTGAACGATGCGAGCCTGGCGTGCGCGCAGCCGCAGGCTTCCGAGCTGCCACGATCTACCGGCGAGCATCGGCGGCGCGATCGACGACGCCGGCAGCGCGTTGGCCAACGGCGCGCTGACCAGCGACAACACGCCCGAACTGCGCGGCACGCTGTCGGCGCCGCTGGGACCGAACCAGCAGCTCGCCATCATGCGCAACAGCGTCATCGTCGGCGCGGCCGCGGTCAACGGCACCGCGTGGCGCTTCGTCGACACCACCGGCGACGGCACGCAGCGCTACACGGCCCGCGTCGTCAACGGCAACGGCTTCGGGCCCACCAGTAACGCCTTCACGCTCGTCGTCGACGGCGGCACGCCACCGGCCGCCACCGCGGCGGTGGCCGACTCGCCGACGATGCGCTCGGCGCCGTCGCCATCGGCGGCTTCATGACCGACACGACGCCGCGCATCAACGGCACGCTGACCGGCACCCTCGCCGCCGACGAGGCGGTGCAGGTGCTGCGCAACGGCGGCGTCGCGGGCACGGCCACGGTGGGCGCCGGCGGCGCATTGAGCTTCACCGGGCGGCCGCGCTGACGCTCGGCCCGCAGACCTACCGGGCGCGCGTCGTCGACATGCCGGCAACCTCGGCTCGACTTCCGCTGCGGCCACGCTCGCTCCTGGCCGGTGTGCCGGGCGCGACCATCGCGCAGGCCGTGAACGCGGGCAATGTCGTCATCGCCAGCGGCGGCACCGCAACGACACCAAGCCCACTTTCAGCGGCTCGCTGGGTTCAACGCTGCCTGCCGGTGCGCTGGTGCGCGTGCTGCGCGATGGCGCCGTGCGCGGCACCGCCACCGTGGGCGCCGGTGGCCTCACGTGGACCTTCCAGGAGCCGGGCGCCAGCGACGGCAGCTACGGCTACACGGCGCGTGTCGAAGCGGGCGCGGTGATTGGCGCGGCTTCGGCGGCCTACCAGGTCACGGTGGACACCGTGGCGCCGACCCAGCGCGCCGATGTCGTCACCGTCGCCGACGACGTGAACGGCGTGCTCGTCGGCCCTAACCACGACGACGGCCGACACCACGCCGACCCTCAGCGGCACGCTCACTGCACCGCTCGGCGCGGGCGAGCGCGTGCAGATCCTGCGCAACAGCATCGTCGTCGCGACGCTGGCACCCTTCGCCGGGACAGCCTGGACTACACCGAGCCGACGCCGGTGCCCATCACGCCGCCGGCCACGCAGGTGGCGCTTACCTACGCGGCGCGCGTCATCGACGACGCCGGCCTGGCCGGCCCGGCCACCGGCGGCGCGCCGGGTGACGGTGGCGCCGGGCAGTGTGCCCATCGTCAGCGCGGGCACGACGATCGGTTCCGTCGCCGGCATCGGGGTGCCGCTGGGTGGCACAACGGTCGGCTCGATTACCGCAGCACCACGCCCACAAGTGAGCTGGCACGATCGCGCGCGCCCTGCTCGGCGACGAGCAGCTCGTCATCTACCGCAACACCACGAGCCCGGTGGTGGCGCCCTCGCGCGGCGGCACGGCCGTGGTCGCGGAGACCCTCAGCGCCGTGGCGCTGGGCACGAACACCGACTGGACCTTCACCAGCGGCGCGCTCCCGGCCAGGGCGACCTACTTCTTCAGCGCCAACATCGAGAAGACGGCCAACGCGGCGGTCTACGGTGCCCCGAAGCGCGACGTCGGGCGTGCCCATCGTCACGGCGACCACGGGCGCGGTGAGCGGCATCTTCGACGGCGCCAACGTCGCCGTCACCGGCAACAACGGCCGATTCGACGCCGCGCATCGCCGGCACGCTGGCGCGGGCGCTGGCCAGCGGCGAGACGCTGCAACTGCGCCTGTCGCTCGGCGCCACCACGACCACCGTCTCCGTGACGCCCATCGGCACCGCTGCAACTGGACTACACCGAGCCCGGGGCGCTGGCGCTGGGGTCGTGCGGCTGCACGCGGTACGCATCGTCGATGCCACTGGCGCGCCCGGCGCGCAAAGCGCCGCGTCAACGGTCAACGTGATCGCGCCGCTGCCATCGATTACCACCATCGCGGGGCCGGTGCCGCTGGACAACGCCGTCTTCGACACCACGCCCACGGTGGGCGGCACGCTCGGCGCAGGTGTTGCCCACGGGCGCCGTGGTGCGCCTGTACCGGCCGGCGTCACTGGGCGCACGACGGCCACGTTCGGCACCGGCACCTGCCCGTCGGTGAACATCGGCGGCAGCGCCAGCTCGGCGCTGTGGTCGGCGATCACCGACGCGAACATCGGCACCGGCCAGCGCCGCTACGTGGCGCGCGTGGAGAACGGCACCGCCTACGGCAACACGAGCGGCGAGTACCGGCTGAACGTGGTGACAGCGCCGACGGCGACGATCTCGAACGCGACCACGTCGGTGATGCCCAACACCACCGTCAACCCGCAGAACGGCAACCCGGCCGCCAGCCCCAATGGCAACGGCATCGCCAACGGCGGCCTCACCAACGACAACTCGCCGCGCGTGCAGATCCAGTTCAGCGGTGCCTTCAGCACCGGCGTGGCGCTGCGGGTCAAGCGCAATGGCGGGACGGTGGCGGTGACGAGCAGCCGCACCTGCGGCCTGATCTGCGTCATCGTAGACCTGCCCTCTCCATTCGCGCTCGGCAAAAACCAAGGCGGCACGCTGGCCGCCGGCACGCCCTCGGGCGCCGGCCTGCCCTCAGGCGGTTGGTCCTTCACGGCGATGGCGGTGGACGCGGCGGGCAACGAGGGCACTGCCTCGGCCGGCTACGGCTTCTCGTTCGGCTACCACGACTGCGACTTCGCGCGCGCCGACGCCACCTACCGTGCCTACAACGCGAACAACCCGCACGGGGACTGGGCAAACCTGAACTGCAGCACCTGCCACACGGCCACGAGCCTTGCCGCCCCGACACCGGCCGGCACGCTGATCCGGGTGCCGGCGGGCCTCTCCGTGCCGACGGCACCGGCGCCGAGTTACTGGTGCCGCAGGCCGTGACGACGGCGACGAAGGAGGCTCTCAGAACTCGAAACGCGCGCCGAGGTAGTAGAAGGTTCGCGACGACTTCTCGCTGCGGGTGTTGCCCGAGGCGTCGGCGCTGCTGCTGCTGGCGCTCTCGACGCTGACCTCGGACTCGATCGCCACCTGCTTGATGACGCGCCAGGTGACGCGCAGCCCCGGCGTCCAGCGCGTCATCTTGAGGCCGTTGTCGTCGCTCTGGTGGTAGACCTTCAGCGAAGGCTCGAGCTGCCACTCGGCGTTCAGCGTCGACGCGTTGTTGTAGGAGATCAGCTCGCCCTGGAAGGTGGGGCCGCGCACGACGTTGGCGATGAGCACGTGCGTGTCACGCGCCGAGTAGAGGTTGGTGCCGATGAGCTGGCCGCCCAGGCTCCAGATGTCGCCGGTGCTCGGCAGCCCGCTGGGCAGGATGTCGGGCACCGGCGACACGGCCGTGGTGTTGGACAGGCGGATGTCGAAGCCGACCTGCCACGACTTCGACACCGGCGTCGTGAACCCGAGCGCGCCCTGCGTGGAGGTGGCGGTGATCATGCGCGCACGCTCGCGCAGCGCTTCGATGTTGCTGGTGGCCAGCAGCTCGGTGATGGTCGTCGGCCGCGTCGCCAGGTTGGGGTCGACGAAGAAGAGCGTGTTGCCCAGCGAGAGCAGCGGCTGCTTGCGGCGGTCGTAGAGGAACGTGAAGACGCTGTTGTCCGCGCGCTGCCAGCTGCCCTGGAGGCTTGCGATGTTCAGGCCGCGCAGCACGACGTCGTAGTCGATCTGCGCCGTGCCCGACAGGCCGCCGTCGGCGTAGCGCCAATCGGTGCCTACCGCGCGGCGGTCGATCTCGCCGTCGATCGTCTGCTGCATCGCGTAGAGCGACGCGCCGAGGTTCGGAGTCAGCGCCTCGGCGTCGAGCGTCACGCCGTAGAAACGGCGCTTGGCGTCGAGGAGATCCTCGGCGGGCACGCCGGCGACGATGCTCGCTTTCCAGCGCGGGCGGAACGTGTAGCCGGCCCAGGCGCCGTCGAAACGGCTGAGCACGCCGCCGCCCAGCGGCGACTGGCGTCCGAGGCGCACCTGCCAGCCGTCGGAGATGGAGCGGTGGTCGTAGTACAGCGAGCTCAGGCGGTTGCGGCTCTTGTCGGGCCGCAGTTCGTCGCGCGTGTAGGTGTCGCGGAAGACGAAGCGCTGGTCGGCGTTGGCATCGCGGTTGCGCCAGTTCAAGTCGGTGCTGCCCACCCACTGCTTCTGGTCGGTGCCCGACAACGTGGCGTCCGAGATGAGCGTCGGCAGTCCGCCGAGGCCGGAGTCCTGGAACTCCTGCGTGCGGATCTTGGACTGGCCGCCGTAGTAGTAGAGGCTGACCGAGCCGGTGGTCGTCGTGGCGTGGCGTGGGTCAGGTGCTGCGGCAACGCCGGTGCCGGCGGTCCCTGCGGGCGCAGGCGCTGACCCACCCAGTTCGACCAATGCAGCGCGCGCCCGGTCGGCATCGGGCCCCGTCGGATAGAGGCGCAGGAAGGCTTCGAACTCGGCCCGCGCGCGGCCGGTGTCGCCGGCCTTCAGGCGCGCTTCGCCGCTCAGCGCCTGGGCCGCGCGCGAGAGGCTGTTGGGCGGCAGGTCGAGCAGCGCCGAGAGCGCTTCGATCGCGGCGTCCAGGCTGGCTGGCCGCCATCGCGGCGCGCGCGTGGCCGCATCAGCGCCGCCGGCGCTTCTTCGACTTCGGCTGGCGCCATGGGCGTGGCCGGCGCAGGCTCTGCGGGCGCAGCAGTAGCGGCCGGCGCAGACGGCAGCGGCTGGCGCAGACGCGGCAACAGCGGGCGCGGGAGCGGGCGCAGCGGCAGGGACCGCCGCCGCAGAAACTGCTGCACTGGGGGCCGAGGCCGCGGCTGCGGGTGCGGGGGCCGGGCGGCCGCGATCCGCCGGGGCGGCGGCGGGCGCAGGGGCCGACGCCGGGCGAGCGGGCGCCGAAGCCGCAGCCGGCGGAGGCGATGCAGCAGTCACGGCAGCCGCGGGTGCCGATGCGGCCACAGCCGGTGGTGCGATGGGCCGCGGCACGCCTTCGGGCGCAGCGGTTCCGTCGAGGGCGCGCTCGGGATGACGTAGGTCGTGCTCGGCACCGCGGCCTCGGCGCCGGCACCGCGCCCGAAGGCAATGTCACGCGCGCCTTTGGGAAGCGCGCAGCCGTGCACCGAAAGCACGAACTCGGCTTCGCTGCGCGTGGCGAACGGGCCGATGTGCGTCTCGACAGTGACGCGACCTTGCTCGACGCGGCGCGTGGTGAAGACGTTCAGGTGCTGCAAGGCCGCCGGTATCGGCACCGACAACCTGTTCGCCCTCGGTCGCGTCGAGCGTGACGCGGTAGCCGCGCTGTCTGCGGCGGCTGGCGGCGCCGCCGAAGGCGCGCGTGCCGGAGCCGCGGCGGCTGGCGCCGTGGCAGCACCCAGGGCCGCCCCGCGGCCGACGAGCACGACCTCGATCTGGCGCGCGCCGCGGCCGCTGCGCACGCGGTGCTGAACGGGTTCGCCGAAGCGCACCAGCAGCCGCCGCTCGTCGCCGGCGACGCCGGCTTCGGCTTCGTCGGTGACGGTCACGGCCGGGATGCCGCCGCTGCCCGCCAGCGAGCTGCGGCCGGCGAGCCTTTGCACCGTGATCGGCCCGGGTGCCTGCGGCGAGGCGAGCAGGCGATGAAGAAGATCAACGACTGGTCGCCGGCGCTGCTGCCGACCGCGCGCACGAACTGCACGTCGCTGACGAGGCGGATCGCCAGCACCGCGTCGGCGCCCTCGCGCCTGAGATCGAGTTCGTCGAGCAGCTGCGCGTGCGCGACGCCGCACACGCTCGTCGCGAACCACGCGAGGCACGCCCAGGCGAACGCGCGCGGCGCCGCGCTGACCTGCTGGCGGCAGGGCAGGCGCTTCGACGGCACGACGGTGATTGGCTGGGCGTGGGGAGCGCTGTGGGGCCAGCGATGCAGCGTCGGATCAGTCCCATTTCGTGTAGGTCGTGCCCCGCGTGCCGAGCGGCCGGTGGCAGCCGGACTCAGAGCAGTCGATGGCCGGCGGCGTCTTGGTCTTGTGCGTCAGCGACATGCGCTCGCCGACGCCGGCGTAGTTGGTGCCGCTCAGGTGGCAGCCCTTGCACCAGCCGGCGCCGCCGCCCTGGCTGTTGTTGTGGTTCATGCGCGGCGACCGGCTGGTGGTGGTGGTATGGCAGGCGTTGCACTCCATCGCCGCGCCGTTGAGGAGCTGCGCTTCGGGAATGTGATTGGCCGGCTTGCCCACGGCGCCTTGCCCCGCCAGCGCTGCCGCTGTAGCGGGTCTTGCACTGGCCGGTGATCGTGACGTTGACGTGCACCTTGGCGCCCGTCCAGGCCGTGTAGCCCGCCTTGTGGCAGGCGTCGCAATTGGCCGCGGCGAGCGTGGACACGAGCTGGTAGGGCAGGTGGCTCGCCGACTTGCCGTCGGCCGGCGGATAGGCGCCGCTGTGGCAGGTGGCGCATTGGCCGGTCACCGGCACCTGGGTGTGGTTGAACTTGGTCGGCTTCCAGGTCGTCGTGTTGTGGCAGGCGTAGCAGTTCGTCGTTCCCACCGGGATGTGCGTGGCGTTCTTGCCCGTGGCCGTGGAGCCGTTGTGGCACGTCGTGCAGTTCGTCGCCGCGGTGAAGGTGGTGTGGTCGGTCTTGGCACCGCTCCACGTGGTGGTGCTGCGGTGGCAGTTCTCGCACACCGTCTGGCCCACGTGCACCTGCGTCGTCGGCTTGATGCCGGCGTGGCAGGTGGCGCATTGCGCCGTCACGGTCGCGTTGGTGTGCAGGCGCGCCGGCGTCCGCCGTGTAGCCCGCCTTGTGGCAGGTGTCGCAGTTGGCGCTGGCCAGCGTGGCCACGAGCTGGTAGGGCAGGTGGCTCGCCGACTTGCCGTCGGCCGGCGGATAGGCGCCGCTGTGGCAGGTGGCGCATTGGCCGGTCACCGGCACCTGGGTGTGGTTGAACTTGGTCGGCTTCCAGGTCGTCGTGTTGTGGCAGGCGTAGCAGTTCGTCGTGCCGGACGGGATGTGCGTGGCGTTCTTGCCCGTGGCCGCGGAGCCGTTGTGGCACGTGGTGCAGTTGGTTGCCGCGGTGAAGGTGGTGTGGTCGGTCTTGGCGCCACTCCAGGTGGTGGTGCTGCGGTGGCAGTTCTCGCACACGGTCTGGCCCACGTGCACCTGCGTCGTCGGCTTGATGCTCGCGTGGCAGCTCGCGCATTGCGCCGTCACGGTCACGTTCGTGTGCACGCGTGCCGGCGTCCACGCCGTGTAGCCGGCCTTGTGGCAGCTGTCGCAGTTGGCGCTGGCCAGCGTCGCGACGAGCTGGTAAGGCGTGTGCGCCGCGCTCTTGCCGTCGGCCGGCGGATAGCTGCCGGTGTGGCAGGTGGCGCATTGCGCCGTCACCGGGACTTGCGTGTGGTTGAACTTGGTCGACTTCCAGGTCGTCGTGTTGTGGCACGCGTAGCAGTTGGTCGTGCCGACGGGCACGTGAGTCGCGTTCTTGCCGGTGGCGCTGGTGCCGTTGTGGCAGGTGGTGCAGTTGGTGGCCGAGGTGAAGATGCTGTGGTCGACCTTCGCGCTCGCCCAGCTCGTCGTGCTCTTGTGGCAGGTCTCGCACACCGTCTGCCCGGTGTGCACCTGCGTGGCGGGCTTGATGCTCGCGTGGCAGCTGGCGCATTGCGCCGTCACGGTGACGTTGGTGTGCACGCGCGCCGGCGTCCACGCGGCGTAGCCGGCCTTGTGGCAGCCGTCGCAGTTGGTGGCGGCCAGCGTCGCCACGAGCTGGTAGGGCGTGTGGTTGGCGCTCTTGCCGTCGGCCGGCGGGTAGCTGCCGGTGTGGCAGGTGGCGCACTGCGCCGTCACCACCACCTGCGTGTGGTTGAACTTGGTCGGCTTCCACGTCGTCGTGTTGTGGCAGGCGTAGCAGTTGGTCGTGCCCACCGGCACGTGCGTGGCGTTCTTGCCGGTGGCGCTGGTGCCGTTGTGACACGTGGCGCAGTTGGTGGCGGCGGTGAAGGTGCTGTGGTCGACCTTCGCGCCCGTCCAGCTCGTGGTGCTCTTGTGGCAGTTCTCGCAGACGGTCTGGCCGGCGTGGACGGGCGTGGCCGGCTTGATACCGGCGTGGCAGGTGCCGCATTGCGCGACCAGCGTGACGTTGGCGTGCACGCGTGCCGGCAGCCACGAGCGGAAGCCGGAGCGGTGGCAGGTGTCGCAGGCCGCCGTGGCCGCGGCCGCCACCTGCGCGTAGGGCACATGGTTCGCGCTCGTGCCGGTGGCCTTGACGCCGTTGTGACAGGTGGCGCAGGTGCCCGGCGCGACGCCGGAGTGGTCGAAGCCGCTCGCCGGCCGCCAGGCACTCGTGCTGTGGCAGGTGTCGCAGCTGGCGCTGGTCGCCAGGTGCGTGGCGGGCTTGCCGCCGGCCTGCTGGCCGTTGTGGCACGAGGCGCAGCTGCCGCGCGCGACGCCGGTGTGGTTCATGCGCGCGCCGGTGAAGGTGCGCGTGTTGTGGCAGCTGTCGCAGGCCTGCGTCGTCGGAATGTGGCTGGCCGTCTTGACGACGTTGGCGCGCGCCAGGCGGGCGCCGGCCACGTGGCACGACTCGCAGTCGCGCGGCGTGCCCTTGAAGACGCCGCCTTCGTGGCAGCCCTCGCAGCGGGCGTTGGTGTGCGCGCCGGTGAGCGCGAAGCCGGTGCTGAGGTGGTCGAAGTCGGTGCGGCCCGCCGCCTGGGCGAGTGCCGCGCCCGGCAGCGCCGCGAAGGCCAGGACGAGCACCGCCGCCAGGCTCGCGAACCACTTCGCCCACTTCGTCCACTTCATGACAGCACTCCCCGGACCGCCGCCACCCGCACGGCCTGCGGCGGCCCCGGCGCCCGCGACGTGGGGCGCATGCGGCGGTTCACCTGCTTCCAGTTGTCCATGCCGTGGCACTGCTCGCAGCGCGGGCCGAAGCTGCCGTCGTGCACGTCGTCGGCGCGGTGGCAGCTGTTGCAGCCGCGGTCCAGCGGCGCAGCGGGCTTGCCGGCCGGCGCCGGCGCGCGATGGCAGCCTTCGCACGGCGTCTTCGCGTGCTTGCCTTCGAGCGCATAGCCGGTGCGCTTGACGTGGTCGTAGCTCCACAGGCGCCAGTCGCGCGCGTTGTGGCAGCTCTCGCACGCCGTGCCGAAGCGCGCCTTGTGTTTGTCTTCCTTCAGGTGGCAGCCGATGCACTCGCGCGAAGCGTCGCGGTAGCGCAGGCTCTTGTGGCAGCCGGCGCAGGCCGTCTTCAGGTGCGCGCCGACGAGCGGGTAGCGCGTGCGCGCATGGTCGTAGCCGGGCACCTTCCAGTTCGCTGCCGTGTGGCAGCTGTCGCAGCGCGCGCCGAGCTGGCCCTCGTGCTTGTCGTCCTTGCGGTGGCACGACCAGCAGTCCAGCGGCGTCGGCCGGTAGCTCTTGAAGTCGCGGTGGCAGGCGCCGCACTTCACCGGCGGCGAGGCATGCCCGAGCGTCAGCGCGAACTTCGTCTTGGCGTGGTCGAAGCGGGTCGCCTTCCAGTCGCGCTCGGTGTGGCAGCTGGCGCAGTCCTTGCCGAGCGTGCCTTCGTGCTTGTCGTCCTTCTTGTGGCAGGCCAGGCAGTCGGTGGCGGCGCTGCGGTAGCTCTTCTGGTCGCGGTGGCAGTCAATGCATTTCAGCGGCGGCACCGAGTGCTTGCCGGTGAGCGCGAATTGGGTCTTGGCGTGGTCGAAGCGGCTCGCCTTCCAATTGATGTCGGTGTGGCAGGCGGCGCAGTCCTTGCCGAGCGTGCCTTCGTGCTTGTCGTCCTTCTGGTGGCAGCCGATGCACTCGCTCGGCGCGGCGCGGTAGTCGGCCACCGTGTGGCACGACTTGCACTCGACCTTGACGTGGCCGCCGCGCAGCCGGAAGCGCGCCTTGTCGTGGTCGAAGCGGCCGGTCTCGCCCCAGCGTGCCTCGCTGTGGCAGGCGGCGCAGTTGCTGCCGAGCGAGCCCTTGTGCGTGTCGTCCTTGCGGTGGCAGTCGACGCAAGCGGTTCCGAGCTTCTCGCGGTACAGCGGCCCCGTGTGGCAGCTGTCGCACTTGGCGTCGCGGTGCTTGCCGCGCAGCGCGTAGGTCGTGTCGACGTCGTGGCGGAAGGTGATCTGGCTCCATCGGCTGGCGTTGTGGCAGCTCTCGCACTTCTCGCCGTAGCGCGCCTTGTGCTTGTCTTCCTTGCGGTGGCAGCCGATGCAGGTGATGGGTGCGTCGTTGTAGACGGCGCTCTTGTGGCAGCCGTCGCACTTGGTCTCGACATGCTTGCCGGCGAGCGGGAAGCGCGTCTTCGCGTGGTCGACCTTGGCGTCCTTCCAGCTCTGTTCGACGTGGCAGCCGGCGCAGTCCTTGCCGAGGCTGCCCTTGTGCTTGTCGTCCTTGCGGTGACACGAGAGGCAATCGGTTGCCGCCTCGCGCCACTTCTGGCCGGCGCGGTGGCACGAAGCGCATTCGACACTGGCGTGCCTGCCCAGCAGCGGGTAGTCCGTTGCGCGGTGGTCGAAAGCCTTGCGGTCGAACTCGGCGATCTTCACGTCAGCGCCGCGGTGGTCGGTGTGGCAGCTGCGGCAGGCCTGCGGCTTCAACCGCCCGTGCATGCCGGCCCTGTTGCGCAGGTCCTGCCCCACGTCCTTGTGGCATTCGATGCACAGGCGGTCCTGCGCGGCGCGGTCGAAGCGCACGTGACACTTCGCGCACTCGCCTTCGACCTTCTGGTGGCCGCGGATCAGCGGCCCCGGCGACAGCGCCGACTCGAGCCCCTGCGCGGCCGCCGGACCCGCCACGGCCGCCGCCAGCAGCGCCGCGGCGACGAGCCACACTGTCGCCAGGGCACGCAGCGCAGCCGCCATCACGCCTTGCGCCACGCTCGCAGGTGTGCCGGGCGCTGCGGCACTCGAGCACGGCGCGCCTCTCAAGGCGATCCGGCTGTGCCGGTCGCCTTGACCCCCGCGGGGGGCGGGCTGGGCGCAGCCCAGGCCGGGGGGTGGTCAGTACGCATGCACGGCGATGACGTGCACGATCGCGCAGACGACCATGATGACGACGAAGGGCACGTGCAGCACGTGCCAGAACGACAGGGCGCGCGCGTAAGCAGCGAACTGCGCCACCCGCTGCACCGCGGCGACGTGCTCGTCGACGAGGCCGAGCGCCTTCTTCGTCCGCCGCTCGAGCGCCTCGGGCGGCCAGGCTTCGGCCTCGGCCAGGCGGCGCGTCTGCCGCCGCACCTCGGCGCGGATGGCCCTCCTGCGCGCCATCAGCTGCAAAGGCATCACCGTCAGGCGCCGCAGGCGATCGCCCCAGCGGTCGCCGGGCTCGCCGACGTGGCGGTGCAGGTCGCGCATCGCCGCTTGCGCTTGCGGGGCGAAGGCGAGGCCGCCGACGGCGGTCTCATCGAGCAAGCCGAGCTGCGTCTGCAGCGCCTGCAAGGTCTCGCGTTCGCCGCCGAGGCCGCGGTGCACGTGCAGGTAGATGAAGCGCCCGACGACGCCGCTCAGCGCGACGACGAGCATGCTCACGAGCGCGACGCCGGCGTTCAGCGAGCCGATGCGAAAGCCCGAGTGCGCGAGCACGAGCACCGGACCCAGCACGCCGATCACCATGTGCACGACGAACCACAGCCGCGTCGTGCCCAGGCGCGCCAGGACGCTGAAGCGCTTGCGCAGCGGGTAGGCGAACAGCAGCAGCATCATCGAGCCGCCGGCGACGCCGATCCAGTAGCCGCTCTCCGTGCGCGGGTCGAACATCGGCAAGCGGCCCAGTTGCCAGGCAATCGCCACAGCGGCGGCGATGGCCGCATACACGCGCCATTCGTGCGCCGAGCGCTTGCCGCTGGCTGGCCTGGCAGGGCGGGACGCGCGCCGTTTGCCGGAAGGAGCGTCGACCGCTGTGCGCTCTTGCGTGGCGATGGAGTCGGTGGCGGCAGGCATTCGGGATCCCAACATGAGCCGTCGTCGCGGGCGGCGACAAGCCCCGGCTCTGCGAGCCTAGCGTTCGAACCTTAGCGACGGCTTGAGGACCGGGCGTGTCACGATCGGCGCCCCGTTGCCCGCGGAGATTGTTCCCGCCGGTGAACGCAAGCCGTTGTCGTGCAATGAATTTTCTAACCGCCGCCAGGCAGCGCTGGTGACCCGCACCCGCCTCGCCTGCCAACAATTCGTCTCAAGGCTGAATCGATTCTGAATGTTCTGCGCGTGGAGGATCCACGCCAGCCGATATCCGCCTGCCCTTTGATCCCTGCCCGATGGAAGCTGCTGTTCTGCATGCCCTGATCGGGGCCATCGCCCTGGTCATCCACCTCGTGCGGCGGCGCCGCCGCGATCGCCGCAACGAAGAAACCTGCCGCGAGTCCGAGCGCCAGGGCTTGAACGAGCCGCCTTCGCTGCACCCGGCGGTGGACCCCGGGCGCTGCATCGGTTCGGGCGCCTGCGTCCATGCCTGCCCCGAGAGTGCGCTCGGCATCGGCGGCAAGGCGGTGCTCATCAACGGCAGCGCCTGCATCGGCCACGGCGCCTGCGAAGCCGCCTGCCCGGTGCACGCGATCCAGCTCGTCTTCGGCACCGAGAAGCGCGGCATCGACATCCCCGAGGTCGCACCCAATTTCGAGTCCAACGTGCCCGGCCTCTTCATCGCCGGCGAACTCGGCGGCATGGGACTCGTGCGCAAGGCGGCCGAGCAGGGCCGGCAGGCGATCGACCACATCCGCCGCCGGCACGCATGGCGGCGCCGAGCTCGACGTGCTCATCGTCGGCGCCGGCCTGGCCGGCTCCTCCTCGGCGGGCCTGGCGGCGCTGAGCGACAAGCTGCGCTACCGCGTCATCGAGCAGGAAGATTCGCTCGGCGGGGCCGTCTACCACTACCCGCGCCAGAAGATCACGATGACCTCGCCGGTGAAGCTGGCGCTGGTCGGCAAGGTCAAGGTGGGGGAGATCGCCAAGGAGGCGCTGCTCGCGCTGTGGAGCGACATCGTGCAGCGCACCGGCCTGCAGATCAGCTTTCGGGTGAACGGCCGGAGTCGCTCGAGCGCAGCGGCGAGGGCTTCGTCGTGCACACTAACCAGGGCAGCCACCGCGCCGCGTCGGTGCTGCTGGCCATCGGCCGCCGCGGCACGCCGCGCAAGCTGGAGGTGCCCGGCGAAGAGACGGCCAAGGCCTCTACCGGCTTCATCGATCCCGCGCAGTACCGCGGCCAGCAGGTGCTCGTCGTCGGCGGCGGCGACAGCGCGCTGGAGGCCGCTGTCGCGTTGGCCGAGGAGCCCGGCACGCGGGTCGCGCTGTCCTACCGCGGCAAGGCCTTCGCGCGGGTCAAGGAGAAGAACCGGGTTGTGCTGAAGTGGCTGCTGCCGGCGGCCGGGTCGAGATGCTGCTGGGCACGCAGGTCAGCCACATCGAGGCGGGCGGTGACCCTGAAGGGCGCAGGGGAGCCGATCGTGCTGAAGAACGACGCCGTCATCGTCTGCGCCGGCGGCGTGCTGCCGACGGCGCTGCTGCAGAAGGCCGGCATCCACTTCGCTACGAAGTACGGCACGGCCTGAGCAGCGCCCTTGCCGCCGCGGCTCGCGGCAGGGGATTTCGCCGCGGCATGCGGGGCCTACCCGCATCGACACCCCCTCAACCTAACGGGCGTGTTGTGCATGGCGTCAGCTTTTCACAGTCGGCTGTGCTTACAGGACGCGGCGCTCGACCGCGCGGCACCCGCGCCCCTTCTCCAAGGCATTTGCCGTGCCTTGGTCAAGACCGGCACACGCCTTGCGGACTGGAAAGGTCGTCTTAGCGAACATTAGTGAAGCCTTAAAGGAACCGACATGCGCAAGCTGCTCACTGCCATCGCGCTGGCCGGCCTCGCTGGCCGCCTCGCTCGGCGCCGCCCACGCCACCGTGCTCACCTTCGACGACGTATACCTGGCGGATCGATCCAGGCCACGCTCGGCCCGATGCCCGCGCCAACACCTACATGGGCTACACCTTCGCCTGCACGGGAGGTCTTTGCGATTTCGGCGAGGCTACAACTACCTTGCCTGGATCGACACCGTCGGCCCGGGGTCGTGGAGGAAGGCGCGACGAGCGGCGACTTCACGCTCAACAACCCCTATGGTGGAACCGGGTGATCCGCGCCGCCGACGGCTCGGACTTCACCTTCGACGGCCTGTGGGCGCGGCCGCCCACGAACCCGGCCCGCGCGATGTCGCGCTGCGCGGCTTCAACAACGGCGCCGAGATCTGGACGCAGACGGGCACGCCGACCGACGTCTTCGTCAACTTCGGCGCGATGGCCGGCGCGATCGACGAGCTCGCGGCTCGACTTCGGCGTGCTCGGTTCCTCGTCGACGACGTGGCGCTGAACGAGCGCGCGCTGCGAGTGTCCCTGAGCCGGCGTCGCTGCTGCTGGCGGGCTGGGCCTCGCGGCATGCTGGCGGCGCGCGCCGAGCAGCGCGCAAGGGCCGGGCCTGATCGCGCCCGGCGCCGCCGACGCGCCGCAGCGCGGCCCGGCAGGCTGCAAGCGCGCAGCCCTGCCGGGTTCGCGCCGGCGATTGCTTCCAGGGCCTCGGCGTCGTCGCCGGCCTGCGGCGGCCTCGGCAGGCGCACTTCCGCGAGCAGGCCGCCCAGCTCGAGCGGCCCAGTTCGACGCGGGCGCCGTGCGCGCGGGCAATGGCCGATCAGGGCCGATGGCCAGGCCGAGCCCGACGCCGGGGCCGCGGCCGCCGGGCCGCGATAGAAGCGCTCGAAGACCCGCTCGCGCTCGCGGTGATCGGGAAATCGCCCGGCCCTTGAGTCCTCCACCACGAGCCAGGGTAGCCTGCGCGCCGCGCCGAGCGCACGCGCACGCGGCCGCCGTCGGGCGTGTACCGGACGGCGTTGCTGAGCAGGTTGCGCAGCAGCGTCTGCAGCAGCACGCGGTCGGCGAACACGCGCGCCCTGTGCAGCTCGCACTGACCTCGACGCCGCGCTGCTCGGCCACGACGACGAAATCGGCCAGCACCTCGGCGACGAGGTCGTCCACCGCGAGCCACTTCAAGCTGCAGCCCTTCGGGCTGCAACGCGTCGACACGGCCAGCGCGAGCATCTGGTTGAACATGCGCGCGCAGCGACGACGTTGACCTCCAGCGCCGCCAGTTCCTGCCGCTGCTCGGGCCGGTCGCGGCTGCGTGCCAGCACCTGCGCTCGGCCGCGCAGCGAAGCCAGCGGCGTGCGCAGCTTCGCGCGGCCAGCGCAGTGAACTCGCGCTCCTGCGACAGCGTCGTCGACCTTGCGCATCAGCCGGTTGACGGCGTCGATGATCGCGCGCAGCTCGGCCGGCGCGCCATCCAGCGGCAACGGCGCCAGGCCGCTCGGCCTGCGCAGCCGCACCTCGCGCGAGGTGCGCACCAACGGCGCCAGCGCGTGCCGCAACATCCACCAGGTGCCGCCGAGCACCGCGGGCAGCAGCACGGCCATGAACAACGCCAGGTGGCCGCCGAAGACGGCCGCGAACACTCCTTCGTCCTCGCCGTCGGCGACGATGACGGTCATGTCGCCCGACTTCGAGTTCAGCGCGAAGACGTCGAGCTCGCGGCCGTCGAAGCGGATGGTGCGAAAGCCCGTGAAGCCGGGCGGCGCCAGGCGTCGCACCGGTGCCTGCACGCTGCGCAGCAGCAGCTGGCCCTGGGCCGACCAGATCTGGTACGAGTAGCGCGAGGGCAGCGTCGCCGCGGTTTCGGTGCACGACGCCGGGCTCGGCGCCACCGGCGTCGGCGCGGATCTCGTCGAGCTCGTGCGCGGCGAAGCCGAGCACAGTCTGCGCGAGCGCGGCCAGGTTCTCCCGGCAAGGCAACATGCGCTCGTTGGCGTCGTCGGCAGCGACGAACATCGCGGCGCCGCCACCGACCCACGCCAGCAGCACGGCGACACCGGCGATCAGGTACAGCCGGGCGCGCAGCGACCAGCGGCGCTCCTTGCCGGCCACAAGGGCATGCGGCATCCTAGAATCCGTCCTCGCGGGCCAGCCGGTAGCCCAGCCCGCGCACCGTCTTGATCAGTTCCTTGCCCAGCTTGCGGCGCAGCTGGTGCACGTAGACCTCGATCGTGTTGCTGGTCAGCTCGTCGCCCCAGCCGTACAGCCGCTCCTCGAGCATCTGGCGGGTGACGATGCGGTGGCGATGGCGCACCATCGTCTCCAGCAGCCAGAACTCCTTCGTCGTCAGCACCTTCGACTCGCCGCCCAGCTGCACCGCCTGCGAAGCCGAGTGGATCGCCAGCGGCCCGCTGCGGAACTCGACCACCACCTCGGCCTCGCCGCGCTCGGCGCCGCGGCGCACGACGGCGCGGATGCGCGCGGCCAGCTCGTCGAGGTCGAACGGCTTGGAGATGTAGTCGTCGGCGCCGCCGTCGAGGACGCGGATCTTGTCGTGCTTGCCGTCGCGCGCGGTGACCACGATGACCGGCGTGTTCAGCTTCTCCTGGCGCAGCCGCTGCAGGCAGGTGTCGCCGGGCACGTCCGGCAGGCCGAGGTCGAGCAGGATGCAGTCGTACGAGTAGTTCTTGACGGCGACGCGCAGCCGCTCGCCGGACGTGAGCCAGTCCACCGCGTAGCCCATCTGCATGAGCCCGCGGCTGACGGCCTCGCCCAGCAGCATGTCGTCCTCTGCCAGCAAGAGCCTCATGACGCCCCTTTGTCGCAACCCGAACGCGCGCCTCGTCGGGATTGTCCTCGGCGCCGGCGGATTGTCCCCCCCCCGCTCGCCCGGGGGTCGCGTCGGCGCCTGCGCGCGAGCCTGTGGCCGTGCCGCGCGCCGCGCGGCCCGAGGATGTGCCGCGCGCAAGGGGGCGCCGACCTAACTCGTGAACTTGTGCGCGCCGTGGCCGCCGGCGTGGACGGAGGGAGGACCTTCCCTACCGCCGACTCCCGGGGGAGACGGGGGCTCGACTAAGGAATGATTCATGTGCGGGCGGGAGAGTCCTCCCATCGAAGAGGCGCTGTCGCCTCGATGGAAGGCGTTCCCCGACCATGCCCCGCCCCGCTGCTTCAGCGCACCGAGCCCGACGGCCGGCTGCCGCCGGCGCGCCCGCCGGCTTCACGCTGCTCGAACTGCTGGTGGTGATCGTCATCATCGGCCTGCTGGCGACGTTGATCGCGCCGCGCTACTTCGACCAGGTCGGCAAGTCCAACGTCAAGGTCGCCAAGGCGCAGATCGTCGCGCTGGAGAAGGCGCTCGACCAGTACCGGCTCGACGTCGGCCAGTACCCCAGCACCGAGCAAGGGCTGGCGGCGCTGCTGACGCGGCCCGCCGGCGTCGACAAGTGGGCCGGCCCCTATCTCAAGAAGGCGGTGCCGCCGGATCCCTGGGGCCGGGCCTACCTCTACAAGTCGCCGGGCGAGCACGGCGACGTCGACCTCGCTTCCTATGGCGCCGACGGCCAGCCCGGCGGCACCGGCGAGGCCGAGGATGCGACGTCGTGGACGGCCGCGGCCCCTGCGCCGGCCACGCCCGCAACGCCGGCCACGGCAGCCACGGCGCAGCGCTGAGCGACCGCGGTCATGCGCATCGAACTCGTCGTCCGTTCCCGATCGGCCGGGATGATGGTGCGCAGCTTCGATGCCGCCGACCTTGCCGCGGCGCAGGCGCGCGCGGCCGCCGAAGGGCTGGAGGTGCTGTCCGGCGGCGGCGGCGCGCGCCGCGCGGCCGCCGATGAAGGTGCCGGCGCAAGCGCAAGCACCCTGCCGCCCAGGCGCAGCGACATCGACCACGGCAGCCTCGCCGACGAACTGGGCACGCTGCTGGGCGCCGGCCTCGGCGTGCTCGAGGCCGTCGATGCCTTGCAAGCCGGCGGCGGCTCGGCGGCGCGGCAGCGTGTGCTGGCCGCCGTCGGCACGGCGCTGAAGGAGGGCCGCACGCTCTCGGACGCCTTCGCGGCGACCGGGCGCTTCCCGCCCCTCTTCATCGCCGCGATCCGCGCCAGCGAGCGCACCGGCGATCTCGTCGCGACGCTCGCGCGCCACGCCGAGCACGAGCGCCGCATGCAGCGCCTGCGCTCGCGCGTGGCCGGCGCCGCCACCTACCCGCTGATCCTGCTGGGCGTCGGCTCGGCCGTGGTGCTGTTCCTGCTCGGCTTCGTCGTGCCGCGCTTCGCGGGGCTCGTCGAGACGACGCGCGCCGAGATGCCGCTCGCCTCGCGCTGGCTGATGCAGTGGGGCAAGGCGATGGCCGCGCACCCCGAAGGCGGGGTGCTCGTGGTCGCGGCGCTGGTTGCCGCGGCGGTGGCGCTGGTGTGGCACATCCGCAGCGGCGCCGCCGAGCGCTGGCTGCCGCGGCTGCCGCTGGTGGGTGCGCTGGCGCGCCTTTACCGGCACTCGCAGGTCTACCGCACCGCCGGCGTGCTGGTGCGCGGCGGCGTGCCGGCGCCGCAGGCGCTGCAGCAGGCCGCGCCGCTGCTGCCCGGCCGCGACCGCCAGGCGCTGCTGGCCGCGGTGGCGCGGCTGCGCGAGGGCCAGTCGATCAGCCACGCGCTGAGCGAGGCGGCGCTTGCCGACCCTGTCACGCAGCGCATGCTCGTGGTGGCCGAGCGCACCGGCACGCTGCCGGCGATGCTCGAGCGCATCGCCATGCGCCAGGAGGCGCGCCTGGAAGCGGGCCTCGACATCGCCAGCCGCTGGATCGAGCCGGTGCTGATGATCGGCATCGGCCTCGTCATCGGCGGCATCGTCGTCCTCATGTACCTGCCGATCTTCGATCTGGCAGCGCAGCTGCAGTAGGCCCGTGCCGTGAGCGTCGCCACCACTCCACCTGCGACCGGCAACGCAGCTGCCTGGGTCACCGCCGCCGCCGTGCGCGAGGCCATCGCCTATAGCGAGCCCGGGCAGCGGCTGCCGTGGCTGGCGCGCCAGGCGGGCGTCGACGTGGCGACGCTGCTGCCGCAAGCAGCGGCTTTCTTCGGCCTCGATGTCGCGAGCGCGGCCAACCTGCGCCAGCTGGTACCGGACTTCGCGCGCATCAGCTTCGCCGAGTGCCAGCGGCGGCAGGTGGCCGTGGGCACGGTGCAAGGCAGCGGCCACGCGCTGGTGGTGCTGACCGACCCCACCGATGCGCGCCTGGCCGCCTGGCTGGACGTGCGGCTGCGCACGCTGGCGCGCACGCGCACGCTGCTGGCCACGCCCGACGACCTGCGCGCCCTCCTCGCCCGCGCCGAGCACCAGATGCGCGCCAAGGACTCGCTGCGCATCGCCGCGCCGGGCGGCGCCGGTGCGGCGGGCGGCGGGGCGCAGGTCGACATCAACCTCTCGCTGGCCGAGATCGACGCCGCCGCCAGCCCCGTCGTGCGGCTCGTCGACTCGATGCTGCACGACGCGCTGCGCGCCAACGCCAGCGACATCCACTTCGAGACCACCGGCACCGGCCTCGTCGTCAAGTACCGCATCGACGGCGTGCTCGAGGTCGTGCAGCAGATCGCCGATGCGGCGATGGCCGACCAGGCGCTGTCGCGCATCAAGGTGCTGGCCGAACTCGACATCGCCGAGCGGCGCGTGCCGCAGGACGGCCGCTTCGCCGTGCGCGCGCAGGGGCGCGACATCGACTTCCGCGTTTCGGTGATGCCCAACCTCTTCGGCGAGGACGCGGTGCTGCGCGTGCTCGACCGCGCGCACCTGGCCGGCACGATGCGCCGGCTGACGCTGGACACGCTCGGCTTCGAGCCGCCGGTGCTCGCCTTCGTGCGCGAGCTGGCCGACCAGCCCTACGGCCTCCTGCTTGTCACCGGCCCCACCGGCAGCGGCAAGACGACGACGCTGTACGGCGTGCTCGGCGAAATCAACACGGGCCTCGACAAGATCATCACCATCGAGGATCCGGTCGAGTACCAGCTGCCCGGCATCCTCCAGATCCCCGTCAACGAGAAGAAGGGCCTCACCTTCGCGCGCGGTCTGCGCAGCATCCTGCGCCACGACCCGGACAAGATCATGGTCGGCGAGATCCGCGACGCCGAGACGGCTCAGATCGCCGTGCAGGCCGCGCTCACCGGCCACCAGGTCTTCACGACGGTGCACGCGAACAACGTGTTCGACGTCATCGGCCGCTTCGCCAACATGGGCGTGGACGCCTACAACCTCGTCTCGGCGCTGACCGGCGTCATGGCGCAGCGGCTGATGCGGCGCACCTGCACCGCCTGCGCCGAGCCTTACGAGCCGGCGCCGGCATTGATGGCGGCCTGCGGCGTGCCGGCTTCGGCCACCGCGGCGGCCGCAGCAGCCGCCGGCACGCCGGCACAGTGGAAGCGCGGCATCGGCTGCACCGCCTGCCGCGGCAGCGGCTACAGCGGCCGCGTCGCCATCGCCGAGACGCTGCGCCTCACCGACGAACTGCGCGAGCTGATGGTGCAGCGCGCGTCGCTCAATCGCATCCGGCAATGCGCCGCGGCCGAAGGCTTCGTCGGCCTGCGCGAAGCGGCGCTGGCGCTCGCGCTCGCCGGCCACACCACGCTGGAGGAGGTCAAGCGTGTCACGCCGACCCACGGCCGCCATTGACCTCACGCTCGGCGCCGCCGGCATCGAGGCGCGCGGCCCGGGTTCGCGCACGGCCCGCTCGGACCGCGCGGTCACGTCGGACATGCCGGCGGCCGAGCTGCAAGCCGCGCTGGCCGACGTGCTGGCCGAGTTGCTGGCCGGCTCGCCCGGCGACGCCGGCGCGCCGCCGCGCGGCGGCTGGAGCACGCACGTGCTGCTCGACGATCCGCTGTGCTGGCTCGATGTCGTGCAAGGCGACTTCGCGAGCCAGCCCGAGCGCGTCGTGCGCGCTGATGCAGGCCAGCGCGGAGGAGATCTTCGGCGAGGCCGCCGCCGCGCAGGCGCTGCGCTGGCAGGTGCAGGCCGATGGCCGGCACGCGCTGCTGCTGGCGGTGCCCGAGGCGCTGGTGCGCGCCGTGCACGAAGCGCTGCAGCTGCACCAGGCCACGCTCGTGCGCATGGAGCCGGCCTTCGCGCGCGCGTGGAACGCCGCCGCGACGACGGTGGAGCTGCGCGACGGCGTCGTCGCCTGGCTGCGCGGCGGCCAGGGCATCTTCGTGCACATGCGGCGCGGCTCGATGGCCGCGCTCGGCCGCGAGACGGCCGAAGGCAGCGCCGGCGCGCTCAACCAGTCGGCGCAACGGCTGCTCGCGCGCCACGGCGAAGCCGTCGACGAGCGCACGCGCCGCATCGTGCTCAGCGAAGCGCCGCTGGACGACCGCCGCGTCGCCCCCTGGCAGGTGCACCGCGTCGCGCCGCTGCACGAAGGAGCCGGCGCGTGAAGCTGCCGCCGCTGGAGCTCAACCTGGCGCCGCCGCGGCGGCGCTGGCCGCTGCCGACGCTGGCGGCCATGGCGCTGGCGCTGCTGGCCGCCGTCGGCGCCGTCCGCTATGTCGAAGAGGACCTGGCGCGGCTGCGCGAGGCCGACGCGGCGCTCGACTCGGCGCGCTCGCAGGCGCGCAATGCCACGCCACCGGCGCGCCTGTCGCCGGCCGAGGAGCGCGCGCGCCGCGCCCTGGCCAATATGCAACGCGACCTCGACACGCCGTGGGACCACCTGCTGCGCTCGCTCGAGGGCGGGCTCAGCCGCGATGTCGCGGTGCTGGGCGTCGAGCCCACCGCGTCCAAGCGCGCGGTGCGCCTGCTGCTCGAAGCGCGCAGCCGCCAGGCGATGCTCGGCTTCCTCGAGGCCTTGCAGGCCGAGGGCCGCTTGTCCGAGGTGATGCTGCTGATGCACCAGCCCGTGCCGCCCGAGGCCGGCGGCCGCGGCGTGCGCTTCCAGGTGCAGGCGTCGTGGGGGGGCGCATCATGAGCCCGGGCGACCTGCGCGCCGTGTCTCGCAGCGCAGCGCGCGCGTTCGCGGAGACTCTGTCGCGCACCGGCACGCTCTGGCCCGCGTCGTCCGGCGGCCACTGGCAGGCGGCGCTGCGCCGTGCCGCCTGGCCGATCCACCGGCGGCTCGGCCGCTTCGGGCCGCTGGCGGTGCTCGTGCTCGCTCTGGCGCTCGCCGCCGCGGCCTGGCACGCGCTGCGCCGCCCGGCGATCGATGCCTCGATCCAGAAGCTCGAACAGCAGGCGCGCGAGCTGCGCCAGCTGCGGCCGCGCCTGGACGCCGCAACCGCGCAGCAGACCCTGCGCGCGCTGCCGCCGATGCGCCAGCACCCGGCCGACCTGCGCACCGTGTTCGAAGTGGCCGAAGCGCACCGCATCGATCTCGCCAGCGGCGAATACCAGCTGCGCTCGCTGGCCGAATCGGCCCTGGTGACGGTGAGCGCGACGTTCCCGCTCACCGCCGGCTACCCCGAGGTGAAGGCGTTCACGCGCAGCCTGCTGGAGCGGCTGCCGCACGTGGCGCTGGACGACCTGCGCCTGGAGCGCAGCCACATCGGCAGCCGCGAGCTGCAGGTGCGCGTGCGCATGAGCTTCCACTACCAGCGGGCCGAGCCTTGAAGCCGCCCGGCCACGCCTCGTACGCCGGCGCAGCGTTCGTCGCGCTCTCGTCGCTCGCCGCGGCGCTGCTGGCGCTCGCCGGCACGCCGCCGGTGCTGGCCGCGCAAGCGAAGGCGGCCGCCTCGCCGGCTTCCGCACCCTCGGCGCCTTTTCCGCCCGGCACACCCGCGCCGCCGCCGGCACGCACGCGCGCCGCAACCGGCAGCGCCGCCGCTGGCGGCACCGACGCTGCTGCGGTCGACCTCTTCGCGCGGCGCAGCTGGGCCGCACCACCACCGCCGCCGGCCAAGCCGGCACCGCCGCCACCGCCGCCACCGCCGCCACCGCCACCACCTCCACCGGCGCCGCCGAAGGCGCCGCCGCTGCCATTCACGTTCGTCGGCCTCATCGAGACCGACGCCAGCGGCCCAAAGGTGCTGCTCGCGCTCGGCGACGAGCTGATCGTGGCCCGCCGCGGCGACGAACTCGCCGGCCGCCGCTACCGCCTGGCCAATGTCACGGCCACGGCGCTCGACTTCGTCTATCTGCCGCTGCAGCAGGCGCAATCGCTGCCGCTGCCGCAGCAACCCGGGAGCCGCTGATGAAAAGACCGCCCTCGATCGCCGGGCCGCGCGCGCACTGGGCTCGCCGCGCCGCTGCCGCGGCCGTGGCCCTGGTGCTGCTGGCCGGCTGCGCCGCCGAGCGCATGCACCGCGAAGGCATGGCCGCGCTCGCCGCCGGGCAGCGCGAGCAGGGCCTGCGGCAGTTGCAGGAAGCCGCCGCGCGCGACCCCGGCAACCCGCGCTACAAGCTCGACCTGCTGAACGCGCAGGCCGGCATCGCGCGCGAACTCGTCACCCGCGCCGACGAGGCGCGCGGCGCCGGCGATTCGGCCCAGGCGCGCGTGCTGTACCAGCAGGCGCTCAAGGTGTCGCCGGGCCTGGACCGCGCGCTCGTCGGCCTCGCCGCGCTGGAGCAGGACATCGTCATCGGCCGCTGGCTCGAGCAGGCGCGCGCGCAGCTCAAGGACAAGCACCCCGAAGCGGCGCAGGAGCTGGTGGCGCGCGCGCTCGCGATCAACGGCTCGCATGCCGGCGCGCTGCAGCTCAAGCGCGAGGTCGCCCTGCTGCTGGAGCAGCAGGCGGTAGCGCGCCAGGCGCAGCTGGCCGCCGCCTCGGTGATGCGGCGGCCGGTGACGCTGCAGTTCCGCGACGCCAACCTGCGCATGGTGTTCGAGGCGCTGGCGCGGACGACCGGCCTGAACGTCGTCCTCGACCGCGACGTCAAGCCCGACCTCAAGACGACCATCTTCGTCAAGGACGCCGCCGTCGAGGACGCCGTCGACCTCATCCTCTTGCAGAACCAGCTCGACAAGAAGGTGCTCAACGGCAGCACGCTCTTCGTCTACCCGGCCACCGCCGCCAAGCAGAAGGAGTACCAGGACCTCGTCGTGCGCACGTTCCACATCACCAGCGGCGACCCCAAGCACATCCAGGGCGTGCTGAAGACCGTGCTCAAGCTCAAGGACGTGGTCATCGACGAGAAGAACGGCACCCTCGTCATCCGCGACACGCCCGACGCGATCGCGGTCGCGGCCAAGGTCATCGCGGCGCAGGACGTGGCCGAGGCCGAGGTGATGCTCGAAGTGGAGGTGCTGGAGGTCTCGCGCGACCGCCTGAGCAACATCGGCATCCAGTTCCCCGAGGGCATCGGCCTGGCCACGCCCACCGACGCCAACGGCCAGCTCACCGTCGGCACGCTGCGCGCGCTGACGCGCGACAACCTGCTGGCCAGCGGGCTGACGGCCGGCATCAACTTCCGCCTCCAGGACACCGATGCCAACCTGCTGTCGAGCCCGCGCCTGCGCGCGCGCAACAAGGAGAAGGCGCGCGTGCTCATCGGCGACCGCGTGCCGATCATCACCAACACCGTGACGCCGGTGACCACCGGCGGCGCGGTCGTCACGGGCACGGTGCAGTACCAGGAGGTCGGCCTCAAGCTCGACTTCGAGCCGCAGGTCTACAGCGACCAGGAGGTGGGCGTGCGCGTCAGCCTCGAGGTCAGCAGCATCACGCGCGAGATCGCCGGGCCGTCGGGGTCGCTGGCCTACCAGATCGGCACCCGCAACGCCTCCACCGCGCTGCGCCTGCGCGACGGCGAGACGCAGGTGCTCGCCGGCCTCATCTCCGACGACGAGCGCAACACCGCGGCCAAGCTGCCCGGCCTCGGCCACCTGCCGATGGTGGGCGCGCTCTTCGGCAACAACAGCGGCAGCGGCAGCAAGAAGGAGATCATGCTGTCGATCACGCCGCGCATCATCCGGCCGCCGGCCGTGGCCAGCGCCGAGACGCACGAGGTCTACTCGGGCACCGAGGCGGCGATCCGCGCGCGGCCGCTGCGCCTGGACTCCGTGGGCGCATTGCCCGGCACGCCGCTGGCGGGAGCCGGCACCGCTGCCGGCCCCGGCAACGGCGGCGGTGCCGCCAGCCCGTTCACGAGCCCCGGCGGCACCGTGCTGCCCGGCACGGGCGAAGGCGGCGCCACACCCTCGGCCCCGGGCGCGCCGCCTGCCCCCGGCGCAGCCGCCTCGGCGCCGGCCGCTGCCGCACCGGTGACGGGCGCCACCGGAGGCCTCGCCGCCGCCGCGATGCCCGCGCCCGGCACGACTACCGCGCCGGGTACGGCCGCAACGCCGCCGCCGGCGGTGGTGGCGGCGCCGCCGCCCGTGCCCATCAACCGCAGCGCCATCCCGCCGGCCATCCGGCCGGGCGCGATCTACGCGCCGGCGGCGGTGCCGGCGGCGCCGGTTCCCTCCACGCCGCCAGCCAAGACGCCGGGCGCGGAATCGGTCAAGGCGCAGCCGCTGGACCTGCCGGCGATGGCCGGTGGCGGCGAGCTGCGCTGGAGAGGCCCGCGCCAGGCGCAGATCGGCGCCCCGTTCACCGCCGAGGTGGCCGCGGTCGAGTTGCCGGCGCTGCGCCGCTGGCCGCTGGTCGTGCGCTACGACCCCGGCGTGATGCGCTTCGTCGAGGCCGCGCCGGCCGCCGCCGCTGCCGCCGCCGGCGCGACGCTGCAGCCGGTGCGCGTGGACCCGCTCGTCGGGCGCATCGAGCTCGCGCTGCAGTTCCCGAAGGCCACGCCTGCCACCGAGCAGCCGCTGGTCGTCCTCACCTTTGCCGCCGTCAGCTCGCGCGCGCAGACGCAGCTGCTCGTGAGCGCACTCGACGCCAAAGGCGAGGACGACCAGCCGCTGCGCCTTCGCGCGGCGCACCGCTGCGCCTGAAGACTTCGCCATGAAGCACGGCGCGCACCTCGCAAGCCCGCGCACCCGCGCCCTCGCCCGCGGGCGCGCCGGCGCGGCTTCACGCTGCTCGAACTCGTCGTGTCGCTCGCGCTCGTGGGCGTGCTGGCATTGGTGGCGATGCCGCTGGCGGAGGTGACGAGCACGCGCGTGAAGGAGGCCGAGCTCAAGCGATCGCTGAGGATCATCCGCAGCGCGCTCGACGAATACCGCGCCGCCGTCGATGCCGGCCAGCTGCCGCGCGCCGCCGGCGAATCGGGCTACCCGCCTTCGCTGGAGGTGCTGACACGGCCGCTGCCGGTGCAGGGCGCGGCCGAGGGCGATCCGCGCGTCATCGTGCTGCTGCGCCAGCTGCCGCGCGACCCCTTCGCCACTGAACGCCAGCTCCCGGCCGCCGCCACCTGGCGCACGCGCGCCTACGGCAGCGCCGGCGACGCCTGGGACGTCGGCGGGCGCGACGTGTTCGACGTCTCTTCGAGCTCCACCGCGGTGGCGCTGGACGGGAGCCGCTATGACGAGTGGTGAGAGCCACCGCCGCTACAGCGCCCGCAGTGGCCGCGGCTTCACGCTCATCGAGCTGGTGGTCGTGATGACGCTGATCGGCCTCTTGCTGTCGATCGCCGCGCCGCGCTTCCTCGGCAGCATCGACAAGGGGCGCGAGAACGTGCGGCGGCAGAACATCGCCGCGCTGCGCGGTGCCATCGACCAGTTCCGCGCCGACAGCGGCCGCTACCCGGAGACGCTGGACGAGCTGGTCGCCCGCCGCTACCTGCGCGAAGTGCCGGTGGACCCGGTCACCGAGCGCAACGACTGGCGCATCGTCCCGCCGCAGGAGCCTGACAAGGGCGTCTACGACGTGCAGCCGCCTGAGGCGCCGGCAGCGGCGCCGGCGGCGGGGGCGCGCTGAAATGCGCGGCGTCGCGCGTCGAACCGTTCGCGCCGGCCGGCGGTCGCAGCGCGGCGTCGTGCTGCTCGCGCTGCTGCTGGCGATGGGGCTGATGGGCCTGGCGCTGATGGCCGCCATCGAGGTCGGCGCCACGGCGCGCCAGCGCGAGCGCGAGCAGGAGCTGCTGTTCATCGGCGAGCAGTACCGGCAGGCGATCGAGCGCTACTACTGGGCCGCGCCGCCGGGAACGCCGCGCACGCTGCCGCGCGGCGTCGCGCAGCTGCTGCAGGACGACCGCTATCCGCAACCGGTGCAGCACCTGCGCCGCGCCTACCCCGACCCGTTCGGCGAGCCCGAGTGGGGCCTCGTGCACATCGGCGGCCGCCTGGCCGGCGTGCGCAGCCTGGCGAACGTCGAGCCGATGAAGCGCGCCCGCTTTCCCGAGCGATACGCCGGCTTCACCGCCGCCGGCGATGTTTCGCAGTGGGTGTTCCTGTTCAAGCCGCCGGCCGCCGTGCCGGCCACGCCCCGCCCACCTTCACGTTGAGCCAGAAGAACACCCGAGGGAACTGCCATGACCGTCAACGTGCTGCTCGTCGAGTCGAACGTCCTGTTGCGCGAGGGGCTGCGCGCCCTCATCAATGCGCAGACCGACCTGCGCGTGGGCGCCGAAGCCATCGACGGCCCCTCCGCCATCCGGCAGGTGGTGACGCAGCCGCCCGGCCTCGTGCTGTGCGACATCGCCTTCAACGGCGCCAGCGGCATGAGCGGCATCGAGGCCATCGCCGACATCCGCCGCCGCTGCCCGCACCTGGGCATCGTCGTGCTCACGGCGATGCGCGGGCCGACGCAGGTGCGCGAAGCCCTGGCCGCCGGCGCCAACGGCTACCTCGTGAAGGACACGTCGTTCGACGAAGTGCTGATCGCGATGCGCTCGGTGCTGCGCGGCCGCACCTACCTCAGCCCCGAGGTCAGCGGCCACGTCGTGCGCCGCTACCTCGACCCCAAGGGCCAGGACCCGGCCCAGTCGCAGTTCGACCACCTCACGCGCCGCGAGCGCAGCATCCTGCGCCTGGTGGCCGAAGGCCGCACCAACCGTGACGCGGCGCAACTGCTCAACCTGAGCCAGAAGACGGTCGAGAAGCACCGCGCCAGCATGATGCGCAAGCTCGGCCTGCGCACGGTGGCCGAGCTGGCGGTGCTGGCGCTGGAGGCCGGCTTCATCGAGCGGCCGGCGGCGGTGGTGCGCGTCGTCGACGGGCTGCGCATGCAGCCGGCCGGCGTGACCTGAAGCGCGCCCCTCGCCGCCCCATTCAAGCGAGGGCCGGCAGCAGCCGCGCACCTTCGCGGCGCCGCCGGCGCGCCGGCGGCACACTGCCATGAAAGTGCGCAGCGGCTGCACGACCGGCGCATCGCGCGCCGCGGCAGGAAGCTGACTACCATCGGCGCGCAAAGAACAAGCGGGCGGCAGGGCGCCCGGAAGGGAGCGTCCATGGACGACGAAAGACGGCCGCCGCCGGCGAACGGCACCGCGAGGGAGGCCGCCGAGGCGGGCCGCGAGCCGGAAGTCGAGAGGACACCGCCCGCGCGCGGGCGCGCCTTCGACACCCGCAGCGCAGCCGGCACCGCCGCCGCCGCGCATCGCGCCGCCGCGCGCCTTGTCGGCCGCGGCGCTGGCCGCCGCCGCCGCGCTGGCCGCCTGCGGCGGGGGTGGGAACGGTGGCGACGAGACGCCCGGTCCGGCACCCGGGCCCGCACCCCGGCCCAGGCCTGCCCCACGCCGACCCCCGCGCCGACCCCGGCCCCGACCGCACCGCCGGCACCGCCCACCCCCTACGACCTGCCCGCCGCCGACACCGCCGCGGCGCGCTTCATCCAGCACGCCGCCGTCGCCAGCACCGAGGCCGACATCGCCGCCGTCAAGGCGCAGGGCGCGGCCGCCTGGCTGGAACGGCAGTTCGCGCTGCCGGTCGCCGACAAGGCTTGGGACTGGCTGATGGCCAAGGGCTACGGCGCCTTGGACGAGTTCACGTTCTACGACTCCGGCAGTTATGCGACGCACTTCGTGCTCGCGCACCAGCTCGTCAAGCAGCCCGACCAGGTGCGCAAGCGCGTTGCGCTGGCGCTGTCGGAGTTCTTCGTCGTCTCGATCAACGTCGCCGGCCTGGCGTGGGTGCATCTGGGCATCGCGCACTTCTGGGACCAACTCAACGCCAACGCCTTCGGCAGCTTCCGCCGGCTGCTGGAGGACGTGACGCTGAACCCGGTGATGGGCGCGTGGCTGAACACGCGCGGCAATGAGAAGGAAGACGCCGCCAGCGGCCGCGTGCCCGACGAGAACTACGCGCGCGAGGTGATGCAGCTGTTCACGATCGGCCTCGTGCGGCTGAACCTCGACGGCACGCCGGTGCTCGACGGCAACGGCCGGCCGATCCCCACCTACACGCAGGACGATGTCAGCCAGCTCGCGCGCGTGTTCACGGGCTACGACTTCTGGGACGACGGCACCTGGTTCCCCTCGGCCAACGACGGCGGCCCGCGGCCGTACCCGGAGATGACGCGCCGCGCGATGGTGTTCGACGCCGGCCGGCACAGCACGCTGGCCAAGAGCTTCCTCGGCACCACGATCCCGGCCGGCACGCCGGGACCCGAGGCGCTGCGCCTGGCGCTGGACACGCTGGCCAACCACCCCAACGTGGGCCCGTTCTTCGCCCGCCAGATGATCCAGCGGCTGGTCACCAGCCACCCGAGCCCGGCCTACGTGGCGCGCGTGGCGGCGAAGTTCAACGACAACGGCGCCGGCGTGCGCGGCGACCTGAAGGCGGTGTGGCGCGCCATCCTGCTCGACGCCGAGGCCACCGGCGCGGCGACGCTCACGAGCGCCACGCACGGCAAGCTGCGCGAGCCGATGCTGCGCCAGTTGCAGTGGGGCCGCACGTTCGGTGTCGACTCCGCCGCCGGCAGCTTCAAGTGGAACTACCACTTCGGCGACGCGAAGACGTGGTACGGGCAGGCGCCGTTCACGTCGCCGTCGGTGTTCAACTTCTTCCGCCCGGGCTACGTGCCGCCGGGCACGGCGATGGCCGCGGCCGGCGCCACGGCGCCGGAGTTCCAGATCGTCAACGAGTCCAGCACCAGCCAGTGGCTCAACGCGATCGAGGGCTGGGTCGGCTTCGGTTTGTGGGTCGTCTGGCCGCACCGCACCGGCTATCCGTTCCCCTACGAAGGCCCTTACCCGCAGGACGGCTTCGACTTGAGCCCCGACTACCGCGCCGAGCTGGCGCTGGCGCACGACCCGGTGGCGCTGCTGAAGCGGCTGAACCTGCTGCTGGCCGCCGGGCAGTTGAGCGCGGCGACGCAGCAACGCATCGCCAGCGCGCTCCTGGAGCGGCCGGTGGCCGCCGACAGCAGCGAAGAAGACAAGCGCTGGCGCGTCGTCGCCGCCATCGTCCTCGTCATGTCCTGCCCCGAGTACCTGGTGCAGAAGTGATGCAGGCCGCGTGAACTGCGAAGGAAACTCGTCCATGCACCTCATCGACCCCCGCCAGCAGGCGCGCCGCGCCTTCCTCAAGCGCGCCGGCCACCTGGCGCTGGCCGGCCTGGCGACGCCGTTCGGGCTGAATCTCGCTGCCATCGGCGACGCCGCGGCCTTCGACGCCACCGACTACCGGGCCCTCACCTTCCTGATGGCGGCAACGACTACGCCAACACGGTGGTCACCTACGACACGCCGAGCTGGCAGGCCTACCGCGCCATCCGCGCCTCGGGGCCGGGGCCAGCGGGGCTGGCCATCGAGCAGGCGGAGCTGGCCGCCACGGCGCTGGCGCCGGCCGTACCGCTGCCCGGCGGCCGCCAGTACGCGCTGCACCCGGCGATGACCGGGCTCGCGGGGCTGTTCGCGAGCGGCCACGCCGCGGTGCTGTTGAACGTCGGCCCGCTGATCCGGCCGACGAGCAAGGCCGAGTACTTCAGCGCCGACCGCGTGCGCTACCCGCTGCCGCCGCAGCCGATGTCGCACAACGACCAGCAGTCGGTGTGGCAGTCGCAGGGCGCCGAGGGCAGCACCGTCGGCTGGGGCGGCAACCTCGGCGACCTGGCGATGTCGAGCAACGGCACGGCGCTGTTCACCTGCATCTCGGCGTCGGGTAACGCCGTCTTCCTCTCCGGCGACACGGCGCAGCAGTACCAGGTGAGCACCGAGGGCGCGGTGCAGGTGCGCCAGGTGCACGAAGGCGTCATGGGGCTGTTCTCGCCCGCCTCGGCGGGTGTCCTGCGCGAGCTGATCACCGAGAGCCGCACGCACGTGCTGGAGAACGAATACAACCGCGTCACCCGCCGCTCGATCGAGGCCGAGGCGCAGCCGACCGCGGCGCTCTCGGGCGTGACGCTGGCGACGCCGTTCCTGGCGGACAGCACGCTCGCCGACGAGCTGAAGGTCGTCGCCCGTCAATGGTGCGCGCAACGCGCTCGGCAGCAAGCGCCAGGTGCTCTGTCGTCTCGCTCGGCGGCTTCGACCTGCACGACAACCTCGTGGCGACAGCCTCGGGCTGCTGCGCCGCGTCAGCGAGGCGATGAGCGCGTTCTACGCCGCCACCGTCGAGCTGGGGGTGGCCGACAAGGTCACCACCTTCACGGCCAGCGACTTCGGCCGCACGTTGACGAGCAACGGCGACGGCACCGACCACGGCTGGGGCGGCCACCACTTCGTGATGGGCGGCGCCGTGCGCGGCCGCGCCTTCTACGGCACGCCGCCGCCGGTGAGCGTGGGCGCCACCGACGCGCCCGAGGACCAGTGGCACATCGGCCAGGGGCGGCTGATCCCGAGCACGTCGGTGGACCAGTACGCGGCGACGCTGGCGCGCTGGTTCGGCGTCGCCGAGGCCGAGCTGGCGGGCATCCTGCCGAACCTCGGCCACTTCGGAGCCGCGGGCGGCTATCCCGCGTATCCGACGGATCTCGGCTTCTTCGGCTGAGGTGGCGGTGCGTTCGATCGCATACGTTCGATCGCACGAGACCCGTTCGGGCTGAGGTATCGAAGCCCTCTTCTCGAACCAGCCGGTCAGCGCGCTCGCACCAGCCACACGTTCTTGGCCGCCAGGCGCTGCCCGGGCCCGAGCGACAGCCGCGGATAGGCCGTCATCGGCGGCATGTTCTCCAGGTTGTGCTCCAGCTTCTCCAGGCAGTACTCGCGCGAGAAGCGCTCGTCGACGTGCACGAGGCTTCCACGGCCGCGGTGGCGGCGAAGAGCACCTGCGCGGCGAGCGCTTCGTCGGCCGGCCGCAAGCCCTGGGCGCGCCACCAGGCGCGGGCGCGCGCCAGGCGCGCCGGAGCGGCGTCCTGCTGCGTCAGCCACTGCACGTCGAAGCCCGGCGGCCAGGCAACGGGCCTTCTCGGCGCCCGGCGGCGAGGCGTCGGCGAGCAGGTATACGCGCACGGGCTTCGCGGCGGGTGACCGCGGTCGGTGCGGGGCGCGTTGCCGCTGCGGCTCGGCGAGCCGGCGCGCCACTTCGGCGGCCGGCAGCGCGCTTCACGACCACCGGCTCGCCGCGCCAGCGTTCGCCGATGGTGATGCCGGTGTCCGCTGCTCCGGCGGCGCCGAGGGCACCGAGCGCGCGCGCGATGCGCTCGGCCAGCGGGTCGCCGCCCTTCTCCGGACGCGCACCCTCGGCGGCGCCGGCCAGCACGAGCCACGGCCGCGCGGCCGAAGGCGGTGCGGCCGCCGCTTCTTCGGGAAGCCGCCAGCCAGCGCGCCTGCGCGGCGGCACCGCCGCTGAAGTAGGGCGGGTGTAGAAGTTCGAACCTGAGCCCGAGCCGGGACCCGAGTCGCGCGAGGCCCCGAGCTTCCGAAACGGCTTCCTCCGCCGGCCACGCGGTCACCGGGAACAGGTACGGCAATCGCTCGCTCTCGCAGAACTGGTGCACCGGCGTCCAGTCGCGGTCGCTGCGGCCGGACAGCACCGCGAACAGCCGGGCGCGCCGCGTACAGCGCGGCCAGTTGCTGCGGCCAGTCGCTGGGCTCGCCGCGCAGCACCCAGTGGTGCAGTTCCCAGCGCCGGTAGCGCGCGTACATCACGTGCTCGGTACGGCGGGCGACGGCGCGCCGCTGTTCTTCGCCGCGCGTCTGCGCGTTCTTGCGCGCGATGAACTGGCGCAGCAGCAAGAGCATCTGCTGCGTCTGGGCTCGGCACGTCGTCGCCGGTGATGGTGGCGAAGTGCACCACGTCGTCGTCGACGCCCGGCGTGGGCTGCGTGCCCAGCGCGTTGAGAAACGCAAGCAGGCTCGCGCCGTGCCGCAGCCTGAGCGCGTAGCGTGGCATCAGCGGCCCGAGGACGCGGCCGTCCGGCGTGCGGCCCTCGGTCAGCAGGCGGTGCAGCGCCGCCGCGTCGTAGGCCGGCCGCACGCGCAGGCCGCCTTCCTCGCCGGGCCGTGCCGCAGGGCCGTAGCGCCGCGTCGTCGCCGGGTCGAAGGGCCGCGCCAGCAGGCCCGACGAGATCGGCGGCACGGCGGCCTCGCCCTCGAAACTCCCCGAGCCCGCTGGGCCGGTGGTAGCGACGCACGCCGCCTGCTGCACGGGCAGCGCGGCATGCGATGCGCCGGGCAGCGTGGCCGACAGCGCCGGGTGGCGGCCTTCATAGAGGGCGCGGCCTTCTTCGAGCTCCGGCGCCGAAGCCGCCGTCGCCGCGACGCAAGGCCCGACCAGGACGGCGAGCGCGGTGAACGCCATGGAGGCCGTGAAGGCAGCGAGCATCGCGAACGCCGTGGCGCCGGGCGCCGCCTTGTGCCCGCGAACCCGCAAGAACCGGCGAGCCCAGGCGTTCACGCGCGGCGCAGCTTGTCGAGCAGCACGCCGTGCAGGTCTTCGGGCGTCGGGAAGCCGGTGACCCGCCACCACGGTGCGCCGCGCGCCGCGCGCAGCAGCACCACCGGCGGGTGCGCGGCCTTCGAGCCGCGGTAGACGTCGAAGGCGCGCTGCGGCAAGAGCAAGTCCTCGAACCTGCCGGTGCAGAACTGCCAGCTTGCGGCTTGCACGCCGAAGCGGGCGGCGAACGCGGCGAGCTGCTTCGGGCGTGTCGCCCTCGGGGTCGATGGTGAGGCTCAGGAACTTCGCGGCGCGCTGCTCGCGCTGAAGCCGCGCCTGCAGCGCCGCCAGCACCGCCGTCTGCATCGAGCACGTCGTCGAGCAGGTCGTGAAGACGAAGTTGAGCCACAGCGGCTGGTCGGTGTCGAGCTCGCGCGCCAGCGTCGTCGCGCGCTTGTGCATCGTGACCAGCGCGATGTCGGGCAGGCGCGCCACGTCCTGGCGCGCGAGGCGGTAGTCGGGCGCCGGGCCTGCCGCGGCCACCGCGGCCGCAGCGGCCGGCAGCAGCGCGCGGGTCCACGCTGCGTCGGCGAGGCCCATGACGATTCGCCGCCGCGGCGCGACAGCCGCCGCGGCCGCTCCCACGGTCGCTACCTCGGGCGAACACAGCGGCGTGCCGGGCGCGCGCGGCGCGAAGTCCGTTCACGGCCGCACCACCACCTTGTAGGGCTGCACGCCTTCGGCGGTGCGCAGCGCGAACTGGTCGGTGCCGACGAACCCCGCCGGCGGCCGATACCACCAGCGGCCTTCGGCATCGCGCACGATGCGACCGCCGCGCAGCGGCTGGCTCCAGGCGGCCGCGTCGGCCGGCGCCGGGGTCGCCTCGGCGGCCAGCGCCACCGGCGTGTCGCGCCGCGCGGCGAACACGCGCGCCTCGGCACCCGCGCTCGCCGTGGTCGGCGCGGCCGGCTGCATCACACGCAACGGCAGCCGCGTGTCGTCGGACAGCACGAGGCGCAGCTCGATGCCGGTGTCGGCTGCGCCGGCTTGCGGCTGCCAGACGGCATGGTCACCGTGCAGCGCCAGCCCGGCCGGCAACGGCGAGCCCGGCGATGCCGGCTCGATGCGCTGCACCGACAGCGACCGCGGCAGCACGGAGCGCAGCGTCTGCGTGTCGAGCCGTCCGTCGGCCGGCCGCAGCACCTGCAAGTGCGCTCGTTCGGCCGGCGCAGCGGCGAGGGCGCCGGCGTGCACGCTCGGCGGCAATCCCGGCGCGGCGGCCACGGCCTGCCCGGCCAGCGCAGCGACGAGCTGCGCCACGCTCCACTCGGGCTCGCGCTGGCGCAGCAGCAGCAGCGTGCCGCTGGCCACCGCCGCGGCGAACGAGGTGCCGTCGCTGCGCTGCGCCACGCCCGCCGAAGCACCGATGCGGTCGAGCGCCGGCAGCGCGATGCCCGGCGCGTGCAGCGTCGGGAACGGCAAGCGCGGCGCGCCGGCCGCGTCGCACGCCGAAGGCCCGCGGCTGCTCTGGCGCGAGACGGCGCCGTCGGCATCGAGCGCGCCCACCGAGACGACGCCCGGGTTGTTGGCCGGGCTCATGCTCGTGCGCTCGTGCGGGCCGTCGTTGCCGGCGGCGAACACCACCGCCACGTCGGCCAGCGCCATCGCCTGCCACACGCGCGCCAGCAGGACGTTGCACTGGTCGGTCGTGCCGGCCAGGCCCCACGAGTTGTTGACCACCTGCGGCGCGTCGGGTGTGTGCTCGTCGCCGTCGGGGTCGAGCAGCCACTGGTAGATGCGGTGCACCGCGGACAAGCGCCCCTGGCCGGCGTCGTCGAAGAGGCGCGCGGCGATGAAGCGCGCCGCCGGCGCGGTCGCGAGCGGTGCCGCCCCGCCGGCGGCGCGGCCGGCGAGCAGGCTCGCCACCAGCGTGCCGTGGCCCTGCGCGTCGTGCGGCAGGCGGTGCTGGCCGTAGGGATCGAACCAGTCGGCCGCGCCGCCGCGGAAGGACAGCGCGAGCGCGGGCACGCGCAGGTCGACGCCGCTGTCGACGACGGCCACCGTGGTGCCGCGGCCGTCGAGCCCGGCCAGCCAGGCGCGCGGCGCGTCGATCGCCGCCAGGTGCTCGGCAAGCTCCCACGGCGCTTCGCCGGCCGCGGGCGCTTGCAGCGCGGCAGCCGGCGCCGCCGTCGTGGACGCACGCGACAAGGCGGCGCGGGCCTGCTCGTCCTGCCGCTCGGCCAGGCGCGGGTCGCCGCGCGCGGCGAGCGACGGCCGCGCCGGACCGCGCAGCACGAAGTCGCTCTGCACGCGGCGGATCGCGGGCCACTGCGCCACGTCCTTGACGCGCGAGCGCGGCATCTCCAGCGCCAACGCGTGCTCCAGCCACAGCGGCTGGATGTCCTGCGCGCCGATGCCGCGCAGCCGCTCGACGAGCGCCGCCTGCCGTTCGATGAAGGGCCTCGCGCAACGCGCGCGCGAGGGCGCCGGCGCGTGCGCCTGTCGCGGCAGCGCCTGCAGCGACGGTTGCAGCGCCTTGCAGCGAAGGCGGCGCTTCGAGCTGGAGGATGACGCGGATGGCGCCGGCCGGCCGCATCGCCAGGCTCGCCTGCACGGCCTCGTCGACCTCGCCGGCACCGGCGGCCGGCGCTAAGGCGCCGAGAGCCGTTGCGCAAAGGGCTGCGGCGGCGAAGGCGGCGCGCGGGCTGCGGCACCGCCGCGGAACGACCGACACGGGCGGCATCGCAGCGTGCTACTGGAGGATGCGGAACTCCCCGACGCGCTGGTCGCCGACGAAGAGGGCCAGCGTGTCGCCGGTCTTCAAGGCACGGTCGGGGTTCGCGAACAGCATGAAGTAGGTGCGGCCGGGCTGCGGCGCCTGGCCGCCGCGCGTCGTCTGGCGCAGGGCGCCGACGATCGGCGGCTGCGGCACGTAGTAGCGCCGGCCGGACTCGACGTGCACGAGCACGGGCCGCACCTTGCGGTCCAGCAGCGGCGCCGCCTTGTCGGGATCGAGCACGCGGTAGCGCAGGTCGACAAGGCTGCCGGCCGCGGACAGGCGCGTGTCGATGAACTCGATGCCGAACGCCGGCGCGGCGATGGCGTGCGGCGCCGCTGTCGCCGGGGCGTGCGGCGGTGTCGCCGGGGCGGGCGCCGGCGCCGTTGCCGCGGTCGCGTTCGCCGCCGCTTCACCGGGAGCCGGCGGCGCCGTGCTGCAGCCGGCGGCGGCCAGGGCGGCGGCGAAACTCAGGGACAAGGCGCGCAACATGCGTTCGAGACTCCTGGGGCGCCAGCTTCACGTCACTGGATGTTGACGACGACGCTGACCACGTTGGACCACAGGCCCTGGCTGGCGCTGGCACCGAAATTGTCCCGGACGCGATACGAGAATGATTCGCTGCCGCGCACCGCGCCGTTCGCCGGCCGGTAACGGATCACGCACGCGCTGGCCGCGGTGCAGGCGCCATTGGTGGCCGGGTTGATCGCCTGCGCCGTGCCGCCGTTGCTGGGGCTGCCCACCACCTGGAGCGTCTGCGTGCGCAGGTTCCAGCCGGCCTCGGCGGCGTCGTTGGCGAGCACGTCGATGTTCATCCACGGCCGCGGGATCGGCGTCGGGGCCAGCGTGTACGACGCCGTGTCGGGGTTGGCCTGCGGCGGCTGGTGGCCGTTGACGATCATCGTCACCGCGCCGGGCAGCGAAGTCATCAGCGTGTTCGGAGGCACGCTGCTCGGGCTCTGCACGGTGTAGGTGAACGTCAGCGTGCGCGAGGCCGTCGGCGAGAGGGCCGTGAACCAGGACTGGTCGCGCACGTCCAGGCTCAGGCGGCCGTTGGTGTTGAGCACGAAGTTGCCCGGCGTGACCGGCAACGACGGCGGCGTGGCCACCTGGGCATTGCTGAGCGCTCCGCCGTCGGGGTCGAAGTCGTTGGCGAGCACGCCTTCGGCCAGCGGCACGAGCGGCAGGCGGCCGCCGATGACGGTGTAGGTGTCGGGGACCGCCACCGCGAGGTCGTCGGTGTTGATGACGGCGACGTTCACGGTGGCTGTCGCGCTGCCGCCGCTGCCGGAGACGACCTGCACCGTGACCGGGTGGGTCAGCGTCAGCTGCCCGGGCTTCTGCGCCTGCGCGTCGGTCGGGATCCAGCTGACCTGGCCGGTCGCTGCATTGATGCTCATGCCCGCCGGCGCCTGCAGCAGCGAGAAGGTGAACGGTGGCGTGCCGCTGGCGGTGGCCGTGGGGTTGTACAGCACGCCTTGCGCCGCGGTGAGTGCAAAGCCGCTCAGGCTCAGCGTCGGCGGCGCGGCTGCGGTCCCCTGGGCCAGGCGAACGAAGTCGCCGTTCAGCCGGCCATCGGTGGTGGTGAACAGGCCGCCGCGGCGGTCGTAGATGACGACCTCGCGTTCGCTGGCATTGGGCGAAGCGGCCGCCTGGGGCGTGACCGTGGAGACGAACACCGCATCCATCGTCTTCGCCGCCGCCAGCAGCGCAACGGACCCCTCGCGCCCATAGGGATACGGCTTGGCATCCTCGGCGACGAAGGTCATGTGGCCGTCGCGCAGCGCGGGGATGCGCGTCGTCAGCCCCGCATTGGCCAGGCGAACCAGCTGCCGCTGGTTGGTGACGATGTTGATGACCTGGTTGCTCGTGTTCGGTGCGAGGTGACTCAGGCGCACCGGTGCCACCGGCACCAGCGAGCCCACCGGCGCCGGCGCGGGGTAGTGATGCAGACGGAACAGGTTCGGCTGGTATCCGAGCGTGCTGCCCGGCAGGCCCGGGCCTGCGATCAAGGCGTGCATGCCCTGATCGATCTCGCTGAAGATCAACCGCGTCTCGTTGTCGAACGGTGCTGTCAGCGCGCTCGCGCTGCCGTACGCGTAGCGCTGCGTGCCGCTCGTCTGCGCGTCCTTGTTCATCATGCCGTACAGGCCCATCTGCACCTGCACCTGCTGATGCGTGCCCGACTGGTACAGATAGGTGCCGGGCGCGACGTTGCTGAACGAGTAGGTGCGCTGGCCGCCGTTGGCGGTCTCGGCCGTGAGCGAGCGCAGGCGGCAGGCGCGCTGGTCGGCGAGCGTGCCGGTGCCCGGCGTGCACGGGGTTCCGCTTGCCTCGGCGCTGGTGGCGAACACCGGGTCGGCGCCATTGACGAGGCCGTGCACGACGAGCGACGTGAGCCTGCCCGCGGGCAGCCCGTTGATGAGCACGATGTCGAGCTGCGTGTCGCCGGGCGGCACGACGAGCGCCGGCCCGGGCGACGTGGCGCCGGTGCTGGCCGCGGCCAGGGCCGCGATGTCCGCTGCGCTCGGGTTCGGGCCCGAAGCCAGGTAGCCCCACATCGCCACCGCCGAGCCATCGGGCTGTGTCTCGGAGTAGGCCATCGCCTTCAAGGCGTAGGTCACGGCATGGGCCATCGGTGCCGCGGCACAGGCGGCCAGCGCCGCCAGCGCCAGGGCACCCGAGCGCGCGCGTCGTTGAATGCTGAACATGACTTCGGGCTCCCTCAATCAGTCAGTCGTCGATCTGCACCGACCAGTGCTCGATCAGCAGCATCGTCATCAGCCCGCCGGGGAAGATGCCGTAGTTGATGATTTCGCGCTCGTTGTGGCTGTGGAACATGTGCCAGATGCCGCCGCCCTGGTTGGCCAGGCCCGCGCCCACCGGGCGCGTCGAGGTCTGGCCGAGGTAGGGGCTGCCGCCGAACATCTCGCCGTAGCTCAGCTCCAGCGCCGCCGGCATGCGCGTGGGCATCGGCTTGTAGAGGTCGGACCAGTCCTGCGTCGTCGTGGCCACGCCGGCGGCCAGCAGCGTGCCGGTGTTGCTGTACTTGCCGTACGGGCAGTTGCTCTCGCTGACCGGCAGCGCCAGGTTGCAGGTGGCGCCGGTGATGTCCCAGCCCAGGCCCTTGCCGGTCCACGACCATAGCGCGTCGATCGTCTGCCCCGGCAGCATGCGCAGCGTGTAGTCCACCTGCGCCAGGTCGGGCCCGGCGCCGGCGGCGCTGCTGAGCATGCGCCCGTCGCGTGCGATGGTCACGCTGTGGTTGCCGTGGTGGTGCATCGGGTGCAGGTCGCGGCCGATGTTCACCATGCGCATCAGCAATCGATCGCCGGGGTGCAGCCGCACCAGCGCCGAGTACGGCTGGTGCGGCAGCGTCTGGGCGCCGGCGGCCGTCATCGTGTCGGGTGCATTGCGGCCGTTGACGAACCAGTACTGCGGCAGCCACGATGTGCCCCAGGCGGCCTGGTTTGGCAGCCAGTTCTGCGGCAGGCCCCCCGCTGCGGCGGCGCGCGCGGCCTGCGCCTGCGCCTCGATATCCAGGTGGCGCAGGGGATCGATCTCGCTGACGACGTACAGCGCTTCGCGGTCGAAGGCCGTGGCCGCGTGTGCGTAGGCCTGCTTCGGCGCGCCGGCCGGCCGCACGATCAGCGTCCCGGCCAGGCCCATCTCGTGCTGCACCTCGGGTTGGGTGCCGGACTGGTAGATGTAGGTGCCGGGCTCGCTGGCGACGAACGTGTAGGTGATCGTGCTCGTACCGGCCGTGGTGGGCGGGGCCACTTCGCGCGCGAACTTCACCGCCGCCGCGCCGCCGGGCTGAGCCCCGCCGTTGGTGCCGCCGCCGGTGCCCGCCAGCACGTTGCGCTGGCCGCTGAACACGATCGAGGTTCGCGTCGGCAGGTGGTTGGTCAGGCGCACGCGCACGCAGGTGCCTTGCTCGACGATGAGCGTCGGCCCCGGGTACTGCATCACCGGCGGCTGCGCGCCTGCGGGCGCTGCGCCGTAGCCCCAGGCGTAGATGCTGGCGCCGTCGGCGGCGCTGAGGTAGCCCTCGGCCGCGATGAGGTCGAACTGCTTGCCCGGCCCGGTGCCGGCGCCGACGGCGCAGTTGCTGATGTTGGCGCCGGTCAGGCCCGGGATGGCCGCGGCCGCCGGCAGCACGACCATGCCGACGCCCAGCGCCATTGCCGCTGCGCGCGCCGCGCGTTGAATCGAATGTTGCATGTGGACTCCCCGCTCCCGTGCCGTCACTGCACGACGATGTGCGTCATGATTCCGCCGCGGTCCTCGCTGCCGTTGCTGAGGTACTGCAGGTTGGTCGTGAAGAACGTGTAGGTGCCCGCGGGCACGCGGTCGGTGTCGACGATCACGTCGATCGACTCGCCGCCGCCCAGCGTCACCGAGTTGGTCCGGTGCGACCAGTCCTTCGTCACCACGCCGGGCAGGCCGCCGGGCAGCCGTGCCGGGTCGGTGCGCGTCGCGCTCGCCCCGGCGCCGACGACGCGGAAGTCGAGCCCCAGCGCGGTGACGGTGAAGTAGTCCACCACCGACAGGTTGGTCAGGCGCAGCAGCAGGCGCTGCCCGCGCGGCACGACCACCAGCGACGGGTTCGGCTGCGACGACTCCGGCAGCGGCGCGCTGTCGTCGGGCACCGGCGGGTCGAAGGTGGTCGTCGCCTGGTTCAGCGTGTCGGGGTAGCCGCGGCCGTTGATGAACGTGTGCGTGCTGCGCAGGCCCTCGAAGGGCAGCGGCTGCACCGCCTCGTGCAGGAGGTGGAACCCCTGGTCGAAGCTGCTCAGCTGCAGCGCCGCCTCGACGTCGTAGCCGCTGGAGCCGTCGCCGTCGTTGTAGGCGAAGCGCGAGGTGGTGCGCGGCACCAGCGGGCCGAGCACGTCGGCCTGGGCGCCGGTGAGCGGCGCGGCGGGGAAGCTGAAGGCGGTGCCGTCCTGCCGCGGGCGCACGTACAGGTTGCCCGTCATGCCCATCTGCATGTGCTCGGTGGCCTCGACGTGGCAGTGGTAGACGTAGGTGCCGGGGTCGTTGAGCTTGTAGAAGTACGTGAACGACGAACCCATGTTCACGGTGACCGAGGCCTCGGGCACGCCGTCGTACACGGCCGAGGCCTGCGGGTAGCCGTGGAAGTGGATCGAGTGCGGGTCGAACAGGTCGGGCCGGTGCGCCATGCCGACGTTCGAAAGCGACAGGAACACCTCCTGCCGCTCGCGGAAGACGAGGGTCGGCGCCGGAAACTTGGCGTTGAAGATGCCGCGCACCATCACGTTCGCCGGGTCGGGGTCGGCGATCGCGAAGCCGAAGATGTAGCTGCGCTCGCCGCTGGGCAGCTGCATCCAGCCGTCGCCGGCGGTGAGGTGGCCGCACACGCGCGCCGCGCTGCTCTCCTCGAGCCCGTTGCCGGCGGCGTTGGGGCCGAGCTGCACGGCGCCCGGCGGGCACTCGGGGTAGATGCCGGCCTGCGCCACGACGGGCGCCAGCGACGCGACAGCGGCCAGCGCAACGCGCGCGAGCCTGGACTTCATCGGCTTGGCCATGTTGTTGCCCTCAATCACGGTCATGGGGTCATTGCGCTTCGGCGATCTGCTGCGTCTTCAGCGGCGCGTTCGGCACGCGCGTCGTCTGGAAGGCGCCGACGACCCAGTTGCCCAGGAACGGGCGCGACGCGCCGTCGCGGTCGAGCAGCAGCTCGGGGGTGAAGATGAGCGGCAACGTGAGCAGGTTGAGGCCCTGCCCGAGCGGGCCGCCGGTGCCGGTGAGGTGGTAGTTGCCCCAGGGGTTGCCGCCGGGCTGGTGCAGTGACAGCGGCCCGTAGCGCAGGTCGATGAAGTTGCCGCCTTCGTCGAAGGCCGCCGCGACCGACAAGCCCTTCGTCGTCGTCTCGGGGTCGAGGACGATCGCGTCGCGCGGGCCGTTGTAGTACTGCGAGGAGAACGGCTGCGCGGTGCTGCTGACGACGTTGTTGCGCCACTGGGCGGTGGTCTGCCAGCTCGCGAAGAGCGGCTGGCCGGCGGTGTCGCCGACGACGGCCACCTCGCTGTACACCGGCGCCGCCGGCGAAGGCAGCAGCCCGTAGCAGGCGTTGGTGCCGGCATTCACCTGGCACTGCGGGCTGGTGGGATCGTTGTTGACGAAGTCGAAGCCGAAATAGAACTGCCGGTTCTGCGCGACGAGGTTGTTGAAGACGAGCGCGTTGGAGAACTGCGGCGACAGGATGCGTCCGTCGGGCACCGCCACGCCGGCACCGATGCGCGCGGCCAGCGCCGGGCTCGTGCGGTAGCTGGCGATGCCGGCGCCGGGCTGCGGCGTCGACTGCGACAGGCCGTTGCCCAGGCCCTGGATGAGGCTGGTGTTGAAGGTGCGCGCCGCCACCGCCACGCTGTCGTTGCGCGCGATCGTGTTGTTGATGATGCGCACGTTGGGCGAGTCGACGAGCGCGATGCCGCCGCCGGCCACCGCGGCGACGTTGTTGACGATGACGTTGTTGAAGAGGTCGACGCGGTACGGCTGCAGGCGCACGCCGATCTCGTTGCCGTTGACGCCCGAGAGGTGGATCGCGCCGCCGTCGCCGGCGCCGGCCATGTTGCCCTGGAACGTGTTGGCGTTGACCCGGAGGTCACCGGTGCCGGTGGACAGTCCCGGCGTGCCGGCCGCGCCCGCGGCCAGCGACGGCGAGCCGGCGATCGACAGGCCGCCGCCCTGCACGCTGCTGCCCTGGTAGAAGCTCTGGTTCCACAGGAACGTGTTGAACTCGATCACGCCGCCCTGGCTGGTGCCCAGGTGCGCCATGCCGCCGCCGTTGCCGGTGGAGTAGTTGCCGCAGATGAAGTTGCGCGAGACGCGGTAGTTGTCGTTGCCGAAGAACATGCCGATGCCGCCGCCGCCACCGCCGACATCGCCGGCCGTGTTGCCGTTCTGCGTGATCTCGTTGTGGTGGATGTAGACGCGGTGGTTGCGGCTTTGCACCGGCAGATCGGCGGCCACGAGGTCGGGGTGGCCGATGCGGATGCCGCCGGCGCGAATGCCCTGGTTGCCGGTGATGTAGTTGTTGGAGATCTCCAGGTTCTCGGCATAGCCGTTGACGTTGATGCCGCCGCCGATGTCGGCGCCGGCGATCGTGAAGCCGTCGATCATCAGCCGCTGCGTCTTGTTCGAATCGGAGCGGTCGAGCACGAAGAAGCCCGGCGCTTCCTCGTCGCCGAACAGCAGCGGCGCGTTGTCGGCGACGTTGCCGTCGAGGCAGGCCTGGTAGGTGGGGGGCACCGTCTGCCCCGGCAGCAGCATCGGCGAGGTGCCGTCGCCGACATTGACCGTCGGCCACAGGCGGTTGCACAGGCTCACGCGCCACTGGCGCAGGCGCTCGGTGGGTTGCGCCACCGGGTTGACGAGGGTGCCGCCGGCACCCCAGCCCTGCACGCGCACGCGCTTGTCGACGATGACCTGTTCCTCGTACATGCCGGGCGGCACGGTGACGAGGCCGCCGGCCGGCGTGGCGTCGATCGCCGCCTGGATGCTGCCGCCGGCCGCGACGACGGTGGGTGCCGCGCCGCCGACATGCACGTTGACGCCGCGCACCGTGGTCTTGCCGTTCGTGCCGGCGCGCGTGACGAGCAGCTGGCCGCCGTTGGCGGCGGAGCCGCTGGTGGGCAGCGCGACGACGATGTCGCTGTTGCTCCAGCTGACGATGGTGACCGCGGTGCCGTTGACGGTGACGCTGCCGGCGGTTGAGCCGAAGCCGTAGTCGCGGTTGACGAGCTTGGGCACGCCACTGCCCGGGTCGTCCTGGTTGTATTGCGGGTTGGGCACCTGGCGCGTGCCCATCGACGTGATGCGCAGCTGCCGCGCCGTGCCCGTCGCTCCGGTGGCGATCCACGGCCCCTGGTTGGCGAGGTTGGTGACGCTCCTGATCGCCGGCACCTGATCGGGCTGCTCGCAATCGAGCATGTACTGCTGCGGGCCGGCGAATGCGGCGATGGGCAGCACCGGCGTATCGAGGTACGTGGTCTTGCCCGGCAGGTACTGGAAGTTGTAGCAGAACTGCGTGTAGCTCTTGTTGTAGTTCGGGTCCAGCGTCTTGGCGCCGGTGACCGGGTCGGTCATGAACGGCGAGTTCAGGCACGCCTGGATCATGTTCGGCGACACGCCCGAGGGCATCGGGATGTTGAAGCTGAACGTCGACGGCACGAGGGCGTTGTAGGTGCCGTAGCGGTCGGAGTAGACGCGCGAGAACTCGCGCCCGGCCATGTCGCGCAGCGACACCGGCATGAACGGCGGCGCGTACTTCTCGCCGAACGCGGGCGAGGTGGGCGAGAACTCGTTGGCCGTGTCGTCGAGGATCATGCCGACGATGTGCCCGGACACCGGCACGGTGGTGAAGAGCGCGAAGTCGGCCGCCGCGTTCTGCTGCGCCGTCAGCGTGACCGCCTTCATGTCGCACAGCGGCCGCGGCTTGCCGGGCTGGTCGCGGTACTGGGCCGGAATCGGCACGCCGGGGAAGAGCGCCAGCTCGGCCGGCACGGGGTACGGCCGCGTGCCCACGCACTCGGGCGGCAGTGCCAGCGTGCTGACGGCGTAGAAGTCGCCGAAGTCGACGTTCTTGTCCTCCTCCTTCTGCACCTCGTAGCCGGCAGGCGGGATCACCTTGACGATGTAGTTGCCCGGCGGCAGCGGCAGCGGCGTCGCCAGCGTGCCGATGCCTGCGGGCTCGTAGGTCGTGAAGGCATAGCCGCCGTCGAACACGGCGTTGCGCGCCTGGTTGAAGTTGCGCAGGCCGTCGAAGCAGTCGGTGGTGATGTTGTTGATGGTGAACACCGGGCCCTGGCAGCCGGTGGGGTTGGCGGCGTCCCAGCTGTCGCTGGTGACTTCGGCCACCGCGTTCGGCTGCGCCGGGTTCACGCGGCGCGAGTTGGCCGGGTCGGCCAGGAACAGCTGCACGCGCACGCCGGGGATGCCGGGCTCGTTGTTCTCGGCCGCGGCCAGGCGCGGGTCGGCCTCGGCGCGCGTGGACGCATAGCGCACGATGCCGGAGATGCCGCCGTTCTCGGTGCTGGTGTAGGGCTTCTTGCCCCAGTCGAGCCGGTTGGTGAGCCCGAGGAAGTTCTGCACGCCCTGCAGCAGCACGGGGCCGGTCTCGGTGCGCGCGAGGTTGTTGCCGGTGTTGGGGTTGACGATCGGCACCGCGCCGGCCATCTGCGGCTGCGGCGTGATGCGTCCGCCGGTGGGGTTGGCCCAGCCGTTGTCGGGCTGCAGCGGCCCGCCGCCGTCGACGACGGCCGTCATGCCGGTGGCCTTGAAGCGCGTGTAGTCGACCTCGGCCACGAGCCAGTTGAAGAACGGGAAGATCTCCTGGAACTCGTACTCGCCGTCGTCGGTGGTGGCGGCGCTCTGGTAGATGGAGCCGTCGCGGAAGCGCAGGTTGATGGCCTGGCCCGCGATGCCGAGCGACCCGGTGGCGCAGAAGCCGGTTTCACCCGGGTCCTGGCAGACCTTGCCGATCATGTGCCCGAACCAGTTGAACACCGGCACGTCGTTCAGCACGACGTTGCCGCTGCCGTCGGTGACGAAGTCGTAGCTGGCGAAGATGTTGTCCAGCGGCTCGTCCCACACGGCGATCTGGTAGCGCGTGTTGGGCCTGGTGCCGCTGATGCTGAAGGTGCCGTCGGCGTTGCACGGCCCCGCCCACACCGCGCGGCCGCCGCCGATGGCGAGGCTCGCGGACTCGTTGAGCGCGATGCGGCATTGCTCGACCGGACGCCCGTTGTAGAAGGCGAAGTTGGGCGGCCGGCTCATGTGGATGTTGACGACGCGGCCGGTGACGGTGCCCGGCCCGCTCAGCGCCGCGGCGTCGGAGCCCTTGGCCGCGAACCCCTTGCTGACGTGGTGTCCCGGCGGGCCGAATTCCTTGAAGTACGACGGCTCGTTCGCCTTCACCCACGCGTCGTCGCCCGGCGTGCCCTCGATGGTGCTGGTGGCCATCCACACGCCCGACTCGGGCCACGGCGTCTGCGGCGGCTCGCCGTTCGGCCCCGGGTAGTAGGCGGGGCATTCCGACTGCGGCGGCTTGACCCGCGGCTGGAACGGGAAGATCGTGTACTTGCCCGGCGCGAGGTTGCGGATGCGCAGCACGCCGTTGGCGTCGGTCTTGAGGATCATCGGCCCGATGACCGGGTTGTCGAGGTCCCCCCCGGGGTACTCGGTCCCCAGCGGGTTGCCGTAGGTGTCGGTGCTGATGCGGCCGCCCGAAGCGCCGTAGGTGCCGCCGGCGTCGTACAGGTGGACTTCGAAGCCGCAGAGGCCGAACTCCTGCGAGCCGATGGCATCGGCCTGGCCGTTCACGGGATTGGCGTCCTGGAAGACCAGCACCGAGATCTGCGCCGTCTTCAGCGGCAGGCTGTCCACCACGGCGCTGAGCGCAGCCGGGAAGCTGCCGTTGACCGGGCGGATGGGAATGCCGCTCATCGAGTACAAGCCGTTGCCGGCCGAGTCGGCCCGCGGCAGCACCGACAGGAAGTAGCGCTTCGCCGGGTTGAGCTGGGCGTTCGGGATCGTGATCACCGCGCCGCTGGACTCGCCGGTGGCGACCACCGGCATGTAGCTGCGGTGAAAGCGCAGCGACAGCGTCTCGCCCGGGTTGGGCGCCGAGGGCGTGCCGGTGACACCGGGCACGACATCGAACGTCCGGTCCTCTTCCAGCACCCAGCGCACGGCGGTCGTCACCGGCGCGCCGCTCGGGTCGCGCACGGTGACGTTCACCGCCATCGCCGACTGCGCGGCGAGGCCGCAGACGACGGCGGCCGCTGCCACTGCCACGCGCCGCCGGACCGGAAAGGGCTTCTTCATCGGTTCGCTCCCGAGGTTCTGACGCCGCCTTCGGCAGGCCCACGGCGGGCCTGCTGCGCATCACCTGTGGAGCGAAAGTTACGTGGCGACACGGCGCCGGTCTGCGTCGGCAGGGCGCCTGTGCGTTGGAGAAAGGGCCCCAGGCACGCGGGTTGCCTTGGGGGAAGTTCCCCAGTTCTTCAGCGGCGCCAATCCGGGTCCCGCGCTCATCCCTTGGGCGGGTGGCCGCCGCGTCCTTCGGCCAGCTAACGGCGAGGGTGTGGGCACGGCGGCGTCGCCGTGCGATCTGTCACGCGCTGGCTTTGTCTTGGCGGCGGCGGCCCCCCGCCGCGGCGTTGCAGCTCAGTCGCCGGCCGGGGCCGGCACGCTCCAGCGCTTGGTCACGTCGCCCTTGGCGTTGACGCTTTCGAGCTGCACGCCGAAGCCCCACAGCCGCGCCACGTGCTTGAGCACTTCCTGCGCCGTCTCGTGCAGCGGGCGGTCGTTGTGCTGGAAGTGGCGCAGCGTCAGCGACCGGTCGCCGCGCGTGTTGACGTTCCAGACCTGGATGTTCGGTTCGCGCGAGCCGAGATCGTACTGGCGCGACAGCGACTCGCGCACGCGCCGGTAGCCGGCGTCGTCGTGGATGGCGCTCACCTCGAGCTCGGCCTGCGCTTCGTCGTCGGTGATGGCGAACAGGCGCAGCTCGCGCATCAGCTTGGGGCTCAGGTACTGGCCGATGAAGCTCTCGTCCTTGAAGTTGCGCATCGCGTGGTCCAGCGCCGGCAGCCACGGCTTGCCGGCGAGGTCGGGGAACCACTGGCGGTCTTCCTCGGTGGGCTCGCGGCAGATGCGCTCGATGTCGGTGTACATCGCGAAGCCGAGCGCGTAGGGGTTCAGGCCGCTGTAGGCCTTGTGTCCCACCGGCGGCTGGTAGATGACGTTGGTGTGGCTCTTCAGCCACTCGATCATCACGCCGTCGGTGAGCCAGCCCTCGTCGTACATCGTGTTGAGCAGGCGGTGGTGCCAGAAGGTGGCCCAGCCTTCGTTCATCACCTGCGTCTGGCGCTGCGGGTAGAAGTACTGGCTGACCTTGCGCACGATGCGCACCACTTCGCGCTGCCACGGCTCCAGGAGCGGCGCGTTCTTCTCGATGAAGTACAGCAGGTTCTCCTGCGGCTCCTCGGGGAAGCGCTTGGCCTGCGCCGCGGCCTCCTTCTCGGCCTTGCGCGGCAGCGTGCGCCACAGGTCGTTGACCTGCTGCTGCGCATACGACTCGCGGTCCTTGCGGTCGGCCAGTTCCTGCGCCAGCGACTTGCGGCTGGGGCGGCGGTAGCGGTCGACGCCGTGGTTGGAAAGCGCGTGGCAGCTGTCGAGCAGCAGCTCCACGGAATCGACGCCGTGCTTCTCTTCGCACTTGGCGATGTAGTCCTTGGCGTAGACGAGGTAGTCGATGATCGACGACGCGTCGGTCCACATGCGGAACAGGTAGTTGCCCTTGAAGAAGCTGTTGTGGCCGTAGGCGGCATGCGCGATGACGAGCGCCTGCATCGCCATCGTGTTCTCCTCCATCAGGTAGCTGATGCAGGGGTTGGAGTTGATGACGATCTCGTAGGCCAGGCCCATGTGGCCGCGCTTGTAGTTCTTCTCGGTGGCGATGAACTCCTTGCCGTAGCTCCAGTGGCGGTAGTTCACCGGCATGCCCACGCTGGCGTAGGCGTCCATCATCTGCTCGGCGGTGATGATCTCGAGCTGGTTGGGGTAGGTGTCCAGGCCGAAGCGCTCGGCCGTCTGGCGGATGACGCGGTGGTACTCCTCGATCAGCTCGAAGGACCAGTCGCTCTGGCCCGGCAGCGGATGCGCCGGCCGCTCGGGTGCCGGCTTCGGCCCTTCGACGAGGCGCTTCATCGCTCGACTCCGGCCTTCACGGCTTTCACTGTCATCGCGGCGCCCGCGGCCAGCGCGCCGCTCACGCCGCCGCCTCCGCGCCTTCCTTCTTGAACAGGTCGCGGAAGACGGGGTAGATCTGCGAGGCCTCGGTGGCCTTGCGCATCGCGAAGTGCTTGTGCGTCTCGAGCAGCTGGCTGTACTCCTCCCACAGGTTCTGCTCTTCCTCGGCCACCTGCACGTAGGCGTAGTAGCGCACCAGCGGCAGCAGCTTGTCCGCCAGCAACTCGCGGCAGCGGCCGCTGTCGTGGTGCCAGTTGTCGCCGTCGGAAGCCTGGGCGCCGTAGATGTTCCACTCGCTGGGGTTGTAGCGGGCGCGGATGATCTCCTCCATCAGCGCCAGCGCCGAGCTGACCACGGTGCCGCCGGTCTCGCGGGCGTGGAAGAAGCTCTCCTCGTCGACCTCGGCCGCCTGCGTGTGGTGGCGGATGAAGACGAGCTCGATGCGCTCGTAATGGCGGGTGAGGAACAGGTACAGCAGGATGAAGAAGCGCTTGGAGAGGTCCTTGCGCCCTTCGTCCATCGAGCCCGAGACGTCCATCAGGCAGAACATCACCGCCTTGCTCGTGGGCACCGGCACCTTGACGCGGTTGCGAAAGCGCAGGTCGATCGGGTCGAGGTAAGGGATGCGCTCCAGCCGCGCGCGCAGCGCGGCCACGCGTTCGGCCAGTTCGTCGATCTGCTTCTCGCGCTCCTTGGCCGCCATCGCCTCGGCCGGCACCGGCGTGGCGCGCAGCGCGGCGAGTTCCTCGTCGAGCTCGCGCAGCTCCTGCCGCGCGCCGGCGCCGATGGCGATGCGGCGGCCGATGGCGCCGCGCAGGCTGCGCACGACGTGCAGGTTGTTCGGCGTGCCGTCGCTGGTGAAGCCGGCGCGGTGGTACTTCCACTCCGGCACTTCGGCCAGCTGCGTGCGGATGAGGTGCGGCAGCGCCAGGTCCTCGAAGAAGACCTGCATGAACTCCTCCTTGCTGAGCGTGAAGACGAAATCGTCCTCGCCCTCGCCGGAGTCGCTCGCCTGGCCCTTGCCGCTGCCACCGCCCTGGCCACCCTTGGGCCGCTCGATGCGGTCGCCCTTGATGTAGTCGGTGTTGCCCGGGTGCACGATCTCGCGCACGCCGCCCTGGCCATGGCCGAAGACGGGCTCGCTGATGTCGCGCTTGGGGATGTGGATTTCCTCGCCGCGCTCGATGTCGCGGATGCCGCGGCCGTCGATGGCTCGCTTTACCGCTTCCTTGATCTGGTCCTTGTAGCGGCGCAGGAAGCGCTCGCGGTTGCCGATGGACTTGTTCTTGCCCGCCAGCCGCCGGTCGATGATGCTTTGCAGCGCCACGGCTTCCCCTCCTGCCTTGCTCTTTGTGCGCTTGCCGCGCTCACGAGCTCTTGCGCACGCGCAGGTACCACTCGCAGAGCAGCCGCACCTGCTTCTGCGTGTAGCCCTTGGCGACCATGCGCGTCACGAAGTCCTCGTGCTTCTTCGCCTCGTCGGCGCTGGCCTTGGCGTTGAAGCTGATCACCGGCAGCAGTTCCTCGGTGTTGGAGAACATCTTCTTCTCGATCACGGTGCGCAGCTTCTCGTAGCTCGTCCAGACCGGGTTCTTGCCCTGGTTGGAGGCGCGTGCGCGCAGCACAAAGTTGACGATCTCGTTGCGGAAGTCCTTCGGGTTGGCGATGCCGGCCGGCTTCTCGATCTTCTCGAGCTCGGCGTTCAGCGCCTGGCGGTCGAAGACCTCGCCGGTGTCGGTGTCGCGGTACTCGTGGTCCTGGATCCAGTAGTCGGCGTAGGTGACGTAGCGGTCGAAGATGTTCTGGCCGTACTCGCTGTAGCTCTCGAGATACGCCGTCTGGATCTCCTTGCCGATGAACTCGGCGTAGCGCGGCGCCAGCAGCTCCTTGACGAAGCCGACGTACTTCTGCTCCACCTCCTTGGCGAACTGCTCGCGCTCGATCTGCTGCTCGAGCACATACATCAGGTGCACCGGATTCGCGGCGACCTCGGTGGAGTCGAAGTTGAAGACCTTGCTGAGGATCTTGTAGGCGAAGCGCGTGCTGATGCCGCTCATCCCCTCGTCGACGCCGGCGTAGTCGCGATACTCCTGGATGCTCTTGGCGCGCGGGTCGGTGTCCTTCAGGTTCTCGCCGTCGTAGACCAGCATCTTGCTGAACAGGCTGCTGTTCTCGGGCTCCTTCAGCCGCGTCAGGATGGCGAACTGGCTCATCATCTTCAGCGTGCCCGGCGCGCAGGTGGCCGCGCCGAGGCTCGAGTTGCGGATGAGCTTCTCGTAGATCTTGATCTCTTCGGTGACGCGCAGGCAGTACGGCACCTTGACGATGTAGACGCGGTCGAGGAAGGCCTCGTTGTTCTTGTTGTTGCGGAAGCTCTTCCACTCGCTCTCGTTGCTGTGCGCGAGGATGATGCCGTCGAACGGGATCGCGCCGAAGCCTTCGGTGCCCTTGAAGTTGCCTTCCTGCGTGGCCGTGAGCAGCGGGTGCAGCACCTTGATCGGCGCCTTGAACATCTCGACGAACTCGAGCAGGCCCTGGTTGGCCAGGCACAGCCCGCCGGCGTAGCTGTAGGCGTCGGGGTCGTCCTGGGCGAACGTCTCGAGCTTGCGGATGTCGACCTTGCCGACGAGGCTGCTGATGTCCTGGTTGTTCTCGTCGCCGGGCTCGGTCTTGCACACCGCGATCTGCTTGAGGATCGACGGGTAGCGCTTGACGACGCGAAAGCGCCGCACGTCGCCGCCGTATTCCTCCAGCCGCTTCACCGCCCAGGGGCTGAGGATGCGCGTGAGGTAGCGGCGCGGGATGCCGTATTCCTTCTCGAGGATGGCGCCGTCCTCGGCGATGTCGAACAGGCCCAGCGGCGACTCGTTCACCGGGCTGCCCTTGATGGCGTAGAAGGGCACCTCCTGCATGAGCTGCTTCAGCCGCTCGGCGATGCTGCTCTTGCCGCCGCCCACCGGGCCCAGCAGGTACAGCACCTGCTTCTTCTCTTCCAAGCCCTGTGCGGCATGGCGGAAGTAGCTCACCACCTGCTCGATGGAGTCTTCCATGCCGTAGAACTCGGCGAAGGCCGGGTAGACCTTGATCACCTTGTTGGCGAAGATGCGCGACAGGCGCGGGTCGTTGCGCGTGTCGATCGTCGTCGGCTCGCCGATCGCCTTGAGCATGCGCTCGGCAGCGGTGGCGTAGGCGAGCGGGTTGCGCTTGCACTCGGCCAGGTAGTCCTCGAGGGACATCTCTTCTTCGCGCGTGCGCTCGTAGCGTGCGGCGAAATGGCTGATCACATCCATGCGGTGCTCCGGCAGTGGAGTGGGATGCTTCAGCAACGGACGTGCCCGCTGCCTCGCTGCCCCGGGAAGTTCTGATGGAGCCCCGGCTTCACGGGCCCAGGCTCCATCAGAGCTTTCCTTCCTGTTGCCGCACCGACCGGCGCGTACACCCTCGGACGCTGCGTGCCCGGCGAGACCCTGAGCACCTTGACCCCAGCATGAGCCATTCTGCGCCGGGCGTGTGATCGATCAAGTGGCGCTTTTTCCCCCAATTTCATGGTCCGCGCAACCGGGCGCGCGCGCTTCGCGACGCCCATCACGCGCGCCCCATGCGCACCATGCCGCGACGCGCGTTCTTCAACGCCGGCGGGGCGCCTTCGGCTGACGTCGAACGGATCATGCACACGTTGCAGAGCCCTGGCTCGGGACAGAGGTTCCGTTGCCGGTGGCGGGTTCGGCGCCGTCGTCGGCGCGTGGGATCATCGCGCGATGAACCGTCATCTGTGGCTGCTGGCGCTGTGCCAGGGACTCTTCCTGACCAACAACGTGGTGTTCATCGCCGTCAACGGGTTGGTGGGACTGGAACTCGCACCCGCCGGCTGGCTGGCGACGCTGCCGGTGACGGGCTACGTGGTGGGCGCGGCGGTCAGCGCGCCGCTGGTGGCGCGGCTGCAGCGGCGGGTGGGCCGGCAGCGCTCGTTCCAGGTCGGGCTCGTCGTCGCGGCGCTGTCGGCCACCGCGTGCGCGCTGGCGGTGAGTGCGCGCCAGTTCTGGCCGCTCGTCGCCTCGACCTTCGTTGCAGGCTTTTACAGCGCCAACGCGGCGCTGTACCGCTTCGCCGGCCCGGAGCTGGTGGGGCCGGCCTACAAGGAGAAGGCGATCTCGCTCGTGCTGGCCGGCGGCATCGTCGGCGCGTTCATCGGGCCGAACCTGGCCAGCGCCACGCGCACCGCGTTCGCCGTGCCTTTCGTCGGCGCCTACGCGGCGCTGGTGGTCGTGGCGCTGCTGTCGCTGCTGGCGTTGTCGTTCATCCGCTTCCCGCCGCACCTGGCACCGGCCGCCGGCCAGGGCAGCGGGCGTCCGCTATCGGTGCTGGCGCGGCAGCCAGCGTTCATCGTTGCCGTCGCTGCCGGGGCGCTTGGCTATGGCGTGATGAACCTGCTGATGGCCGCCACGCCGCTGGCGATGCAGCAGTGCCAGCACCCGTTCGATCGCGCCGCGCTGGTGCTCGAGTGGCATGTGCTGGGCATGTTCGTGCCCGGCTTCTTCACCGGGCATCTGATCAAGCGCTTCGGCGTCATGCCCGTCCTCGGCGCCGGCGTGCTGCTCAACTTCGCCTGCGTCGCGGTGGCACTGTCGGGCGTGGACCTGATGCAGTTCGTCGTCGCGCTGACGCTCCTGGGCGTGGGCTGGAACTTCCTCTTCACCGGCGCGACGACGCTGTTCACCACCACCTACCGCCCCGAGGAGAAGAACAAGGCCCAGGGCGCGATGGACATGTGCGTGTTCGCGACGATGGCGCTGACGAGCTTCGCCTCGGGCGCGCTGGTGACGACGCAAGGCTGGACGTGGCTGAACGCGGGTTCGCTGGTACCGCTTTCGCTGGTCGGCGCGGCTTTGGCGTGGGCCGGCCTGCGCGGCCGCGAACGGCGCGCGCTGCAGCCGTGAGTGGCTGCGGTCCGCGCACCGGCCACGCTTGAAACGTGCACCGTATTCTTCGCCAGGGACAGGCCCTTTCTCCTCGGCCCGGCGCGAACTAAGGCCGCGGTACAACACACACGCTCGCGGTGTCCGGCGCGGCACAGCTACAGCGAGCGCACGGCGCTGCCGAAAACTGCGGGTGATGCACTCCGTCACCGTGCCCACGGCCCACTTCACGCGCGCCGTCACGGCGCTCGGCGAGAAGCGGCCGGTGGTCACGCGCAGCGCCATCTTCAACGTCCAGGGCCTGAAGGTCATCGACAAGGGCGTCGCGATCGACGCCACGCTTTACGACAAGCTGACGCGCCACCAGTTGCGCTCGCCGCTGGAGGACAGCGTCGACAGCCAGCCGGCGGTGAGCGGCCCGTTGTTGCGCGAAGCCGCGCAGCTGATGTGCCGCGAAGACCGCTTCGCTGCCGCGATGCTGGCGTCGCTGCGCCAGCCCGATGCCTTGCTCGAAGAGGTGGGACAGGTGCCGCTGCCGCGGCCGATTGCCTTCCAGCTGACGGTGCTGCGCGAGACGCAGCCGGCGCTGTGGCAACGCTCGCTGCGAACGATGGTCACCGCCGCCTGGCTCGGCGCGCTGACCGGGGCCGCCCGGCATGGCCTGCGCATGCTGGCCGCCGCGGGGTTGCTGCACGACCTGGGCATGCTGCACCTGGACCCGGCGCTGCTGAAGCCGCAGTTGCCGCTCGGGCGCGAGCAGCGCCGGCACCTCTACACGCACCCGCTGCTGTCTTCGATGCTGCTCGAACGGCACCACGAGTACCCGCAGGAGGTGGTGCAGGCCGTGCTCGAGCACCACGAGGCGCTGGACGGCTCGTGCTACCCGCGGGGGCTGGGCAGCACGGTCAGCCCCTGGTGCCGGCTGCTGGGGCTGGGAGAGCAGGTGAGCGCTTTGCTCGAAGCCGGCGGCGAGGCGCCGGCGCTGCGGCTTTCGGTGGCGCTGCGGATGAATGCGCCGCGCTTCGACCCCGAAGCGATGCGCCGCGTGCTCAACTGGCTACAGCCGCTGCGCGAGTCGCTGCCCGGGCCGCCGGCCGGCGCTGACCCGGCCGAGGCGCTGCGCACGATCGACCGACTGATGCGCGAATGGAGCGGCGCGCTCGCAGCGGCACCCACGGCCCACCCGGCACGCGCCGAAGCCGTGCGCGGCGTTGCCGATTTGTGCGAGAAGGTCCGCCAGGCCCTGGCCCGCTCAGGCGCGGCGCCGGAGCAGCTCGAGATGCTCGGCCCCGATGCGTCGAGCAGCGAAGTCGCGGGCGAGTTGGCGCTGATCGCGCGCGAATCGACCTGGCAGCTTCGCACCACAGCCCGCTTTGCACGCCGGCGCTGGCGCCTGGGCGACAACGAGTCGTTTCCGCCTTCGCTGCAAGCCTGGTTCGACGAGGCCGATGCGATGTGCGCACGGGCCCTGGCGACCTGAAGCAACGTTGCGCGCGGGTGCGCGCGATGCGTTGTCCTCACCGCTCGCTGACGCCGAGCTTGTCGAGCAACGCGTTCAGCTCGTCCAGCGAGCCGAAGTGGATCGCGATTTCGCCACTCTCGGCGCGCTTCTGGCTGCCCTTGCCCTTCGCAGCGCCTTTGCCTGCGGCGCCGTGCTGCGGGCGGCGCTTCAGGCGGATCTCGACCGGCGCGGCCAACTGATCGGCGAGCTGTTCTTCCAGGCGCGCGATGTCGCGGCCCTTGCCTGCCGGCGCGGCGCGCTCGCCGTTGCGCGCAGCGCCGGCCGATGGCGCAGAGAGCTGGCGCGCCACGAGGCGCTCGGTCTCGCGCACGCTGAGCTTGCGGGCGACGATCTCCTGCCCCGTCATCGCCTGCTGCGCCGCGGGCAATGCGAGCAGCGCGCGCGCATGTCCCATGTCCAGGTCCCCGGTCAACAGCGCGCTCTGCACCGGTTCGGCGAGGAGCAAGAGGCGCAGCAGGTTGCTCGCGGCGCTGCGCGAGCGGCCCACCGCCTGCGCGGCCTGCTCGTGCGTGAGCTTGAATTCGCCGATAAGCCGCTGCAGGCCTTGCGCTTCTTCGAGCGGGTTGAGGTCTTCGCGCTGGATGTTCTCGATCAGCGCCATCACCGCGGCGGCCTCGTCGGGAACCGGCTTCACGAGCACCGGCACACGGTCGAGCCCCGCCAGCGCGGCGGCGCGCACGCGGCGTTCGCCGGCGATGATCTCGTAGCGCGCGCCCTCGCCGTCGTCTTCGCCGGTCAGCGGACGCACGAGCACCGGCTGAATCACGCCCTGGCTCTTGATGCTCTCGGCCAGCTCGTACAGCGAGCCTTCGTCCATGCGCGTGCGCGGCTGGTACTTGCCCGGCCGCAGTTGCGCCAGCAGCAGGGCGGCCGGCGCACCAGCCGCCGCCGGCACGTCGCTCACCTTGGGGCCGAGCAAGGCTTCGAGGCCGAGCCCGAGTCCCTTGGGTTTCTTCGTCACCATGAGGGGCATTGTGTGGCAGCGGCGGCGCCGGTCTTGCGTGCACGGTGATGCCGCAAGCCAAGCGGGGCTCGGGCGTTGCCTTATCCTCGGCGCGTGCTCGCGCGCTGGCGCCCGATCGGCAGTGCAGCGGCACAGCTGTCCCGAGAGGCCCCGCCATGCGTCACAAGATCTTCGTCGACGGCCAGGAAGGCACCACCGGCCTTCGCATCCACGAGTACCTGGCGCGCCGAGACGACGTCGAGGTGCTGCGCATCGACAACGACAAGCGCAAGGACGCCGGCGAGCGCGCACGCCTGCTCAACGCCGCCGACGTGGCCTTCCTCTGCCTGCCCGACGCCGCGGCGCGCGAGGCAGCGGCGCTGGTGACCAACCCGCGCACCTGCCTCATCGACGCCAGCACCGCGCACCGCACCGCCCCCGGCTGGGTGTTCGGCATGCCGGAGCTTGCTCCTGGGCAGCGCGATGCGCTGCGCGCCGCCAAGCGCATCGCCAACCCGGGCTGCCACGCGAGCGCCTTCGTGCTGCTGCTGCGACCGCTGGTGGATGCAGGGCTGGTGCCCCCGTCGTGGACGGTGTCGGCAACCTCGATCACCGGCTACTCCGGCGGCGGCAAGAAGTTGATCGAGGAGTACCAGGCCGGCGCCGCGGCGATGAGCGCCGCGCTCGCTGCCGGACGAGGCAACCCCGTACTCGGCGCGCCGCGACCTTACGGGCTGAAGCTCGCGCACAAGCACGTGCCGGAGATGATGGCGCACACGGGCCTGACGACGAAGCCCATCTTCCTGCCCATCGTCAGCAACTTCTACAAGGGGCTGGCGGTCACCGTTCCGCTGCCGCTGGCGGCGCTGGGCACCACCGCGGCGGCGGTGCAGGCCGCGTACGAAAAGCGCTACCGCGGCGAACGCTTCATTCGCGTGATGCCGCTGTCGGACCCGGGGACGCTGGAGCACGGCTACTTCGACGTGCAGGCCTGCAACGACACCAACCGGGCCGACATCTTCGTCTTTGCCAGCGAGGGGCAGGCGATCGCCATTGCGCGCCTCGACAACCTGGGCAAGGGCGCCAGCGGCGCTGCGGTGCAGGCGATGAACGTGCACCTGGGGGTCGACGAAGGGCTGGGGCTCTGAACCCTGTGCGGCGCGCCCGGCACTAGGCCGGGTCTGCCGGCGCGGTGCGGTAGTGGTAGGTGTAGGCGTCGTCAAAGCCGAGGCGCCGGTAAACGCGACGCGCGACCAAGTTGTCGGCGCCCACCTGCAGGTAGGCGACTCTTGAGCCGGCTTCGCTTAGGGCGATAGTAAGCAAACGCTTGCAAAGCCAGGTTCCGAGGCCCTGCCGTTGCTGCTTTGCGGCAGTGGCGATGTCGTAGAGGCCCACGAGATCGTCTTCGGACGCGAACTGGCCGCAGGCGAGCACTTCGCCTGGGCCGGCGCCCACAAGCGCGAAGCCGCGGTACGGCACCGGCGACGTTGCCAGCCGCTGCGCGTGCGCGCTGCGCGCGGCGGCCGAAGAACGGCGTAGCGAGCCGACAGCTTCGGCGAAGGCCGCGGGCGGCAACTCCTGCCATCGCGCCGCTTCGGGCATGGGTCCGTGTTCTAGGCATGCGCTTGCCAACCGCGGCAGCACCATGACTCGGGTGTCGTCGTGCAGGGTCCAGCCGGCGGTAGCGAGCTCGCGGTCGAGGTCGGGCGGCTGGGTGAAGGGCGTGATGCGCACCAGCAGCGGCAGCCCGAGCGCGCTGAATCGCTCCGCGCAGGCGTCCAGCTTCTGCGCCACGGGGAGCCGGCCGGCAGCGACTGCGTTGATGCAGCGGGCCCGCTGCGCCTTGCCGGGCGACGTGCGCACGAGCCAGCCGTCCATCCAGCGCTGCTGCGGCGGCGCGCTCGCGTTCAGGCCCGCGTCTTCGACGCGCGACAGCAGAGCGCGGTCTTGATTGCCGAGGAAGCGCGCCGAGCCGACCGGCTCTGCGCCCGGCGCTTCAGCCGACACGCTTCACCATCTCGTGCGCGAACTCGATGAACGCCTGCGCGCCGCGGGACGTTGGATCGAACACGACGCCCGGCTGGCCGTAGCTCGGCGCCTCGGCCAGCCGCACATTGCGCGGGATCACGGTGTCGAACACCTTCTCGCCGAAGTGCGCCTTCAGCTGGTCGCTCACGTTCTGCTGCAGCGTGATGCGCGGGTCGAACATCACCCGCAGCAGGCCGATGAGCTGCAGATCCGGGTTGAGGTTCGCGTGCACCTGCTTGATCGTGTTGACGAGGTCGGACAACCCTTCGAGCGCGAAGTACTCGCACTGCATCGGCACGATCACGCCGTGTGCGGCGACGAGGCCGTTCAGCGTCAGCAGGCTCAGGCTCGGCGGGCAGTCGATGAGCACGAAGTCGTATTCGTCGCGAACCGCGAGCAGCGCCTTCTTCAGCCGGCGCTCGCGCCGTTCCTGCGTGACCAGCTCCACCTCGGCGCCGGCCAGCTCGCGGTTGGCGCCGACGATGTCGTAGCCGCCCTTGGCACTGCGCTGGCGCGCCTCGGCGATGCCGGCCGACTCGAGCAGCACGTCGTAGACGCTGGCCGGCAAGGCGCGCTTGTCGATGCCCGAACCCATCGTCGCGTTGCCTTGCGGGTCGAGGTCGATCGCCAGCACGCGCTGGCCCACCTGCGCCAGGCCGGCGGCAAGGTTGACGGTGGTGGTGGTCTTGCCGACGCCGCCTTTCTGGTTGGCGACGCAGAAGATGCGCGGCTTGGACATGGGCTCGCGAGGTTAGCCGAGAAAGCCCGTCGCACCAGGCGCGGCGGGCGGTTTCAGCGTCCTCGCAGACCGTTCACGCGCCAGCCGGCTCAGGACTGTCGCGCCGCAGCCGCATCCAGACGAGGCAACGGCGGGCGTCCAGGCCCGGCACGGCCAGCGGTTCCACGTGAAACACATCGACGCCTGCCGGCAGCCCGGCGATCTCGGCGTCCGGCACCGCCCCCTTCATCGCCATCCAACGGCCACCTTCGGCGAGCAGCGGGCGGGTCACGCGGACCAAGTCCGCGAGCGTCGCGAAGGCGCGGGCGACGATCAGATCGAACTGCTCTCCGGTCAAGGACTCGACCCGGGCATGCTCGGCCCGCAGGTTCGGCAGGCTGAGCGTCCCGGCGACTTGGCGGACGAACGCGGCCTTCTTGCCGACCGCATCGACGCAAGTGACTTGAGCCTCGGGCCTGAAGATGGCGATCAGCACGCCGGGCAGGCCGCCGCCGCTGCCGACATCGAGGATGCGGCGTGCCGCCGCGGCACCCGGCTCGCGGCCGATCGCGGCCACGGCCGCCAAGCAGTCAGCGACGTGCTGCGCGAGCATCGCCTGCGGCTCACGCACCGCGGTCAGGTTGTAGGTGGCATTCCAGCGCCGCAACAGAGACAGGAACGCGACCGTCGCCTCGATCCGCGCCGGCGCCCCAGTGAGCCCGAGTGCCGTGCAGATGGCGGCAATCGACTCACGCTCCTCTGCCGGCGTTGGCTCTGCCAGCCGGGGCTGCGGTTCGTGTTGCCGGCCGGCCCGGTCGGCACCAGTTCGGCCGCCGCCGGTCACGCCGCCTCGTCGGCCGAGGCGTCCGCGGCGCGGGGCGTCGCAACGGGGCTCTCGGCGCCGGCAACCTCGGCGTCGCCAGGCAGCCGCGCGAAGTCACCGAGCCGGCGCTTCTTCAGGTGCACCAGCAGCAGCGAGATCGCTGCCGGGGTCACGCCGGAGATTCGCGCCGCTTGGCCGAGCGTTGCCGGGCGATGCCGCGCGAGCTTCTGCCGCACCTCATGGGACAGCGCCGCCACCTGCCCGTAATCCAGCGCCGGCGGCGCGGCAGCGCTTCCAGCGCCGCCGCGCGTTGGACCTCGTCGCGTTGCTTGTCGATGTAGCCGGCGTACTTGATGCCGATCTCGCACTGCTCGATCACCGCGTTGGCCTCGCGCTGCCCCCAATCCCGCCCGAGTGTTTCACGTGAAACCTCGTGGCCCGCCACTGCCGCAAGCGCGGCCGCTTCGTCGTAACCGACGCCGGGGCGCCGAATCAGGTCGGCCAGGCTGTACTCGTGTTCCAGTGCCTTGCCCACCCAGCGTTCGGCCGCCTCCGCCGGCACCGTGGCCGGGCGTACCCACGTCGAGCGCAGCCGCTGCATCTCCGTTTCGATGCGCTCTCGCTTGCGCTCGAAAGCGGCGAAGCGCGCATCGTCCACAAGCCCCAGCTCGCGGCCGAGCGCGGTCAGGCGCAAGTCTGCGTTGTCCTCGCCGCGGCTGCAACCGGTACTCGGCGCGGCTCGTGAACATGCGATACGGCTCGCTGACCCCCTTGTGCACCAGGTCGTCGACGAGCACGCCGAGGTACGCCTGGTCGCGCCGCAGCTCCCACGGCGCGCGGCCGAGCGCCTGCAACGCCGCGTTGGCGCCGGCGTAGAGCCCCTGGGCTGCCGCCTCCTCGTATCCCGTCGTGCCGTTGATCTGCCCGGCGAAGAAGAGGCCCTGCAACGCCCGCGTCTCGAAGCTCAACTTCAGTTCGCGCGGATCGAAGTAGTCGTACTCGATCGCATAGCCGGGGCGCAGGATGTGCGCCTGCTCCAGCCCTGGCAGCGTACGCACGGCGGCAAGCTGGATGTCGAACGGCAGCGAGGTCGAGATGCCGTTGGGGTAGACCTCGTTCGTCTCCAGGCCCTCGGGCTCGAGGAAGATCTGGTGGCTCGCCTTGCCGGCGAAGCGGTTGATCTTGTCCTCGATGCTCGGGCAGTAGCGCGGCCCGACGCCTTCGATGACGCCGGTGAACATCGGGCTGCGGTCGAAGCCGCCGCGGATGATCTCGTGCGTGCGCTCGTTGGTGTGCGTGATCCAGCACGACACCTGGCGCGGGTGCTGCTCGGGCCTGCCGAGGAAGCCGAACACCGGCAACGGATCGCTGTCGCCGGGCTGCTCTTCGAGCCGCGCCCAGTCGATCGAACGGCCGTCGATGCGCGGCGGTGTTCCGGTCTTCAGCCGCCCCTGCGGCAGCTTCAGCTCCTTCAGCCGCGCCGACAGGCTGGCCGCCGGCGGGTCGCCGGCGCGCCCGGCGCTGTAGTTCTGCAGCCCGACGTGGATGCGCCCGTCGAGGAAGGTGCCGGCCGTCAGCACCACGGCGCGGGCGCGAAAGCGCAAACCGATCTGCGTCACGGCGCCGACCACGCGATCGCCTTCCAGCACCAGGTCGTCCACTGCCTGCTGGAAGAGCCACAGGTTCGGCTGGTTCTCGAGCCGGCGGCGGATCGCAGCGCGGTACAGCACGCGGTCGGCCTGGGCGCGCGTGGCCCGCACCGCCGGCCCCTTGCTGCCGTTCAGGATTCGGAACTGGATGCCGGCCTCGTCGGTGGCCGCGGCCATCGCGCCGCCCAGGGCATCGACCTCCTTGACGAGGTGGCCCTTGCCGATGCCGCCGATGCTGGGATTGCAGCTCATCTGCCCCAGCGACTCGATGTTGTGGGTCAACAGCAGCGTTGCGCAGCCCATGCGCGCGGCGGCCAGCGCAGCCTCGGTACCGGCATCTCCGCCGCCGACAACGATGACATCGAATGCCTGCGGGTGCCACATGGGCTCGAATTCTAGGGAGCGGCCGATTCGCACATCGCCGGCGGGCCCGCCCCTGCCCTCGGCGCGAGGCGGGCCCGATCGACGTTCCCCACTTTCCCACTTCCCACTTCGCTTCCCAGCGACGTCCTGCCGGCTGGGTGCTTTGCCCGCCGGCCTGCGACTCGATTCAGTTCTCTCTCGGCGGGTCCTTGCGCCAGTCTGTTGCGCCGCCTTGCGCCGTCAAGCGGCCAGCGCGTGCTGCGCCTCGCCAAAGGAGCCCGTGCGCCCCATCGCGTGCGGCTGCCAATCCAGTTCGTGCACGGCGGAGTTCAGGTGCACGATGCGCTCTGCCTCGCCCAGTGGCGCACCGTCGTCGCCGACGAGATGCACGTTGGACAACACCTTCATCGGGTCGCAGAGCGCGACGACGTCGTCGCGCACTTCGGCCCAGTCCCACGCGAGCCCGAGCGGCTCGCCGCGGTGCGACGCAGCCCACAGCGCCTGGCCTTGGCGCGCCGCTGTGGCGCCCTCCACGCCGCGGCCCGCCGGCGGTTCAGCCAGCGGCCTCATCTGCGCCAGCGCGCGCCTGAATTCAGGCAAAGTAGCGAGTACCGGCTTCCACGCGATCAACTGCCAAGCGGGTATCGTCACGGGCACCTCCTTGAGGGCGGCTTGTTGTTGCGAAAACGCAGCCGCAGTGTTGGCCACTCGCCCGGGGTCCGACAAGCTCACAACTCTTGTAGGTCGGCGGTAATTCTTCTCATGCTGCTCGAGCACTACTACGAGGTCAGCCAGGCGCCCGACATCGCGGCGCTGGAGTCGCGCCTGGTCCGCTTCGCCCAGGCGCTGGAGTTCCCGCACATCAACGCCGTGCTGGTGATCGACCCGCCCGGGCCGGGCGAACGGCCGAGCTTCATCGCCATCGGCAACACGCCCGAGTCGTACCTCGAGGCGCAGCGCGATCCCACCGCCTCAGCCCGCGACCCGGTGAACCGGCGGCTGCGCGCGCTGTCGGTGCCGTTCATCTACGACCAGCAGCTCTACGCCACCGCCGGCGCCGGCGACTTGTGGGAAACGCAGGCGGCGTTCGGCTACAAGACCGGCGTCGCCGTGGCGCTGCACCTGCCGGACTACCGCCACTTCCTGCTCGGCGTCGACCGCGACGACTCGCTGCCGCGCGAAGAGCGGCGCCTGAGCCGCATGATGGCCGACCTGCAGTTGCTGGCCGTGCACGCGCAGTCTGCCGCCAGCCGCCTGCTGGCGCCCGATGACGCCGACGGCCCCGCGCCGGAGCTGACGCCACGCGAAGTGGAAATCCTGCGCTGGACGATGGACGGCAAGACGGCGTGGTCAGTCGGCGCCATCCTCGGCGTCAGCGAAGCGACGGTGAACTTCCACCTGCGCAACGTCTTCCGCAAGCTCGGCGCTGCGTCCAAGCACCAGGCGGTGCTCAAGGCGCTGAAGCTGCGCCTCATCTGAGCGCCCGAGCGCCGCTCCGCTCTTTCCCCGCGAAACACGGGCCGCCGGGCCGGCACCGGCCGCCCGGGCCTGCCCCTCGCCCAGCCCCATGCGCGGCGAACCCGCATCAGGGGTGTTCCTACCTACAAGGGTTTGTAGCTGGGCGCCGGCCTCGCAATCTTGCAGACTGCCTCCGATCAGGCGCCGATTCGAGCGCCCCTTCCCGTCGGAGAGAGCATCATGTTTTGGGAAACCGTGCGCGAACTTCTTGGCCTGCCCCGTACCGGCGGCTGGTGAGAACGCGGGCGCCCTGAACGGGGCGTCGTTGGGAAAAAGCTGAGTCACGCTTCGCCCGCAGACCGCGGGCGTTGCGTACTTGCAACACACCGATTCGCCGCGGCCGTGCCCGCGGTGCGCTTGATTGCGCCTCAGCGCAGGACAGCGTGCCGCAGCCGCCGGGCGACGTAGAGCAGCGCCAGCGCGGACAAGACCGCGCACACGGCCACCGGCAGCAGCAGGTCGGCCGGGGGCAGTGCTTCGCCCTTGAGGACGCGCCCCATCAGCGTCGTCTGCGCGAGCACCGGCAGCCACAGGTGCCAGGGCGCTTCGCCCTCCTGGTTGAACACGCTCACCAGCGGCAGCAGCGAAACCAGCAGCAGCAGCACGGTCGAGTTGGCCTGCGCTTCCTTGAAGGTGCGGCAACGGATCGCCAGCGCCATCAGCAGCGCGGCGAGGGCACCGGCCAGCGGCACCAGCAGCGCCACGAACCACGCTGCTTCAGTGAAACCGAAGCGGAACATCGCCGCCAGTGCCTCATTGCGCAGCAGCCACTGCCCGGGCAGGAAGCTCAGGCACGACAGCACCGCGATCAGCATCGCCACGCTCGCGACTGCCCCCACTTGCCCACGACGATGGCGCCGCGCGCTGCCGGCGTCATCAGCAGCGGTTCCAGCGAACCGCGCTCGCGCTCGCCGGCGGTCGTGTCCAGCGCCGCGTTCAGCGCCCCGTACAGCATCGCCATCAGCACGAAGAACGGCACCATTGCCGCCAGCTGCGCCGCACGCGCCGCCGCGTCGGCCAAGTCGCGCTCCTCGGCGCGCACTGCTTCGAGCAGCGCCGGCGCGACGCCACGCAACGCCAGCCGCAACGTCGCCTGCTCCTGGTTGAAGCCGCGCAGCAGGCGCATGAGCGTCCCCACGCCGGCGCTGGCGCGCTGATTCGAAGCCGCGCTCACCACCTCGACGAGCGGCGCCTCGCCCGCGCGCAGCTTCGCCTCGAAGCCGCTCGTCACCACCAGCACCGGGTCGCCGAGACGGCTCGCGCGCAGCTGCGCCTCGTAGTCCGCCGGCGCGGCGCGCACGGCATAGGTCTGGCGCGCGAGGTAGTTCAGCAGCGTCGGCGCATGCTCGCCGCCGGCCACGACGACGACGCGCGCCTCGGCCCGCTTCTCGAAGCCGCCGACCAGCGAAGACACCAGCACCAGCACGAACGGCCCCACCGCCACCGAGCTCAGCAGCACCGTCAGCAGCGTGCGCCGGTCGCGCAGCGCATCCACCAACTCCTTCAGGTAGACAGGCCAGGCCGCCGCGGCGAAGCCGGTCATCGTGCCTCTCCCTGCGCGCGCTCCTCGGCACTGAACGCCAGGCGAACGAATGCCTCCTCGAAGTCGTCGACGGCGGCGCGCTCGCACAGCTCGGCCGCACTGCCTTCGGCGACGACACGGCCATGCGACACCAGCACCACGCGGTCGGCGAGCCGCTGCACCTCCTGCATGATGTGGGTCGAGAAGACGATGCACTTGCCCGGCGCGCCGGCCGCGCCGCCCTCGCTCGCGGCACCGGCATGACGCAACTGCCCCAGCGCCTCGCGCAGCGCGCGCGTGCTCAGCACGTCGAGGCCGTTGGTCGGCTCGTCGAGCACGATGTTCGGCGGGTCGTGCACGAGCGCCCGCGCCAGCGCCGTCTTCATCCGCTCGCCCTGGCTGAAGCCGTCGCTGCGGCGGTCCAGGAGCGGCACCATTTCCAGCAGCCGCGCCAGCACCAGCGCGCGCTCGTTCGCGGCCTCGGCACTCATGCCGTGCAGGCGGCCGTGGTAGACGATGTTCTCGCGCGCGGTCAGGCGCGGGTACAGGCCGCGCGCATCGCTGAGCACGCCCAGCCGCGCCAGCGCCGCGCGCGGTGCGCGTGCCACGTCGATGCCGTCGACGATGACGCTGCCGCTGTCGGGCGGCATCAGGCCGGCGGCGATGCGCAACGTCGTCGTCTTGCCGGCGCCGTTGGGGCCGAGCAAAGCGGTGATCGCGCCGTCGGCGGCGGTGAAGTCCACCCCGGCCACTGCGGTGACGGTTCGCCGCAAGCGGGCGCCCGCTGACGAAGCGCTTGTGCAGGTCGACGACGCGGATCACCGCCGCGCACCCGATGCCGCTTCGCCGGCAGCGACCGCGCCCCGCTGCGCTGCCACTTCGTGCAGCGACTCGTAGGCCGGCGGCCGCGGCACGGCCGCGGCGCAACCGGCATCCACCTGCGCGGCGCCCGCTTCGTCGGCCGCATCGACGAAGCGGACGAGCACGTCGCGCACGCAAGGCAGTGCGGTCACGCCGTGGCCCGCCTCGGCGACGACCGCGTGCCGCGCGCGCGGCCCCAGTGCGCGCACAAGCCGCTCGCCGTGCCTGGGCGGCGTGGCCGGGTCGGCGCCGCCGGAGAACACGAGCACCGGCGCAACCGCGGGCGGCACACGGTAGAAGGCCGGCGGCACTTCACCGCGCGGCCAGTCGGCGCAGACGCGCCGGTACATCGCAGCCAGGCCGGCTTCGGCATCAGCGGCGCTCCCGCCTTCCGAGGCCGCCATGCGCGGCATGTCTTCCGAACACAGCACCGAGTAGTGCATGCCTTCGGCCAGCGTCGCCGCGCGCGCGCCTTGCAGCGCACTGGCCAAGCCGAACAGCGGCTCGAAGCGCCCCGCGGTCGCGGCCTCGATGGCCGCCGGCAGCGCCGCGGCGAGGGCCGGCACATAGAGCGGCCCGCGCACCAGCCCCATCATCATGTCGCTCGTTAGCATCAGCGTCTCGGCGCGGCCGCTCACCGGGTGCGCCACCGTCACCTCGCGCGGCAGCGAGGCGAGCAGCGATCGCCAGCGATCGCGCAGCGCCGGATGGCGGCGCCGGCAGCCGGCCGCATCGGCCTCGCAGGCGGCGAACAACTTGTCGAGCGCGGCTTCGTTGTCGGCGGCAAACGCGGCCGGCAGCGCCCTGTCCGGCGGCGCCGCGCCGTCGAGCACCACCCGCCGCACGGCCTGCGGGAACTGGCGCGTGAACTCCAGCGCCACGCGCGTGCCGTACGAAGCGCCGAACACGTTCACCGCGGGCGCTCCGAGCGCCAGCCGCACGGCTTCGATGTCGCGCACCGCCACCCAGGTCGTGTAGTGGCGCAGGTCGCCGTGCGGCAACCGTTGCAGCGCTTCGCGACAATCGCGCAGCCGCTGCAACTGCGCCGGCAGCGGCAGTGAATCCACCAGAGGCGTTGTCGGCGGCGCTTCAGGGCAGGCGAGCTTCGCGCTGCGGCCGGTGCCGCGCTGGTCGACGAGCACGATGTCGCGCCGGTTGTTCAGCCGCGCCAGCAGCCGCTCCCAATGGCCGGCGAGGTCGATCGCCGACTGCCCCGGCCCGCCCGGGAACACGAACACCGGGTCCGGATGCTTGTTGCGCGCCAGCGCCGGCAGCACGGCGAAGTGGACCTCGATCTGCCGGCCCTGCGGTGCGGCCGGATCGAGCGGGCGCAGTACCTTGCCGCAGGCCGCCTCGTGCACGAGCCCTTCGAGGCGACACGGCTGCAGCGGCACCGCTTCGGCCGCTGCCTCGCTGCGCACCGGCGCCGGAGCACAGCACGCCGCAGCGACGGCCAGCATCGATCCCAGCGCCGCGCAGCGCGCGCGCCGACGCCGCCCGAGCACTCTTCGCCTCGCCGCGTTCACCGCCCGCTCAGCCGAGCAGCCGCGCCAGCTCGCCGCTCGCGTGCAGCCGCTGCAGATCCTGCGCGCCGCCCACCAGCACACCCTTGACGAACACCATCGGGAAGGTGGGCCAGCCGGTCCACATCTTCAGCGCCGTGCGCCGCCGCCATTGGCTGAAGTAGCTGCCGTAGCCGAGGTAGTGGTAGGCAATGCCGGCGCGGTCGAGCGTGCGCCGCGCCAGCAGCGGCCAGGGGTTGATGCCCATCCCCACCACCAGCACCGCGTGCTGCGCCGCGGCCCGCCGCACCTCCTCGACGATGTCGGCGTGGTGGCGCGCGATGCGCTCGCGCACCGCCGGGTGGATGTGGTCTTCGTCGAGGATGGCGCGCGGCATCGCGCGAGGTCTAGGCGCTGCGCGACGAGGTTCGACACGCCGCCGCATGCGGCGGCGCCCAGTGCCCTTCCCGGCTCACACCTCCACGTGCACCGCCAGCCGCCCCGTCTTCCGCGTCACCCGCACGCTGACGTTGTCGCCGTGGCGCTCCAGCAGCAGCGAGGCCGTTGCACCCGCCACCGCGAGGCCGCGGATCTCCAGCCAGTCCACCCACTCCGGCAGCCGCGGGGCGCGGAACGACAGCGCGCGCTGCGGCGCGTCGATGTGCAGCCCGAGGCAGCCTTCGAGCAGCGAGAACACCGCCGCTGCCGACCACGCCTGCGGCACGCAGGCCACCGGGTACAGCACCGGCCCCTCGCCTTCGCGGCGCGGAAAGCCGCAGAAAAGCTCGGGCATGCGGTGCTGGTTCAGGTGCAGCGTCGCCTCGAAGAGGGCGCTGAAGACCGCCAGCGCCTCGTTCGCGTGGCCGTAGCGGGCCAGGCCCGCGGCGACGAGAGCGTTGTCGTGCGGCCAGACCGACCCGTTGTGATACGACATCGGGTTGTAGCGCTTCTCGCCGTGCGCGACGGTGCGGATGCCCCAGCCGGAGAAGAAGTCGCCGGCGACGAAGCGCTTTGCCATGCGCGCCGCGTGCTCGGGCGCCGCCAGCCCCGTCCACAGCGCGTGCCCGGCGTTGGTGGTCGCCACCTTGCACGGCCGCTTGGCGCCGTCCAGCGCCAGCGCGTAGACGCCGAGGTCTTCGCACCAGAAGCGGCGCTGGAATTCGCGCTGCAGCCGCGCGGCCTCTTCGCGCAGCTTCGCCGCGCGCTCGGCTCGCCCAGCACCTCGGCCAGCGCCGCCGCTTCCAGCTTCGCCTCGTAGACGTAGCCCTGCACCTCGGCCAGCGCGATCGGCGCCTCGGCGAGCGCCCCGTCGGCGTGGAAGATCGAATCGCGCGAGTCCTTCCAGCCCTGCTGCACCAGGCCCTCGGCGCTGCGCCGCGCGTACTCGACGAAGCCGTCGCCGTCGCGGTCGCCGTGGCGATCGATCCACTCCAGCGCCGCCGTGACGTGCGGCCACAACGAACGTGCGAAGTCGATGTCGCCGCTGCGCCGCCAGTAGGCGCCGGCCAGCGCCACGAACAGCGGCGTCGCGTCCACGGTGCCGTAGTAGCGCTCGAACGGCACCTCGCCCGTCAGCGCCATCTCGCACTGGCGCGCCTCGTGCAGGATCTTGCCCGGCTCGGCGTCGCGCGCAGGGTCCGACGCGGTGGCCTGGCGCGCCGCCAGGCACGCGAGCACGCCGCGCGCCAGCGTCGGGTCGGCCCACAGCATCTGCCGTGCGGTGATGAGGCCGTCGCGGCCGAAGACCGTGGAGTACCACGGCACGCCGGCGTACGGGTACGGCCCCGTGGGCAGCTCGGTCGTCAGCATCGCCAGGTCCGACACCGAGCGCTCGATCCAGCGGTCGAGCAGCGGGTTCGACGTCTCCAGCCGGCAATGCGCCGTCTCACGGTGCGCGCGCGCCTGCGCATTGGCGTGGATGGCCGCTTCCCAGTTCGGCGGCCGTTCGCGCGGTGGGCGGCCGCGCCGCTGCGGCACGCGCGTGTCGAAGTCGCAGGCCACGGTGCAGAAGAGGTGCCACTCGGCCTGCGGTTCGAGCGACAGCGCCCACGCCGCCTCGTGCGGCTGGCAGCGCTGCGGCGCCGGCTCGAAGGTGATGCGCGCCGTGCGGTGCTGGCCGTCCAGGCCCTCGTAGCCGAAGGCGATGCCGCCGTCCTCGGAGCGCACCGGCTCGGCGAGGCGGCCGTGGCGCGTGCGCGGCATGCCGCGCACTTCGAAGAGGTCGCGGAAGTCGGCATCGAACGACAGCGCCACTTCGAGGCTGGCGCCGGCCAGGCCGTGGTTGGTGATGCGGATGTGCTCGTGGCAGGCGCCTTCCCACAGCAGCTTGGCGCGGAACACGTGCAGCTGGCCCTTGGGCACGACGATGCGGCCGCCTTGCCGCAGGTCGGGGTTCATCAGCTCGACGATGAGCAGGTTGTTGCGCTCCTTCACCGCCGCGCCCAGGAACAGCGGCCGCACGCCATCGATCGTCAGCTCCAGCCGCGACAGGAAGCGCGTGTCCTCGTGGTACAGCCCCTGCTCACCGGCACCGAAGGCGCGGATGTCGCCGAAGCGGTCGAACAGCGCGAAGCTGTCGTCGCACTTGAGCACATGCGGGCTCTCGTCGGCGCGCGCCGCCGTGGCGGCCACGTACCACTGGTCGCCGATGCGGATGGCCTCCGCGTTGGGCGGCTGCAGACGTGTCGTGCTCATCCCGGGTCCGCCGTCTCGACGGCGCTGCCTTCGCTCTCGCCGCGGCCTTCGCCGCCACCCGCGCGCGCGTCGAGGCGGGCGTCGATCAGCGCCTGGTAGACCTGCACGTAGCGCGAGGCCATGCGCTCGGCCGAAAAGCGGCGCTCGAACACCTCGCGGCAGCGGCGGCGGTCGATCTGCCCGATCGTTTGCGCCGCCGCGATCGCCTCGGCCTGGTCGCGCACGATGCGGCCGGTGACGCCGTCCTGCATCACCTCGTTCACCGAGCCGTGCGCGTACGCGATCACCGGCGTGCCGCAGGCGAGCGCCTCGATCATCACGAGGCCGAACGGCTCCGGCCAGTCGATGGGGAACAGCAACGCGCGCGCGTTGCCGATGAAGTCGTTCTTGTCCGCCTCGCCGATCTCGCCGACGAACTCGACGAGCGGGTGCGCCAGCAGCGGCCGGACCTCGCGCTCGAAGTAGGCGCCGTCGGCGGCATCGATCTTGGCCGCGATGCGCAGCCGCGTGCCGCAGGCGAGCGCGATCTCGACCGCGCGGTCGACGCGCTTCTCGGGCGACACGCGGCCGACGAAGGCGAAGTAGTCGCCGGGCTCGGCATGGAAGCGGTACAGCGTTGACGGCAGGCCGTGGTGCACGGTGGCGCACCAGTTCGCGTTCGACAGTGGCGCGCGCTGCGCGTTGGAGATCGACACCAGCGGGTGCGTGCCGAAGTGGCGGTGCAGCGGCCGCAGCGCCGGCAGGTCCAGCCGCCCGTGCAGCGTCGTCAGGCTCGGCGTGGCGCAGCGGCGCGCCAGCGGGTAGTGCAGGCAGTCGATGTGGAAGTGCAGCACGTCGAACCGCGCCGCCGCCTCGAAGACGTTGTCCACCATCGTCACGTGGCTCATCAGCCAGTCCTCGGTCGCGGCCAGGCGCAGGCTTCGCTCGGAGCCCGGCACCAGCCACGCGCGCGTGCGCGAGCCGCCGGCGGCGAACAGCGTCACCTCGTGCCCGGCGTCGACGAGCGCCTCGGTGAGGTATGACACGACCCGCTCGGTGCCGCCGTAGGCAGCAGGCGGGACCGTCTCGAACAACGGGGCGACTTGGGCGATCTTCATGCGGTGAACAGCGGCTGCCTGCAATCGGCGTTCCGCCGCAGCCACCGCGCCCTTCGCGCAAGCCGCGCCCCCTCTGACCTTCTGACCCCCGATCGCGTCTCAAGCCCTGAGCCGCCAGCGCTGCACGACGAGCGCCAGCACGCCGGCCACCAGCCCCCAGAACGCCGCGCCCACGCTCGCGAGCGTCAGCCCCGAAGCGGTGACGAGGAAGGTGACGAGCGCCGCCTCGCGGCTCGCGTCATCCTTCATCGCCGCGGCCAGCGCCGAGCCGATCGTGCCGAGCAGCGCCAGCCCCGCCACCGCCAGCACCAGCGCTTTCGGGAACGCCGCGATCAGGCCGACGACAGCACCGCCGGCGAGGCCAAGTGCAATGTAGAAAGCGCCGGCCATCGCCGCGGCCCACCAGCGCCGCGCCGGATCCTCGTGCGCTTCGCGGCCCATGCAGATGGCCGCGGTGATGGCGGCCAGGTTCAGCGCGTAGCCGCCGAACGGCGCCAGCACGAGCGTCGCCGCGCCGGTGGCGGTGATCACCGGCGACACCGGCGTGTCGTAGCCGGCAGCACGCTGCGCGGCGACGCCGGGCAGGTTCTGCGAAGCCATCGTCACGAACAGCGGCAGCGCCACGCTCACCACCGCCGCGACGCTGAGCGTCGGCATCGTGAACACCGGCACCGCCCAGGCCCACGCCACACCGCCCAGCGCCAGCCGGCCCTGCGCCGCGGCGATGGCCACGCCCAGCGCCAGCACGCCGGGCACCGCGTAGCGCGGCCACCAGCGGCGCCCGGCCAGGTAAGCCAGCAGCATCGGCGCCACGAGCGCGAACTCGGCGCCGAGCTGCATGAAGGCATCGATCGCGAAGCGCGCCAGCACGCCGGCCAGCAGCGCCGCGGCCAGCGCCTGCGGGATGCGGTTCATCACGCGCTCGAACCAGCCGCTGGCGCCAGCCAGCACGATGAGCAGCGCCGAGACCATGAACGCGCCCACGCCTTCGGCCATCGGCACGCCGGCGCCGGCCGTGGCGAGCACCGCCGCACCGGGCGTGGACCACGCCGTCAGCACCGGCTGCCGGTAGCGCCACGAAAGGCCGATGCTCGTCACCCCCATGCCGAGGCCGAGGGCCCAGATCCACGAAGCCTGCTGCGCCGGCGTTGCACCCAGCGCGTCGGCGGCCTGGAAGACGATCACCACCGAACTCGTGAAGCCCACGAGCACGGCGACGAAGCCGGCCACGACGGCCGAAGGCGGCGGTCCGCGGCGCATCGCGTTGCGTTCTTCGCCGCCGCCGCGCCGCTCAAGCCAGCCGCGCCGCGGCGAGCAGCTCGCGCGTGTAGGCGTGCTGCGGGGCGCTGAAGAGGGCCTCGGCTTCGCCTTCCTCGACGATGTCGCCGTCCTTCATCACCAGCACGCGGTGCGACATCGCCCGCACCACCGCCAGGTCGTGGCTGATGAAGACGTAGCTCATGCCGTAGCGCCGCTGCAGCGAACCCAGCAGTTGCAGCACCTGCTGCTGCACCGAGACGTCGAGCGCCGAAGTCGGCTCGTCGAGCACCAGCACCTCGGGCCGCAGCACCACCGCGCGCGCGATGGCGATGCGCTGGCGCTGGCCGCCGCTGAACTCGTGCGGGTAGCGCTGCAGCACGTGCATCACGCCGTGCCGCTCGGACAAGCCGACCTCGTCGAGCATGTCGAGCATCAGGCCGTCGCGTTCGCGCGCACTCAGCTCCGGCCGGTGCAAGGCCAGCCCTTCGCCGACGATCTGGCCCACGGTCAGGCGCGGGCTCAGCGATGCGAACGGATCCTGGAACACCACCTGCATGCGCCGGCGCATGCGGCGCAGCTCGGCGCGCGGCGCGTCGTCGATGCGCTCGCCGTCCAGGTGCACCGAGCCGGCGGCCAGCGGCTGCAGAGCCAAGAGCGCCATGCCGAGCGTCGTCTTGCCCGAGCCCGATTCGCCGACGATGCCCAGCGTCTCGCCGCGCCTGAGCGCCAGCGTCGCGCTGCGCACGGCGTCGAAGCGCTCCTTGCGCCAGGCGCCGGCGCGCACCGCGAAGCTCACGCGCAGGCCCTCGCTGCGCACGAGCACCGGTGCGGCGGCATCGAGCGGCGCCACGGCGCGGCGCGGCCGGCTGGCGAGCAGCCGCTGCGTGCCCGGCTGCTGCGGCCGCGTGAACACCGCGGTGGTGTCGCCCGTCTCGATGAGGCGGCCGCGCTCCATCACGCCGACGCGGTGCGTGAAGCGGCGCACGAGATTCAGGTCGTGCGTGATGAACAGCAGCGCCATCCCCATCTCGGCTTGCAGCTCGTCGAGCAGCGCGAGGATCTGCGCCTGCACCGTGACGTCGAGCGCCGTCGTCGGCTCGTCGCAGATCAGGAGCTGCGGCCGGCAGGCGAGCGCCATCGCGATCATCGCCCGCTGGCGCTGGCCGCCGGAAAGCTCGTGCGGGTAGCTGTCGACTCGCCGCGCCGGCTCGGGGATGCCGGTGCGTTCGAGCAAGGCGATCGAGCGCTCGCGTGCCTCCTTGCGGTCGATGCCGAGATGCACCTGCAAGCCCTCGGCGATCTGGTTGCCCACCGTGAACAGCGGGTTCAGCGCAGTCATCGGCTCCTGGAAGATCATGCCGATGCGCTGGCCGCGCAAAGCGCGCATCGCCGGCTCGTCCTTGGCGGTGATCTCCTCGCCGGCGAAGAAGATGCGCCCGCGTGTCGTCGCGCCGTCCACCAGCCGCAGCACCGACAGCGCGGTGATCGACTTGCCCGAGCCCGATTCGCCGACGAGGCCGAATTTCTCGCCCGCGTTCAGCGCCAGCGAGACGTTGTCGACGACGGTGCTCGCGCCGAAGCGCACCGTCAGGCCTTCGAGCACCAGCAGCGGCGCGGCGCCGCCTGCATTTGCCTGCACGCCCTCGCTCGTCATGACTTGCGCGTGTCGAACGCGTCGCGCAGCGCGTCGCCGATGAAGGTGAGCAGCAGCATCGTCAGCACCAGCAGCACGAAGGTCGGCACGATCACCCACCAGGCGTAGAGGTTCTCCTTGCCGAGCTTCAGCAACTCGCCCAGCGACGCCGTGCTGCCCGGCACGCCGAGGCCGAGGAAGTCGAGCGCGGTGAGGCCGAGGATGCCCGCGCTCATGCGGAACGGCAGGAAGGTGATCACGGGCGTCATCGAGTTGGGCAGCACGTGCCGCCAGATGATCTGGCCGTTGGAGAGGCCGAGCGCGCGCGCCGCCTTCACGAACTCGAGGCTGCGATTGCGCAGGAACTCGGCGCGCACGTAGTCCGACAAGCCCATCCAGCCGAAGAGCGACAGCAGCACCAGCAGCAGCAGCAGGCTCGGCTCGAAGATCGAAGCGAACAGGATCAAGAGCAGCAGTTCGGGCAGCGCGCCCCAGATCTCCGTGGCGCGCTGCAGGAAGAGGTCGGTGCGGCCGCCGAAGTAGCCCTGCAACGCGCCGGCCGCGACACCGAGCGCCGTGCCGACGACTGTCAGCGCCAGCGCGAACCAGATGCTGACGCGGAAGCCGTAGAGCAACCGCGCGATCATGTCGCGGCCCTTGGGGTCGGTGCCGAGCCAGTTCACCGCGTCGGGCGGCGCCGGCGGCAGGCCGCTGTTGAAGTCGTCGCGCGAGTCGGCGCCGTGCTGGTTGGGCGCGAAGATCGCCCAGTTGCCCGGCTTGGTGAGCAGCGCGCGCACGAGCGGGTCCTTCCAGTCGGCCGGCGTGCCGAAGTCGCCGCCGAGCGCCTTCTCGCTCGGGTTGGCAAGCACCGGCGCATACCAGCGGCCGTCGATGTGCGCCACCAGCGGCCGCTCGTTGCTGAGCAGTTCGGCGAAGGTGGCCGCGAGCAGCATCGCCACCAGAACCCACAGCGACACGTAGCCCAGGCGGTGCCGCTCGAAGCGCGCCCAGGCGCGGTGCCACGGCCCGGCCGGCGGCGGCGCGAAGGTGCTGTCCTCCGGCGCCACCGTGTCGCCGCCGCCTGGCGCGACGGTCACTTCGAAGGGGTTGGCACGCGTGGCCATTGCTTCGTTTCTTTAGCGGCTTCGTTCGTTGCGCAGGCGATCTTCAGCGCCCCACGGCGCCGAATTGCACGCGCGGATCGACGAGCACGTAGGTGAGGTCGGTGATGAGCTTGGTCACCAGAGCGATCAACGTGAACAGGTACAGCGAACCCAGCACCACCGGGTAGTCGCGGCGCACGACGCTCTCGTAGGCCAGGAGCCCGAGGCCGTCGAGCGAGAAGAGCGTCTCGATCAGCAGCGCGCCGGCGAAGAAGGCGCCGATGAACGCCGCCGGGAAGCCCGTGACGAGCGGGATCAGCGCGTTGCGGAAGATGTGCTTGTAGAGCACGCGCCGCGGCGACAGCCCCTTGGCGCGCGCCACCAGCACGTACTGCTTGCGCACTTCCTCGATGAAGGTGTTCCGGGTGAGCATCGTGATGGTGGCGAAGCTGCCGATCACCAGGCACGTGAGCGGCAGCGCCAGGTGCCAGAAGTAGTCGCGGATGCGCGCCGGCCAGCTCAGTTCCTCCCAGTTGTCGGACGTGAGCCCGCGCAGCGGAAACCAGTCCCAGAAGCTGCCGCCGGCGAAGAGCACGATCAGCAGCAGGCCGAGCACGAAGCCGGGGATCGCGTAGCCCAGCAGCACGAGCGCCGTGGTCAGCGTGTCGAAGCGGCCGCCCTCGCGCACCGCCTTGGCCACACCCAGCGGCACGCTGACGAGATAGGTCAGCAGGAAGGTCCACAAGCCCAGCGACACCGACACCGGCAGCTTCTCCTTGATGAGATCCCACACCTGCTTGTTCTGCAGGAAGCTCTTGCCCAGGTCGAAGCGGGCGTAGCTGGCCAGCATCTCGAAGTAGCGCACGTGCAGCGGCTTGTCGAAGCCGTAGAGCTTCTTCAGCTCCTCGAGCTGCTTCTTGTCGAGGTCGCGCCCGGCCTTGTAGGTGCCGCCCTCGCCGGCGCCGCCGCCCTGGCCGACGCGCGCCTCGGCCATGATCTGCTCGATCGGCCCGCCGGGGACGAACTGCATGACGACGAAAGTGATGGTGAGCGCGCCCAGCAGCGTGGGCACCATCAGCAGCAGGCGCTTGAGGATGTAGGCGGCCATGTCGCGATTTCGGCGTATCCGTTTACGGCCGTGGCGCCGACGCCGACACCGGCGCGGCGCCCTTGCCCGGCGCCAGCTTCGCGTCCCACCAGCACCACAGCGGCCAGGGCCCGAACTCGACGAAGCCCGAGATCAGGAAGTCGGCGCTGAAGTACTTCGCCTGCACCTTCGGAATGCCAAAGCGGTTCCACCACGACACGTTCTCGGCGTTGGTGTACAGGTCGGGCACCTGGAAGTGGCCCCACATGACGACGCGGTCGAGCGCGCGCGCCGCGTCGCGCAGCTCGGCCACCGTGTTCGCGGCGGCGATCGCCTCCAGCATCGCGTCGACAGCGCGGCTCTTGATGCCGCGGAAGTTGCTGCTGCCTTCCTCGTCGGCGGCCTTGGAGCCGTAGCCGCCCTTGAGGTCGGCGGCCGCGGGCAGCGTGAAGTCGCCTTCGACGATGGTCACCATGTCGAAGTCGAAACGCTCCAGCCGCCGCCGGTACAACGCGAAGTCGACGATGCGCTCCTTCAGCTCGATGCCCAGCTTCTTCAGGTTGTGCTGCCAGTCCTCCAGCCCGCCTTCGCGCGGCGTCAGGTACTCGACGACGAAGGCCTCGCCCTTGGCGTTGCGCAGCGTGCCGGCGTCGTCCAGGCGCCAGCCGGCCGCTTCGAGCAGCGAGCGGGCGCGCGGCAGGTTGGCGCGCAGCTGCCGCGGGTCGCGCCCGGTCGTCGGCGCGCGGTAGGCGGGGCCGAACACGCGCGCCGGCAGCTCGGCGCGGAACGGTTCGAGCAGCTTCAGCTCGCCCGCCGAGGGCACGCCGACCGCCGCGAACTCGGAGTTGCTGAACACGCTCTCGGAGCGCTTGTAGACGCCGGTGCGGTTGCTGGTGTCGAAGTCGAAGGTCCAGTCAAGCGCCTCGCGCACGCGGATGTCGCTGAAGATCGGCCGGCGCAGGTTCAGGTGGTACGACTGCAGGCCCTGCCCGAACGAGGTGAGCAGCGGCCGCTTGACGATGCGCCCGTCGTCCCACTTCGGCCCCGCGTGCAGGCGCACCCACGAGCGGCCGCCGTACTCCTTCATCAGGTCGAACTCGCCGGCCTTGAACGCCTCGCGCGCGACGGCGTGGTCCTGGTAGGCGCGGTAGACGATGCGCTCGAAGTTGAAGTGGCCGCGCCGCACCGGCAGGTCGCGAGCCCAGTAGTTCGGGTTCAGCCGGTACTCGATGCGCCGCGGCATCTCGGCCTTGTCGATGACGTAGGCGCCCGAGGTGATGGGGAACTCGGTGGTCACCTCGTCGAACGGCTTGCCGCCGCCCCACTTGCGGCTGAACACCGGCATCGTGCCGGCGATGAGCACCTGGTCGCGGCCGGGCTCCTTGAACTCGAAGCGCACCGTGCGCTCGTCGAGCGCGCTGACGCGGGCGATGCCGATGACCTGGTTCTGGTAGGCGGGCGACGCGCGCTTGCCGGCCAGCATCGCGTGGCTGTGCACGACATCGGCGGCGGTGACCGCGTCGCCGTTCGAGAAGCGCGCCTTCGGGTTCAAGCGGAAGGTGACCGAGGCGAAGTCGGGCGCGACGTTCACGCTCTCGGCGAGCAGCCCGTACATCGTCGCCGGCTCGTCCTGCGCCAGGTGGCACAGCGTCTCGACCATCCAGATGAGGATGCCGGCCGGCGCGTTGCCGCGCGTCGTCCACGGGTTGTACTTGTCGAAGCTCGAACGGCGGTCCGGAAAGCGCAGGCGGATCGTGCCGCCCTTGGGCGCATCGGGGTCCACGTACTCGAAGTGGTGGAAGCCGGGCCCGTACTTCGGCTCGCCGTAGGCCGCGAAGGCGTGCGCCCAGCGCCCGGCGGCGAGGTTTTCGCCGGCGCTGCTGGCAGCGCTGCGCTGCGGCACTTCGTCCGCCGGTGCGGTCCTCGCTGCACTGCTGGCCGCGGGCGCCGAGGGCGGAGCGGCGGCGGCGCGGGCGAGCGACGCGGCCCATGGCGAGCCGAACAGCAGCGCCGCGAGGCGCCGGCGCGCGCGGTCGACTTCACCAGCGACGTCGTGCTCGACGCCGCCGTCCATGCGCTGCCCGATGCGGTCTTCGCTCACGCGGCCTTCGCGTTCGCGTCGGGCCACGGCAGGCGATGCAGCAGCCTCGACAACGAGGGCTTCGCGCCCGCCGCGGCCGCCGCGGGCTTGAGCAGCTTCTCGCAGGCAGCGCGCTGGCCGTCGGCCGCTTCCACCTTCGCGCACACCGTGTCGAGCTGCCCTTGCAGCCGCTTCATCACCGCGGCGTGGCGGCCGTCGCCGTTCCAGGCCAGCAGCTTGTTGCCGGCGCGCTGCAGTGAACGCGCGCTGCGGCCTTCGAAAGCGCCGCTGTCGCCGCCGGCTTCGCGCAACAAAGCGGCCGCCACCTTCTCGATGCGCGCCGTGTCCTGCGGCGCCAGGTCCACCAACGCCGCGAGGTAGCCCGAACCCCATTGCAGCCGCGTCGCCGGGCCGGTGGACTTGTCGAAGGCCTCGCCGTACCAGCGCAATGCCTCGTCCTTCTTGCCGAGCTTGCGCGCGTTGCTCGCGAGCTGGCTCATCAGGTAATAGGGCGAATGGCTCTTGGCGAGGTTGGCCTTCAGCAGCGCCTCGCTCTCGGCCCACAGGCCCGCGCGGCCGAGCGCATAGCCGGCGGCGGTGATGACGGCCTGGCGCTCGTAGCCGTCGCTGATCTCGCGGTCGTCACGCGCCACATGCACGCGCAAGTCGGCCAGCAGCGGCTCGGGCAGCTTCGGGTGCACCGATTCCTTCGCTTCCTTGCCTTCCTTGGGGTCCTTGTCGCTCGCCAAGCGCGCGAGGTCGATGCGGGCGATGAGCGCGCCCAGCCGGTCGGCACGCGACAGCGTCGCGTCGGCTGCGAGGCGAACGAGCGCCGCATCGAACGCCGCCACAAGCGGCGCGCGCCGCTGCGAGTCGTCGTCTTCCAGCGTGCGCACGATGACGGCGGCACCGTTGGTGAGCACGACCATCTGCGCGCGCGCCACGGCCGGCGCCGCGAGCACCTTGCGCACGCGCTCGCGCAGCATGTCGTCGGCCTTCAGGCCCTTGCCGTCGTCGCTGGCCGCCAGCGCCTTCAGCCACAGGCGCGTGTTCGTCTCGGCATCGGCGGTGGCATTCGGTGCCGGCGCGGCGCTGGCGGCGGCGAGCTTGGCCAGCGTCAGCGGCACGTCGGCCTTGTCGGGCACGAGCTGCTGCTCGTCGGTCTCCCACGAGTAGAAGGCGAGCAGGCGCCACTCGTTGGCCTTGAGCGGCTTGCCTGCCAGCGCCTCGGCGAGCACCGCCTTCACCGGGCGGCCGCCGGACAAGCCCAGTTGCAGCACCGCCAGCGCCTGCGGCGCGTCCACTTCGCCGGGCAGGCGCGTGATCTCCTGGCCCTCGGGCGTGAACAGCACCGTCGTCGGGTAGCCGCTCACCTTGAAGCGCGAACCGAGCTTCTGCGCGCCGGGCAGGTCGCCGTCCACGTGCACGGCGACGAAGTTCTTCGACAACGCCGCGAACTCCTGGCGGTTGAAGAGCGTCGCCTTCAACTGGTTGCACGGCGGGCACCAGGTGGCGCCCCAGTACAGCAGCAGAGGCTTCTTCTCGGCGCGGGCGCGCGCGAAGACGCGCTCGATGTCGGCGTCGGCCGCGGCGCTGAGCCAGGCGACGTTGGCCGAGGGCATGCCGGCGGCATGCGCGGCGGGCGCGAACGCGGCGAGCAGCGGCGACGTCAGCGTCGGGGCGAGCGTCAGCAACGGGGCCAGCGCCAGCGCGCGAGCGGAGCGGCGCCAGGCGGCAAGGGAGGCGGCAACGGGGGCGGATGTCATCGCAGGAATCCTCACGCGGGCGGCATTTTGCGCGCCCGCGCCTGCGGCCGCCTCGACCGCGGGCCGGTCCGTTGTGCTCTAGGGGGTACCGCGGACGAAGGCCGCCGCGCCGCTCGTAGCGGCAGCGCTGATCGTCGCTCGCATCAAGCGGCGATCAGCGCGCGCAACGTGGCGATCGAATCGGCCTCGTGCAGCGGCTTGTCGTGGCGGATGCGCAGCATGCGCGGGAAGCGCACCGCCACGCCGCTCTTGTGGCGCGTGCTGGCGCCGATGCCTTCGAAGCCGATCTCGAACACGAGCGTCGGGCGCACCGCGCGCACGGGGCCGAAGCGGTTGAGCGTCTGGGCGCGGATCTCGCGGTCGACGGCGGCGAACTCCTCGTCGCTCAAGCCCGAGTAGGCCTTGGCGAACGGCAGCAGTCTGCAGCGATTCCGTGGCGGCGTTGGCCGCGGCTGCGGCCGCAGCGTCGCCGCGCGCGACGGCCTCGATGCCCTCGATCGCCGTGCGCGCCTCGGCCGCGTCGCGCGGCGGCCGGCTCCACACGGCGAAGGTGTAGTCGGTGTAGACGCTGGCGCGGCGGCCGTGCCCGGCCTGCGCGTAGACGAGCACCGCATCGACGCTCATCGGGTCGACCTTCCACTTCCACCAAACGCCTTCGCTCTTCGTGCGGCCGCTGCCGTAGCGGGCCTGGCCGTGCTTGAGCATCAGCCCTTCGACGCCGCCTTCGCGTGCGGCGGCACGCAGCGCGGCGGCCGCTGGCCAATCGACGGCCTGCAGGCGCGGCGACACGGACACCGCCGCGGGGCCCGGCGCCGCGCCGAGGCCCGCCAGCCGCTCGAGCAACGCGCGGCGCACGAACTGCGGCTCGCCACGGCGGTCGATGCCGTCGCTTTCGAGCAAGTCATAGGCGACGAAGGCCACCGGCGCTTCGGCGAGCACCTTCTTCGTCAGCGTCTTGCGGCCGATGCGCTGCTGCAAGAGCTGGAACGGCGAGGGCGCCGCAGCGTCTTCGCGCCACACGAGCAGCTCGCCGTCGAGCACGGTGCCATCGGGCAGCGCGCGCGCCGCCTGCACGACTTCCGGAAAGCGCTCGGTGACGAGCTCCTCGCCGCGCGACCAGATCCAGCACTGGCCGGCACGCTTGACGAGCTGCGCGCGGATGCCGTCGTACTTCCACTCCAGCAGCCACTCGTCGATCGGCCCCAGCGTCGCGGCGTCGGCTTGCAGCGGGTGGGCGAGGAAGAAAGGGTACGGCTGGCCCGGGAGCGCCTCCGCGTCGGGACGTTGCGACTCTGCGCCGGCAGCCACCTCCGTTGCCGCAGCCGCTGCAGCCGCTGCAGCCGCAACTCCAGGCGCCGGCGCAACCAACGCCGCATAGCGCTGCGCACTCGGCGTCGCGCGCGCCTCGGCGTAGCCCATCATCCGTTGCGCCACGAGCTTGGCGTCGATGCCGGCGACCTCCGCCAGCGCGCGCTGCACGAGCAGCTTGCTCACGCCGACGCGGAAGGCGCCGCCGATCAGCTTGACGAAGAGGAAGCGGCCGGCCGCGTCGAGTTCGGCGAACGCGAGCGCGAGCCGCTGCGCCTGCTCTTCGGCAGCCAGGCCGCGCAGCGGCAGCAGCCGCTCCTCGACCCAGAACGCGAGGCTGTCGGCGCTCGCCACGGCCGGGCGCGGCAATGCCAGCGGCAGCACGAGCGCGATCGTCTCGGCAAGGTCGCCCACGGCCTGGTAGCACTCCTCGAAGAGCCAGTCGTCGATGCCGGCGAGCCGGCACGCAGTGGTGCGCAGCACCGCGGTCGGCACCACCTGGCGCGGCTTGCCGCCGGCGAGGAAGTACACCGCCCAGGCGGCGTCGGCCGCAGGCTCGGCAGCGAAGTACGCCACCAGCGCCGCCACCTTCTCGCCGGTGGCCGTACTGGCATCAAGGCGCTGGTACAGCTCGGCGAAGCGGCGCATCGGGTCCTTCCCTGGCGCCAGCAGCGGGAGCGGCAGCGGCGTCGATGCCGACCTCGGCGCTGCCCTGCCCGACGGCCGGCTCCCCGGCCTGCTCGTCGCCGTACTCGGTGCGGAACGCGCCGGCTTGCAGACCCTGTGCGGCGAGCCAGCGCACCATCACCGCTTCGTAGCCGTGGGTGACGATCACGCGCGTCGCGCCGGTGGCAGCGATGGCGCGCTGCAGCCCCGGCCAGTCGGCATGGTCCGAGAGCACGAAGCCGCGGTCCACGCCTTGCCGGCGGCGGGCGCCGCGCAGCTGCATCCAGCCGCTCGCGAACGCGTCGCTGATGTCGCCGAGCGAGCGCGCCCAGGGGCTGCCGAGCGCCGAAGGCGGCGCGACGACGAGCGCGCGCTTCACCTGCGCCGCAGCGGCCTTGCCGCCTTCGCGCAGCCGCACCCACGGCACCGTCGCCGGCAGCGCCACGCCGGCGGCGCGATAAGCCTCGTTCAGGGGCTCGACCGCGCCGTGCACGACGAGCGGGCCGATCGACGCATCGACGCCGGCGAGCAGTCGCTGCGCCTTGCCGAACGTGTACGCGAGCAGCAGGCTCGGCCGGCCCGCTTCGGCGTTGGCGCGCCACCAGGCGTCGACTTCGGCCAGCACTTCGCGCTGCGCGCGCCAGCGGTAGATCGGCAGCCCGAAAGTGGTTTCGGTGATGAAGCAGTGGCAGCGCACAGGCTCGAACGGCACGCAGGTCGGGTTGCGTTCGTGGCCTTCGTCGACGCCGCTCAGGTAGTAGTCGCCGCTGGCCACCCACGTTTCGCCGCGGTGCTCGATGCGCACCTGTGCCGAGCCGAGCACGTGCCCGGCCGGATGCAGGCTGACGCGCACGCCGCCGATCGCCACGGCCTCACCGTAGGCCACGCCCTGCAACGCGATGTCGGCGCCCAGGCGCGCGCGCAGCACGCCTTCGCTAACGGCGGTGGCGAGATAGGCGCCGTGCCCCGGTCGCGCGTGGTCGCCGTGCGCGTGCGTGATGACGGCGCGCGGCACCGGCCGCCAGGGGTCGATGTGGAAGTCGCCGGCCGGGCAGTACAGGCCCTCGGGGCGCAGCACGACGAGGTCGCTGCGTGCGCTGCTGCTGCCGCTGCTGTTCCCGCTGCTCATCCCGCTGATGTCCACGCTGCTGCGCTCGCGGGGCGCGGCCCTCCGCTCAACGCCCTTCGCGCATTGCGCCGAGCAACGCCTGCGCGCTGTCTTCGGGCGGCGGCTCGGCAGTGGCGCGCGCCAGCGCCATCCACACCGCGAACGCCGGCGTCAGCGGTCGTCGCGGCGCCGGCCGCGCGAGCTGCAACGCGCGGCCGTCGTCGATGAGCACGCCGTACTCCGGCGGCACGTCGTCGGCGTCGCCCACGCCCGGCCCGAGCACGTACCAGCACTGGCTCGCGAGCGCGCGATAGGCTGCGCCCTTGTCGGGCTTGGCGAGGTCGGCCAGCAGATCGCTGCGGCGAACCTTGATCTCGTGCACCGCCGGCTCGGTGAACGCTTCGACGGTGGTGTGGCGGATCGAGTAGACATCGGGCATCGCCATCACCCAGCGCGTGCGCGCCGCGGCGGCGCCATCGCCAACCCTCTCCTCCAGCCCCTCCAGTCCCGCCAGCCCGACCTGCTCAGCGAGCGTGCTCGCGGCAGCGATGCCGGTCGCCGCGCCTGGCTCATCGGGCACGGCCGCGCTGTTCTGAGGGGGCGGCGGCAACGGCGACAGCGGTGCCCGCAGCGCGAGGCCGCGCCAGACGATGCGCCCGGCGCGCTGCATCTGCTCGGCCACGCGCGCCACGAGCGCTTCGTGGGCGTCGAACGCGGCGCGGTTCTTCGCCAGCGTTGCGGCGAGCGAGCGGATGCCGGCCTCGCTGACGTGCAAGGTCTCGCGCTGCTCGCCGTCGAAGCGGCGCTCCAGCAAACCGGCGGCGAGCAGGTCCACCTCGACCGCGTCGCGACAGGGCCAGCCGGCCGAGCGCCACAGCTCGCGCAGGCGCCGCCGGTGCGTGAGCGGCAACGCAACAGGGGCCGACATCGCGGCTAGCGCCTGTTCACACCAACGATGCCGGTCGCCCGTGGCGCTAGGGCACCACCTGCACGCCGCGCCCGAAGGCGATGCGGCCGCGGATCGCCGCGACTTCTTCCTTCGGGTCGGCATGCGTCCAGGCGCCGTCGGGGTGCGCGTCGCCATCGACGAAGAGGGTGAAGAAGGTCGCCTCGCCCTTCCCCGACATGCGCCGCGTGTTGCTGGCGAGCAGGTACTGCTGCTTCACCGCGGCGGTGGGGAAATAGTGGTCGCCTTCGACGAGCACCGTGTCGTCGCTCTCGGCAATCACGGTGCCTTTCCAGATCGCTTTCATCGCGCGGTCGTCCTTCGTGGGGCGGGGCTGAAATCAGGTTAACACCGCGGTGAACCCCTTCGCAGGGCGCACCGCGGCCCGGTGCGTTCAGTCGCGCTTGATGATGCCCGTCGTCGAGCCGGCGGTGCCGATCACGAAGACGGTGTAGACGCCGCCGGCCAGGAGCGCCTGGTTGTTCGCGCTGAACAGCGCCACTGCGCCCGCGCTTGCCGAGAGCGTGGCCGACGACGACGCGGCAATCTCGGAGTAGGTGCCGCTGGCACCCTCGGCCACGCCGCCGCTGCCCACCGCCTCCCCGTCCACCGACAGCGAGACGCTGCCGCCGACGCCGGTGGTCGCGTTGACGAGGCGGATGCGCACCGTGCCGCTGGCGGCGGGCAGTTGGTTGTCGTCGGCGAGCCATACCGCCACCGGTGTTGCCGCCGGGCCGTAGACCAGCAGCGTCGCGTCGCGCCCGGCAGCGAGCGCGGTGGCCGGCGCGCCCACCGAGTTGCCGTTGACGCTGATCGCCAGCGCCGGCGCGCCCGCGGGCACGAGCTTGTAGTTGCCGGCCACCGCGATGGCACTGTCGAGCAGCGACACGCCGCCGAGCGTGGCGGTGACCGCGCCGCCGCCGGCCACGCCGGCCATCGCCCGCGCGCGCGCATTCGCGCCGTCGGCCTGCACGATGGCCTCGCGCTGCTTGACGAGCAATGCGTCCACGAGCGTGCCGCCGGCGCTCGGCGTCAGCACGAGCACGGCCTGCTGGCCGGCGGGAAAGGCGATGTCGGCCACGTCCAGGCGCAGGTCGGTCTTGGCCGAGGCCCCGGTCACGCGCAGGCGCCAGGTGCCGCCGGTGACGTCCAGCGCCGGACTCACTTCGCCGTAGACCGCGGCAGCGCGCACGGGCACTGCGGTGGTGAGCGGGTCGCTCGCCGCGGTCAGGTACACGTCGAGCGAACCCGCGTCGGCGGCCGCGTTCAACACGCGCAGGCCGGTCTTGCCGCTGGCCGGTGCCGACTGGTTCTCGTCCAGCAGGATCTGGCGCAAGGCCCCCGCCTTGCCGAAGGCAAGCACCGTGTAGTTGTTGTTCTTGCTGACCGCGGGCGTGAACGACAGCAGGGCCGCGGCCGAGCCGGGCGTGGTGATCGAGCTGCTGCTGTGGTCGGGGTCGATCTCGACGTAGCTCGCACTGCCGCCGTAGGCGACCGCGCCCTGGCGCAGCGTGCCGTCCACGCGCAGCTCGAGCGCAGCGTAGTCGCGCGTGGCATTGACGAGTCGCACGCGCGCCTTGGTGCGGTCGTCCGGGGAGACGTAGCAGCCCGACAGCGCAGCCGCTGCCATCGCCGAGGCGAGCAGCCACAACAGCAGGGAGCGGGCATTCCACAGGGCAGGGCGCTTGGGCATCTCATCGGGCTCCGGCGCCCGGGCGGACGCGCGAGCCCCGATCATGCCGCGGCCGCCGCCGGGCCCTGGCGCTCCCTGGCCTCGACGCGAACCGCGGGGGTACTTCAACCGGCGACGAGCCCGGCCCCGTCGTGCGCCAGTTGCGGGCGCCAGCCGCTGAGCTGCAGCTGCACCCAGGCCATCACCGGCAGCTGCGCGCAGACGGCGTCGCGCGCCCCGTGTTCGCTGACGGAGAGGCCTTCGCGCAGGTCCTGGCTGGAGTCGAACCAGCCGCAGCGGCGCTCGTCGCGGCCCGCGGCGGCCCCTGCTTCGCCAACGGCCTCGGCCTCGGCGACGAACGCTTCGAGCAGCGGCTCGGCGCTCGGCCGCCAGCGCCGACGCGGCTCGCCCGCCCACCAGCGCGCCGCGCTTGCCCAGCTGCGCAGGCCGCGCTTGAGCCAGCGCGGCAGGCGGCGGCGCGAGGTCGCGGCGGCGGCACGCCGGGCGCTGGGCGCAGGGCGCACGGGGACGGCGGCGGGAGCCGCGTTAGCGCTGACGGCCACCGGGGGCGCGGCCACCATCGTGGCAACGAACGGATCGAAGGCGAGAGCGTCGGCAGCGGCAGCGTTGGTGGCCATGGTTGAGCTCCGGGTCGGGTTGGCGTTCGTGCAGGGGGCGAATCGCGAATCAGGAATGGCGGCCATCGTCGGCGCCGGAGCGCGCCGCGCCCATCGCCCGCAGGTCGGCGCCGGGTGGGCCCCTCCCCCCCTCGGCGGCCACCCCCGCGCCGCACGGCCCCCACGGCTCCCCCACGAGGGGGCTGGCGTGCCGGGCGCCGTGCCAACATCGCGCCGCATGTGTGGCCGCTACGTCGTCGCCTACGACCCCGAGACGCTCGTGTCGGGCTTCTCGGTCTTGCGCGTGCCGGTCTTCCCCAAGCGCTGGAACGTGGCGCCGCAGTCCGACGTGCCCGTCATCTACGAGACGCGCCAGGGCGAGCGCATCGCCGAGCTGATGCGCTGGGGCCTCGTGCCTTCGTGGGCCAATGACCCGGCGCTCGGCCACAAGCTGAACAACGCGCGCGCCGAAGGACTCTTCGACAAGCCGTCGTTCCGCCAGGCCGCGCTGCGCCGCCGCTGCCTGCTGCCGGCCAGCGGCTTCTACGAGTGGCAGGCGGTTGCGGCGAGCGCGTCCGGTTCAGCCAGCGCGCGCAGCGGCGGCCGCGCCAAGGTCGCCAAGCAGCCCTGGTACATCTCGGCCGCGAACGGCGAACCACTGGCGATGGCCGGCCTCTTCGAAGCCTGGCGCAGCGGTCCCGAGGCACCGTGGCTCTTGAGCTGCTGCGTCATCACCTGCGAGGCCAACGCGCTGATGGCGCCGATCCACGAGCGCATGCCGGTGCTGCTGGCCAAGCGCGACTGGGCGCAGTGGCTCTCGCGCTCGCTGCAGGACCCCGCGGCCGTGGCGCCGCTGCTCGCCGTGCCGCCGGCCGAAGGCTTGCAGGCGTGGCCGGTGGCCACCGCGGTCAGCCGCGGCACGAGCGAGGGGCCGGAACTCGTGCAGCCGCTGCCGGAGGTGCCGCCGTCAACGGCGCAGTGATGTGATCGCGTTTCCGGCGGCCCGCTCAGCCGCCGAACGACACGCCGAACGGCCGCACGCCGATCCAGGCGCCGTGCGCCCAGAAGGCGATGAAGGTCCACGCCGCCACGCCGACGAGCACCGTCACGGCGGTGCCCGCCAGCGTCGGCGCGCCGCGCCGGGCCGCGGCGGCGCCGAACGGATCGCGGCGCTTGGCCGCGCGGTAGTCGAGCACGGCCCAGGCGAGGAAGGACCCGAACAGCACGAAGTCCGCGAGCGTCTGGTTGGCGATGAGGTGCGCGAACGCCCACACCACGACGCCGAGGACCATCGGGTGCTTCAGCGCCGCCTGCACGTGGTTGCGCGGCACATAGGCGGCGGCGATCATCACCAGCGCCGCGAGGTTCAGGAGTGCGGCCACGTGGCGCGTCCAGATCGGCGGCGTCCACAGCGGCAGCGGGTTCTCGCGCGCCGCGCCGAAGCCGATGATGACGAGCGCCAGCCCCGCCGCGGACAGCAGCGAATAGGCGCCCTTCCAGCCCTGCACGCCCAGGCGCCCCACCATCGCCGCGCGCCAGCCTTCGGCAACGATGCGCACCGAGTGCGCGCCCAGGAAGAGCACGAGGCCGAGCACGAGCCAGGTCATGGTCTCTCTTCCCTTCTTCTTTCTTCCGGGCGGCGCCGTGCCGCGACGGCGCGCATCGTAGTGGCGTCGTGGCCCGCGCGGAAAACCGGCAAAGCGCTTGGATAATCGCGCCCGCCACCCAGCCACGCCAACATCACCACAACAGGCGCCGCCCCATGTTCTTCAAGCGCATCGTCCTGCCGCTGCTCGTGCTCGCCGCCCTCGCCTTCGTCTACTTCTGGGCGGCGCTGAAGTGGAGCTACGCCACCGGCGAGCGCGCCGGCTGGGTGCAGAAGCTGTCGAAGAAGGGCTGGGTCTGCAAGACCTGGGAAGGCGAGCTGGCGCTCGTCTCGCTGCCCGGCTCGACGGCCGAGAAGTTCCTCTTCACCGTGCGCGACGACGAAGTGGCGCAGCGCGTCACGCGCCACATCGGCAAGCGCGTGGCGCTGCACTACGAGGAGAAGGTCGGCCTGCCGACGAGCTGCTTCGGCGAGACGCGGCACTTCGTCACCGACGTGTCGCTGGCCGAGGAGATCCCGATCGGCCCGGGCATCGTGGTGCCGACGCCGCCGGCTTCGGGGACGGCGCCCGCTGCTCCCGCTGCTCCCGCTGCACCGGCTTCGCGCTGACCGCCTCGCGCTGACGCGCCGCGGCGCGCCGCGCAGTCCGCCACCTTCTCCTGCGCTTGGACCCCTCACCCGGGCCGCTTCCCGCGGCGGCGCGGTGCCCGCGGGCCGCCCGTTGCGCTAGCCTCCCGGCCTTCGAGGGAGGCTTTGCGAGCAATGTCCGACAACTACATCGCCCGCCATTGGCGCGGCGAGCTGACGTTGCCGGTCAGCTACTGGGTCAACAACGTGCTGCTGGCGATGCCGGTGGGCTTCGCCATCGGCGCGCTGGCGGCCTGGATCGAGGTCACCGGCGACCACCTGCGCGGCGGCAGCCTGGCGCTGCTCGTCGGCTGGCCGCTGCTCGCGCTGTTCAGCCTCTGGTGCATCGTCGGCGCCTGGCGCTCGGCCAGCGCCTACCGCGCTTGCGGCGGCCCGACGGCGTGGGCCGCGCTGGCGAAGCTCTCGCTGGCGCTGAGCGCCGCCGGCACGCTGTGGTCGACCGCGTTCGACTTCGCGCCGCACATCGGCGAGTACATGCGCATGGCGCGCGGCATCGACCCCATCGGCAACGTGCAGGCGACGCTGTCGCCCGACGGCCGGCGTCTGAGGCTCGAAGGGCCGCTCAGCCTCGGCGATGCCGAGCGCGTGCGCACGCTCGCGGCCGGCGCGACGGCGCTGCGCATCGTCGAGCTCGATTCGCCCGGCGGCCGCCTCATCGAGGGCGAGCGCATCGCCGCGCTCGTGCGCAAGGGCGCCTGGCACACGCGCACCACCGGCGGCTGCGAGAGCGCATGCACGCTCATCCACATGGCCGGCGAGCGCAAGCAGCTGCTGCCGGGCGCCAAGCTCGGCTTCCACCGTGCCTCGGCCGGGACCACCAACCCGGTCCTCGACAACCTCGCCAACCGCGAGCTGGTGCGCATCTACCGCGAAGCGGGCCTGCCCGAGCGCTTCATCGAGCGCACGCTGGCCACTCCGTCGCACCGCATCTGGTACCCCAGCCGCGACGAGCTGGTCGGCGCCGGGCTCGTCAGCATCGCCGAGCGGCCGCTGGACATCGAGCTGCCCGACAGCCCGCGCGCCGCCGCCTCGGAATACGCCGATGCGATGACCGGCAGCGACACGTGGCTGGCGATCGAGAAGCGCTTCCCCGGCACGATGGCCGCCGCGGCGCGGCGCATGGCCGATGCGCGCCAGGCCGGCGCCGACGCCGCCGAGGCGCAGGTGCAAGGGCAGAAGGTGATCGAAGCGCAGCTGCCTGCGCTGCTGGCCGAGGCAGGCGCCGAGCTGCGCGAGGGCTACCTGGCGCTCTTGATGGCGCAGTTGAATGCGGCGCGGGCGGTGGCGACGGCCGCGCCGACCAAGCCGGCACCTGCGGCGAAGCCGACAGTGCCTCTCGCCGCGGCGGCCGAGGCGGCACCGAACAGCCGCATCGGCGTGCTCGCCGGCGACGCCGCGGCGCGGCGCTCGCTGAGCCCCGACCTCGTGCAGCGCGAGGCCGCCTGGCTCATCGCCGCGGCCGGCGCCGCGCCGGCACGCGAGGCGGGCGGCCGCACGCCGAGCGCGGTCGAGCAGGAAGTGCTGCGGCGGCGGCTGGGCGAACGCTCGCCGGCGCTGCTCGCGCAGGCGTGGCAGCCGGGCGCGCTGCAACGCCCGCCGCGCGACTGCGAGCGCACGCTCGAGCTGCTGCGCGCGGTGGCGGCGCTGCCACCGGCTGAGCGGCGGCTGGCGACGCGCCTGATGTTCGGCCGCGGCTGAAGCGCGGCGCCTGGGCGACACTGACCGACGCTGACCGACGCTGACCGACGCTGACCGACGCTCACGAGACCGCTGCGGCAGCAACAGCGGCTGAAGCTGCGCTCCCGTGGCCCCGATCACACGCCGATCAGTTGGCCGCCCAGATCACCTTCTTGCGCGAGCTCACCCACTGCTCGTAGCGGGAGGCGAAGCGGTCCTCGATCTTGTTGCGCTTGACCTTGAACGTCGGCGTGATGAGGTCGTTCTCCACCGTCCAGGGCTCGCCGGTTATGACGATGCAGTCGAGCTGCTCGTGCGGGTCGAGCATCTCGTTGATCGCCTTCAGGTGCTCGGCCAGCGACGCTTCCAGCTCGGCGCGGCCTGCGGCGTCGGCCGCCTTCGCCGAGGCCTCGGCGTTGAGCATCACCAGCGCCAGCGGCTGGCCGAGGTTGGCGCCGGTGACGCAGCACGCCTCCACCGCGGTGTGCATGACGAGCCGGTCCTCGATCGGCGCCGGCGCGACGTACTTGCCCTTGCTCGTCTTGAACAGGTCCTTGACGCGGCCGGTGATCTGCAGGAAGCCGTGAGCGTCGATCGAGCCCTTGTCGCCGGTCTTCAGCCAGCCGTCGTCGGTGAAGGTTTGCCGCGTCAGCTCGGGTTCCTTGTAGTAGCCGGTCATTGTCCACGGGCTCTTGACCTGGATCTCGCCGTTGCTGGGGTCGATGCGGCACTGCACGAGGTCGTACGGCCGGCCGACGCTGCCGAATTCCTCGGGGCTGCCGGTGGTGATGTGGCTGGCGCCGAGGTTCTCGGTCATGCCGTAGCCCTCGGCCAGGCGCAGGCCCAGCCGCGTGTACCACTTCAGCAGCTCGGGCGGCATCGGCGCGGCGCCGCCGGCGGCGAACTCGCACTCGTGCAGGCCGAGCGCGGTGAGGATCCTGCGCTTGATGATCCCGCGCAGGATGGGGATCTTCAGCAGCCGGTCGAGCCGGGCCGGCGGCATCTTGGCCGCAATGCCCTGCTGGAACTTCACCCACAGCCGCGGCACGCTGAAGAACACCGTCGGCCGCGCCCGCTGCAGGTCCTGCGTGAACGTCTCCAGGCTCTCGGCGAAGTACACCTGCATGCCGGTGGCGAGCTGGCCATGCTCGACGAGCGCGCGCTCCACCACGTGCGACAGCGGCAGGTAGCTCAGCATGCGCGAGCTCGCATTCAGCGGGATGCGCGTGAGCCCCTGCTGCACCGCCAGCGCGAAGGCGCCGAAGGTGTGCATCACGCCCTTGGGCGCGCCGGTGGTGCCCGACGTGTACATGATCGTGCACAGATCGTCGGCCGGGCGCACCGGGTTGCCTTGCAGCGGCGCGGTCTTGGCGACGATGTCGTCCCAGGCCGGGTAGCTCTTCTTCGCGTCGGCCGGCGCGAGCGGGTGGCTGATGCATGGCAGCCCCGGCGGCACACCCGGCTTCATGTGCTCCCAGCCGTCGAGCTTGCCGACGAAGAGCAGCTTGGCGCCCGAGTGCTCGAGGATCTGGCGCACCGTGCCGGCGGCCAGCGTCGGGTACAGCGGCACCGACACCGCGCCGGCCATCCAGATGGCGAAGTCGCTCATCATCCAGTGCGCGGTGTTCTTCGCCAGGATGGCGACGCGGTCGCCGCTGCCGATGCCCTGTGCCTTCAGATGCGCGGCCATGCGCCGCGCTTCGCCCATCACCTGGCGCCAGGGATAGTCGACGACGCGGTCACCGCCTTCCTTTCCGTCTTCCTTCCCCAGAGGCTGCGTGAAGGCCACGCGATCGGGCGCCGTGGCCTCCCAGTGGTACAGGCGCTGCAATGCGAGGGAGCTGTCTTCGGCGGTGGCGGGCATGATCGGTTGCGCACCCGTCTTTCGCAGGCACGCGCGAGGACTTTGGGCCTGCGAGGGTAGTGGCCCGCGCCTGCGCCGGGCACGCGGGGCTTCCCGCAGCGGCGAAGGCCGCCGCCCTGGCCGCCCTTGCCGCTGCGCGGCCTTCAGCGACCGTGCCGGACGGCGCTGCCGAACTGATCGTGCACTTGGCGGCCGATGCGCAGCAGCGCCTCGGGGGCGAGGCCGGCTTCCTCGGCCACGCGCGCCGCTTCTTCGTCGAAGTCTTCGCGCTCGTTCATCAGCCCGAAGGCGACGACCGACAAGGCGCTGATCGGGCGCTTGTCGGTGTCGTCGGGCAGCGGGCCGCCAGCCTGTGCCAGCACGTGCTGGCGCACGCTCGCCACCGCGGCGGCGCCGAGGCCCCAGCTCTCGCACAGCGCTGCACCGAGTGCGTCGTGGCTGACGCCGAAGCCGGCGTGCTCGAGCATCACGAGGTCGCCGTCGTGGCGCGCCGCGCGCAGCATCGAGCGGTAGTGATCGCGGGCGTGCCGGAAGAGCACCGCCTTGCCGCATTCCTCGAAGAGGCCGGCCGAATGCGCCCCCCAGGCATCCAGGCCCAGCCGCTGCGCCAGCCGCCCCATCACGAGGCCGCGGCGCGCGGCGCGCTGCCACATCGGTTCGAGCTCGGGCGCCGGCGGGAAGGCCGCACGCAGCCCCATCTCGAACGTGATCGCCGCTACCTCGCGCATGCCGAGGTAGGTGACGGCCTGGTGCACCGTCTGCACGCGCCCTTCGAGGCCGTACAGCGACGAGTTGACCGCCTTCAGCACCGCGGCGGCGAGCGCCATGTCGGCCTCGATCAGCTCGGCTGCCGCGGCGAGGTTGAGGTCTTCCTCGGCCAGCAGCAGCGACAGCTTCACCAGCGCGTCAGGCTGGGCCGGGATGTCGATGTCGAGGCGGCGCAGTTCGGGGTTGACGGACATGGGGCGTGGCGGCGGGGCGGCGTGCAGGCAGAGCGGCGCGAAGAGGGCGCGAATGCGGCGCGCGGCGCCTGGTGGAGGTGGCCGACGCGCTGCGGGCATGCTAGGCAGGCGGCGCCGGCGCCAGCGGCGCAATAGCGGGCGGGAACGCCGCCAATCCCGATCGCTGAAGCGGGGCTCGCGGGCCGCACGCAGAAGGGCGTACGGAGAAGGGCGCACGAGAAAGCCGCACAAAGAAAACGGGCGCCCCGTTGCCGGTGGCGCCCGCCCGGGCGGTGGCGGAGAAAGCTCTCCGTGCCGCCCGTTGTGTCTCCTCGGTCCCCCTGCGCCGAGCGCCCCGGTGAAAAGCCGGTGCGCCCGTCGCGAGTGCGGCGAATGTAGCCAGCGCCCCCCGGCGGCGCATAAGGACTTACCCCGCCCTCGGTTCAGGCCATGGGAACGGCCGACGCCGCTTCAGCGCGATCGATCCTCCCGCACGAACTGCGCCGCGCGTTCGGCGATCATCAGCGTCGGCGCGTTGGTGTTGCCGCTGGTGATGGTCGGCATCACGCTGGCATCGGCGACGCGCAAACCGGCGACGCCGCGCACGCGCAGCTTCGGGTCGACCACCGCCATCGCATCGTCGGCGCGGCCCATGCGGCAGGTGGCCACGGGGTGGAAGATCGTCGTGCCGATGTCGCCGGCCAGCCGCGCCAGGTCTTCGTCGCTGTCGAACTGCGGCCCCGGCTTCAGCTCGCGCGGCGCGAAACGCGCCAGTGCCGGCATCGACGCAATGCGCCGCGTCAGCCGCAGCGATGCGGCGGCGACCAAGCGGTCTTCGGGCGCGCTCAGGTAGTTGGCCTGGATGCGCGGCGCGTCAGCGGGGTCGGCCGAGCGGATGCGCACGTGCCCGCGCGAACGCGGGTTCAGGTTGCAGACGCTGGCGGTAAAGGCGTCGTCGCGATGCAGCGGCTCGCCGAACGCGTCCAGGCTGAGCGGCTGCACGTGGTATTCGAGGTCGGGGAACGCCAGCTCCGGCGAAGAGCGCGCGAAGGCGCCGAGCTGCGACGGCGACATGCTCATCGGCCCGCTGCGCGCCAAGAGGTACTGCAAGCCGATCCCTGCCTTGCCGAGCCACGAGTGCGCGATCGTGTTCAGCGTGCGCGTGCCCTTCACCGCGAAGACGGCGCGGATCTGCAGATGGTCCTGCAGGTTCTCGCCGACGCCGGGCAGCTCGTGCGCGAGTGCGATGCCATGCGCGGCCAGCAGCGCCGCCGGCCCCACGCCCGACAGCTGCAGGATCTGCGGCGTGGCCACCGCGCCGGCAGCGAGGATCACTTCGCCGGCGACGCGCACGGTCTCCTCGGGCGCTCCCGCGCCGCCCTTGCCGCCGGACCGCAGCGCCACGCCGACGGCGCGCAGCCCGTCGCGCCCGCGTTCCAGCAGCAGCCGCGTCACGTGCGCGCCGGTGCGCACGACGAGGTTCCTGCGCCGGCGCACCGGGCGCAGGAAGCCCTTGCTCGCGTTCCAGCGCACGCCGCGCTTCTGGTTGACCTCGAAGTAGCCCACGCCTTCGTTGTTGCCGCGGTTGAAGTCCTCGGTGGCGGGCAGCCCCGCTTCGCGCGCTGCGGCGGCGAATGCATCGAGGATCGGCCAGCTCAGGCGCTGGCGCTCGACGCGCCACTCGCCGCCGCTGCCGTGCCAGGGCGCGAAGTCGCTCTCGCCGGCGCGCCAGTGGTCCTCGTGGCGGGTGAAGTGCGACAGCACGGCGTCCCAGCGCCACGAGGGGTCGCCGGTCACCTCGGCCCAGTGGTCGTAGTCGCGCGACTGGCCGCGCATGTAGATCATGCCGTTGATGCTGGAGCAGCCGCCCAGCACCTTGCCGCGCGGGTAGCGCAGGCGGCGGCCGTTGAGACCTGCGTCGGGCTCGGTAAAGAACAGCCAGTCGGTGCGCGGGTTGCCGATGCAGTACAGGTACCCCACCGGGATGTGGATCCACGGGTAGTTGTCCTCGCCGCCGGCTTCGAGCAGCAGCACCCGGCAACGCGGGTCCTCGCTCAGCCGGTTGGCCAGCAGGCAGCCGGCGGTGCCGGCGCCGACGATCACGTGGTCGAAGGCGGGCTCGGCGGCGGGCACGGGAGGTGACGCGGTCGGCGTGGGCGGCATGGCGCGGCCATCGTAGGGCGCCCGCCGGCCCTGAAAGCCCGCCGGCAGGCGCCCCAATGGCCCCGCGGCGGGGTACCGAGGGTTTGCACGGACGCGGCAAAACAACAATTGCCGCTCGCGGGCCCTTTACATGGCCCGCCCTGCGGAACGGATAATCGGCCGGTCTGTGTCTGGCAGCCGCGCCTCTTGCGCATGAATCGGTTCACGCAGGGTTGAGCTCCGCATGGTTCTCGTTGTTCTTCTCTGATAGGGCTCCCCGTGGGAAACAAGCTATACGTAGGTAACCTGGCCTATTCCGTCCGCGACGATTCGCTGCAACAGGCATTCGCCCAATTCGGTACCGTCACCTCGGCCAAGGTGATGATGGATCGTGAAACCGGCCGCTCGAAGGGCTTCGGCTTCGTCGAGATGGGCTCGGACGCCGAGGCGCAGGCGGCCATCAACGGCATGAACGGCCAGGCCCTCGAAGGCCGCGCCGTCGTCGTCAACGAAGCACGGCCGCGCGAAGAGCGCCCCGGCGGCTACGGCGGTGGCGGCGGCAGCCGCGGCGGCTATGGCGGCGGCGGTGGCGGTGGCTACGGCGGCGGCGGTGGTGGCGGCTACGGCGGTGGCGGCGGCGGCGGTGGCCGCAGCCCCTACGGCGGTGGTGGCGGCGGTGGTCGCAGCCCCTACGGCGGTGGCGGCGGCGGTGGCCGCAGCGGTGGCGGCGGCTACGGCGGCAGCCGTGGCGGTGGCCAAGGCGGCTACTGATCGCTGACAAGGCCGGGCGCTCGCGCGCGCCGGCCCGGTGGATTGATGCCTCGAAGGCGCCCGCTGCGCAAGCAGTCGGCGCCTTCGGCCATTTCAGGCCCGCTCAGGCCGCTCAGGGACTGACGCGCCGACCGTCCGCATCCCTGCGCCCCGCGGCGCGCCTCAAAGCGGCTGCCAGCCCTTTGCGCCGTAGCGCATCAGGCGCGCCGCACCGCCGGCGCCCAGGCAGATGCCGTAACGGAACGGCGAATCCTCGCGGCCCGGGAACTCGAAGCGCAGGTCGCGGAAGGCCGCGCAGCGTTCGTCGCTGCCGTCATCGGCGACGCGCGTCGTCGTCGCCAGCAGCACCGGCGCGCCGGCGAACCAACGGTAGGCGGCGAACGCCTCGTGCGACCAGGCATCGAGCACCCACACCGGCGCGTCCTCACCGCCGAAGCGCGGCAGGCGCGTCCACCGTGCCTGTGCCGCCGGCAGGTAGGGCGCAGAGAGCCGGCGCAAGAAGAAGTCCGAAGGCGCGGCAACGAGCGGCTCGCTGCGGCGCGTGTTGACATGCGCGACGTGGTAGTCGCGGCCATCGAAGATCGCCAGCGTCCAGTTGAACGGCGACGCCGGCCGCGGCATCGCCTCGATCCACTGCACCGCGAGTCCCTCGCGCTGCGCATGCTCGCGCGCGATCGCTTCGCCTTCGCGCTGCCCGGTCCACGCCAGCACCACCCAGGCGCAGGCGCCGAGCAGGCCGAGCGCCGCCGGCCAGCGCCGCCGTGGCGCCAGCGCCGCCAGCGCGAGCCCGGCGACGAGGATGGCGCTGAACGCGAGGTCGATGACGAACATCGCGCCGAGGCCGAAGCGGCGGTCCGCGAGCGGCGCCAGCATCATCGTGCCGAACGGCGTGATCCAGTCGCCGGCGATGTGCAGCAGCACGCCGCAAAGCGCCGGCGCGAAGAGCGCCTTCCACCCTTCAGGCTTGCTGCGCGTCGCCTCGAACCAGCGCGCCATCACGAGCGCCAACAGCCAGGCCCACAGCGGCGCCAGCAGCACCGAGTGCGTGACGCCGCGGTGCCAGCGCAGGTAGGCGAAGTCGCCGGCCAGCATCGCCAGCGCGTCGATGTCGGGAAAGGCGGCGGCGACGGCGCCGACGGTCGCGACCTGCCATGGCGCCAGGTGCCCCGGCGCATGGTCCCAGGCGGCGCTGAAGCGGCCCTGCGGCGCCAGCACCGCCGCCACCGCGGCGGGCAGCGGCGCCGCCACCGGCCGCACGCACAGCAGCCGGCCGAGCAGCGCGCCGGAGATCGCGTGCGTCAGCGTGTCCATGCGCCGCGCTGCGGCATCGGCTTCACCGATCGGCCGTGCCGCCGGCGGCCTGGCCGGCACTGCGCCGCGGCTTGCGCCCGCGGCCCTCGAAGAGCCGGTCGTACAGCGCGTCCGGCGCGTTGCGCATCAGCGGCGCGACGAGCGCCATCTGCCACGGGATGACGCGGCGGCTGGTTCCGGCAGCGATCGCCGCGACGGCGCGTTCGGCGAATGTGTCTGCGCTGATGAGGAACGGCATCGCGTACGGGTTGCGCGCGGTGAGCGGCGTCGCCACGTAGCCGGGCACCAGCGTCACCACACGCACGCCGCTGCCGCGGCATTCGATGCGCAGGCTCTCGCAGTAGGCCACCACCGCCGCCTTGCTGGCGCAGTAGGCGCCGTGCCCGGGCAGGCCGCGCACCGAGGCCATGCTGGCCACGCCGACCAGCCGGCCGCTGCCGCGCGCGCGCATCGGCTCGACGAACGGGTGGAAGGTGGCCGCGACGCCGAGCACGTTGAGCAGCAGCGTCTCGCGCATCACGCCCAGGTCGGCGCGCTCGCGCGTGTCCATGCCGACGCTGATGCCGGCGTTGGCGATCACCACGTCGGGCAAGCCTTGCCGTTCGATGCACGCCTGGCCCGTGGCGACGGCGGCCGCTTCGTCGCCGACATCGGCGCCGTAGGCGACGCAGCGCTCGGGCCCGAGGCCATGCGCGGCGGCCCACTCCTGCATCGCAGCGGCGCGCCGCGCGACGAGCGCCAGCCGCCAGCCCAGCCGCGCATAGCGCGCCGCCAGCGCCTGGCCGATGCCGCTCGATGCGCCGGTGATGAATGCCAGCGGCGCAGCTTCGTTCGCCGCCGTCGTCATCGCGCCCCCTCCTGGCCGCGTGCCGACGTCGCGGCCCTCGGCGCACGCGGCTCGAGCACGGCGCGCACCGGGCCCGTCAGTTCGAGCTTGCGCGCGGCGTTGTCGTAGTCGACGCCGCCGGCCGTCATTTCGCTGCCGCCCAGGCGCACGAGCACCGGCCGGTTCGATCGCACGCGTTCGGTGACGAGGAAGGCGTGCAGGAACTCGCTGCGGATGTAGACCGGCCGCCCGCTCGCGTCGCGGCTGGTGACCTCGGCGCCGCCGAGCAGCTGGATCTCGCTGCCGTCGCCGTTGCCGAGCGCCCGCCGCGCCGTCGCCAGCGTCTCGCGGCCGTCGGGAGCGAAGGCACGGATGCGCGCGCCTTCGATCTCGACGCGATCGGTGTCGGGGTAGTGGCGCAGCCAGTCGCCTTCGATGCGCAGCTTCAGGCGGCCGTCGGCCTCGAATCGTTCGAGCGCGAAGGCGCGCATCGTGTAGTCGGGCTCGCTGCGCACGGGCCGCTCGGCGGCCGGGGGCTCGGGCACCGGCGTGTGCTTGACGAGCCACCAGGTGGCCAGCGCGATGGCCAGCATCAGCAGGAGCGGCAGGTACGCCGAGAGCCCGTCGCGCAGGCGCAGGTGCCAGGGCACGCGCACGCGCCGCGCCGCGGCGCCGAACGAGATGTCCACCTCGGGCAGGTCGGGCAGGTTCAGCTCGACGGACATCGGGGCCCCGGAGGTCGGTGGGCTGCGGTTTGGTGGAAGCGGGCGGCGCGGGCAGCGGGCGTGGCGGCGTGGGACGTGCTAACGGCGCAAGTGTCGCCAGTGGGGCGATCGGTGCGAGTGGCCGTCAGCGCGCGTCCAGCGTCGCGCCGCGGCCGGCGTGCCGCTCGAGCAGCGTCGCGTAGCGGCCGGCGGCCATCAGCAGCAGGTCGCAGAACTCGCGTGCTGCGCCTTCGCCGCCGCGCGCACGCGTGACGTACTGCGCCGCGGCGCGCACCTCGGCGTGCGCGTTCGGCGGCGCCGCCGCGAAGCCGGCACGCGCCAGCAGCGCGAGGTCGGGCCAGTCGTCGCCGATCGCGGCGACGTCGGGCCACTCGAACCCGAGCGCGGCCAGCAGCGCCTCGGCCGCCGCCACCTTGTCGCCGGCGCCGCAGGCCAGCCGCGTGATCCCGAGGTCGGCCAGGCGCCGCCGCAGCGGCGCGCTGTCGCGGCCGCTGACGACCAGCGGCTCGATGCCGCCTTCGCGCAGCAGCTTCAGGCCATGGCCGTCGAGCGCGTGGAACGCCTTCGTCGTCTCGCCTTCGGCGCCGATCCACAGCGTGCCGTCGGTGAGGACGCCGTCGACATCGAAGATCGCCGCCTTCATGCCGAGGCCCCGGCCTTGCGCGCGCAGCAGCACCTCGGGCGGGAAGGTCAGCGCCGGCACCTCAGATCACCTTGGCGCGCATGAGGTCGTTGGAGTTCAGCGCCCCGACGAGGCGGCCGGCGGCATCGACGACGAGCACGCTCGTGACGCGGTGCTGCTCCATCACGCCGGCGGCGTCGACGGCGAGCGCGTCGTCGCGAACGAGGCGCGGGCCGCGGTGCATGACCTCGGCGGCGCTGAGCTGCGCCAGGTGGCGCAGATCCCCGGCGCTGCGCTCGATCAAGCGGCGCAGGTCGCCGTCGGTGAAGATGCCCAGCGGCTGCCCGGCTTCGTCGACGACGGCGGCGAAGCCCAGGCCCTTGCCGGTCATCTCGCGCAGCAGTTCGTTGAAGGGCGCCGCCGGCGGCACGCGCGGCACCGCTTCGCCGCTGCGCATCAGGTCGCGCACGTGCATCAAGAGCTTGCGCCCGAGGCTGCCGCCGGGGTGCGAGCGGGCGAAGTCCTCCTCGCGGAAGCCGCGTGCGTCGAGCAAGGCCACGGCGAGTGCGTCGCCGAGCGCCATCTGCGCCATCGTGCTGGCGGTGGGCGCGAGGTTGAGCGGGCACGCTTCCTCGGCCACGGCGCTGGCGAGCACGATCTCGGCGTGCCGCGCCAGCGTCGATTCGGCGCTGCCGGTCATCGCGATCAGGCGTGCGCCCAGGCGCCGGATCGCCGGCAGGATGGCGGCCAGCTCGTCGCTCTCGCCGCTGTTGGAGAGCGCCAGCACGATGTCGCCCGCGAGCACCATGCCGAGGTCGCCGTGGCTCGCCTCGCCCGGGTGGACGAAGAACGCCGGGGTGCCGGTGGAAGCCAGCGTCGCCGCGATCTTGCGCCCGACATGGCCGCTCTTGCCCATGCCCATCACGACGACGCGGCCGCGGCATTCGAGGATCGCGCGCACCGCGGCAGCGAAGCCGGCCTCGGCATCGCCGCCGAGCTGCTGTGTGAGGCCCTGCACCGCACGCGCTTCGATGTCGAACGTGCGCGCGGCCAGCGCCAGCGCGCGTTCGGCGTCGAACGTGAGCGGAGATGCTGACGGAGGAGGTAGCGGGAGAGGCGGGGTCATCGGGGCGCCGGAGCCGGCCTGGCACGGACCTCGCATGCGATAGTCGTGCATTCTAGGCAGCGCCCTTGCGCGCTGCGGTGCATCGCCCGCAAGCCCAACCGACGCCACTCTTCCCGCCTTGGCCACCACCCTCGAACTCGTGCTGCTGTACCTGGCTGCCGCGGTGGCCGGCGTGGTGCTGTGCCGCTCGCTGAAGCTGCCGCCGATGCTCGGCTATCTCGTCGTCGGCGTGCTGATCGGGCCGCACGCGCTGGCGATCACGCACGACAGCGGCGCGGTGGGCGTGCTGGCCGAGTTCGGCGTCGTCTTCCTGATGTTCGTCATCGGGCTCGAGTTCAACCTGCCCAAGCTGCGCAGCATGCGCGCGCTGGTGTTCGGGCTCGGCTCGGCGCAGGTGCTGCTGACGATGGCCGGCACGCTGGCCGGGCACGTGCTGCTCGTGTTCGGCTGGCACGCCCTCACCGGCCAGGCGTGGGAGATGTCGTGGCGCGGCGCCGTCGTCCTCGGCGGCGCCATCGCGATGAGCAGCACGGCCATCGTCGTCAAGCTGATGGCCGAGCGGCTGGAGCTCGAAAGCGAGCACGGCCGCCGCGTCATGGGCATCCTGCTGTTCCAGGACCTGGCAGTGGTGCCGCTGCTGGTGCTGATCCCGGCGCTGAACTCGCCGCCCGAGGCGCTGCTGGGCGCGATGGGCCTCGCGCTCGTCAAGGCCGCAGCGCTGCTGGCCGTGCTGCTGCTCGGCGGCCAGAAGGTGATGCGCTGGTGGCTGACGCTGGTGGCGCGGCGCAAGAGCGAAGAGCTGTTCGTCCTCAACCTGCTGCTGGTGACGCTGGGCCTCGCGTGGCTGACCGAGCACGCCGGGCTGTCGCTGGCGCTGGGCGCCTTCGTCGCCGGCATGCTGGTGGCCGAGACCGAATACAAGCACCAGGTCGAGACCGACATCCGGCCGTTCCACGACGTGCTGCTGGGGTTGTTCTTCATCACCATCGGCATGAAGCTCGACTGGCGGCCCGTGTTCGACCAGTGGCCGCTGGTGCTGCTGCTGACCACCGGCCCGGTGCTGGCCAAGGCGGCTCTGGTAGCGGCACTCGCCTTCGCCTTCCGCGCCAGCCCGGGCGTGGCGCTGCGCACCGGCCTCTATCTCGCGCAGGCGGGCGAATTCGGCTTCGTGCTGCTGGCGCTGGGCACCGACAGCGGCCTCGTCGCGCCGCGGTGGACGAGCCCGATCCTCGCCAGCATGGTGCTGTCGATGCTGGTGACACCGATCCTGGTGCTCTACAGCGACCGCATCGTCAACAAGCTCAGCGCCAGCGACTGGCTGATGCAGTCGGTGGCGATGACCAACATCGCCAAGCGCTCGATGGCCGCCGAGCGGCACGTGATCATCTGCGGCTACGGGCGCAGCGGCCAGGCGCTGGCGCGGCTGCTGACGCAGGAGCGCATCCCCTACATGGCGCTGGACCTCGACCCCGACCGCGTGCGCCAGGCCGCCGCCGCCGGCCAGAGCGTGGTCTTCGGCGACGCGGCGCGGCTGCAAAGCCTGATGGCCGCCGGCCTGGCGCGTGCCGCCGCGGTGGTGGTGAGCTACCACGACACCGCCTCGGCGCTGAAGATCCTGGCCCAGGTGCAAGGCCACGCGAAGAAAGTGCCGGTGATCGTGCGCACGGTGGACGACGCCGACATCGACCGCTTGAAGGCGGCCGGCGCGACCGAGGTGGTGCCCGAGGCGATCGAAGGTTCGCTGATGCTCGCCGGGCACGCGCTGGCGCTGGTGGGCGTGCCGATGCAGCGCGTGATCCGCATCACCCGCGACGCGCGCGACGCCCGCTACACGCTCCTGCGCGGCTACTTCCACGGTGCCGACGACGACACCGTCGAGGAACTCGACCAGGCGCGGCTGCGCAGCGTGACGCTGCCCGAAGCCGCGGTGTCGGTCGGGCGGCGCCTGGACGACCTGGCGCTGCCGGCGATCGGCGTCAACGTCGTCTCGGTGCGCCGCGCCTCGGGCCGCGTCAGCCCCGCCGAAGGCACGATGGTGCTCGGCGGCGGCGACACGCTGGTGCTGCGCGGCACACCCGAGCCGCTGGCGCTGGCGGAGGAGAAGCTGCTCGGCGGCGACGACTGAAGAAGGCATGAATGAGCCTGGCTCCTTCACGCCTTCCTGGGCGGCGTGACAGTCTGGCCTACTTGCCGATGCAGAAGTTGGCGAAGATGCGGCCGAGCAGGTCGTCGCTCGTGAATTCGCCGGTGATCTCGCCGAGCGCCAGTTGCGCCAGGCGCAGTTCCTCGGCGAAGAGGTCGAGCGCCGTGTCGCGCGCCGCTGCGTGGCCTTGCGCGGCCAGCAGGTGCCCTGCGCGCTGCAGCGCCAGCACGTGGCGCGTGCGGGCGATGACGGTGCCAACGCCTGCGGGGCTCCAGCCCGCTTGCGCCAGCAGCGCGCGCCGCAGCGCGTCGAGGCCCGCGCCGGTGCGCGCCGACAGCGCCAGCGCGCCGGGCGGTGCCTGATTCCGCATCGGCGGCATCGGCCTTGTTGTAGACGTCGAGCCGCCGCGGCCCGGTGGGCAGGCGGGCCGCGATGGCGCTTTCGCCGGCGGCGTAGGCGGCGTCGGCCAGGCGCGTCAGGTCGTGCAGGAAGATCACCGCGTCGGCAGCCTCGATCGCCTGCCAGCTGCGCGCGATGCCGATGCGCTCGACCTCGTCGGCGGCATGCTCGTCGCGGCGCAGCCCGGCGGTGTCCACCACGTGCAGCGGCACGCCTTCGATCTGGATCGTCTCGCGCACGCGGTCGCGCGTCGTGCCCGGGAATCGGCGTGACGATCGCCAGCTCGGCGCCGGCCAGCGCGTTGAGCAGCGAGCTTTTGCCCACGTTGGGCTGCCCGGCGAGCACGACGTGCAGGCCTTCGCGCAGCAGCGCGCCTTGCTTCGCGTGCCAGCGCCGCGTCGAGCGCGCTGACGATGGCGTCGAGCTGCGCGCGGGCGCCGGCCTGCTCGAGGAAGTCGATCTCCTCCTCGGGGAAGTCGAGCGTCGCCTCGACGAGCGTGCGCAGCGCGACGACGCGCTCGACGAGCGCGTGCACTTCGGCGGAGAAGGCGCCGGCGAGCGAGCGCGCCGCCGAGCGCGCCGCGGCTTCGGTGCTGGCGTCGATCAGGTCAGCCACCGCCTCGGCTTGCGCGAGGTCGAGCTTGCCGGCGAGGAAGGCGCGCTGCGTGAACTCGCCCGGCTCCGCGGGGCGCGCGCCGGGCAGCGCCGCGAGGCAGCGCGCCAGCAGCAGTTGCAGCAGCACCGGGCCGCCGTGCGCTTGCAGCTCGAGCACATCTTCGCCGGTGTAGGAGTGCGGCGCCGGGAAGTGGATCGCGAGGCCGCGGTCGAGCGTCTCGCCGTGCTCGCCGAGGAAGGGCACGAGCGTCGCTTCGCGCGGCGCCAGCGTGCGGCCGCGCTCGGCGCCGAGGACGGCCTCGATCAGCGGCGCCAGGTCGCGGCCCGAGGCGCGCACGATGCCCACCGCGCCGCGCCCGGCCGGCGTGGCGACGGCGACGATCGGGTCGTGCTGGCGGCCCAGCAAATCGGTGGCGCGCATGGCTGTGGCCGGGATTCTCGCCCGCGGGTGCTGCTGGGCGCCCCGAGAGGCGGGCCGGCACGGAGCCCGTTCCCTCAGCCCGCGCCGGCAAGCCACAGCGGCGCAGAGGCGGCGCAGAGGCGGCGCAGAGGCAGCGCAGAGGCGGCGCACCAGGGAATGGACGGCGCGAAAAGGCTGCGGCCCGGATCGACGGTGGTGTCGGTCCGGGCCGCAAGTGTTGGCGCGGGTGGAGAAGCGTTCGGCGGTTCTTATGGGCCTGGCGCTGTGGACCTCCCGAGCCGGCCCTGTTCGGACCGGGTCAACCCGCATGAGGCCCATCTTCGGCACAACGCCTGCGCGTCTCAACCCTCAACCGCGGGATCGGGCGTGCAATGCCTCACGCCGGCGCGGGACGCCGCTGCAGCGCGCGGCGGCCCCCGGCAAACCCGCTCAGTGATTGACGCCGAGCTGCTTGTTGATCCACCACTGCTGCGCGATCGACAGCAGGTTGTTGGTGAGCCAGTAGAGCACGAGGCCGGCGGGGAAGAAGAAGAACATGAAGCCGAAGGCGAGCGGCATCAGCCACATCATCTTCGCCTGCACGGGGTCGGGCGGCGTCGGGTTCAGCCACACCTGGAACAGCGAACTCGCCGTCATCAGGAGCGGCAGCGGACCGATCGGCATCTGCAGCCACGGCAGCGTGCCGAACAGGCGGTCGGGCTGCGCGAGGTCGGCGATGTACAGCCAATGCCCGTTGCGCATCTCGACGCTGGACAGGAGCACCCAATAAAGCGCGATGAAGAACGGCATCTGCACGAGGATCGGCAGGCAGCCGCCGAGCGGGTTGACCTTCTCCTCGCGGTAGATGCGCATCATCTCCTGCTGCATCTGCTGCGGCTTGTCCTTGTAGCGCTCGCGCAGCTCGGTGACGCGCGGCGCCACCGCCTTCATCTTGGCCATGCTGCGGTAGGCGCTCGCGTTGAGCCAGTAGAACGCCACCTTCAGCAGCACCACCAGCGCCACGATCGCCCAGCCCCAGTTGCCGATCACCTGGTACAGCTTCTCGAGCAGCCAGAACAGCGGCTTGGCCAGCACCGTGAACCAGCCGTAGTCCTTGACCAGATCGAGCCCGGGCGCCAGCGCGGCAAGCTTGTGCTCTTCCTGCGGGCCGGCATAGAGGACCGCCTCGTGCACCTTGCTCGACCCGGGTGCGACTTCGCCCAGGGGCAGCACCATCGCCACCGTGTAGGTCTCGGGCGTGCCGGCCACCTTGTCGGTGCGGAACTCGCGCTGGCCGGGCGCGCTCACCAGCCAGGCGCTCGTGAAGTAGTGCTGCACCATCGCCACCCAGCCGTCGTTGCCGCTGTTGGCGTGGCTGGCGCTGCCCTTGGCGATGTCCTTGAAGTCGACCTTCTTGAACTTCGCCGCCTCGGTGTAGATGGCGGGGCCGGTGAAGGTGAAGTAGAAGCTGGACTCGCCCTCGGGCGGCGCGGCGTCGCGAGCAAGCTGCAGATACAGCTGCGGCTGAACCGCTGCCGTGCCCTGGTTGACGACCTCGTGGCGCACGCCCACCGTGTACTTGCCGCGCTCGAAGGTGTAGGTCTTGACGAGCTTGACGCCGTCGATCGTGGCCGATTCGAAGCGCACGCTCAGCGATGGCGCCCCGGCAGCGAGCGTGCGCTCGCCCGGCTGCACCGTCATCGCGCTCAGGTGGTTGGGCAGCGCGACGCCGGCCTGGCCGGTGATGAGGCCGGTCTGCGCCACGTACACGCGGTGGGCGTTGCGGTCGAACAGCACGACGTTGCGCTGCGGGTCGACCGGGTCGCGGTAGCCGAGCAGTTCCAGCCGCACGAGCGTGCCGCCGGTGCTGTCGAAGGTGGCGCGCACGACATCGGTGCTGACGACCACCGCCTCGGCCGTGGGCTGCGCAGGCTGGGCCGGAACGGCCGTTCCGCCGGGGCGGCCGGCAGGCTACCGGCTGCAGCTGCCACGGGTGCAGCGGCTGCACTGGTCGCCGGGGCGGCCCCTGCCGGCTGCGGCACGCCGGCACCTGGTCCGGTCGCCGCGGGCGCGGCGGCGGGCGCGCCGCCCGTGGAGGGTGGCGCCGCCGGCGCCTGTGAAGCCGAAGGCGTCGCACGCGGACCGAACATCGTCGGGTGCCCGGTGTGCCGGTTCCACGCGTCCCACAGCAGGACCAGCGACATGGTGAACACCACCCACAGCAGGGTACGACGGAAATCGATCATGGCAGCGGGTCGCGACGGACGGGCGTCGGCGGGAAGGATGAGAGGGAGCGCGGCAGGCCGGCAGGCCCACCGTCAACGCGCGGCGGCCCCGATGGCGCTGGCGGCACGGGATCGAAGCCGCCCTCGCACCACGGGTGGCAGCGCATCAGGCGCCAGCCACTGAGCGCGCTGCCGCGCAGCGCGCCGTGCTGTCGCAAGGCCTGCAAGGCATACGCCGAGCAAGTGGGTTCGAAGCGGCAGGCGTTGCCCAGCCATGGCTTGAGCAGCCAGCGGTAGGCCTGCACGACGGCGATGAGGCCCTGGCGCGGCCAATGCGCCGGCGGCGGTAGCGAGCGCATGTCAAGCCCGAGGGCCAGCGCCGGCGCCGCCGCGGCCGGCCCGCCGGCTCGAGCCCGGGCACACCGGCACCGCAGCGGCCAGGCGCAACAGCTGTTCGAGCTCGGTTTGCACCGTCTCGGCCAGCGCACGCGAGCTCGCGGAGACAAACTCCGCCGGCGCGAAGGGCCGGCGCAGGCGAACCAACCACAGACCGGCGGGCAGCGCGTCTTCCCGGCGCCCGAACGCGGCCCGGATCTGCCGCTTCAACAGGTTGCGGGTGACTGCGCGACGGGCATGCCGCTTGGGCACGACAGCGCCCAGCCAGCGTGGTGCGGAGTTGTTATCCACAGGTAGTGGATGACCTTCTGACCATCTTGTGGACAACCTGGCTGCCGTGGGCCCGCGATCCAGCTTGCCGGCAAGCTCTTCGCCCAACCCCGGCGCGCGGGCCAGGTGATGGGCCGCGAAGTGAGCGCTTCGAGACCAGATCGGCGCTGCCATCAGGCTCTCGAAGTCGGCCTTGTGGATGAGGCGGCCGGTCACGGTCGTCATTCGAAGTCCGCTCGGCTGGGCAAACAAGCGCCGCCGGGGCGCTCCGTCCTACCAGGGCACCGCGGCCGGCCGGTCAGCCGGTTCGGCTGGACAGGAACCCAGCCGAACTAGACCGACTAGACCGCCAAGCGCCGGCGGCCTTTGGCGCGCCGGGCATTGATGACCGCGCGGCCGCCGCGTGTCTTCATGCGCACGAGAAAGCCGTGCGTGCGGGCGCGGCGCGTCTTGGAGGGCTGGTAGGTACGCTTCATGGCTTGTCGGTCCGGCGTTCGCCGGTGCTTATGGTGCGAAAGGGGTTCCCGGTGCAAGCCACCGGCCGGTGGCGCTGCCTGCTCGGCTCGGGGCAGCCCGGCCTGCTCAGGCTACCAAGCAACGGTTGCGCTCGGTGAAGGTGCCGCGCCTGTCGTTTTCGAGCGATCGGGAAACATGGATTAGAGCAAAAACCCCTTTTCGGTCAAACACTTGCACCACGACCTGCGGTGTCTGGCCGGGCTTGACGAGCGCGCCCGGACTGTGGATAACCGCTGTCCGCCGGGCCCGGAGGTGGACGCGGCGGCGGCTCGCCGAAGAAGATTTCCACAGACAGACAATGAACCAGCGAACGAGCACAGAGTGACCGAGGGCATCGAACAATGAACCTGGATCCGAGCCACGAGCTGCTGCGCCAAGGCGCCCGGCAGGAACTCCCGCGCGACGCCGATTCGCCGCCAACGGGGGCGCCCAACAGCCACCATCGTCTCTGGGAGCAAGGCTGCGCCCGCCTGGCCGCCGAGCTGCCGCCGCAGCAGTTCAACACCTGGATCCGGCCGCTGACGCCGGTGGCGGCAGCCCAGGCCTGGGCTGGTGTCGCGGAGGAGGCCGGCGGCGTCGTCGCGGTTCAGGTAGCCAACCGCTTCAAGCTGGACTGGATCCGCAGCCAGTATGCCGGGCGCATCGAAACCGTGCTCAGCGAACTCGCGGGCCGGCCGATGCGGCTGGAGCTGGCGATTGCGCCGCGCGAAATCGAGGCCATGGCGGCGAACGGCGCCGCGCGGCCGGTTCTTGTACCGGGCGCAGTCGCCGGCCGCGCCGCGCGTGCGGATGGACGCGTGGATGGGCATGCGCAAGGCCCGGTAGCCGCGCATGCCGCGGCGGCAGCGGCCGCAGCCGGCGGGCTCGGCTGGTCCGCGGCGGCCGAGCGGCCGAGCGCGGATCTGTTCGTGCTCGGCGAACCCGGCCGCCAAGGCGGCGGCGCCCAGGCCGACGGCGAGGCTCGCGACGCTCCGAAGCCCGCTCGCTGGGCCAGGCCGAGCACCGCTTCGGCTCCGCTGCGCGGCCCCCCGGCGCGGCGTCGCCAGGGCATTCATCGGCCTCCCGTCCGCCGCCGGCGGCCACTTCGCACCGCCTCAACCCGCTGCTCACGTTCGACACGCTCGTCGCCGGCCGCGCCAACCAGATGGCGCGCACCGCGGCGCTGCACGTCGCCGGTGCCCCGGGCGAGGCCTACAACCCGCTCTTCATCTACGGCGGCGTGGGCCTGGGCAAGACGCACCTCGTGCACGCGGTGGGCAACGCATTGCTGAAGGACCGCCCGAACGCGCGCGTGCTCTACCTCAACGCCGAGCAGTTCATCAGCGACGTCGTCAAGAACTACCAGCGCAAGACGTTCGACGAGCTGAAGGCCAAGTACCACAGCCTGGACCTGCTGCTGATCGACGATGTGCAGTTCATCGCCGGCAAGGACCGCACGCAGGAGGAGTTCTTCAACACCTTCGAGGCCCTGCTGGCCAAGCGCGCGCACATCATCATGACGTCGGACACCTACCCCAAGGGGCTGGCCGACATCGACGAGCGCCTGCGCAGCCGCTTCGACAGCGGCCTCACGGTGGCCATCGACCCGCCCGAGCTCGAGATGCGCGTGGCCATCCTCATCGCCAAGGCCAAGGCCGAGGCGGCCGAGATGAGCGAGGAGGTGGCCTTCTTCATCGCCAAGAACGTGCGCGCCAACGTGCGCGAACTCGAAGGGGCGCTGCGCAAGGTGCTCGCACACAGCCGCTTCAACCACAAGGCCATCGACATCGGCCTGGCGCGCGAGGCGTTGAAGGACCTGCTGTCGATCCAGAACCGGCAGATCTCGGTGGAGAACATCCAGAAGACGGTGGCCGACTTCTACAAGATCAAGGTCGCCGACATGTACAGCAAGAAGCGCCCGGCCTCGATCGCGCGGCCGCGCCAGATCGCGATGTACCTGGCCAAGGACATGACCAAGAAGAGCCTGCCCGAGATCGGCGAGCTGTTCGGCGGCCGCGACCACACGACCGTGCTGCACGCGGTGCGCAAGATCGGCGAGGAGCGCCAGCGCAACCCCGAGCTGAACCAGCAGCTGCACCTGATGGAGCAGTCGCTGAAGGGTTGAGCGCGGGCCGGATGCGGGCCGTCAGCGGCTGGCCTCTGCAACCACGTTCACCCCGGCTCGCCGGCCCCGCTGGACAACCCTGTGCAGCGTTCCCGGACAAGGCGCCCCTTGTCCACAGGCCCGGCCGGCGCGGCCCCTTTGTCCCCAAACCACGCGGCCGCCACCGGCCTCCTTCCCACAGCCTTCGGCGCTGCTAAAGCCTTGAAGGTTCAGGCCAAAATAGCGTTCTCCCCAGAAGTGCCGCCCCTATCACTACGGCTACCACCTTCTTACAAAGAGATAACGAGGAAGACATGATCGTTCTCAAAGCAGCGCAGACTGCCCTGCTCGATGCGCTGCAGTCGGTGGCCGGCATCGTCGAGCGGCGGCACACCTTGCCGATCCTGGCCAACGTGCTGCTGCGCAAGAACGGCCCGTCGGTGGAGTTCACCACCAGCGACCTCGAGATCCAGGTGCGCACGCGGGCCGAGCTGGGCGGCGACGCCGGCGAGCTGCGCACCACGGTCGGTGCGCGCAAGCTCATCGACATCCTGCGTGCGCTGCCGGCCGACCAGACGGTGACGCTCACGAGCGCGGCCAACAAGCTGACGCTGCAGGCGGGAAAAAGCCGCTTCACGCTGCAGACGCTGCCGGCCGACGACTTCCCGCTCGTCAGCGAGAGCGTCGACTTCGGCCCCGTGTTCGCGGTGCCGCAGAAGACGCTGCGCGATCTCATCAACCAGGTGCACTTCGCGATGGCGGTGCACGACATCCGCTACTACCTCAACGGCATCCTCTTCATCGCCGAAGGCAGCACGCTGACGCTGGTGGCCACCGACGGCCACCGCCTGGCGCTGGCACAGTCGCCGCTGGCGAGCGCCGTGCCCACGCGCCAGGAGGTGATCCTGCCGCGCAAGACGGTGCTCGAGCTGCAGCGGCTGCTGCGCGACGAGGAGACGCCGATCGACATGCGCTTCGCCAACAACCAGGCGCGCTTCACCTTCAGCGGCATGGAGTTCGTCACCAAGCTCGTCGAAGGCAAGTTCCCCGACTACAACCGCGTCATCCCGAAGAACCACAAGAACATCGTCTCGCTCGGCCGCGCACCGCTGCTGGCGGCGCTGCAGCGGGCGGCCATCCTCACCAGCGAGAAGTTCAAGGGCGTGCGCATGAACGTCGAGCCCGGCGTGCTGCGCATCAGCAGCAACAACGCCGAGCAGGAAGAGGCCAAGGAAGAGCTCGAGGTCGACTACAACGGCGACGCCATCGAGATCGGCTTCAACGTCACCTACCTCATCGACGCCTTGGGCAACGTCAGCCAGGAGACGCTGCGCATCGAGCTGCAGGACAGCTCCGCCAGCGCCCTCTTCACGCTGCCCGACCTGCCCGGCTTCAAGTACGTGGTGATGCCGATGCGCATCTGAGGCGAGCCCTTCCCCCGCCCGCTCCCGGCCCTTCTCGCCCTCACTCCCCCTTCACTCACCTTCCCCGCCTCGGCGCGCCGCAAGACTTCGAGCGGGCCTTCACGGCGGGCGACCGCGCGGCTTTCGCCTCCTGCCTCCTTCTCCCCAGCGAGGGCCGCGCGCGGCCCCGAACCAACCGAATGACCGACCCGACCCCCACGCCCACCCCGACGCCGAACCGTCGCCGCCGGGCACTGCCGACGAAGCCGCGCGCCAGGCCGCTGCCAATGCCGCCGCCGCCAACACCTACGGCGAAGGCGCGATCCAGATCCTCGAAGGCCTCGAAGCGGTGCGCAAGCGCCCGGGCATGTACATCGGCGACACCAGCGACGGCACCGGGCTGCACCACCTCGTCTTCGAGGTGGTCGACAACTCGATCGACGAGGCGCTGGCCGGCTACTGCGACGACATCGTCGTCACGATCCACAGCGACAACAGCATCAGCGTCATCGACAACGGCCGCGGCATCCCCACCGGCGTGAAGATGGACGACAAGCACGAGCCCAAGCGCTCGGCCGCCGAGATCGCGCTGACCGAACTGCACGCCGGCGGCAAGTTCAACCAGAACAGCTACAAGGTCTCGGGCGGCCTGCACGGCGTGGGCGTCAGCTGCGTCAACGCGCTGTCCAAATGGCTGCGCCTGACGGTGCGCCGCGACGGCAAGGTGCACCTGCTCGAGTTCAAGCAGGGCTTCACGCAGGACCGCGTCGTCGAACTGCGCGACGGCGTTCCGGTGAGCCCGATGAAGGTGACGGGCGAGACCGACAAGCGCGGCACCGAGGTGCACTTCCTGCCCGACGACGCGATCTTCGCCAACATCGACTTCCACTACGACGTGCTGGCCAAGCGCCTGCGCGAGCTTTCGTTCCTGAACAACGGCGTCAAGATCCGCCTCGTCGACGAGCGCAACGCCAAGGAGGACAACTTCGCCTTCGCCGGCGGCGTCAAGGGCTTCGTCGAGTTCATCAACCAGGGCAAGAAGGTCCTGCACCCGAACGTCTTCCACGCCATCGGCGACAAGGCCAGCGAGAGCGGTTCCAGCATCGGCGTCGAGGTCGCGATGCAGTGGAACGACGGCTACACCGAGACCGTGCTGTGCTTCACCAACAACATCCCGCAGCGCGACGGCGGCACGCACCTCACCGGCCTGCGCGCGGCGATGACGCGCGTCATCAACAAGTACATCGAGGAGAACAAGCTCGCGGAGCGGGCCAAGGTCGAGATCACCGGCGACGACATGCGCGAGGGGCTGGCCTGCATCGTCAGCGTCAAGGTGCCCGAGCCGCGCTTCAACAGCCAGACCAAGGACAAGCTCGTCAGTTCGGAAGTGCGCGGCCCGGTGGAGGACATCGTCGCCGCCAAGCTCTCGGAGTACCTGCTGGAGAACCCGCTCGACGCCAAGATCGTCTGCGGCAAGATCGTCGATGCGGCACGCGCCCGCGAGGCGGCGCGCAAGGCGCGCGAAGCCACGCGCAAGAGCGTGATGAGCAGCATGGGGCTGCCGGGCAAGCTCGCCGACTGCCAGGAGAAGGACCCGGCGCTGTGCGAGATCTACATCGTCGAGGGTGACAGCGCCGGCGGCAGCGCCAAGCAAGGGCGCGACCGCAAGTTCCAGGCGATCCTGCCGCTGCGCGGCAAGATCCTCAACGTCGAGAAGGCGCGCTTCGAGAAGCTGCTGTCCAGCGACAGCATCGTCACGCTGATCACGGCGCTGGGCACCGGCATCGGCCCCGGCGAGTTCAACGCCGAGAAGCTGCGCTACCACCGCATCATCATCATGACCGACGCGGATGTGGACGGCGCGCACATCCGCACGCTGCTGCTGACGTTCTTCTACCGCCAGATGCCCGAGCTGGTGGAGCGCGGCCACATCTACATCGCGCAGCCGCCGCTGTACAAGGTCAAGCACGGCCGCCAGGAGCAGTACCTGAAGGACGGGCACGATGCTCGACGCCTTCCTGCTGCGCGTGGCGCTGGACGGTGCCGCGGTCGACCCCGACGGCGCGGCCGCCGCGGTAGCGCCGGTTGCCGCGGAAGCCCCGGTGCCCGAGGGCGCGCGCCGGCCGCCGATCGAAGGCAGCGCGCTCGACAGCCTGGCGCGCACCTACCTGCTGGCCAATGCCGTCATCGAGCGCCTGGCCAACTGGATGGACGGCGACGCTGCGCGCCATCGGTGCCGGCCTGGCGCTCGACCTCGACACGCCGGCGGCCGCCGCCGAAAGCGCCGCGGCGCTGCAGGCGGCGCTCACCGATGCCAAGGTCAGCGCCGAAGCCGACCCGCGCACCGACAAGCCCTACCTGCGCATCAGCCGCCGCCACCACGGCAACGTCAAGAGCAGCGTCATCGGCCAGGACTTCGTGCACGGCGCCGACTACGCCACGCTGGCCGAAGCCGGCCGCGCCTTCCACGGCCTGCTCGGCGCCGAAGCCACCGTGCGCCGCGGCGAAGGCGAGAAGATGAAGGAGCAGAAGGTCGCCGACTTCCGCGCCGCGATGGCCTGGCTGATGCAGCAGGCCGAAAGCGCCGTCGCGCGCCAGCGCTACAAGGGCCTGGGCGAGATGAACCCCGAGCAGCTGTGGGAGACGACGATGGACCCCACCGTGCGCCGCCTGCTGAAAGTGCAGATCGAAGACGCGATCGAAGCCGACAAGGTGTTCATGATGCTGATGGGCGACGAGGTCGAGCCGCGGCGCGACTTCATCGAGAGCAACGCGCTGAGGGCGGCGAACATCGACGTGTAGGGCCGGCTGCCACCAGGCCAACGCCCCGGCGCCGCGCCGCACGAGCGCATCAGATGCCGCGACGCGTGCCTCGTCGATCACGCCGCCGCCGAGGCAGACCTCGCCGTCGTAGAGCACCGCGCTTTGCCCCGGCGCCACGGCCCATTGCCGGTGCGCCGCATCGAAAGCAAGCGCAAAGCCGTTGCCCGGCTGCAGCAGGCTCAGCGCGCCCGGCGAATCGGCCTGCCGGTAACGCGTCTTCACGCCGTACGTTCCGGCGGCGGCGGCTCGCCGGCGACCCAGCTCGCATCGAGGGCCGTCAGGCCGTCGGCGAGCAGGCGCGGATGGTCGTGCCCTGCACCACGACGAGCGCGTTGCGCGGCAGGTCCTTCGCCGCCACGTACCACGGCGCGTGCTCGCCGCCTCCGCGTTGGCGGCCGCCACGCTTCAGGCCGCCGATGCCCAGGCCCTGCCGCTGCCCGATCGTGTAGAAGCTCAGGCCCACGTGCCGGCCCACTTCGCGGCCGCGCTCGTCGACGATCGGCCCGGCCTCGTGGCTCAGGTAGCGCGCGAGGAACTCGCGGAACGGCCGCTCGCCGATGAAGCAGATGCCGGTGCTGTCCTTCTTCGAAGCAACGGGCAGGCCGATCTCCTCGGCGAGCCGGCGCACTTCGGACTTCTTCAACTCGCCCACCGGGAAGAGCGTGCGTGTGAGCTGCGCCTGCGTCAGCCGGTGCAGGAAGTAGCTCTGGTCCTTCGCCGCGTCGACACCCTTGAGCAGTTCGACGCGGCCGCCGCCCGCGGCTTCACGCACTCGGGCAGAGCCGTCGTCATACGCGCGCACGCGCGCAGAGCCGTCGTCGTACGCGCGCACGCGCGCGTAGTGGCCCGTGGCGATCTTCTCGGCCCCCAGCCGCAGCGCGTGGTCGAGGAAAGCCTTGAACTTGATCTCGGCGTTGCACAGCACGTCGGGGTTGGGCGTGCGGCCGGCGCCGTACTCGCGCAGGAACTCGGCGAAGACGCGGTCCTTGTACTCGGCGGCGAAGTTGACGTGCTCCAGCTCGATGCCGATGACGTCGGCCACCGCGGCGGCATCGACGAAGTCGGCGTTGCTCGAGCAGTACTCGCTGTCGTCGTCATCTTCCCAATTCTTCATGAAGATGCCGACCACCTCGTGCCCGGCCCGCTTGAGCAGCCAGGCGCTGACCGCGGAGTCCACGCCCCCGCTCAGGCCGACGACGACACGTTGCCTGGCGCTCTCACTGGCTGCCGATTTCACGGCGTGAATTATCGAACGCTGACAATCGCCGCCTTCGGCAGCAGCCATTGCCACCTGGGAGGGGACCCCGATGTCAGGCCACGGCTTTCACGTGCACGGCCCGCACGACCACGAGATCGAACATGCCGCCAAGCACGCGGCGGAATCCGGCCACGGTGCCAGGGACAGCTTCGGCGGCCAGATCGCCGTGGCCACGGCGATCCTGGCCACGATCGGCGCCCTGTTCGCCTACATGGGCGGCGCGACGCAGGCCAACGCGGGCCTGTTCAAGAACAACGCCGCGATCAAGAAGACCGAAGCGTCGAACCAGTGGAACTACTACCAGGCCAAGAGCAGCAAGCAGAACCTGGCGGAGCTGGCGCTGGCCATCGTGCCCGAGGAAAGGCGCGGCACCTACCGCGACGAGGTCGAGCGCTACAAGAAGGAGAAGGCCGAGATCAAGCTCGCCGCCGACAAGCTCGAAGCCGAGGCCACCGAATGGGACAAGCGCTCCGACGCCGAACTGCACCAGCACCACCGCTGGGCGCAGGCGACGACAGCATTGCAGATTGCCATCGCGCTGGCCGCCATCGCGCTGCTGACGCGGCGCAAGTGGCTCGAATGGGGCATGCTGGGCGTAAGCGGCCTCGGCCTGGCGCTGGGAGCGCTGGCGTTCATGCACATCTGATGGCCGGTTGAACGGCCCGGGCCGCGCGGCGACCGGCGTGGCCGCCGCCCGGGCCACGCCGCTGCTGGCTCTCAGCGGCTCGCGGCCAGCATCGGCGAAGCGTTGCGCACCATCTCGCGCGCCCGGTTCTTCGCGTAGTGCAGCGCCGCCTGCGCGGTGGGCCAGCGGTAGCCGCAGGCGAGGCTGTCGTCGCGCCACACCACCTCGTTCGCCGGCGCCGCGGCGCCTGTTTGCAACCGGCTCACCACGACCGCAGCGATGTAGCCGCCGCCGCGCGGCGCTTCGAGCGCGCCGACGAAGATGCGGTAGCTGCCTTCGGAGCATTCGTCGAACTGCATGGTGGTGCGAGAGCGGACGCCGGGGCGCGGTGGGCGGCGATCATCGGCGCGGCCTCGCCGCAGCGGCATCCCTCCCGCGGGGGCGGACCACGCCCGGCCTCCTCTGGGCGATGGAGCAGAACCGAGCTGCAGCCTTGGGCGCAGCGAGGGCGGCGGCGACGGCAGCCGCACGCCGTCGAGTGTCTACAAGCCCCGCGCGCTCGCCTGCCCCAGGTAGAACCACTCGTGCCCCGGCAGTGCCCCGTGGTCGGGGAAGACGATGCAGCCGGGCTCGGGCGCGCGCACTTCGCTGCCGTCGGCGCGCACGGCGATGAGGTCGCCTTGCGCCAGCGGGTCGAAGCTGGTCCACGCCTTCACGAAGCGGTCGCCTTCGGCATGGCGGTCGATCACGCGCGCCAGCGTCAGGCATTCGAAGGGGCCGGCCGGCGGCGCCAGCGGCAGTTCCGCCAGGCCCAGCAGCGCCAGCGTCTGGCGGATGGCGTGGTAGCCCACGCCCGGCGCGGCGGGGTCTTCGTGCTGGCCGCATTCGAGCGTCACCGCGTAGCCGCCGACCGAGCGCATGTACTCGGTGGTGCCGATGCCGTAGGCGGCGTCCTCGTTCACGGCACCCGGCGTCAGGCCGCGCTGCTTGCGTTCGGCGACGCCGCGCGCATAGGCATCGAGCCAGCCGTCGACGATGCGCCGCACGCCCAGGTGTGCGGCGAAGCGCGCCTCGGCGGTGGCGTGCGCGAACGGCTCCAGTGCGCCGGCGTTGTCGGCCGGGCCACGCAGCGCGAACGGCTCGCCGGGGCTTCTGAAGCTGTGCAGGTCCAGGAGCACGTCATGTTCGGCCAGCAGCGGGCACAGCACGTTCGCCAGCAGGTCCTCGTACTCGCGCGCTTCCTGCCCCGGCAGCAGACGTCGGTTGAGGTTGCGCTCGCCGGCGCGCCGGCGATGCCGGTAGGCGAGCGGGTTGCACACCGGCACGAAGGTGAGCGTGCCGCGCACGATGTCGATCTCGCCGCGCTCGATCTCGCGCACCACGCGCTCGATGGCGCGCGTGCCGGCGGTCTCGTTGCCGTGCACGGCGCCCAGCACGATGAGGCGCGGGCCGCTCTCGAGCGCCGCGAAGCGTGGATGCGCAGGTGGCGCGTGGACGGCGTCATGCGGGGCGCCCTGCTTGCGGTGCCGCACCGCGGTTCCGGCTCACCGCGGCGCGCCGCCGCGTGCCGGCAGCGTGGGCTCCTCGCACAGCATCGTGTAGGCCTGCGCGTAGCGCTCGCGCACGCCTTCGATCACCTGCGGCGGCAGGTCCAGCGCGGCCTGTTCGGCGCCGCCGGTGACGCCGGTCGAGGCGAGCCAGTCGCGCAGCGGCTGCTTGTCCAGCGCCACGATGCGTCCTTCGCGCAGCTCGCGCGCGAGCCAGAAGCGCGACGAGTCCGGCGTCAGCACCTCGTCCATCAGCGTCAGGCGCCCTTGCGCGTCGAGGCCGAACTCGAACTTCGTGTCGGCGATGACGATGCCGCGCGTGGCGGCGTACTCGCGCGCCGCGGCGCAGAGCTTCAGCGCCGTGTCGCGCAGCTCGGCCGCGCGCGCCGCGCCGATCAGCGCTTCGAGTTGCGAGAACGGGATGTTCTCGTCGTGCTCGCCGACGGCGGCCTTGGTGGCCGGCGTGAAGATGGCTGCGACAGCGGCGTCGTCGGCGTCAACCCGGAAGGCAGGCGCTGGCCGCAGACGGTGCCGCTCTTCGCGTACTCCTTCCAGCCGGAACCGGCGACGTAGCCGCGCACCACCGCTTCGCAAGGCAGCGGCGTCAGCTTCTTCACCAGCATCGCGCGCAGCTCGATCGCGCCGCGCTCGTCGGGCGCGACGACGCTCTCGGGCGCTTCTCCCGTGAGGTGGTTCGGGCACAGGGAGCCGAGCTTGTCGAACCAGAAGAGCGCCATCTGCGTCAGGAGGCGCCCCTTGCCGGGCACCGGCGCCTTCATCACCACGTCGAAGGCCGAGAGGCGGTCGCTCGCCACCATCAGCAGGCGGTCGCTGCCACACGGCGTAGATGTCGCGCACCTTGCCGCGCGCGACGAGGAAGCGAGCGCAGGGGCGCCGTGGCGGGGATCGGGTTCGCGGTGCTCACGCGCCGATTCTCACGCACGGCGGCGAGAACCGCGGCGGCGGCAGGCGCGCGCCGCCATGCCTTCAGCGGCGGCCGCCGGCTTGCAGGCTGCCCAGCAGGTTGCCCAGGTCGGCGCCGCCCATGCCGTGCACGTCGCCCTGCGGGATGCTGCCTTGCGGCGTCAGCTGGTCCACCACCTGGGGCAGCATCTGCGAGAGCTGGCCGAGCAGGTCGCCGTGGTCCATGCCGAGCTGGCGCGACATCTGGCCGAGCCTGTCGCCGCCGAGCACCTGGCTCAGCTGGTCGGGCGAGACGGGCATGTTCTGGCCGGTGCCCACCCATGACTTGGCAATGTCGCCCATGCCGTGGCGGCTGAACTGCTCGACGAGGCCGGCCAGGCCACCGAGTCCTCCCGCGCCGGCACCCGCACCGCCGGCGCCGGCGCCGAGCGCGCTGCCCAGCATGCCGCCGAGGCCGCCGCCTGCACCGCCGCCACCGGCGCCGCCGCCCTGGGTGAGCATGCCGATGATGGCGCTGACGAGCGCCGCTTGCGGGTTGTTCTGGCCGCCGCCGGCACCTTGGCCGAGCGCGCCGATCACCGAGTCGAGCAGGCCCATCGCGTTGTCCTTTCAGTCGGGTTGTCGAGCATCGCGCTCGAAGAGGAAAGGCGGCGATTCTCGGCTCGCGGCGGGCCGGTCGGCCTTGACCTGCGGATAGGTACGCACAGGTGCGGACGGGTGCGCGCCGCGGCCAGCCGGTCAGGCGCCGCAGCCGCTGCGTTTCGTCGGCGTGGCGGCGAGCGTCACGGCCAGCCAGGCCAGCGCTGCCAGCGGCGCCGTGTCGGCGCGCAGCGTGCGCTCGCCGAGCGACACGGCGACGAAGCCCGCGGCCTGAGCGCGCTTTGACTTCGCTCGCGCTGAAGCCGCCTTCGGGGCCGCTGAGGAACACGACAGGAGCGGTAGCGGGCGGCGTGGCCGTCGTCGTTCCGGCGCCCACGGCGCCCGCGGCGTTCCTTCCTGGCCCTTCGTACCCTGCGCCCCCCGCATTCGCCCGCGGCGGCAACCACAGCGCGGGCAGCGGTGCTGCTGCGGCATCCGTGCTCAGCAGCCAGCGCAGCGCGGCGCCGCCGCCGAAGGGCGCTGCGCCTGCCGCGCCTTGCCCCGCCGCGCCGAGCCCGCGCAGCCGCGGCAGCAGCGGCTGCACCTCGTGCACCAGCGGCACCGCGCGCGGCCGCATTGCTCGCAAGCCGCGGCGGCCACGCCTTGCCAATGGGAGCGCCTGCGCTCGGCGCGAACGCCTTCCAGCCGCAGCACCGAGCGTTCGCTCATCAACGGCACGAGCGCCGCTGCCCAGCTCGCTCGCCTTCTCGACGAGCGAATCGACGCGCTCGTTGGCCGGCATCGCGAAGGCCAGCGTCACCGGCAGCGGCAACTCGGCCGCCCGGCCGGCAGCGGCGAAGCGCCGGCGGCGATGCCGGCCGACACCGCGCTGCGGCCGATGGCCAGCACCTCGGCGGGCCATTCGCCGCCGCTTTCGCCATCGAAGAGGCGCAGCGCGCGCCCGGCTGCAGGCGGCGCACCTTGACGTGCGCCGCGGCCGCGAGCAACTCGAACTGCGCCGCCGGGGCCAGCGTTACCACGCGGCCGACGAAGAGGCGCAGCGCCGCGCTGGCGCGCCGGCCGCGGCCCTTCACCGCCACCTGCGCTGTCCGCGCGCGGCGCCGCTCAGCCATGGCGCCCGGCGGGCGTGCCGGTCGCCAGCGCCGCCTCAACGGCCAGCGCCACGCCCGCGAGCGCCGCGTCGTGCCCGCGGGGAGCGCTCAGCATCAGGCCCACCGGCAGCTCGCCGGCTTCGTGGCAAGGCAGGCTGAAGAGCAGCCGTCGAGGAAGTTGATGGCGAAGGTGTTGCGCAAGAGGAGGCCGTTGGCCTTGAAGAACGCCTCGTCGCTGGCGACGAGCGGTGCCGATCTCCGGCGCGACGATCGGCACCGTCGGGCAGACGATCGCGTCGAAGCCGGCGAGGCGCTGCCCGACGCGCGCGATCCAGTCCGCGCGCCGCTGCAGGAGCCTGATGTAGTCGGCCGCGAGCACCGGCTCGCCGAGCGCGATGCGCGCCGCCACGCGCGGGTCGTAGTCGGCGCGGTGTGCAGCGAAGAGTTCGCGGTGCACTGCGTAGGCCTCGATCGGCGACAAGCCGCCCGGCGCGTTGATGCCGGCGATCTCGGCAAGCTCTGCCAACGCGATCTCGTGCACCTCGGCGCCGGCCGCGCTGAGGCGGTCGAGCGCGCGCTCGAAGGTGCGCGACAGCCGCGTCCAGCGCATCGAGCATCAACGTGCGCGGCAATGCGAGTTTCACGCCGCGCAGCTCGCGCCGCTGCACGGCCAGCGGCGCGCCGGCGGCGATGCCGTCCACCAGCAACGCGTCGGCCACCGAGCGCGTCATCGCGCACGCCGTGTCCAGCGTCGAGGCGAGCGGGTAGGCACCGGCCAGCGGCGTGCGCGCCTGCGTGTTCTTGAAGCCGACGATGCCGGTGAGCGCCGCCGGGATGCGGATCGAGCCGCCGGTGTCCGAACCGAGACCGGCCACCGCGAGGCCGAGCGCCACCGAGGCCGCCGCACCCGAAGACGAGCCGCCGCACACGCGCTCGGAACCGTCGAGCGCCAGTGCGGCCGGATTGCGCGGCGTGCCGAAGTGCGGTTGAGGCCGACGCCGGAGAACGCGAACTCGCTCATGTTCGTGCGCCCGACGATGGCGGCGCCGGCGGCGCGCAAGCGCTGCACCGCGGGCGCGTCGGCTATCGCGGCGGCGGCGCGGCCTTGCAGCACGCGCGAGCCGGCGAGCGTCGGTTCGCCGGCGACATCGAAGAGGTCCTTGATCGAGACCGGCAGCCCTGCGAGCGGCCGGCTCGCATGCAGCTGCGCGCCGCGCCGCTGCGCTTCATCGGCGGCACGCGCGGCCGCGAGCGGGGCTTCGTCGTACAGCGCCGTGAACACATGCGCCGCGGCTGGCTCGCTGCGCGCGCGCCCGATCACCTCGCGCGCGAGCGTTTCGTGGGCTCCAGGGCCCGCGCCGGCCGCTTGGAGGCGCTGGCGCAGGGCGGGGATCGAGGCGGGCGGCGTGGAAAGCGGCGGCATGGTGCGCGGCATTCTCGCGCGGCAGTTCCGGCTTGTGCCCGCGGCTGAGCCTGACCGCCTGCCTGAGGGCTCAGTGGCCGGCGCGGCGGCGGCCTCGCCGGCGCGGCGCTGTGGCGGCCGGCGCATCCAGCTCGGCATTGAGCAGCGCCACGTACTCGCGGTAGGCGAACACGCGGCCGCGCAAGCGCGCGGTGGTCTCCTCCACCACGCCTTGCTGTTCCAGCAGCGCGAGCGTCCTGTTCACGGTGGCAGCTGTCAGCCTCGTCGCCTTGCCCAGCGAGGCCGCCGTTGCCACGGGCTGCCGTTGCAATGCCTCCAGCAGCGCCCACGCCGACGGCGCTGCGCGGCCCAGCGCGGCGAGGCGCTCGCGATCGGCGGCAACGCAGGCCAGCAGGGCCTGCGCCGTGCGCACCGCCTGCGTGGCGGTCGTTGCGATGCCTTCGGCGAAGAAGTCGAGCCAGCGCTCCCAGTCGCCGCGCACGCGCACCTCGTTCAGCAGCTCGTAGTACAGCGCGCGATGCGTCTTGAAGAACAAGCTGGGGTAAAGCAGCGGCTCGTGCAGCAGGCCGTCGGCGACGAGCTGCAGCACGATGAGCAGGCGGCCGATGCGGCCATTGCCGTCGAGGAAGGGGTGGATGGTCTCGAACTGCACATGGGCCAGCGCCGCCCGCTCCAGCGGCGAGGTCGGCTGCGGCTCGTCGTGCAGGAAGCGCTCGAAGGCATCAAGGCAAGGACCAAGTGCATCGGCCGGCGGCGGCACGAAGGCTGCGTTGCCCGGCCGCGTGCCGCCCAGCCACACCTGCGTGCGGCGGAACTCGCCCGGCGCCTTGCCCTTGCCGCGCGGGTGGTCCAGCAGCAACGCGTGCATCTCGCGCAGCAGGCGCAGGCTCAACGGAAAGCCGCCGCGCAGGCGCTCGACGCCGTGCGTCATGGCATCCACGCAACGGCTGACTTCGCGCGTGTCGTCCAGCGGCACGCCGGGCAGTTCGTCGATCTCGAACAGCAGCAGGTCGGCCAGCGACGATTGCGTGCCTTCGATCTGCGACGACAGCACGGCCTCCTTGCGCACGAAGCTGTACAGCACGAGCTGGGCGTTAGGCAGCATCGCCGAGACGGCGTCGAGCCGCCCGAGCGCGACCAGCGCATCGTCGAAGCGCCGGCGCAGCGCGGCCGACCAGGCGACCGGTGGCTTCGGCGGCAACGGCGCCGGCACGAAGGCGCGGTACGGCTCGCCCTGCGTGGCGACGACGACCGTGCGGCCGGACTGGGGGCGTTGCATCGGGGGCGGAGCCTCAAATAGCGTGAGCCGCTATTTTAGTTTCCACCACGAAATTAAATCGAGAGGTCGGGACTCCTGGATGAAGAAGACCGCCGGCCCTCACTCCACCGCCTTCACCATCTCCTCCACCACCTTCTTCGCGTCGCCGAAGACCATCATCGTCTTGTCCATGTAGAACAGCTCGTTGTCGAGACCGGCGTAGCCGCTGGCCATCGAGCGCTTGTTGACGATGACGGTCTTGGCCTTGTAGGCCTCGAGGATGGGCATGCCGTAGATCGGGCTGCCCTTGGTGTGCGCGGCCGGGTTCACCACGTCGTTGGCGCCGAGGATCACCGCCACGTCGGCCTGGCCGAACTCGGCGTTGATGTCCTCCATCTCGAACACCTGGTCGTAGGGCACTTCGGCCTCGGCGAGCAGCACGTTCATGTGCCCGGGCATGCGCCCGGCCACCGGGTGGATGGCGTACTTCACCGTCACGCCCTTCTCGGCCAGCTTGCCGGCGAGTTCCTTCACCGCGTGCTGCGCGCGCGCCACTGCCAGGCCGTAGCCGGGGACGATGATCACCGTCTCGGCGTTGCCGAGGATGAACGCGGCATCGTCGGCGCTGCCGCTCTTGACGCTCCTCTGCTGCGCGCCGCCCTGCGGCCCGGCCACCTCGCCGCCGAAGCCGCCGAGGATGACGCTGAAGAACGAGCGGTTCATCGCCTTGCACATGATGTAGCTCAGGATCGCGCCCGAGCTGCCGACGAGGCTGCCGGCGATGATGAGCATCGAGTTGTTCAGCGAGAAGCCGATGCCCGCCGCCGCCCAGCCCGAGTAGCTGTTGAGCATGCTCACCACCACCGGCATGTCGGCGCCGCCGATGGGGATGATCAGCGTCACGCCGATCACGAAGCCGAGGGCGCAGACGAGCGCGAAGTCGAGCGCGCTTTGCGAGTGCCAGAAGCCGAAGAGGAAGAACACCGCCGCCAGCCCGAGCAGTGCGTTCAGCGCGTGCTGGCCCTTGAACACCACCGGCGCGCCCTGGAAGAGGCGGAACTTGTAGGTGCCCGAGAGCTTGCCGAAGGCGATGACGGAGCCGGAGAACGTGACCGCACCGATGAACGCACCCAGGCCCAGCTCGATGCGGTTGCCGCCGGGGATGGCTCCGGCCGCATTGGCGATGCCGAAGGCCGCCGGCTCGGCCACTGCGGCGATGGCGATGAACACCGCTGCCAGGCCGATCATGCTGTGGAAGAACGCCACCAGCTCGGGCATCTTCGTCATCTCGACCGTCTTGGCGCGGTAGGCGCCATAGCTGCCGCCCACCAGCAAACCGATCAGCACCCACAGCAGCCCTTCGGCCGAGCCACCGGCGAGCTTGACGATCAGCGCCGCGGTGGTGACGGCGGCGATGGCCATGCCGACCATGCCGAAGACGTTGCCGCGGATCGACGTGGTCGGGTGCGACAGCCCCTTCAGCGCCTGGATGAAGCAGACGCTGGCCACGAGGTACAAGAGCGTGACGAGATCCAGGCTCATCGCGTTTCCTCCCCGCGCTTGCCGAGCCACGCCTGCACGACCGCCATCGCCAGCATGCCCGCGGCGAGCGCGATCCACACCGTGAAGTCGCCGCCGGTCTTCGTCGCGTTGAGCACGAGCACCACCGGGATCGAGACGCCGAGGAACACCGCCACCGGCAGCCAGGAACGCAGCTTCACTTCGCGCCCTCCTTCTTCGCGGGCGCCTTCTCTTTCTTCCGGAACATCTCGAGCATGCGCCGCGTGACGAGGAAGCCGCCGAAGATGTTCACCGCGGCCAGCGCCACCGCGGCCACGCCCATCACCTTGCCCACCGGGCCCACGGTGAGCGCGGCGGCGAGCATCGCGCCGACGACGACGATGGCGCTGATGGCGTTGGTCACCGCCATCAGCGGCGTGTGCAGCGCCGGGGTGACGTTCCACACCACGTGGTAGCCGACGTAGATGGCGAGCACGAAGATGATGAGGTTGATGACGGTGGGGCTGATCGATTCCATCCTTGCGTTCTCCCTCACTACTTCTTGCGGACTTCGCCGCAGCATCAGGACTTGCGACGGACTTCGCCGTCGCGGGTCATCAGGCAGGCAGCGACGATGTCGTCGTCCATCGGCACGTTGAACGCGCCTTCCTTGGTCAGCACGAGCTTGAGGAAATCGAGCACGTTGCGCGCGTACAGGCTTGAAGCGTCGGCGGCCACCAGCGCCGGCAGGTTCGTCTCGCCGACGATCGTGACGCCGTGCTTCACCACCGTCTTGTCGGCCACGGTCAACGGGCAGTTGCCGCCGGCACGCCCGTCGGGGCCGGCGGGACCGCGGCCGGCGGCCATGTCGACGATCACCGAGCCCGGCTTCATGCTCTTGACCATCTCCTCGGTCACGAGCACCGGCGCCGGGCGGCCCGGGATCAGCGCGGTGGAGATCACCACGTCGGCCTGCGCCACGCGCTTGGCCACTTCCACCTTCTGGCGCTCGAGCCAGCTCGCCGGCATCGGCCGCGCGTAGCCGCCCACGCCCTCGGCCGCTTCCTTCTTCGGCGGTTTCGTAGGGGACGTCGATGAACTTGGCGCCCAGCGACTCGACCTGCTCCTTGACGCTCGGGCGCACGTCGCTTCGCCTCGATCACTGCGCCCAGGCGCTTGGCGGTGGCGATGGCCTGCAAACCGGCGACGCCGACGCCGAGCACGACGACGCGCGCGGCCTTGATCGTGCCGGCGGCCGTCATCAGCATCGGGAACAGGCGCTGGTACTTGTCGGCGGCCATCATCACCGCCTTGTAGCCGCCGATGTTGGCCTGCGACGAGAGCACGTCCATGCTCTGCGCGCGCGTCGTGCGCGGCGCCGCTCGAGCGCGAAGCTCGAGCCCGCCGCGGCGAGCTTGCCCAGCCCCTCGGCATCGAACGGGTTGAGCATGCCCACGAGCGCCGTGCCGCTCTTCATCAGGCCGAGTTCGTCGGCAAGCGGGCTTCGCACCTTCAGCACGAGGTCGCAGGCGAAGGCGGCGGCGCGGTCGACGACCTCGGCGCCGGCGGCGGCATACGCTTCGTCCGTGGCGGCGGTGGCGACGCCGGCGCCCGACTGCACGCGCACCGTGTGGCCCTGCGCCTTGAGCTTCTTCGCCGTTTCCGGCGTCACCGCGACGCGGGTCTCACCGGCGGCGGTTTCCAGCGGAACGCCGATCAACATGGGTCTCTAGCCTCCTCGCCCCTGGTGCCAACAAGCGCCAATACACGCGCCCGTTCTTTGCGCGGGCAGGGCGAAGCTACCACAGCGGCATGGCGATCCTTTCCTCATCTTCCCCGTGGCTACGATGGCGCCCTCGGCACACGGCTCAGCCCGAGGCTGCGAGCACGGTGCCCTGAAAGGGGCGTGCGCGCAGATGGAGGACAGCAGGCATGGCGGTGGATGAACGCTGGCGCCCGAGCGTCACCGTGGCGGCGGTGATCGAGCACGACGGGCGCTTCCTGCTCGTCGAGGAACACACGCCCGAGGGTCTGCGCCTGAACAACCCGGCCGGCCACCTGGAGCCCGGCGAAACGCCCGAGCAGGCGGTGGTGCGCGAGGCGCTCGAAGAGACCGCGCGCGCCTTCGTGCCCGAGGCGCTTCTGGGCGTGTACATGGCTCGCTTCGTGCGGCCGGGCAGTCGCGGTGGCGGCAATGTCGGCGATGGCGAAGGTGGGGTGGCGATGGAAGCGCGGGCGCGTCCGAGGACATCACCTACCTGCGCTTCGCCTACAGCGGCCGCGTCGGCGAGGCGGTGCCGGGGCGCGCTCGACGAGGGCATCGTGCGCACGCTGTGGCTCACGCGCGAGGAGATCGCGCGCGAGCAGGCGAGGCACCGCAGCCCGCTGCTGATGCGCTGCATCGACGACCATCTCGCCGGCGCGCGCCATCCGCTGGCGCTGGTGCACGGCGACGCGTCGCCTCACGGCGCCAAGCGCGTGCTGGCGCCGGTGAACGGCGCTGAACGCAATCGCGCATCGACGCGTTCAAAATCGCGCCATGCACGAAGAGGAACATGTGCCGGAGCAGTCGCCGGCAGACGCGGGTGGCACGCCCGAGGCGCCCGCCTGGCGGCAACGGCTGCGCCCGCGGTTCCTGCCGAGGCCGCCGCCGATGCGAAGGCTTCCCGCAGGAGAACGGAGCGTTGCTGCTGCGGCGCAGGCGAGCGCCTACGGCCGAATCGGAACCGGTTGCGGCAGCCGAACCGGCGGCCGCGAAGGACAACCCGCAGCGGCGCTGACGGAGCCTGCCGCCGAACAGGCGCCGCCGCCGGCCTCGAGAGGAAGGCCGCGACCGAGCCGACGCTCGCCGAGACGGCGGCCGCGCTGGCCGAGCGTTTCCCGGCGCTCTTCACGCCCGGCGCACCGAAGCCGATCAAGCTGCGCATCCAGGCCGACATCCAGCAGCGCGCGCCCGGCGTCTTCACCAAGAAGCAGCTGTCGCTCTTCCTGCACCGGCACACGACGAGCACCGCGTACATCCGCGCCCCCGTGGCGCTTCGGCAGCGATTCGATCTCGATGGCGCTGCGGCCGGCGACGTGGCGGGCGAGCATCTCGAAGCGGCAAAGGCCGAACTCGAGCGGCGGCGGCAGATCGTGCAGCAGCGCCGCGCCGGTGCACGCGGTCGGCCAGCGGCTGCGGCAGCGGAAGGCCCTCCGCGATCAACGCACGCCGTCCGCTGCGGGCCCAGGGCAGGGCCCTGGCGCGGGGCCGCAGCCTCGACCGGCCGCTCGCACCGAGCGACCCGAGCGCCCCCAGCACCTGCGCGGGCGCGAAGGCGGCGCGCGAAGGCCAGCGAGGACGCTAACGCGGAGGCGAGCACCCGCCCGGCCCGCAAGCGCAACGCCCGGCGAAAGCCCGAACGGCCCCGGCGCCCCGAGCGCGCGCCGCCGCACGGCGCAGCGCCGGCCGCGCGACGACCGCCGCGGATGCACGGCCGCCGCGGCCCGGACAAGCGCGCGGCGCAACGGCGCATGGAGCGCGCCCGCAGCGGCCGGCGGCCGGGTCAGGGCCAGACGAATTCGCCGCGCCCGCCGCGCCGCTCACGCCCGAGGACGCCGAGCGGCGCGAGCGCGCGCAACTGCTGCGCAGCTTCGAAGGATCGCCACTCACCGCGGCCAACTTCTGCGCGCTGAAGGGTCTGGCGCTGGCCGATTTCGAAGCGCAGATCGCGCAGGCGCGCCGCGAGCGCAGCGCGAGCGCGAGATGCGCGCGCGCGCCGGTGCAGTGAACAGCCCCGGCCCGCATCGAACCGCGCCCGGCTGAAGAGGCCCTTCATGAAGTCGCCCTGCCTGTCGATCGAACCGGCTGCTTCGTCCGATTCATCCGCATCACCCGCAGCGCGCGAACGTTTCGATCGTCCGCTGACGCGCCGCCGCGCCGCCCTCGGCATCGCCGGGCTGACCGGCCTCGCGTGGGCCGCGGCCGCCGCGCCGTGGCGCAGCGCGCTCGCGCAGACACAAGGCGGCGGCAGCAGCAGCGCACCGCGCGCCGCGACCATGACCTCGTGGCCATTGAAGACGCCTTCGCGCACCGGCATCCACGATGTCGCGCCGGCCAGCGACCACGGTGTGTGGTTCACGGCGCAGCGCAGCGGCCACCTCGGCTGGTTCGACCCGAAGACCGGCGCCACCGAACTCGTCGCGCTCGGCTCGGGCTCGGCGCCGCACGGCGTGATCCAGGGCCCGGACAAGGCGGCCTGGGTCACCGACGGCGGCCTGCAGGCGATCGTTCGCGTCGGCTGGCCCGACCGTCAGCTGCGCCTGTACCGCCTGCCCGAAGGCACGCCGTACGCCAACCTCAACACCTGCGCCTTCGATGGCGACGGCGACCTGTGGTTCACCGGCCAGAGCGGCTATGTCGGCCGCGTCGCGGTGAAGACGGGCCAGGTCACGGTGCAGGAAAGCCCGCGCGGCCGCGGCCCCTACGGCATCTGCGCCACGCCGCAAGGCGACGTGTGGTGGTGTTCGCTCGCCGGCAGCTTCATCGCGCGCATCGACCGCCGCAACGGCAGCTCGACGATCGTCGAGCCGCCGACACCGAACCAGGGCGCGCGGCGCGTGTGGAGCGACAGCCGCGGCCGCATCTGGGTGAGCGAATGGAACTCGGGCCAGTTGTCGATGTTCGACCCGCGCCTGCGCGCGGGCGGTGCCGCGGCGTGGCGGCAATGGAAGCTTCCCGGCGAGCGGCCGCGCTGCTACGCGGTGTGGGTCGACGAGCGCGACAAGGTCTGGGCCAGCGACTTCGGCGCCAACTCGGTGCTGCGCTTCGACCCCGCGACCGAGAAGTTCGAAAGCTGGGTCTTTCCGCGCGAAGGCGCCAGCATCCGCCAGATCCTCGGCCGGCCCGGCGAAGTGTGGTTGCCGGAAAGCGGCACTGAGTACCTCTCGGTGATCCGCACTGCCTGAGCGTGCGACGAGCGCGCCGCGACTTGCCGTTAGCGTGCCGCCGCGGCGCTAACGAACGGATTCGGACGCCCGCGTGCGACGGTTGGCGCGGGGATCGGGCCGCCGGGGCGCCCTGCTTCGTTCATGTCCTCTTTCGGCGGCCCTGCTCCGCAAGCTCCGCAGGTCCGCCGAATGCCCCCTTTACTTCACGAAGCAGGGCGCCCCGACGGCCCGATCCTGCACGCGCGGCGGCGCTCCGCGATCGTCGAAGTCGAACGGCAGTGCCACCCCGATCCGCGCCGCCGGCCCTTCCGTCGAAGACAGACCCTGGTGCCCGCCGAGGACGCCGCGGGGCCGCTCCAGCGAGGTAAAGGGGGCATTCGGGCGACCAGCGAAGCTGGGCGGCCGAAGAGGGACCTGACGAAACCGGCCCGCGGCGTCCTCGGCGCGCCACAACCTCGGCGCGCCACGGCCTCGGCGCGCCACAGCCTCGGCGCGCCACAGCCTCGGCGCGCCACAACCTCGGCGCGCCACAACCTCGGCGCGCTACAACCTCGGCGCGCTACAACCTCAGCGCACCACAACTTCTCCAGCGCGCCACAACCTCAGCGCGCCACAACGCAGCGCGCTACTGCCAGCTCATCGCCGCCAGGTCGTTGGCGAAGATCGGCACGTCCTTCCACAACCCCTTCACGCGCGCGTTGGCCACCGTGATCCAGGTCGGCTGGTACAGGTACGCGGCCACCGCTTCGTCGGCGACGAGGCGCTGCGCTTCGGCCATCAGCTTGTTGCGCTCGTCGGGCTTCACGGTGGCCTGGATGCGGCCCCAGCTCGTTGAACTTCCAGGTACTCGTAGCCCCAGTAGTAGTTCGGGCGCGCGAAGTTGCCGAAGTCCAGCGGCTCGACGTGCGCGATCACGGTCAGGTCGTACGACTTCTGGCCGTAGGTCCCCGAGAGCCACTGCGCCCACTCGACGTTCTGGATCTTGGCCTTGATGCCCACCTTGTCGAGCATCGCGGCGATGACCTCGCCGCCCTGGCGCGCATAGGGCGTGGGCGGCAGCGTCATCGTCAGCTCCAGCGGCGGCACGACGCCGGCGCGGTGCAGGAGCGCGCGCGCCTTCGCCGGGTCGTAGGCGTTCATCGCCGTCAAGTCGATGTAGCCCGGCGCACCGGGCGTGTAGTAGCTGCCGATCGGCACGCCGAAGCCGTCGGCGGCGCCTTCGATCACCGCCTTGCGGTCGATGGCCGCCGAGATGGCCTGGCGCACGGCCACGTTGTCCAGGGGCTTGCGCTTGTTGTTCATCGCCAGGATGACCTTGGCGCGCGAGCCGCCGGTGAGCACCTGGAACTTCTTGTTGGCCTCGAACTGCTTCAGGCTGCGCGCCGCGGCGACGCGCGGAAAGACATCGACGTCGCCCGACAGCAGCGAAGCGACCTGCGCCGCCGGGTCGCTGATGAAGCGGATCGTCACGCGCTTGATCTTCACGTCCTTCGCGTTGGTAGCCCTCGTGGCGCACGAGCACGATGCTCGAGCCGCGGTTCCACGCGTCGAGCTTGTAGGGGCCCGTGCCGATGGGCTTGGTGCCGTTGCCGGCGGCGCTCTTGGGCTCGACGATCGCCGCGGTGGCCGAGCCGAGCTGGAACGGCAGGTCCGGGTTGCCGTTCTTCAGGTTCAGCACCACGGTGTGCGGGTCGGGCGTGTCGATGCTGGCGATGTTGGCGAAGGTGGCCTTGTCCTTGTTCGTGCTGTCCTTGGCCACGGCGCGCTCGAAGCTGAACTTCACCACCTGGGCGTCGAACGGCTCGTCGTTGTGGAACTTGATGCCGCGTCGAAGCTTGAAGGTCCAGGTCTTGAGGTCGGCCGAAGGCGTGTAGCTCTCGGCCAGGAGCGGGGTGACGCGGCCGTCGCTGTTGACCTTCGTCAGCGTTTCGTAGACGTTGTAGAGCGTCACTTCGCCGATGGCCGAAGCGGCACCTGCGGTGGGGTCGAGGCCGGGCGCGGGCTCCAGCGTCATCGCCAGCACGAGGCTGTCCTTGCGTTGCGCCGCCGCGGGGGCGGAGAAGGCGGTGCCGGCGAGCAGCAGCGCAGCCGCCAGCGCAGCGGCGGCGCGGCGGCGCGCAGCCCGGACGTTCATCGTCGTCTTCATCGTCGTCTTCATCGGCGGCGTCTTCCTGGGGCCAAGTCGGCCGCGGGAGTGGTGCGCAGCGGCTGCGGGCAAGGTGAGGACTTCACCGACTCGACGGCCTGCCGGGCTGCCGACGCGGGTGCCGACATGCGGGCCCGACAGGGTCCCGACGTGAGTGCGGGCGCAAGCGTCCGCTTGGCTCGCGGCTGGCGCGCGCTCATGACATCGGCCGCGCCAGCACCCCGCGCGGCCGCAGCGATATGGGCGTCGGATCGCTCACGACATCGGCCGCGCCAGCACCACGCGCGGCCGCAGCGACATGGGCGTCGGATCGCTCGCGACATCGAGCACGCCAGCACCCCGCGCGGCCGCAACGACATGGGCGTCGGATCGCTCACGACATCGGCCGCGCCAGCACCATCACCCAGTAGTGGTTGTAGGTGGTCCCGGGCAGATTCAGCCCGGCCACGGCCACCTCGGTGAACGCCGGGTTCATGATGTTGCTGCAGTGGCCCGGGCTCGCCATCCACTGCGCCAATGTCGCCAGCGCCGTGGCGCGGCCGGCGGCGACGTTCTCGCCCACCGTGCTCCAGCGGTAGCCGGCGGCCTCGGTGCGCGTGCCCACCGTCCGAGCCGTTGCTGCCGGTGTGGCTGGTGCTGCCGCCGTCGCGCCATGTCGCGCACATGCGCATCGGCGGCGCGTTCGAGGCGGTGCGCTCCAGCGCACCGGCGGCACCACGGATCCATGTGCGGCTGCCGCGGGTGGCACCGGCAGCGCGGCGGCGGTTGATCTCCTCCAGCAGCGCCTGCGTGGCCGCGGGCAGCTCGGCCGCGGCGGGTGCTGCACCGGGCGCAGGGTGCCGGCTTCGATGACGACACCGCCCTTGGGCACGACCGCTTTCTTCGCGCTGGCGCCGCCGCCGGCCAGCAGCGTCACCTGCGCCGAAGCGGCCGCAGCCGCGGTCAACACCGCAAAGACAAGGAGAGCAGCGGCCCGCATGCCGCCATGTTAGGCCGTGGCCTGAATCCCTCGCGCGGCCGTCAGCGCATCGAGCGCCTCGAGCCCATCAGCGCGCGCGCGCCAGAAGCTGCTGCACGCCGTCGAGCACGCCGTTGAGGGCGGTGTTGGCCGCCGCGCCGTTCTTGAGCGAACCGCGCAGTTCCTGCTGCACGTAGGTCACGGTCAGCCGAACGTGCGTGCTGTCCAGCGCCTTGCGCACGGCCGCCACCTGGTTGGCGATGTCGACGCAGGGCTGGCCCTGTTCGATCATTCGCTGCACGCCGCGCAGCTGGCCTTCGGCGCGCTTCAGGCGGTTGAGCAGGTCGGTCCGGGCCTTGGCCTCGAGCAATGCCGGCATTTGATCTCGCCTCCCTGGCGGCTTGTTGTTCGGACTTGCCGGGCGCATTCTGCGCCGAACCGCGCCCTCATCCTTTCGGCCGGGAGCGAGCCGGCTCCCGACCGCGGCTCGGCGCGGCCAAGCCACGCCGAACTCGCGGCGGCGCATCACGTCACATCGGGCGGGCCGCCGCAGGCAGGGGGCAGACAGGAGGCAGGCAAGGGGCTGGCAACGGCGCCGCAAGCATCGGCGCCGCGGGCCACTGCGTCAGAACGGGATGTCGTCGTCCATCTCGTCGAAGCCGCCGCGGGCACCCGTGCCCGGCGCCTTGCCGCCACCGCCGGCCGCCGGGGCCGCTGCGGCGCGCGCGGGCGCCTGCGAGCCACCGCGTGCCGGGGCCGCGCTGCCGGGGTCTTCGCCCATGCCGCCACCATCGCGGCTGCCGAGCATCGTCATCTCCTGCGCGATGACCTCGGTCGTGTACTTCTCGACGCCGTCCTTGTCGGTCCACTTGCGCGTCTTCAGCCGGCCTTCGACGTAGATCGACTTGCCTTTCTTGAGGTACTCGCCGGCGATCTCGGCCAGGCGGTCGTAGAAGACGATGCGGTGCCACTCGGTCTCTTCCTGGCGCTCGCCGCTGTCCTTGTTCTTCCAGCTGCGCGTGGTGGCCAGCGAGACGTTGCAGATGGCCGAGCCGCTGGGGGCGTAGCGCACCTCGGGGTCGCGGCCGAGGTTGCCGATGAGGATGACTTTGTTGACCGAGGCCATGGTGCTTGGCTCCTGAGGTGCTGCTGCTCGCGCGTCCGGCAGCGGGCTCGCTGCTCGGTGGATGCGAGGCATTATCGCGCCCGCCCTCGCACCGGCCTGGCCAAGAGGGGGGCCCGCGGCCGAGGGGGAACGCGCTGCCGCGCCGTCACCCCGCAGCGGGCACCCGCTGGTGGGCGGCCGCGCCCGCATCGACGCGGCGATCATCGGGTGCGCGCGTGCTGCTTCGGTGCAGCGCGGCGACCGGAAGAACCCCTCGCGTAGCATGCCGACCGAGCATCCCATGGCCGCCGCCATCGACCTCGCAAGCCCCGAAGCCTCGCCGGCCCCGCTTCGCGTCGAGGACGGCGCGCCCGCCGGCAAGCCGGCCGCAGCGGCGCTGGGCCGCCGGCGCCGAGGTGCTGCACGAGGTCTTCGGCTACGCCGGGTTCCGCGGCGCGCAGCGCGAGATCATCGAGCATGTCGCCGGCGGCGGTGACGCGCTCGTGCTGATGCCCACCGGCGGCGGCAAGGCCTGTGCTACCAGGTGCCGGCGATCGTGCGCCAGCGCGCCGGCCACGGCGTCACGCTCGTCGTCTCGCCGCTCATCGCGCTGATGCAGGACCAGGTCGGCGCGCTCGAGGAGCTGGGCGTCGGCGCCGCGTTCCTCAACAGCACGCTCGAAGGCGACGCGGCGCGGCGCATCGAGCGCGACCTGCTGGCCGGACGGCTGACGCTGCTGTACGCGGCGCCCGAGCGCATCCTGACGCCGCGCTTCCTGGCCATGCTCGATTCGCTGCACGAGCGCGGACTGCTCGCGCTCTTCGCCATCGACGAAGCGCATTGCGTCAGCCAGTGGGGGCACGACTTCCGCGAGGAGTACCTCGGCCTGTCAGTGCTGCATGAACGTTATGCCGGCGTGCCGCGCATGGCGCTCACCGCCACCGCCGACGACCACACACGCGCCGACATCGTGGCGCGCCTGAAGCTCGAAGCAGCGCGCCTGTTCGTCGCCAGCTTCGACCGCCCGAACATCCGCTACACGATCGTCGAGAAGGACGACGCGAAGCGCCAGCTGCTCGCCTTCCTGCGCGAAGAGCACGAAGCGCAGGACGGCGGGTTCGACAGCGGCATCGTCTACTGCCAGACGCGCAAGAAGGTCGAGGAGACGGCGGCGTGGCTGGCCGGCGAGGGCATCGCCGCGCTGCCCTACCACGCCGGCCTCGACGCTGACGTGCGCCGTGCCAACCAGGACCGCTTCCGGCGCGAGGAAGGCCTCGTGATGGTGGCCACCATCGCCTTCGGCATGGGCATCGACAAGCCCGACGTGCGCTTCGTCGCGCACCTGGACCTGCCGAAGAACATCGAGGGCTACTACCAGGAGACGGGCCGCGCCGGCCGCGACGGCCTGCCCGCCGACGCCTGGATGACCTACGGGCTGCAGGACGTGGTGCAGCAGCGGCGCATGATCGACGACAGCGAAGCCGGCGACGAGTTCAAGCGCGTGCAGCGCGGCAAGCTCGACGCGCTGCTGGCGCTGGCCGAGGCGCACGACTGCCGCCGCGCGCGGCTGCTGGCGTACTTCGGCGAGGCGTATCGCGGCCAGCCGGATGGGGGCGAGGCGCATCGAGGCGAGGGGTATCGAGGCGAGGGCGTCGCCGGCGCGCCACCGGATGCCGGCGAGGCAGCCACGCGGCTTCGTTGCGGCAACTGCGACAACTGCCTGAACCCGCCGGCGACGTTCGATGCCACCGAGGCGGCGCGCAAGCTGCTGTCGTGCGTCTACCGCTTCCAGCAGCACGGCGGCTGGCGCGCGCCGCGCCAGTTCGGCGCCGTGCACCTGATCGACGTGCTGCGCGGCAAGCGCACCGACAAGGTCGAGCAGTACGGCCACGCCGAACTGAGCACCTTCGGCATCGGCGCCGACTTGTCCGAATCGCAGTGGCGTGCGGTTGTGCGCCAGCTGCTGGCGCTCGGGCACTTGAGCGCCGAAGGCGAGTTCAACACGCTGGCGCTGACCGACAGCTCGCGCGCGGTGCTGCGCGGCGAAGTCGCGGTGCGGCTGCGCGTGCCGGCGCCGAAGGCAGCGAGGGCCGCGAAACCGGCGCGCGGCCGCAAGGAGCGTGGCGGCGAACGGCTGCGCAGCGGCAGCGGCGCCGGCGAACCCGCGGTGCCGCTGGACGCCGCGGCGCATGCCCGCCTGCTCGCGCTGAAGGCCTGGCGCACCGAAGTCGCCAAGGCGCACAACGTGCCCGCTTACGTGGTGTTCCACGACGCCACGCTGGCGCAGATGGCGCGCGAATGCCCGGCCAGCGCCGCGGCGCTCGGCGGCATCAGCGGCGTCGGTGCGAAGAAGCTCGAGCGCTACGGCGAAGAGCTGCTGCGCCTGCTGGCGCCGGGCTGAACCGCGTGGCTATCATGGCCGGTTCACCGCCGTGCCATGAACGACAAAGCAAAGCCGCTTCGCATCGCATCGGAAGAAGCGCGCTCGCTCGCGGTCCCCTCCGATGCGCCGTCCGATGCGCCGACCGATGCGCCGACCGATGCCCCGTCCGATGAAGCGCGCTCGCCGCGCGTCGCTTCCGATGAAGCACGCTGGCTTCGCATCCCGTCCGACGAAGCCCGGATGCTGCGCATCCGGGGGGCGCGCACGCACAACCTCAAGAACATCGACCTCGACATCCCCAAGCACGCGCTGGTGGTGATCACCGGCCTGTCGGGCTCGGGCAAGTCGAGCCTCGCGTTCGACACGCTGTACGCCGAAGGGCAGCGGCGTTATGTCGAGAGCCTTTCGGCCTACGCGCGGCAGTTCCTGCAGCTGATGGACAAGCCCGATGTCGATGTCATCGAGGGCCTGAGCCCGGCCATCAGCATCGAGCAGAAGGCCACCAGCCACAACCCGCGCAGCACGGTGGGTACGGTGACCGAGATTCACGACTACCTGCGCCTGCTCTACGCGCGCGCCGGCACGCCGTTCTGCCCCGAGCACGGCTTGCCGCTGGCGGCGCAAAGCGTCAGCCAGATGGTCGATGCGATGCTGGCACTGCCCGAAGGCACGCGGCTGATGCTGCTGGCGCCCGTGGTGCGCGACCGCAAGGGCGAGTTCGCCGACCTCTTCGAGGACATGCGCGCGCGCGGCTACGTGCGCTTTCGCGTCGGCGGGGCTGGCCAGACGGGCGAGGCGGCGCAGGTTTTCGAGGCCGAGGCGCTGCCCAAGCTCAAGAAGACCGAGAAGCACGACATCGATGTCGTCACCGACCGCCTGAAGGTGCAGCCTTCGATGAAGCAGCGCCTGGCCGAGAGCTTCGAGGCGGCGCTGCGCGTCGCCGACGGCCGCGCCATCGCGCTGGAGATGGACCCGGGCGCTGCGGCCACCGGGGCAGCCGGCGACGAGGCGAAGGCGCCTGCCGGCACCGTCGGTACCGCCGGTACGCGCGAGCACCTCTTCAGCAGCAAGTTCGGCTGCCCTGTTTGCAGCTACTCGCTGCCCGAGCTGGAGCCGCGCCTGTTCAGCTTCAATTCGCCGGTGGGCGCCTGCACCGCCTGCGACGGCCTCGGCCAGGTGACGGCGTTCGACCCCGAGCGCGTCGTCGCCTTCCCGAGCCTGAGCCTCGCTTCGGGCGCGGTGAAAGGTTGGGACCGGCGCAACGCCTACACCTTCAGCCTGCTGCAAAGCGTGGCCAAGCACTACGGCTTCGACATCGAGCTGCCGTTCGAGAGCCTGCCCGACGAAGCGAGGCGCGTGCTGCTGTTCGGCTCCGGCGGCGAGGACATCGAGTTCGTCTACCGCGCCGAATCGGCCGGCGGACGGGCGCGCACGGTGAAGCGGCGCCATCCGTTCGAAGGGATCATCCCCAACTTCGAGCGCCGCTTCCGCGAGACCGACTCGGTGCACGTGCGCGAGGAGCTGGCGCGCTACCAGGGCGCCCGGCCGTGCCCGGCCTGCCACGGCACGCGCCTGCGCCGCGAAGCGCGGCACGTCTTCCTGCAAGGTGCGGCCGACGATGCGAAGGCGGCGCGCGGCCGAGCGATCTACGAGGTCGAGCACGCGACGCTGGCCGACACGCTGGCGTATTTCGACGCGCTCGAATTGCAAGGCGCCAAGGCCGAGATCGCGAGCAAGATCGTGCGCGAGATCCGTTCGCGGCTGCGCTTCCTCAACGACGTGGGCCTCGGGTACCTGAGCCTGGACCGCGGCGCCGACACGCTCTCCGGTGGCGAGGCGCAGCGCATCCGCCTCGCCAGCCAGATCGGCAGCGGCCTGTCGGGCGTCATGTACGTGCTCGACGAGCCGAGCATCGGCCTGCACCAGCGCGACAACGCGCGCCTCATCGGCACCCTGAAGCGCCTGCGGGACCTGGGCAACAGCGTGCTGGTCGTCGAGCACGACGAGGACATGATCCGAAGCGCCGACCACGTGGTCGACATGGGGCCGGGCGCCGGCGCGCACGGCGGCGAAGTGGTCGCCACCGGTACGCCCGCCGACGTGGCGGCGAACGAGGCGTCACTCACCGGGCGCTACCTCGCGCACGCGCTGAAGATCGCCGTGCCGCCGCGGCGGGCTTCGCTGCTGCAGGGCCAGATCGAGCCCGTGCCGCCGAAGGTGCTGCGCATCGAAGGCGCGCGCGGCAACAACCTCAAGGACGTGACGGCCGAGATCCCGGTGGGCCTGTTCACCTGCGTCACCGGCGTCAGCGGCTCGGGCAAGAGCACGCTGATCAACGACACGCTGTACGCCGCGGTGGCGCGCAAGCTCTACCAGAGCCACACCGAGCCGGCGCCGCACGACCGCATCGAAGGCCTGGAGCATTTCGACAAGGTGATCGCGGTGGACCAGAGCCCGATCGGCCGCACGCCGCGCTCGAACCCGGCCACGTACACGGGCCTGTTCACGCCGATCCGCGAGCTGTTCGCCGAAGTGCCGGCGGCGCGCGAGCGCGGCTACACGGCCGGGCGCTTCAGCTTCAACGTCGGCTCACCCGGTCAAGGGGGCCGCTGCGAGGCCTGCGAAGGCGACGGCGTGCTGAAGGTGGAGATGCACTTCCTGCCCGACGTCTACGTGCCTTGCGACACCTGCCGCGGCAAGCGCTACAACCGCGAGACGCTGGAGATCCTCTACAAGGGCAAGCACATCGCGCAGGTGCTCGAACTGACCGTCGAGGACGCGCTCGCCTTCTTCGGCGCCGTGCCGGCGATCGCGCGCAAGCTGCAGACGCTCTCGGACGTGGGCCTGGGCTACATCCAGCTCGGCCAGAGCGCGACCACGCTGTCCGGCGGCGAAGCGCAGCGCGTGAAGCTGGCGCTCGAACTCAGCAAGCGCGACACCGGGCGCACGCTGTACATCCTCGACGAGCCCACCACCGGGCTGCACTTCCACGACATCGGCCTCCTGCTCGGCGTGCTGCATGCGCTGCGCGACGCCGGCAACACCATCGTCGTGATCGAGCACAACCTGGACGTCATCAAGACCGCCGACTGGCTCATCGACATGGGACCCGAAGGCGGCGCCGGCGGCGGCACGGTCGTCGCCGCGGGCACGCCCGAACACCTGGCCGCCGAGGCCGAAGCGCTCGGCAGCCACACCGGCCGCTTCCTGCGCGCTGCACTCGCCTGAGCACGGGCGCAGCGGCGCGGAAACAACCCAACGGCGAACCCCCGACGCCCGGCGTTGATGCCGTCAGGCGCTCAGCGGCGGCCCCAGTAGCCGCCGTGCCAGGCCCAGCCGCCGCGCGGGCGGTGTGCCCAGCGGCCCGGCACCCAGCCGTAGCCGGGGCCCGGCGGCATCGCCCAGCGTCCGCCGATCCACACGTGGCGACCGGCCTGCCAGCCCCAGTAGCCGCCGATCCAGACGTAGCCCACGCCGGGGGAGGCCGGCACCACCTCGTACTGCGGCGGCGGCGGTTCCACTTCGACCTCCGGGCCGGGCGGTGGCGGCGAGTGCGCGTAGTAGCCCGCCGGCGCAACCACGCAGCCGGCCAGCGCTGCTGCAGCGGCGCTGGCCGCGCAGACCAGGGCGAAGCGGCGGCCGCGGTGGCGCACGGGCGCAGCCTCTGCGCCGCGGGCATCGCCGGGTTGGGCTTCGCGGGGGGACGAGCGATTCATGGCGACGCTCCTCTGTTTCGATCGGACAGACTCCATCAACGGTCACCGGCAAGCGCCGTGCCGACCGCTGCGCGGGTAAAGCTTTCTTGCTGCCTGCTGCGGCATGTTGTGATCAGCACGGCTGGCCGAATCGGCGGCGGTGTTCAGGGATCGAGGGTTCAGGGTTCGGCGTTGCGGGCCCGCCGGGCACTCCCGTTGCCACTGTCCGTGAGAGAACTCGCGGCAACGAAGCGCCGAGAGCCGTTCAGGTAGCCTTCATGCGCTTCGGCGCCAATCTCGGCTGACCCGACTTCCGCGCGCCCACTGCAGGGGCAAGCCGCTCCGATGAACCCCTCCCTTTCCCGCCGGTGGCCGCTGCGGCGCGCCGCCGCAATCCTCGGCCTGTTCGTGGCTGCGCTGGCCTGCACGGGCTGCGCCGGGCTCGGCGTCAAGCCCTGGGAACGCGACCTGCTGGCCAAGCCTTCGATGCAACTCGACGCAGCGCCGCTGGCCAGCGGCATCGACGACCACATCTACTTCAGCAAGGAAGCGGCCACCGGCGGCCGCGCATTCGGCGGCGGAGGCTGCGGATGCAACTGAGCGCCGGACCCGCGGCGCCGCAGGCATCGTCGCCGCTGCGCGCCGCGCTCGCGGCGGCCACCTCCACGCTGCTGGCTTCGGCGGCGCTGGCACAGGGTGCACCGGGTGTACAGAGGGCAGCGGGCACCGCGCCGGCCGCAACGGCTGCCGAGCCGGCTCGAACGGGCAGTGCAACGTCGCCGACGCCTGCGTCATCAACATTGCCGACACCAGCGTCTTCGCCTTCGCCGGCCGAATGGAAGGTCGACAGCGCCATCCTTTTCTACAACGAGAGCGGCGGCCGCGTTCGTGCCATCGAGCCCGTCATCAGCGCCCGGCGCACCGATGGCAACGAGACGACGCTCGGCCTCAAGCTCACGCTCGATTCGCTGACCGGTGCCTCGCCCAACGGCGCGATGCCGCAGCCGGCGCCGCAGACCTTCACGTCGCCTTCGGGCGAGAGCACCTACACCGTGGCGGCAGGCGCGCCGCCGCTGGACACGAGCTTCCACGACCGCCGCGCCGCACTGGCCGCGACGCTGGAGCGGCCGTTCGGCGCCGCGCAAAGGCTGTCGCTGGTGGCCAACGTCTCGGCCGAGTACGACTTCCAGTCGCTGGGCTTGAGCGCAGCTCTCGCGCGCGACTTCAACGACAAGAACACGACGCTGAGCATCGGCGCGGCGCTCGAAGGCGACCGCATCAAGCCGGTGGGCGGCACGCCGGTGGGTCTCGAGCCGGCCTTCGGTGCGCTCGCCGAGCGCCAGAGCGACCGCTCGCGCAACGTGATCGACCTGCTCGTGGGCGTGACGCAGGTCGTCAACCGCCAGTGGCTGATGCAGTTCAACCTCGGGCTGGGCCGCGGCAGCGGGTACCACACCGACCCGTACAAGGTGGTGTCGGTGGTCGATGGCACCACGGGGCTCGTCGCCGGCGACCGCTACGTCAGCGAGCAGCGCCCCGATGCGCGCACCCGCACGTCGCTGTACTGGCAGAACAAGGTGCACCTGGCGCGCGATGTGGTCGATTTCTCCTATCGCTACTACCGCGACGACTGGGGCGTGCGCGCGCACACGCTCGATGCGCGCTACCGCTTCGAGCTGGCGGCCGGCGACGGAGGAGAAGGGCGCGGCGTCTACATCGAGCCGCGCTGGCGCACCTACCGCCAGAGCGCGGCCGACTTCTGGCGCGGTTGGCTCGTCGAGGGCGGCGAGTGGTCCAGTGCGACGCACAGCGCAGCGCTGGCAGCCGCCTCGGCCGACCCGCGGCTGGCGGCGTTCAAGGCCGACACGCTGGGCGTGAAGGCGGGTGGGCCGGCCGGCCGGAACGGCGAATGGAGCGTGCGCGTGGAGAGCTATCGCCAAAGGCCCGATCGCCCCGCTGGTGCGCCCGGAGCGCTGCAGTCGCTGGACCTGGCGCCGACGGTGAGGGCGACGGCCGTGCTGCTCGCCTACAGCCTCGCGTTCTGATCGACGCAGCGAACCGCGCGGGCAGCGCCACGTTCGGCCAGTGAGCGCAGCGATGCCCGCCGACACGTCGATGCCTCTGATGCGGATGCCGATGCCGAACATCGCCGACGTGGTGCTGTCGCCCACGCCCGCAGGCTGGCGCGGCTCGTTTCGCGCCATGGCCAGCCCCTGCGAACTGCTGATGGAGGGTGTGCAGCAGGCCGATTCGCTGCGCCTCGCCCGGCTGGCGCAAGGCGAGGCGCTGCGCATCGAGCGCAAGTTCAGCCGCTACCGCGATGACAGCGTCGTCGCGCGGCTGCACGCGAGCCGCGGCGCTGCGGTGACGGTGGACGACGAGACCGCCGACCTCATCGACTTCGCGGCCCATTGCCACGCCGCCAGCGGCGGCCTCTTCGACATCACCAGCGGCGTGCTGCGCCAAGCCTGGCGCTTCGACGGCGGCAGCTCACTTCCCGACGCGGCGCGCGTCGAAAGCCTGCGCCGGCGCGTGGGTTGGGCGCGCGTGCGCTGGCAGCGGCCGAAGCTGACGCTGCCCGAGGGCATGGAGCTCGACCTCGGCGGCATCGGCAAGGAGTACGCGGTGGACCGCACGCTGGCGCTGCTGCGCGCCGAGACGGCGGCGCCGCTACTCGTGAACTTCGGCGGCGACCTGGCGGTGAGCGGGCCGCGGCGCGACGGTTCGGCTTGGGCCGTGGGCATCGACAACCCCTCGGCCACCGAACGCGGCACGGCGGACAACGCCGCCGGGGTGCTGGCGTTGAGCGCGGGGGGCGCTCGCGCACCAGCGGCGACGCGCGCCGCTTCCTGCTCGCCGCTGGCGTGCGCTACGGCCCATCCTCGACCCGCGCACGGGCTGGCCGGTGCGCGGCGCGCCACGCTCGGTGACCGTGGCCGCGCCCACCTGCCTACCGAAGCGGGCGTGCTGGCGACGTTGGCCATGCTGCGCGGCCCCGACGCGCGGGCGTGGCTCGCCGAGCAGGGCGCGCCGCATTGGATCGTCGATGATTGACAGGAAGCCGCGACCGAGCAGTTGCGAACAGTCGCGAGAGTTCCGGCCATGAACGGCAAGACCCTTCCACCGCTCGTGATCGGCGCGCCGCCCACGATCTCCAACGACCTCGCCGCCGCCGCATCGGTCGGCGGCGGTCTCACGCGACGGGCGTTGTGTGCTGCTGCCGGCAGCCTCGGTGCATGGGCGGCCGCCTGCGGCCCCGCCGCGATCGGCGCGATGACGACGGCGATGCCGTCGACCGCCGCGGCGGCAAACGCCGCAGCGGTCGGGCAACCTGCGCCGGCGTTCACGCTCCCCGGGCTCGACGGCAGCGTCTCGCTCGAAGCGCTGCGCGGCAAGGTCGTGCTGCTGGACTTCTGGGCCTCGTGGTGCACTCCGTGCCGGCTGTCGTTGCCGTGGATGTCGGCGATGCAGGCGCGGCACGGCGCGGCCGGGCTGCGCGTCGTCGCGGTGAACGTGGACCGCCAACGCGCCGCGGCGGACGCGTTCCTGCGTGCGATGCAGCCGCAGATGGGTGCGCCGCTCTTGATCGCGTTCGACCCCGCCGGCGAAACGCCCGAGCGCTACGGCGCGAAGGCGATGCCGACCTCGGTGCTCATCGGCGCCGACCAGCGCGTGTTGCTGCGCCACGCCGGCTTTCGCGACGACGACAAGCCCGCGCTCGAAGCCGCGATCGCCGCGGCGCTGGCTGCGGCCAAGGCCGGTTCGCGATGAGCGCACGCTGACGGCCGCACAGGCGCAGACGTTCAGCGACGCAGAGGCGCAGAGGAACACGGAAAACGAAAAGGGGCCCCGCGGGGCCCCTTCGAGTGGCTTGCGCCCGACTCGCGGCCTACTTCAGGTGCGAGCTGATCGCCTTGGTCATCTCGAACATCGAGACCTGCGCCTTGCCCAGCACTTCCTTCAGCTTGGCGTCGGCGTTGATCATCGTGCGCTTGACCTTGTCCTGCAGGCCGTTCTTCTTGATGTATTCCCAGACCTTCTTCGTGACCTCGGTGCGCGGCAGCGCCTTGTCGCCGATGACGGCGGCGAGCGCGGCGCTGGGGGTCATCGGCTTCATGAAGGCGGCACTGGGGGTGCGCTTCTTCGCCGGGGCCTTGGGCTTGGCGGCCTTCTTCGCGGCCTTCTTGGCGGGGGCCTTCTTGGCCGGCGCCGCCTTCTTCGCAGCGGCCTTCTTGGCCGGGGCCTTCTTCGCGGCGGCCTTCTTGGCCGGGGCGGCCTTCTTGGCGGCCTTTTTCGCCGGGGCCTTCTTCGCAGCTTTCTTCGCAGTTGCCATGTGAGTGATCTCCGTCAATGGTTGAGTCGGATGCCGGAGCTGCTCTTGTTCGCCTCTTGCGGGCCGTTTGCGGGGCTCGTTTCGCGCGGCTTCGGTGCCATCACCAGGGTGCCTTGCGAGGTCCTCGTTCGATGCGGGGCTTCCGGGCAGGGCGCGATGGTAATGCGCTTCATAGGCGGTGAAAGCCGTTTTCCTAGGTAAGGGCCGCTTTCTCGCCACGCTATGCTTCTCGCATGAAGACTCTGGCGCGTTGGTTGCTGCTTGCCGCGGCCCTGTTGCTGGTGGCGCAGTACCCGGGCGTGACGGTGGCGACTTCGGTTCTGCCCTCGTGGCCGCCTTCGTGATCGGCCTGTTCAACACGCTCGTGCGGCCGCTGCTGGTGCTGCTGACGCTGCCGGTGACGGTGCTGACGCTGGGCCTGTTTCTCTTCGTCATCAACGCGCTGATGTTCTGGGCCGCGGCGTCGCTGCTCGAAGGCTTCAACGTCGCGGGCTTCACCGCCGCCCTCGTGGGCTCGCTGCTGTACAGCGTCTGCGGCATCGTCATCGACGCTGCCACGCGGTCGAGCGCATCTTCAGCCGCGGCGCCGAGGTGTAGAGGGCGTCGAGGACGTAGAGGGCGTCGAGGGCGCAGAGGGCGTGGGCAGCGCGGCCGGCGGCGCGCCACCAGCGACGCGGGCTGCGCAGCGCGCACCTCGAACTCGATACGCTCGCTGGCCCAGGCATCGCGCCACTGAAGCACGTGCCCGGCCCGGGCGCGGCAGCCATTCGATGCGCGCACCTTCGCCGAGCAGGCGGCCATCGAGCCGCCACTGCCGGTGCGCCGCGCAGCACCAGGCGCTGCGCCGACGGCGGAATGTCGGGGTCGAGTGCGATCACGGTGCCGGCGCGTGGCGACTCGATGCCGAACAGCGCCGCGGCAGCCTTGCGCGCGCGATCCGGGGCGCGGCGGCCAATGCCACCGGTGCGGCTGCCGGTGCAGGAGGACGGCCACGGCCGCGACCGCGGGTGAAGCAGACGCAGCCTCCAGGCCTTGCAGCGCCGAGGCCGGCTCGGTGCCCGCGATGTACCGCTCGCCCTCGGCGGCGACGATGCCAGCCAGCGGGTGCCAGCGCGGCCGCCGGGCCATGGGCCACCTTGATGCCGCTTTCCTCGCGCCACGGGCGCCGCGCCGCTGATGCCGCTGACGCTGTGCATGGGCCGCCCGCTGGCGTTGCCCGCCACCACCGCCACCGTGTGGCGCCGCGTTGCTGCCGATGCGCAGTTGTCGCGCATGTCCTTGCTGGTGCCGGTCTTCGGCGGCGAAGCTTGCGCGTGACGAGCGGGCTGTCGAGGGCCGAAGCCGGCGGCGCGCGCGCCGGGTCGACGAGGATGACCGACCTGCGGCCGGCTCGCCGAACACGCGGCGCGGCGCGGTGCCTGCACGCGCCGCTCCGGCTGATGCGCCTGATGCGCCTGATGCGCCCGATGCGCCAGGCGGGGTTGGTGTGGCTGCTGTCGCCGAGCCTTCCTGCGCCACCAGCGCACCGGGGTCAGCGTGCCGCCGCGGGCCAGCATGCGGTAGGCGTTGCCGAGGTCGAGCAGCGTCACGTCGGCGCTGCCCAGCGCCAGCGCATGGCCGTAGTAGCCGGCCGTGTGCGCCAGGCACAGGCTCGGCGTTCAGGCGGTCGAAGAGCGCCTCGGAGTTCGAGCATCGCCGCCACGCGCCGCGGGCACCGTTGAGGCTGCCGCCGAGTGCCTCGCGCACGCTGACGCTACCCCGGTAGGCGTGGTCGTAGTTGCGCGGCGCGTACAGGCCGGCCGGTCCGCGGCAAGCTGCAGCGGTGAGTCGTCGATGCGGCTCGCCGCGGTGAAGCGGCCGGCGCTCGAGCGCCAGCGCGTAGACGAACGGCTTGATCGTCGAGCCCGGCTGGCAGCGCGCGAGCACGGCATCGACTTCGACGCGGCCCGGCCGCTGCCCGCGCCTGCGGATCCGACCCGCGAACTTCGCCGCTGGCGTTGTCGAGCACGAGCACGGCACCGTCCTCGACGTTGCGGCCGCGCAGTTCGGCGAGTTGTCGGCGCAGCGCCTGGCGGGCGATGCGCTACATCGCCATCCCCAGCGATGCTCGGCAAGGCCCGCGCCGCGCCCGCAGTGCCTGCGAGGTGTACCGCGCCAGCGGTATGCGAGTATGCCGCGCCTGCGGCGCCGCGGCGCCCGCGCGCTGCGCCATGCCCAGGCCTCGCGCCACATCAGGCGCGCCAGATGCGGCGCCAGCGCTTCGCCGAGCCTCGGCGGCACCGCGCCAGCGCTGCGCCGTGGTGCCGACGCCGGCGCAAGGGTCGGCCTGCGACCGCGTTGCCAGCGCGCGGCAGTTCATCGTCGGACCAGCGCGTCACGCCGGCTGCGCAGGCGCGGGTCCGGCGGCCGCTGCTGTTGCTCGCCGGGTTGCGGCAGCGGCTGCCATGGCTGCGCTTGCTGCCGCAGCCGCAGCACTTCACCAGGCGCGCCGTGTCACCGCAGCCGCGGGCGCGTTCGGCGCTTTCCGGCCGCACGGCGAGATCGCCGCTTCCAGCGCATCGAGGCCGCTGGCGTGCGCGAACAGCTGCTGCGAAGCCGCGCCGGTGGTACCCACCAGTTCGCGCGCAGCGCACGGCGTTCAGAGTACGCCTCGAGGATCAGCGCCTTGCTCCCGGTGCGCTTCGAGGAAATCCCATGCGCGCGACCTGGCCGAGCTTGCCGGCGACGTCGCGGCAGGCGGGCGTGCGAGGTCGTCGTCGAGGAGGCCGGCAAGCTGCATCGTCCCCGTGCACAACCGCGTGTACGCGAGTTCCAGGCATTGGCCCAGGCGCTGGCGGCGAGCGCGCGCCAGTCGACATACACCGTGGGCCCAGGGCGGCGGTCCTCGCCGAACACGATCGCTTCCTTGCAGCCAGGCTCATGTCGGCCAGCGCCACCCAGGGGCGCGGCGCGCCGTGGCGTCGGTCCGCTGCCGCCGGATGACCTCGCCGTGGCGGTCGACGCCAGGATGTCGCTGCCGATGCGCGGCGCGCACTTCGTCGAAGGCGGGCAAGGCGTGCGCTGTGGCGGCTGCTGGCACAGGACGACGAGCGCGGCGGAAGCGGCGCGGGCGCACACGAGCGCGCTCGCGAATGTCGCCGTGGCTGCAGGAACCCGCCACCCTCACCCACCCCTCTCCACGCCCGGGCGGGGAGGAGTCAATGCGCGCGGCGATCCGGCCGCACCTCGACCAGCGCCAGCAGCAGCTCTGTCCAGAACGCTCTCCACGGCGCGTACATCGCTTCCACGCGCGTCGGCAGCGAGCCGAAGCGGCGGCGTGGTGAGGCGGATCATTGTACTTTCGACGGCGTGACGCCGGCGCGGCAGCCAGGCGTAGTAGGCGCGCCAGGCGTCGTGCGCGCGCTCCTCGTAAGGCCTTCACGCCAGCCCTCGCGCCGCTCGCCTTGCGTGGCGATGGCCGAGTCGCGCGCGAGGCCCGTGCCCAGGTGCGAGGCGCCGGCGAACAGCAGGTCGCTGACGACGACCCAGGCCATGTCGGCGAGGGCTTCGATCTCCAGCGCACGCGCACGATGTCGCCGCGGCTGAAAGCGTCGAGCACCTGCGCTGCTGCGCAGGCGGTGCGCGATGCGATAGCCGGCGAAGAGCGGCTGCTTCAGTGGCGGCGGCGAGCGACTGCACCGTTGAGCCACGGCCGGCCGGTGCCTTCGTGCCGCACGGCGAGCTGCGCGGGCTGTGCCGGCCGGCAGCAGCAATGCAGGCGGCGCACCTGTTCCTGCGCCGCTGCCGCCGGAACTGCGGCGGTGGATCCCGGCGCCAGCCCAATCGACCGTGCGCGCGGTGTTGCCCAGTTCGACGACGCTGCGCCCGCCGACCGCTTCGCTTTCGAACGCCTTGCCGAAGCGCTGCAGCGCAGAGCACGCCCAGAGGTTGGCCGTCGTCGTGCGCCAGGCGCCGCCCTTCTGCCGCGCCAGCGCGCCGTTGACGATGCGCGGCGTCTTCCTTCCATGCCGGCGAGGCGATGGCCGCGAGCAGCAGCTTCGCCGGCGTTGCCGTCGGCGCTTTCCATCAGCCACCACCACTGGTCGTCTTCGCTCTCCGTGGAAGCGCAGCGTCGTGCCGCCTTCGGCGAGGCGGCTGCGCACGTGCCGCTGTACTTCGCCCAGGCGCGCGTCGCGCTCGGGCAGCGCCGGCGTGCGTTGCAGCGCGCTCCATGCATCGAACAAGGCCGAAGTGGGCCGGCCGCGGGCGTGAAGGCGATCGATCCCCACCAGCGCGCGTCCGCGCGGCCATGCCGCGCCAACGCTTCGAGCGCGGCGAGCTTGCGCACGTCCAGGTCGGCGCGCGGTGCCGGGAAGCGGCGTTCCAGGCGCCCTTCGACTTGAACGCAGCCAAGCCTTCGAGCATCGCGTTGCGCGTGCTGTAGGGCAACGCATAGCCGGCCTCGTGCGCCGCGCTCAGCAGATATAGGCGGTGAGGCAGTCGCTGCCGCGCGCCGCTGCCCGGCGGCGGCGGAAGTAGTTCGCCAGGCCGTCGGCGTCGAGGTAGCCGGGCACCTCTTCAGCGAGCACGTCTTCAGCCCGCCTCGTCGCTCAAGCCGATCGTTCATGACACCTTCTGTTCAGGCAGCTGTACGGGTACGTTTCGAGAAGAAGCGCCTGAGGCCGAGCAGCGCGCCGGACAAGCGCGGCTGCAACGCCACCTGCACGCCGCCGCGGCAGACTGTCGGCGGGCGCGGCCACGGGAACGCTCACGCTCGCCGGCCCTTGCAGCTGCTGCGGCAACGCTGTTCGCCACACGCACCAGCACCATTTCACGACGGCATTCGGCAAACGCCGTGCGCCATATCGCGCGCCCAGCGTTGCCGCCAGCGCCCGCCGCTCCTGCCGCGCCGCTGCGGACTAATCAGGCATCGTTCCTGCACTCGAGGCCGCTGAAAGCGCAGCTCGTACGCTGTCGCCTGGCGGCTTCACCGTCACCAGCAGTTCGCTTCCAGCGAGCGCCATCAGGCGTGCAGCGCCACGGTACTGCAGGCGCCAGGCGCGCCTGCTCCAGCGCATCGTGCCAGCCCGCGCGTAAGCCAGCGTCGGCGATCGCCTTCGCGCGGCGCTTTCGGCCAGCGTGAGGATGCGATCACCAGCCGCGCACTAACATACCTCGGCCGGTCGGCGCTGCGGCGTCTTCAGCACGACGAGCAGGGCTCGTCAGCAGTCGTTCAACGGCACCTCGATGCGCGCTTCGCCGTTGGCGTCGAGCTGCACGCTGCCGCGCCGCAGCAGCAGCGTGTCGAAGAAGTTCGCGTCGGGTTGCGCTTCCGCCACCGCCGCCCAGCGGCAACGCCTTGCGGCCGTAGTGGCAGCGACCGATCACCTCGTTCACCGCGGTGGCGGTCTCCAGCACTCCCAGGCCGCTCGCGCAGCAGCGGCCGCCGGTCCCAGCTCTTGTTCCCGGCCAGTGCCAGCAGGCCTTCGTCGACGGCGGCGAAGGCGACCTCGGCGTTGGCCAGCGGCCGCCCGAGGTGGCTGACGCGCACGGTCGTCATCACCTTCTCGCGCACGCGGTACTGCTGCTGCGGCGTGCTCACCTTCACGTCCAGCCGGTGCGCCGCGGCACCGACGCGCAGCTGCGCCACGCCGAACTTGAAGCTCGGCTTGGCGAGGTCGACCGTCGCCGTCGGCGCGCGCCACTCTCCTGCCCTTCGTAGCGGAAGGCGCGCCACCACTCGGCCGGCTCGCGCCAGCCCCAGGTGAAGATCGACCACCACGGCGCTTCGCGCAGCCGCCCGCGCAGCACGAACACGCCGACGGTGACATTCGGCGCCCAGCTGTAGCTGCCGTCGCTGCCGGCCTGGCGGCGTCGGGAATCGGCAACTCGAGCACCGGCTCGCGGCCCGAGCGTGACCACGCGTGCGTCGATGACGCCTTCGCGCTCGGTCACCAGCGCCGTCGCCTGGCGGAAGGGCATGCGCACCTGCAGGCGCGCGGTCTGGCCGGGTTCGAGGTCGCGCTTCTCGAGCAGGATGTCGATGCGGTCGTCGTTGCCTTGCGCGGAGCAGGCGCTCCTCGGCGCTGCGCTGGTCACCCAGACGAACGTGGACGCCTGCGCGACGCGGCCGGCGTCGTCCTTCGCGCGCGCGAGCATTCCACTTCGCCGGCGTGCTCGACCTTCGCGTCGCACGACAGGCGGCCTGCGCGTCGGTCTTGCCGCTGCACAGCGCGCCGAAGCATCGAGCGTCTTGCGCTGGTTGTCGTAGCTGTAGAAGCCGCCGACGATGCGCTGGCGCGTGGAAGCGTCTGGTGCGCGCGGCCATTCACCTCGACGGCGCGGCCGGGCATCGGCTTGCCCTCGGTGTCGAGCACGGCCACGGTGAAGCGCGCGGCGCCGCGGTGCGCCGCCCAGCCCGGCGCGCAGGCCACCACCACCGCCGACGGCCACAGCGACGCGGCGCGAGACGGTCTGCGTCGCCGTTGGGGTCGGCGAAGCTCACTTCGGCCTGCAGCTCGGCCGGGCCGCGCAGCGCCGGCAAGCCCGGCACGACGAGGCGCGCGGCGCCTTGCGCATCGGTGCGTGCGGGGATCTGGCGCGCGACGACGCGCGCGCCGCTGTCGCCATTGCCGCTGTCGGCGTCGGACTCGTCGTCGTCGCGCGAGCGTCCGAGCGGCGAAGCTGAAGTCCTCGAAGCCGGCAAAGCGCGGCGCGCTTCGTCGCGCAACAGCGCCGACAGCGCCAGCGGCAGCCTGCGGCATCGGCCGCCGGCCTGCGCGTTGATCTGTGCCTCGAAGGCGACTTCGGAAGGCGCGACGAGCACGCCGCGCGGCCGCCAGGCGCGCGTCGGTGAGCGGCACGCGGAAGTCTCGACGCGGAACACGTGCCGGCCACCGAGCGCTGCACATCGCCGCGCTTGAGGACCACGTCGTACAGGCCCAGCGCGGCGTTCTTCGGGATCGCCCACTGGCTTTGCGCCGAGCGCGCCCGGCTGGCCGCTCCAGGCGATGGGCTGCGTCACTTCCTGGCCGCTACCCGGGTGCGTGATGACGAGCGTGTCGGGCAGGTGTTCCGGCGCGGTGTAGGCGAGGCCGCGGTCGGTTTCGTCGCGCACGAAGTGCTTCATCGACACCGTCTCGCCGCGCCTGAGCAGCTCGCGGTCGAACACCGTGTGCGCGCGCCGGTCGGGCGCGGTGCCGTTGGCGAGCGGGACGTTGAAGCGCCACGGCTCGATGCCCTTGACCCAGCGGCTGAAGACAAAGCCGAGGTCGCCGGCCGTGCGCGCGGTGACGAAGAAGCCGTCGCCGGTGGCGCAGCGGCCCTCGCGTGCTTCGTCGTTGTCGCCCTCGTCGAAGCCGCGCTCGATGCGGGCGATGCCCTGCGCGTCGGTGATGCCGCTCCACAGCGGCTGTGGCGGCGCAGTCGTTCACCGCCACGCGCGCGCCGGCCACAGGGCGGCCGCGGTCGAGCAGGTCACCCACACGAGGCTCGAACTGCGGCCGCGCTTGAAGTGCACCGCGAGGTTGGTGACGAGCACGCCGGTGCGCGCGAACATCGGCTGCTTCTTGGCCAGCAGCGATTCGCCGAGCACGCGCGAGGCGACTTCGGCGACGTGGTAGCCGCCGCTCGCGCAGCCACGCCGAGCACTTCCGTGGCGCGCACGGCGGCGGCCGCGGTGTCCGCTTGAGCTGCGGCAGTTCGGCGCCCTTGTAGAGGTCGCCTCGCCGACGAAGATCGACAGTTCGCGCGAAGGGACGACGCGCTCGCGCTTGACGGTTCGCGAGCGCGTGCGGCCGTCGGCCAGCGATCTCGGTCTCGGTGACGGTCTCGGTCCACTGCGAAGGCGGCAGGCCCGCCTCATACGGCCCGGCAGGTCGCGTTCGTGCCAGCGCTGCACGCGCGCGATCAGGCCAGCAGGGCGCTGTCGCTGACATCGAGTGGCACGCGCTTGATGGCGATCTGGCCCGCCGGTGGAAAGGCCGGCGAGGTCGGCCTGCACGTGGCGCAGCGTCAGCGGCAGCAGCGCGGTGGCGGCTTCGGCGCTGTCCTTTGCCGCGGACAACGGTGCCCACCCGCAGCCGCTTCGGGGGGATGCCGGAGCAGCGCGCCGGCGAACTTCGCCAGCGGCGGCAGCGCGCGGTAGGCCACTTCGAGCGGAAAGCGCGCCGCGTTGGCGAGCGCGCGGCCGCTGTCGTCGACGAGCTTGCCCGGCAGCGTGATGCGAAAGCGCGCGTTCTCCGGCAGCGGCGCGGCGAAGCGCACTTCGGACAACGTGGCGGCGCGGCGGTCTTCGTCGTCGAGCTTCGGGGCGATCGGTACCGGCGCGGCGCCGCCGGCAGCGCCAGCGGCACGGGCGCGCGGCAGCGGCCATCTCGCGCGGCACCGGCGCGTTGAAGCGCAGCGTCAGCGCGCGCAGCGGCGAGCACGTGCGGCGGCGTTCTCGCGCTCGCAGGTGAACTCGGCGGTGAAGCGCGGCCGCACCTGCACCGTACCACTGCTGGCGTTCGCGCGTGACGAGCGGCGGCTGTCCATCGGCAGCGGCGGCGGCAGCGTGCCAGCGCCCAGACCAGACGCACGCGCGCCTCGGGCGCGAACGCGCGCTGGCAGGCGAGCAGCACGTAGCGCGCCAGCGCGCGAGCATCGCGGCCGCTGGCCACACCCGTGCCACCGCGCGGCCGACGCTTCGGCACCTGCTCGCGCGCCGCGCCGCCGACGACGACGAGCGGGATGCGTTCGCCCGCGCCTTCGGCTTCGCACCAGGCGTTGCGCTGCACGCTCGCGGCATCGACGGCGCCAGTGAAAGGTGACGAGGAAGTGCTGGTCAGCACCTCGATGCGCGAGCCCGGGCTCGGTTGCGGCGGAGAGGACCGCCGGCGCGCCGGTGCTGAGCGAACTCGGTGCTGCCCTCGATCGACGTTCCGGCACGGGGGGCGGTCAGGCGGAACGACAGCTCGGCCTTCAGCGTGCAGCGCTGGCCGGCGCTGAGCGGCTCGCCGAGGTCGAAGATCCAGCGCCGCCCGTCGGCCCAGTGGCCTTGCCCGCCGGCGCCGCGCCGTTGCAGGTGAGCTTGAACGACGCCGCGCCGCGCGGTCGCCGCCGGCCATGACCGCGGCGTCGAAGCGCACGACGACCTGGCGCACGACGCCCACTTCGCCTTGCGGCGTGACGGTCGCCACGCGGGCGGCTTGCGCTGCGAACGGCGCGCATAGGGCAGGCGGCGCGAGGAGCGCGAGGTGTGCGAGCTGCGCGAGCTGCGCGAGCTGCGACGCCAACGCCTTCGACTTCGCCGCGCCCGCGGTCGATACCGCGGCAGGTCCACTCGTATTCGCACAACTGGCGCCCAGCCCAGGGCCGAAGACGATCCGCATCCATGCCTCCACGAGCGCCACGCCGCGCTTGGCCGCCGAACCTCGATGCGCGGGCAGCGCCGGCTGCGCGCTTTGCGCCTGGATTCTGGCCTCGGCGCACGTGCGGCCCACGCCGCGCAAGGTTGCGAGGAATAGTTCGTCAGGGCGGAAGGGCGAGGAGGAGGCGGAGGCGAGGGAGGAAGCGAGGCGAAACGCCGCGGTGGGCGGCCATTGCGGGCCGAAGCGGACCGCGCCCGGCGCGCGCACGCCAGCGTCCGGGGTGCCGAGCTTGCCGGCGCTTCAGCGGCCGTCGCCGTGCCCGTCGCCGCCGCCACCGCCGCCCCCGCCGCCGCGCTAGCGCGCTTCGAGGGCGAGCTGGCGCCGCTCTTCGAGCAGCTGGCGCAGCCGCGTGTCGATGATCGAAGCGTCGATGAAGTCGGGCTGGCCGGCGGCAGGGTGTTCGGCCCGCGCGCCATCGCCTGCGCGGCGCGCAGGCGGTCGATGGCGCCTGTCAGGTCGCCGACCGCAGCGCGCGCCTCGGCGCCGGCGCGCATGCTGCGCAGCTTCTGCCCAATGCTTCGGCAGTGCCGGCGAGCAGCTCCCAGGCGTGGGCGTCCTGGCTGTGCTCGGCCAGCCACGTCTGCCAGCCCGCCTCGGTGCTGGCACGAACGGCGGCCACCGCGGCGCGCGGGTCGCGCTCGTGCCACTTCAGCGCTTGCCTGCGCGCGCAGGGTCAGCGTGCTGCGGTCGTCGTGCGCGCTGACTGCGGCGGCGCCGGTGCTCGGCGTGCCGCTGGCACCCGTGCTTGCGGATAGCGCCCGTCGCCGGTGGCGCCGCTGCTTCGAGCAGGCGCCGGGCGCCAGCAAAGCGGCCAGGCGCCTCGGCCTGCATCAGCACGAGCACGCGCTCGGCCTCGGGCTCGCGCGGCGTGAAGGCCTGCGCCTGGCGCAGTGCCTGCGCGGCTGTTTGTTCCGCGGCCGCGCCCTGGCCGAGCTGCACCTGCGCCAACGCTGCCTGGTACTGCGCCGCCACGCGTTCGGCGGCGATGCGGCCGATGTCGTAGCCGCGCTCGTCATGCGCTGCAGCGCCTGCGCGTTCTTGTTGTCCATCAGCGCCCGCTGCGCGCGCCTGCATCAGCGTGTGCAGCAGCGTCGCGTGCGGCATGCCGGCGGGCCCGGCCAGCAGCATGCGGTTGCGCGCTTCGCTGATGCGTTCCACGGTCAGCGGGTGCGTGCGCAGGTACGGGAAAGGCGCCGCTGTCGGCGACGGCGGCGTTGCCTTGCAGCCGCTCGAACATCTGCGCCATGCCGCCGCTGGCGAAGCCGCCACCGCCGAGCACGGCGAAGCCGTGCAGGTCGGCCTCGCCTTCTCCATCTTCGCGCGAGAAGTTGAGCTGCCCTGCATCGCCGCGCCCTGGCCGCCCAGGATGGCGGCGTTGGCGACATCGACATTGCCGGTGCGGGTGGCCGCCAGCGCGAGCAGGATCGCCGCCAGACCCACCAGCGAGGCGTTGCGCGAGTTGCCGATGCTGCGCGCGATGTGCCGCTGCACGTGACGTGCGAGTTCGTGCGCCGGCACCGAGGGCAGGCTGGTCGCACGGTTGTTGAGCGATGGCGATGAGCCCCGGGTGCACGCCGACATAGCCGCCGGGCAGCGCGAAGGCGTTCACCGAGCGGTCCTGGACGAGGAACACCTCCCACGGGAAGAGCCGCTCGAGGCTGGCGTCGATGTCGCCACGCGCCCGCGCCGCCTGCACCAGCGGCCGCCACAGCGACTGCACGTAGGCCAGCAGCACCGGGTCGTCGAGCAGTGCCGGGTCGCGCCGCGCCTCGCGCATGATCTGCTCGCCCAGGCGCTTCTCGTCGCCCACGCTGAGGTCGGCGGCACCGGCGTCGCCCAGCGCCGGCAGGCGCGGCGGCGCGGTCTCCTGCGCCAGCGCCAGCGGCAGCGCCCATGCGAGCACGGCACTCAACACCAGGCAAGGGCATGGCGGGCCGAGAGGAAGATGGCGGTCATCACAGGCGCGGTTCGCGAAGGGACGGCAGGCGGGGAAGCAGGCGGAAGGGCAGGGAGCGGGCAATGATGACACCGCCATGTTGCTGGACCGTATCGAGGGCATCATCGCGCCATGAGCGGTTCTGACAAGCTTGCCGGCGCTGAAGCGGCGGCCGCGTCCACCGGCCTGACGCACTTCGACGCGCGCGGCGAAGCGCACATGGTCGATGTCGGCGCGAAGGTGCCGACACCGCGTCGCGCTGGCAGAGGGGTTCATCTCCCCGCCTGCAGCCGGCCGCGTTCGCTCTCGTCGCCGGCAGCCGCGCCGCCAAGGGCGACGTGCTCGCCGTGGCACGCATCGCGGCGATCCAGGGCGCCAAGCGCACGGCCGAACTGGTGCCGCTGTGCCACCCGCTGCCCATCACGCGCGTGGCCGTGGACTTCGAGGCTCGACGAAGGCGCGAGCCGCGTGCGCTGCACGGCGCAGGTGGAGACGTTGACGTCACCGGCGTCGAGATGGAGGCGTTGACCGCGGTGGGGCTGCTCGATTTACGACATGGTCAAGGCCGTCGACCGCGGCATGGTGATGCAGGGCATCCGCGTGCTGGAGAAGCGCGGCGGCAAGTCGGGAAGTGGCGCGCGCCGGGGCCGCCGGCATCGCCATCGCGCGGCTGAGTCAACGCCGTGCCGGCACGCTTGGGTACTCGTGCCAGTTCGGCGTGCGCGCCAGGCGCTGGCACTGGAACGGCGCCGTCGCTGGCACGCTGCCCGCGGGCGGTGCGACAAGGCCGGGGCACTCGGCGAAGAACTCGGTCAAGATCTTCGAGAACGAAACTCGCGCAGGCAGGCGGCCAGGTGCCGCGCGAGGTCGGCGCGGCCTTGCTGGGCGAGCCGCAGCCCAGGCGATCATCAGCCGGCTGTCGAGCAGGTAGTGCGTGGTGTCGGCGAACGAGGTGGCCGCGTCGTGCATCCGGCGCCCGAGGTGACGGCGGCGTAGTCGGCGTGGTGCGCGAAGAAGACGCTGCGCCGGCCCGCCGTCGCGCTGCGCCAGCAGCAGGTCGCCATCGCTCGAAGCGAAGATGGCGACGACACGTGTAATCGGCGATCGACAGCGCCGCGCCGAAGCCGACGGCACCGGCGGCCGCCGCCAGGGGCAGCGAGGGCCGCGGCGGCGACGGCGCGGCGTCTTCGGCCGGTGCGGCGGCCGGTGCGATCTGCAGTTGCGGCCGCCCATCGCATAGCCCCAGGCCCAGGCGATGGGCAGCAGGAAGTACGCGTACCACAGCAGGTACTCGAGCAGGCTGCAGGCCGATCATCAGCACCATCAGCACGCCGGCCCTTGCACCGGCCGCGCCCGCGTCCGCCTCCGCAACAGCGCCGATCGACAGCGTTGCCGCCGCTTCTTTTCCGCCTCGCCATGCAGCGCGCGCCGCGCGCCACAGTGCCAGCAGCAGCATCGCCATCACCGCCGCGGCCAGCGGCAGGCCCAACTCCACGGCCAGGTGCAGCGGCAGGTTGTGCGTGTGGTCGAAGAACTCCTTCGGGCGGCCGGGGAACGAGGTCAGCGTCCAGGCGAAATTGAACTCGCCGAAGCCCACGCCGAGCCACGGCGACTCGCGAATGAGCGCCAGCGTGTGCGTCCAGATCGTCAGGCGGGCGCTCGGGGCATCGGCGCCGCCGATCACGTCTTCTGCCATGCGCACTGCGCCACCGAACGTGCGCTGCGACAGCTCGGCCCACTGCGTCATGCCGAACCAGGCGAGCACGTAGAACACCGGCGCGGCCAGCAGCACGAGGCGCATTCGCGGCGCCAGGCGACGGTCGAGCGCGCCCCACACCGCCAGCAGCAGCACGCTGACGACGCCCGTGCGTGAGGCGGTGAGCACGACGCCGAAAAGGAAGATCGCGATGAGCGCGGCCACCAGCCGGCGCGACAACGCGCCGAGCTCGGCCAGCGCGACGGCGGCGATCACCGCCCACAGCAAGAGGCTGCTCAGGTGGTTGGGCTGGCGCAGGTTGCCCACAGCGCGGCCGGGCAGGTTGGTGCTGGCGATCCACTGGCCCTCGGCGAGATCGGGCGCGAACACCTGCACCATGCCGACGATCGTGTTGAGGACGCCGGCGATGACCCAGGCGCAGGCGAAGGCGACGAAGGCAGCCTTGGCGTGGCTCGCGTCGCGGCGCGCCGCGGCGCCGGCGACGGCCCGCACCGCGGCGGCGGCGAGCCGGCCCAGCGCCGACAGCGCCAGGCGTGCCGGCAGGTGGCGCGCCCACGAGCCGAACACCCCCGCGGCGACGAGCGCCAGCGCGCCGGTGAGCAGGCCCGTGTCGCCTACATGCACATGGGCGGGGCGCGCCGCGCACACCAGCACGAACGCCGCCCACAGCGCCAGCGCCAGCGCCTGGTTGAGGAACGTCGGCGAGGGCGAGAGGTTGTAGGCGAGCAGCGAAGGCGCGGCAGCGGCCGCGACGGCGACCCAGATGCGCGGGTCGCCCAGCTCACGCCCCGCGGGCATGTGAGGCATGGGGCGCGATGCTACTGCGCGCTTGCGCGCTCGCCGGCCACGGATCAAGGCGCCGGCACGGCGCGCAGCGCTTCGTGGCGCTGCTGCATCGCTGGCCACGCCTCGCGGGCCTCCTGGCAGCGCTTGCGCGAATGGACGTGGCACAGCAGCGCGAGCGTGCGCGCCGCCTCCTCGGGCCGGCCGTTGAGGCCGAGCGCCATCGCGTAGCGGTACAGCGCCGGCGCCATGCCGTAGCGCTGCGAGGTCTTGTGCATCCGCTCGAGCTCGGCCGCGCTCAGGCCGGCGCGCGGTTCGGTGCGCACGAGCCACAGGAACGATTCGAGCTGGTTCAGCACGCGCAGGTGCGGCACCTCGGCAACGACACGCGTGGTGCCGATGCGCGCCGTCTCCATGCGCAGCTGGCGGAAGTTCTCCTCGGCCTGGATGTAGTCGTTGGCCACCAGCGCCAGCAAGGCGGCCATCGCGGCGCCGCCGGCCGGCAGCGCCCAGCGCGGCAGCCGCACTGCCAGCGCGTTCGAGTGCGACATCGCATGCACCATGCCGAGTGAGATGCCGAGCGGGATCAGGAAGTAGGCGAACTCGAGCGGGAATTCGAGCATCGCGTGCGCGAACAGGCCGAGCGGGACCGTCATCAGCCACACGGCACGCGCGTCGGTGATGCGCCGCAGCTGGCCTGCCAGCGCCAGCGCCGCCAGCACGACGATCGCCAGCCCCACCGGGATGCCGGCCCACAGCAGCAGGTCGAGCACGAGGTTGTGCGCGCGGTCCACGTGCTCGAACAGCACCGGCACCGGCGGCCGGTCGAGCGCGATGCTCTGCTGCGCCGCGCCGATCTGCAGCCAGCCGTGGCCGGCCAGCGGCTCGCGCGCCACAGCCGCGAGCATGTCGCGCCAGATCGCCGGGCGCGCGCCGGCCGAGAGCTTCTCCTCCAGCGGCCGATCGACGCGGCGCGCCAGGGCATCGTCCAGCGGGCTCCACGTGGCTTGCAGCACGCCGCCCAGCAGCAAGAGGCCGACCACGTGCGCCGGCCGCAGGCGCAGCCCGGCGCGGCGCGCGAACCAGGCGCACATCGCCAGCGCCAGCGCCAGTTGCACCCACGCCGTGCGCGAGCCGCTCATCACCATGCCCAGCAGCATGAAGGCGGCGCGAACCAGAAGCCGCCGGCGCTCAGCCGTGCGCTCGCGCAGCACGGCCAGGCCGGTCAGGCCGAGGAACGCCGCGGTGCAGAAGTGGTTCGCCTGGCCGAGGTTGGAGAAAGGGCGCCCATCAGGCGGCAGGTCGGCGATCCACAAGCGCGCCAGCGGGATGTCGGTCCACTGCACGAGCGCGATCGCCACGCTGACGGTGGCGCCGACCACCAGACCGGTGGCGAACAGCGCCGGCGCGTCGCTGGAAAGGCGCCCGCCGAGCACGAGCGAACCATCGCCCGTGCGCACGACCGCATCGCCGGCGGCCAGCGCGACGACGAAGAGGCCGACGTAGAACGCCGCCATCAGCGCGTCACCCGTGAAGAAGATGCGCCCACTCGCGGCCTGCCAGGCGATGGAGGCGAGCGCGAGCGCGGCAGCGGCAAGCCACAGCCGCGGCAGCCGGGCCGCGCGCCAGCATTGCAGCGCCGCCAGCGCCAGCAGCGCGATGGCGAAGCCCTCGAGCCAGGCCGAGACCCAGGGCGGGTAGTGATTCGGCAGCAACCAGGCCGTCGGCAACAGGGCCAGCAGCAACGCGGCAGCGCTCATCGATGACTTCGAGGGGTCGGAGACCACGACCGCGCAGCCGCTCAATGGCGGCCGGGCAACGAACGGGCGGCAGAAAAAGACACAGGCAGCCGAAGCTGCCCGTGTGCTGCGGAGATCAGGAGACGCGGATTACTTGCACGACCCCGGGCGATAGCGGGCGTCGATCGAGCCGGCGCAGGTCCAGCCGGTGATCGCGCCGCCGGGGGTGATCGTGCCTTGCGGCGACAGCGTGATCGTACCGGTGACGCCGGGGATGTTCTGCGAAGTCACGGTGATCACCGCGGCGTTGCTGACCGCGATCGACGCGACATACTGCGACGTGGCCGAGGCCGACTCGCAGCCCCATTGCGCCGGCGGCAGCGAGGTGGCCGACTGCACGACTTCGGTGACCGTGGTGCGGCAGGCGGAAGCCGCGAGGATCACTTCCGAGACCTTGGCTCGGCGGGTGTAGTCCTGGTATGCCGGCAGCGCGACGGCGGCCAGGATGCCGATGATCGCCACGACGATCATCAGTTCGATGAGGGTGAAACCTTGTTGAACGCGCTTCATGGATGGGGCTCCGGGGTTGAAGAGGGCAAGCCTATAGAAGCACAGGCCATGCCAGAACAGCTCGAGGGATAGGCTAGCGCACGAAGTTGGATGGCTGTACGCGGGCCGCGGGGATCATCGGGTAGCAGTTGTCAGCGCCTGTTTCGGCGAGTCTGGGCGCTGCGGCTCACTTGCATGAGCCTGGGCGATAGCGGGCCTCGATCGAGCCGGCGCAGGTCCAGCCCTGGATCGAGGCGCCCGGCGTGATGGTGCCCTGCGGGGTGAGCGTGATCGTGCCGGTGACGCCGGGGATGTTCTGCGAGGTCACGGTGATGACGGCGGCGTTGTCGACCGCGATCGAGGCCACGTACTGCGAGGAGGCCGACGCCGATTCACAGCCCCAGATGGCGGGCGGCAGCGAGGTGGCCGCCTGCACGACCTCGGTGACGGTGGTGCGGCAGGCCGAGGCAGCGAGGATCACCTCGGACACCTTGGCGCGGCGCGTGTAGTCCTGGTAGGCGGGCAGCGCGACGGCGGCCAGGATGCCGATGATCGCCACGACGATCATCAGCTCGATCAGCGTGAAGCCTTGCTGGAGGCGACGTTTCATGGGGGAGAGGGCTCCGGTCAGTTCGAAAGGGGCGGGAATCTCTGCAATCCCCTGTTCGCACACAGCGTGCCAGCGCCTCACTCCGATGGGGGTGTGACCTCGATCACGGCGAGTGACGGGATTTGTCGGTTTCCGTGAAGCACGATGCGCCTGGAATGTCGCTGGTGACGGGATTGGTCACCGCAAAGGCGCCGCGCAGGCCGAATGGCCGATCAGCCGGCAAAGGCCAGCACCTGCCCCGACTGCAGCGCGGCGATGCGGTGGCGCTTGCCGAGCGCGCCGAGGGCGCCGATCTCGGCCATCACCGCTTCGACCTCGCCGGGCTTGATGTGCGTGATGTAGACATCGACTCCGTTGCCCGGCAGGCGCGCGAGTTCGCTGCCGAGCGTGGCCGGGCAGAGGTGGCCGCTGATCGTGGCCAGTTCGTGCTCGTCGTCGCGGAACGCCGTCTCGATCACCAGCGCGCGCAGCGGGATCTCGGCCAGGCGCTGCCACAGCGCCGGGTTCGGCCCGGTGTCGCCGGTGAAGACCCAGGCACCTTCGCCGCCGTACACCGCGTAGCCCACGGCGGGCACGGTGTGCGCGGCGCTCAGTACCTCGATGCGCCGGCCGGCGACCTCGATGAACTGTCCCACCTCGATCGGCCGCAGCGCCAGCACCGGCTCGGCCGGCGTGGGCAGGCGCGTGAAGTCGGGCCAGATGATGCCGTTGAGGATGTGCATCTTCAGCGCCGCGATCGTTGCCGGCAGCGCATGCACGACCACCGGCGGCCGCGCGAGCGCGGCGCGCTTGCGCGTCACGCTGTCTGCCAGGAGGCCGATCGAGAGCACGTGGTCGAGGTGCGAGTGGGTGACGAAGATGTGGTCGACCGCGGCCATTTCCGCCAGCGTGAGGTCGCCCACGCCGGTGCCGGCGTCGATGAGCACCGTGTCATCGACGAGGAAGGAGGTGGTGCGGCAGCCGGCTGCGATCGAGCCCGAGCAGCCGAGGACGCGGATCTGCATGCGGAAAAGGGCGGGGCCTGGAAGGTCCGGGCGCCATGCTCGCCGCCCGGGCGCCGGCCCGCAAGGCACGGCTGCCCAATCCATGCGCAAACAGGCCTAGGGAGATACACGGGGGCGGTATGCGCGTGAAAACCGCCGCAGCGCGCCGCCCGCGAGTCGAGTGCGCCCCGAACGAGCGCCAGTCCGCCAGCCGCGCGGCTAGCGGTAGATGAACTGCATCTGCGTGCCGGCCAGCTCGATGACGTCGCCGTTGCGCAGCGGTACCGAGTCGCCCACCAGCGGCGCGCCGTTGATGCTCGGCCGCTGCGCGCCTTCGACGTGTGCGAAGGTGTAGCCGTTGGGCCGCTTGGTGATCGAGGCCACCTGCACGCCGGGCTTGCCGACGGTGGTGACGACCTTCGTCAGCGCCACTTCGCGCCCGGCGGCGGCGCCGTTGAGCACCTTGATGAGCGCGGCCGGCAGCACCGCCGGGGCGGGCATCGGCGCGGGCGGCGCGACGCCTGCGCCACCATGCGCCATGCCGCCGCCATGGCCGGCGGCGTGGCCCGAGGCGATCGGGCTCGGCGCCTGGAACGGCGGCGGTGCCGAGCCGCCCGGGCGCATGATCATCGTCTTCTCGTACTCGCCGGAGTCGTCGACGAGGTACTTGATCTTGTACTTGCCGATCTCGACGGTGTCGTTGTGCGCCAGCAGCTGCTTCTTGATCGCCTTGCCGTTGATGTAGGTGCCGTTGGTGCTGTTGAGGTCTTCGATGAAGACGTCGGCACCCACCATCTGCAGCACGGCGTGCTCGCCGCTGACGGCGAGGTTGTCGATGACGATGTCGTTGTAGGGGCGGCGGCCCAGGGTGGTCTTGTCCTTGGTGATCTGGACTTCCTTGATGACCACACCATCCAGCGAAACGACCAGCTTGCCCATGTATGCCCTCAGTCGAGTCCGCCGCCGGCTGCGGCGGCCCAGCGTCTGTCTCGTCGTGTTGTTGGAATGACGCCTCTTCCCGCGCCCTGCGGTCGCCCGACGCCGCCGCCCGCTAGCGCCGGAACGGCCACCATGAGCGGGAAGGCGCACTCGTGCCGCCGGAGGCACGAGCCAGGATCACCGAGATATTATCCTTTCCGCCCGCATCGTTGGCAGCGGTGATGAGTGCGCGCGCACATTCGGGCAGCGCGTCGTGAGCCTGCAACAGCTGCTCGAGCCCGGCGTCGTCGACCATGTCCGACAAGCCATCGGAGCACAGCAGGTAGAGGTCGCCGTTCTGCACTTCGTGCTGATGCGTCTCCAGCAGCACGTTGTCCTCGACGCCCACGGCGCGCGTGACCAGATTCTTGTTGGCGCTGAAGGCGGCTTGCTCGGGCGTGATGAGGCCGGCGTCGATCTGCTCCTGCAGGAGGGAATGGTCGCGCGTGATCTGCGCGAGCTTGCCGCCGCGCAGCCGGTAGCAGCGCGAGTCGCCCACGTGGCCGAGCAGCAGCCGCCCTTCGCGGAAGACCGCGACGACGAGCGTCGTGCCCATGCCCGCGTACTGCGGGTTGGCGTTGGCGGCGTCGAAGATGGCGCGGTTGGCGTTCTCGACGCAGATGTCCATCGCGCGGCGCACTTCGGCGTCGCTGGCCTGGCTGCTGGCTTCGCGCAGCCAGCGGCCGAGTTCGGTGGCGATGAACGAGGTGGCCATGTGGCTGGCGACCTCGCCGGCGTTGTAGCCGCCCATGCCGTCGGCGAGCACCGCGAGCGCGACGGCATCGTCGGTGGCGACCGAGTCCTCGTTGTTGCTGCGCGCGCGGCCCGCGTCGACTGCGGCAGTGAGCTCGATCGTCATGGGCGCAGGGGAGACGCGGGTTCTGCGGTGGCGGCGGGGCTGCCGATTGTGCAACGAAAGGCGCGAGCGCCCGCTTCGGCGCGAAGCGACGCGGCGTGACTTCGGTCCGCCGCTGCGGTGGCGCAGGTCGTCATCGCCCCGGCCTCGGTTGCGGCGGGCGCTGCACGGGCTTGCCCGCCGCGGGCGTGTCGTGCGCCAGCTCGGCGGCCATGCTCTGCAGCGCCTGCGCCAGCGTCGCTGCGTCGGCCGGCCGCTGGGCCTTGTCCTTGGCGAGCAGGCGTGCCACCAACTCCGACAGCGCTGCCGGCACATCGGGCCTGAGGCCATGCAGCGGCGGCGCAGGTCCGCTCGCCACCTGGCGCAGCAGCGCGCCGAGCGAGGGCGCCTCGTGCGGCAGGCGGGCCGTGAGCAGCTCGAACAGCACAACACCCAGCGAATACAGGTCGGCGCGCGCGTCCTGCGCGCCAGCGGCGAGCTGCTCGGGAGACATGTAGGCCGGCGTGCCGGCGAAGACGCCGGTGCGGCTGCGCTGCAGATCGGCCAGGCGCGCCAGGCCGAAGTCGCCGAGCTTGACCTGGCCGGCCGCTTCGTCGATGAGGATGTTGGCGGGCTTCACGTCGCGGTGCACGACGCCGTGGCCATGCGCATGCACGAGCGCCTGCGCGACGCGTTCGGCGATGCCCACCGCCCGCGCAGCGACCATCGGCTGGCCGCGCCCGCTGCGGTGCGCGAGATCGCCGCCGGCGACGAACTCCATCGCGATGAAGGCGAGATCGCCCTGCTGGCCGGCATCGACGATGGCGACGATGTTCGGGTGCTCGAGCGCCGGCTCAGGCCCACTTCGCGTTCGAAGAGGCGGCTCCATCACCGCCTCTATCGCCGCCTCTATCGCCGCCCAGGTCGAGCAGCTTCAGCGCCACCGGCGCACCGGCGCGGTCGAGGGCGAGGTACACCGAGCCGAGGCCGCCGCGCCCGAGCAGCCGCTCGATGCGGTAGCCCGCGAGCACGGTTCCGCGCGGCGCGTCGGCGGCGGTCACGGCACCGATGCAGCGCCCGGACAGCGGCGCAAGCTCGGGCGCCTACTTGACGACGAGCACCGGCACGCCGGCATGCTCGATCGCGCCGAGTGTTGCCGAGCCGAGCAGCGCCGCGCCGGCGCCGCCGAGGCCGCGGGCGCCCATGACGATGAGATCGCAGCCGAACGAGCGCGCGGCATCGGCGATGGCCGGGCCCGGCTCGCCGGTGACGAGATGTTCCTGGGCCGTGATGCCCAGCGTCTTCAGCAACTCGCGCGTCGGTGCCATCACTTCCTCGCCGCGCTCGCGGCGGTACTCGTCGATCGTGTGGCCGGCGACGAAGCGGCTCACGTCGCCGGGCAGCGGCCGCTGCACGTTCACCAGGTGCAGCGTCATCTTGTCGGCATCGCGCAGGTTGGCGCTCAGCGCCACCGCGCGCTGCAGCGCCTGGCGCGAGTTCTCCGAACCATCGACGGCAACGAGCACGTTGCGCAGCGGCGCGGCTGCGGCCGTGCCTGCTGCCAGTGCCGCCCCGACGGCCTCGCCGGGCGCTGCAGCGGTCTCAGCGGTCGCCGCGGCGGCCAGCCGCCGCCGCGCCAGCCAGCGGCCCACGAGCACGACGCCGATCGCGCCGGCCACTTCGACAATCGTCACGCCGGGCTGGCCCATTTCGCCGAAGAAGCGCTCGCTGGCTGCGTCGTGCACCAGCATCTCGCCGGCAACGAAGCCCAGCAGCGCCGCGCCGAGCGTGATGATGATCGGGTAGCGCTCCATCACCTTCATCAGCAACTGGCTGCCGACGATGATGAGCGGGATCGACAACCCCAGGCCGATGACGAGCAGCGGCAGCCGCGCTTCCGGCGGCCCGCTCTGCGCCGCGGCGGCCACGGCGATGACGTTGTCCAGGCTCATCACGAGATCGGCGATGAGAATGGTGCGGATCGCGCCCCAGAGGTCTGCGTGCGACTCGATGCCGTCCTCGTTGTCCCCCTCGGGCAGCAGCAGCTGCACACCGATCCAGAACAGCAGCAAGGCACCGACGATCTTCAGATACGGATAGCCGAGCAGCTCGACCGCGAAGATGGTCAGCAACACCCGCAGGACGATCGCCGCGGCGCTGCCGCCGAGCACGGCCATGCGCCGCTGCTGCGGGGCCAGGTTGCGTGCGGCCAACGCGATCACCACCGCGTTGTCGCCCGACAGCAGGATGTTGACCCAGATGATCTTGCCCAGCGCCACCCAGGTCGCCGGATCGGCAAAGTAGCCCATCGCCCGCACTCCTCCAGACGGATCGCGGCGTCGCGCCCCGACGCCGCCGCTTCTTCCCGTCGAGTGTAGGGGGCCGCCCGCACCCCGGCGGTGCGGGAAACACATAGAGCACCGGCGAGGCGCGCGGTGGCAGAGCCGCGGGCGAAGCCGGCGGCGCGCGTTGCTGTTGCTGCTTGACCGCGGCTTGACCGCTGCTCGACCGCTGCTTGACCGCTACTTGACCACCAGCACCGGCATCTCCGAGCGGGCGATCGTGTCCTGCGCCACCGAGCCGAGCAGCGCGGCCGTGTGCGAGCCGAGGCCGCGCGCGCCCATGACGATGAGGTCGCAGCCGAGCAGCGCGCGCCAGCTCGCTGAGCACGGTGCCGGGCTCGCCGATGCGGCGGTGCGCCTGCACCTTGGCGCCCTCGGCGGCGGCCGTCTGCAGCGCCGGCTCGAGCGCCTTGTCGCCGCGCTCGCGCTGGTAGTCCTCGACCGTGCGGCCGGCGATGAAGCGCGTCACGTCCGACGACAGCGGCCGCTGCACGTTGATGAGGTGCAGTTCGAGTTCGCCGCCGCTGCGCACGTCGTCGCGCAGCGCCAGCGCGCGATGCAACGCGCGCTCGGCGCCGGCCGAGCCGTCGATGGCCACGGCGATGCGCCGGATGAGCGCCTTGACCGTGGCGGCGGCTGCAGACGCCGCGGGTGCCGGTGCGCGCGCGGCCGCGGCGCGCGCCGCGAGCCAGCGGCCGAGCACCAGAACGAAGAGCGCTCCCGTGGCGCCGGCGGTGTAGTGCCAAAGCGGCAGCACGTCGGGCGCGCCGCTGCCGTCGGGCGGCAGCGTCGGCACCCAGCGCGCGAGCGCGGGGTCGCTGACGGCCATCGTGCCGGCGATCCAACCCAGCAGCATGCCGCCGCCGGTGATGATCACCGGGTAGCGGTCCATCAGCTTGATCACGATCTGGCTGCCCCAGACGATGATCGGGATGCTGACGACGAGGCCGAAGATCACCAGCGGCATCGTGTTGCCGGCACCGGCGCCCTCGGCCGCGCCGGCGATGGCGATGACGTTGTCCAGGCTCATCACGAAGTCGGCCACGATGACCGTCTTCACGGCGCCCCACAGCTTGTCCGAGGCGGCGATGTTGGCGTGCCCTTCGCCGCCGTGGTCGGGCAGCAGCAGCTTGACGCCGATCCACAGCAGCAGCGCGCCGCCGACGAGCTTGATGAACGGGATCGCCAGCAGCGTCAGCGCGAAGAAGATGAGGATCACGCGCAGCACGATCGCGCCGGCGGTGCCCCACAGGATGCCGCGCGTGCGCTGCGCTGCCGGCAGCGAACGGCAGGCGAGCGCGATCACGACGGCGTTGTCGCCGCCGAGCAGGATGTCGATGAGGATGATCTGGCCGACCGCCGCCCAGAAGTCGACCGAGAAGAACATGTCCATGCGTGGGCTCCGCGCGCAGCCGGCGATGATCGCGGTGCTCGCGCGCGAAGGCCAGTTTCCCCGCGCTAGCTGAGGACTTGAAAGCGCACTGGAAGGCGGGCGCGCGAAGGCGCCCGAAGTGCGCGGCTACAGCAGCGTCTTCAGCAGCCGCCCCATCTCGCTGGGGTTGCGCGTGACCTTGAAGCCGCACTCTTCCATGATCGCGAGCTTGGCGTCGGCGGTGTCGGCGCCGCCGCTGATGAGGGCGCCGGCGTGGCCCATGCGCTTGCCCGGCGGCGCGGTGACGCCGGCGATGAAGCCGACCACGGGCTTCTTCATGTTCGCCTTGCACCAGCGCGCGGCCTCGGCCTCGTCGGGGCCGCCGATCTCGCCGATCATGATCACGGCGTCGGTGTTCGGGTCTTCGTTGAACAGGCGCATCACGTCGATGTGCTTCAAGCCGTTGATCGGGTCGCCGCCGATGCCCACGGCGCTCGATTGCCCGAGGCCGATCTCGGTGAGCTGCGCCACTGCTTCGTAAGTCAGCGTGCCCGAGCGCGAGACGACGCCGATGCGGCCCTTCCTGTGGATGTGGCCGGGCATGATGCCGATCTTGATCTCGTCGGGTGTGATGACGCCGGGGCAGTTGGGCCCGAGCAGCAGCGTCTTCTTGCCGCCGGCCGCCTCGCGCGCCTTCATCTTGTTGCGCACCAGCAGCATGTCCTTGATGGGGATGCCTTCGGTGATGCAGACGACGAGGTCGAGTTCGGCTTCGACCGCTTCCCAGATCGCATCGGCGGCGCCGGCGGGCGGCACGTAGATGACGCTGACGTTGGCGCCGGTGGCCTTCTTCGCTTCCTTCACGCTGGCGTGGATCGGAATGCCTTCGAAGCTCTCGCCGGCCTTCTTCGGGTTGACGCCGGCCACGAAGCACGCCTTGCCGTTGGCGTAGGCTTGGCAGCCGCGGGTGTGAAACTGGCCGGTCTTCCCGGTGATGCCTTGCGTCACCACGCGGGTGTTCTTGTCGATCAGGATGCTCATGCGCTGAAGCTCCGCGTGCTTGTCACTTCACCGCGGCGACGATGCGCGTCGCGGCCTCGGCCATCGTGTCGGCGCTGATGATGGGCAGGCCGCTCTCGGCCAGCAGCTTCTTGCCCATGTCCTCGTTGGTGCCCTTCATGCGCACCACCAGCGGCACCGACAGGTTGACCGCCTTGCAGGCGGCGATCACGCCTTCGGCGATGGTGTCGCAGCGCATGATGCCGCCGAAGATGTTGACGAGGATGCCCTTGACGCGCGGGTTGCGCAGCATGATCTTGAACGCCTCGGTCACCTTCTCGGCCGAGGCGCCGCCGCCCACGTCCAGGAAGTTGGCCGGCTCGCCGCCGAAGAGCTTGATGGTGTCCATCGTCGCCATCGCGAGACCGGCGCCGTTGACGAGGCAGCCGATGTTGCCGTCCAGGCTGATGTAGCTGAGGTCGAACTTGCTCGCCTCGACCTCGGCGGCGTCTTCCTCGTCGAGGTCGCGGTAGGCAACGATCTCCGGGTGGCGGAAGAGCGCGTTGGAATCGAAGTTGAACTTCGCGTCGAGCGCCTTGACGTTGCCCGGCTTGCCGTCCTTTCCTCCTTCGAGGATGAGCGGGTTGATCTCGGCCAGCGACGCGTCGGTGGCCATGTAGCAGGCGTAGAGCTTCTTCAGCACGTCCACCGCCTGCGCCTGGCTGGCCGCGGGGATGCCGATGCCCGCGGCGAGCGTTGCGGCTTGCGCATCGGTGAGGCCGGTGAGCGGATCGACGAAGACCTTGATGATCTTCTCCGGCGTCTTGTGCGCGACTTCCTCGATGTCCATGCCGCCCTCGGAGCTGGCCATCAGCGCCACCTTCTGCGTCGCGCGGTCGGTGAGCGCGGCGAGGTAGTACTCCTTCCGGATGTCGGCGCCTTCCTCGATCAGCAAGCGGCGAACCTTCTGGCCGGCGGGGCCGGTCTGGTGCGTGACCAGCTGCATGCCGAGGATCTGGCCGGCGAGCTGCTCCACTTCGGCGAGGCTGCGCGCGAGCTTTACGCCACCGCCCTTGCCGCGGCCGCCGGCGTGGATCTGCGCCTTCACCACCCAGACCTTGCCGCCCAGCTTCTGCGCGGCTTCGACGGCCTCGCGCACGCTGAAGGCCGGGTAGCCGCGCGGCACCGGCACGCCGTGCGCGCGCAAGACCTCCTTGGCCTGGTATTCGTGGATCTTCATCGGGGTGGTCCTCGACCGTTTTCGAGAGCAGGAAGCGAGTGGGGGCGGGAGGGCCGCGGCCGGCTGGCCGGGGCCTTTGCGGCGTTCCAACGGTGCGAGCGCAACGTGCGCACTCGACGACCACGAGGGCCCGCCACCCAGGCGCGGGCGAATTTAGCACGCGACCCTTTGGCCGCTGCTGACAAGCCGGCTCAGGCGGCGCGGCGCTGCGCAAGGGTGTCGAAGAACGGCTCAGCGCGCGGGATCGTCCGGCGAGCTGCGGCTGTTCGGCCGCGCATCGGGCCGCTCATCCGGCGTCGTGTCCGATCGCGTGTCAGGCCGCGCGTCCAGCCGAACCAGGCGGCGGATGATCTCGGCGTCGAAGCCGCGCCCGGCCAGGAAGCGCATCTGCCGGGCGCACTCGCGCGCGTCGGCCGGCGCCTGCCCGAAGCGGCGTTGCCACAGGTCGCGCGCCCGCTCGTACTCGGTGGCGCGCGAGGCTTGCAGCGTTGCGGCGACCAGTTCCGGCGCCAGCCCCTTGGCCCGCATCGCCTGTTCGAGCCGGCGCCGGCCCAGGCGTGGTGCCTGGGCGGCGAGCAGCGACTCGGCGGCGCGCTCGTCGCTGAGCAGGCCGTGCGCGGCGAGTTCGTCCAGTGCGCGGCGGATGGCTTCGGCGCGGCTTTCGCGGTCGCCGCCGCTGTCGCCGTTCCCGTCGTTCTCGACCGGCAGCGCCGCGGCCAGCTTGCGTTCCAGTTCGCTGCGCGAGTGCTCGCGCCGCGCCAGGTAGCGCAAGGCGCGGGCCTTGATCGACAGCGGCGTCTTCAACGGCGTGGCGCGGCCTTGGCGCAGCGTCATGCCTGTGCCGGCGCAGCGCCGCGGAGAGTGCTCAGGCTTCGGACGCCGCCTCGCCGCCGATCGGCGGCACGCCCATGGCCTCGCGCACCTTGTTCTCGATCTCGCGCGCGAGCTCGGGGTTCTCGCGCAGGAACTCGCGCGCGTTGTCCTTGCCCTGGCCGATCTTCTCGCCGTTGTAGGCGTACCAGGCGCCGCTCTTCTCGAGGATCTTGTGGTTCACGCCCATGTCGATCACCTCGCCCTCGCGGCTGATGCCCTGGCCGTAGAGGATGTCGAACTCGGCGGTCTTGAAGGGCGGCGAGACCTTGTTCTTGACGACCTTCACCTTGGTCTCGTTGCCGATGACCTCTTCGCCCTTCTTGATCGAGCCGATGCGGCGGATGTCCAGGCGCACCGAGGCGTAGAACTTGAGCGCGTTGCCGCCGGTGGTGGTTTCGGGGCTGCCGAACATCACGCCGATCTTCATGCGGATCTGGTTGATGAAGATGACCATGGTGTTGGTCTTCTTGATCGTCGCCGTGAGCTTGCGCAGCGCCTGGCTCATCAGGCGCGCCTGCAGGCCGGGCAGCGAATCGCCCATCTCGCCTTCGATTTCGGCCTTGGGCGTGAGCGCGGCCACCGAGTCGACCACCACCAGATCGACCGAGCCGGAGCGCACCAGCGCGTCGACGATCTCGAGCGCCTGCTCGCCGGTGTCGGGCTGGGAGATCAGCAGCTCTTGCAGATTCACGCCCAGCTTCTGCGCGTACTGGATGTCCAGCGCGTGCTCCGCGTCGATGAAGGCGCAGGTGCCGCCGACCTTCTGCATCTCGGCGATGACTTGAAGCGTGAGCGTGGTCTTGCCCGAGGACTCCGGCCCGTAGATCTCGACGACGCGGCCGCGCGGCAGGCCGCCCACGCCCAAGGCGATGTCCAGCCCGAGCGAGCCGGTGGAGACGACCTGGATGTCCTCGATCTTCTCGCCTTCGCCGAGGCGCTTGATCGAGCCCTTGCCGAACTGCTTTTCGATCTGCGCCAGCGCGGCCTGAAGCGCCTTGGCCTTCTCGGTGTTGAGGGCCTTCACGGGTGCGTCCATCGTCGACTCTCCTCTTGCGGTTGGCGGCGATTATGGGCCCGCAGCTGGATATCTGTACAGCCCTTTCGAGGGCCCCGCACGGGGTGCCGCCAACCCGCTGTCGCGTCCGCCACGAAGGGGCCCGCGCGAGTGGGTTGCGTCCCTTATCCCTTGCGGGTTCACGCGGGGCCGGCGCGCGCCGGGCGGTCCCTAGAATGAAATCCACGAGGCCCGGGCGACCCGGGACGAAGCGGAACCCGGCAGCGCCATGCGCATCCTCATCGCCGAAGACGACCAGGTGCTCGCCGACGGGCTGCTGCGCTCGCTGCGCGCTTCGGGCTACGCCGTCGACCAGGTGGCCAGCGGCTCGGAAGCCGACGCGGCGCTCGCCGCGCACGAGTTCGACCTCGTGATCCTCGACCTCGGCCTGCCCAAGCTGCACGGCTTCGAGGTGCTGCGCAAGTTGCGCGCGCGCGGCTCGGGTGTGCCGGTGCTGATCCTCACCGCCGCCGACAGCATCGAGCAGCGCGTCAAGGGCCTGGACCTCGGCGCCGACGACTACATGGCCAAGCCGTTCTCGCTGCAGGAGCTCGAAGCGCGCGTGCGGGCGCTGATGCGCCGCGGCCTCGGCACCGCTTCGAACCTGCTCCGGCACGGCCCGCTCACCTTCGACGCCAGCGGCCGCGTCGCCTACCTCAACGATCAGATGGTCGAGCTGTCGGCGCGCGAGCTGAGTCTGCTCGAGGTGCTGCTGCAGCGCGCCGGGCGCCTGGTCAGCAAGGACCAGCTCGTCGAGCGCCTGTGCGAATGGGGCGACGAGGTGAGCAACAACGCCATCGAGGTCTACATCCACCGCCTGCGCAAGAAGATCGAGCACGGGCCGGTGCGCATCGCCACCGTGCGTGGCCTCGGCTACTGCCTGGAGAAGATTGCCGGCTGAAGCGGCCAGCGCGATGAACGAACCGCGGCCACCGCGGTCGGGGCGGCCGCCCGCGGCGCCCGCCGCGCCCTCCACCGCCCCGGCGCCGGCCGGGCGCCGCTCGCGCAACCCGGCGCGGCGCGGCCGCCCTCGCGCGCCCCGGGCCCGAGCCGCCCACGCGGTTCGGCGACATGCTAGACTGGGTGTTGGCGCCGCTGCTGTTCCTGTGGCCGCTGAGCCTGGCCTTGACGTGGGTGGTGGCTCAGAACATCGCCCACCAGCCCTACGACGCCGAGCTGGCGCGCCTGGTGCAGGCGCTGGCCGCGCAGGCCGCCGCCGGCCGTGACCCGCTGATCCGCCGTCCCGGCCACACGCCCACCGCGACGGAGATCGAGCGCATGGCGCAGACGCTCGTGCTCAGCGACGACGAGACGAACCGCTGGTTCCAGGTGCTCGGCCGCCGCGGCGAGCTGCTCGCCGGCGACGCCGCGCTCGTCGTGCCCACCGGCGAGCCGGCGAGCATCGACACCGTGCACTTCCGCGACGACGTGCTGCACGACGAGCCGGTGCGCGTGGCCTACCTGTGGCTGGCCACGGAAGGCCGCGACAGCGGCGCGCTGGTGCAGGTGGCCGAGACGTTGGCGCGGCGCGAGCGCCTGGCCACCGACATCATCAAGGGCGTGCTGCTGCCGCAGTTCCTCATCCTGCCGCTGGCGGTGATGCTGGTGTGGCTGGCGCTGTCGCGCGGCTTCCGGCCGTTGGAGGAGCTGCAGCAGCGCATCCGCCGCCGCCAGAGCACCGACCTCTCGCCGATCCCCGAGCGCGACGTGCCCGACGAGGTGGCGCCGCTGGTGCGCTCGATCAACGACCTCCTGCAGCGGCTGGACAACTCGATGGCCGCGCAGCGCCAGTTCCTCGCCGATGCGGCGCACCAGTTGAAGACGCCGCTGGCCGGGCTGCGCACGCAGGCCGAGCTGGCAGCGCGCGAGATCGACGGCGGCCGCGGCGACCCGCGCTCGATGAAGCACTCGCTGCGGCAGATCGCGGTGTCGAGCCAGCGCGCCGCGCACATGGTCAACCAGCTGCTCGCGATGGCACGCGCCGACGCCGACAGCACGACGCTGAAGCCGCAGTGGGTGGACCTGGGCACCATCGCGCGCGCGGTGGTGCGCGACTTCGTGCCGCGGGCGCTGGAGCGCCGCATCGACCTCGGCTACGAAGGGCCCGAAGACGAGCAGGGTGGCTCGCGGCCGGCGCGCCTGATGGCCGAGCCGGTGCTGCTGGGCGAGCTCGTGCGCAACCTCGTCGACAACGCGCTGCAGTACACGCCGGCCGGCGGCACGGTGACGGCGCGCGTCGTCCTCGACCCGGACGCCGACGCCGTCGTGCTGCAGGTCGAGGACACCGGCCCCGGCATCGCGCCGGCCGAGCGCGACCTCGTGTTCCAGCCGTTCTACCGCGCGCTCGGCACGCAGGTCGACGGCAGCGGCCTGGGCCTCGCGATCGTGCAGGAAGTGGCCAAGCGCCACGGTGCCACGGTAACGATCGAGGATGCGCGCTCGCGCAGCGGCGCCACCGCCGAGACGCCGGGCGCACGCTTCACCGTGCGGCTGCCGCGCGGAACGCCGCCGGCGGAGTGAGCCGGGCGCGCGCCAGTCAGCGCATCACACGCGCCTCTAAGAGCGCATCAGCTGCCGGCTGCGCGCCACCGACATCAGGATGCCGAGGCCGAGGCCGAGCGTCGCCATCGCCGTTCCGCCGTAGCTGACGAAGGGCAGCGGCACGCCCACGACCGGCAGGATGCCGCTGACCATGCCCATGTTGACGAACGCGTAGGTGAAGATGCCCATCGTCACGGCGCCCGCGAGCAGGCGCGAGAAGACGTTGGGCGCGTCGGCGGCGATGGCCAGCCCGCGCAGGATCAGCAGCGTGAAGGCCATCAGCAGCACGGCGACGCCGAAGAAGCCGAACTCCTCGCAGAAGGCGGCGAAGATGAAGTCGGTCGTGCGCTCGGGGATGAACTCCAGGTGCGTCTGCGTGCCCTGCATGAAGCCCTTGCCGGTGAAGCCGCCCGAGCCGATGGCGATCATCCCCTGCAGGATGTGGAAGCCCTTGCCCAGCGGGTCGCGCGCGGGGTCGAGGAGCGTGCACACGCGGTGCTGCTGGTACTCGCGCAACAGCGGCCAGCGCATGCCGCCGTCGCACAGGCGGTCCTGGAAGATCACCAGCGTGGCGACGGCGGCGCCGGCCAGCAGCACCACCGGCAGCACGATGCGCCACGACAGCCCGGCGAAGAAGATGACGTAGAGGCCGCCGGCGAGGATCAGCAGCGCGGTGCCGAGGTCGGGCTGGCGCACCACCAGCGCCAACGGCAGCGCCAGCAGCGCCGCGGCGACGACGAAGTCGCCGGCGCGCAGCTGCCCTTCGCGCTTCTGGAACCACCAGGCCAGCATCAGCGGCATGGCGATCTTCATGATCTCGCTCGGCTGGATCACGATGCCCACGTTGAGCCAGCGCGTGGCGCCCTTGCGCGTGAGGCCGAAGAGCGCCACCGCGACGAGCAGCGCGAGGCCGATGCCATAGAGCGGCGCGGCCATCCGCTCCATCTTGTGCGGCGGCACGTGCGCGACGGCGAAGGTCACCGCCAGCGCCACCAGCATGTTGCGGCCGTGGTCGACGAAGCGCGTACCGTGGTCGTGGCCGGCCGAGTACATCGCCAGGAGGCCGATCACCGCCAGCAGCGCCATCGCCACCAGCAGCGTCGGGTCGAAGCGCAGCAGCACGTGGCGCAGGCGCTGCCACGGCGAGGGCTGCACGAAGATCGTCGTCATCGGGCGCTCGCCAGTCGGGGCAGCCCCGGCGGCGCGATCGTGTTCGCGGCCGGGTTCACAGCCGCAGGGGCGATGCTGCCGGCGCCTGGCAACGGCACATCGGCGGCGCGGCGCGGCGTGCCCACCGGAGAGGCGGCCTTGCCCTGGCGCGTGAGCGCGATGTCCTCGGCGCTCGGGTACTGGCCGAGCAGCAGGTAGTCGAACACGCGGCGGGCGATCGGTGCCGCCGCCTCGGCACCGAAGCCGGCGTTCTCCACCACCACGGCGAGCGCGACGGTGGGCGCTTCCAGCGGCGCGGCGGCGATGTACAGCGAGTGGTCGCGCTGGTGTTCTTCGAGCTTGGCGGCGTTGTACTTCTCGTTCTGGCGGATGCCCACCGCCTGCGCCGTGCCCGTCTTGCCCATGCTCTTGTACGGCGCGCCGACGAACACGCGTGTCGAGGTGCCCTCCTGCGTCACGCCGTACATCGCGCGCATCACGAGCTCCACGTGCGCCGGGTCCAGCGGCAGCGGTGCCGGAGGCTCGGGCGCCACGGCGCGGCGCTCGCGCGAGAGCACGTCCTCGATCTCGTGCACCAGGCGCGGCTCGTGCCGGTGGCCGCCGGAGACGAGCGTGGCGGTGGCGCTTGCCAGCTGCAGCATCGTGAAGTTGTTGTAGCCCTGGCCGATGCCGAGCGAGATCGTCTCGCCGGCGTACCAGCGCTGCTGCTCGGGGCGCTTGTAGTACTGCCGCTTCCATTCGGTGGAGGGCAGCACGCCGGTCAGCTCGCCCTCGAGGTCGATGCCGGTCTTCTGCCCGAAGCCGTAGGGCGACAGCATCTCGTGCATCAGGTCCACGCCCATCTCGTTGGCCAGCGAGTAGTAGTAGACGTTGCTCGACTTGACGATCGAGCGCGTCATGTCCACCGGCCCGAGGCCGGTGTCGCCGTGGCTGCGGAAAGTGTGGTTGCCGAACTGGAAGACGCCGCCGTCGTTGATGATCGTCCCCGGCGCGCGCTTGCCGCTGGTGAGTGCGGCCATCGCCATGAACGGCTTGAAGGTCGAGCCCGGCGGGTAGGTGCCGCGCAGGGCGCGGTTCAGGAGCGGCTTGTCGATGCTCTCGTTCAGCTCGCGCCAGCTGTCGACGTCGATGCCTTCGACGAAGAGGTTGGGGTCGAAGGTGGGCTTGCTGACGAAGGCGAGCACCTCGCCGTTGCGCGGGTCGATGGCCACCAGCGCGCCGCGGCGGTCGCCGAACAGGTCCTCCACCAGCGCCTGCAGCCGGATGTCCACCGAGAGCCACAGCTGGTTGCCCGGTGTCGGCGGGTGGCTGGCCAGGCGGCGCACGGCGTGGCCGCCGGCGCTCGTCTCGACCTGCTCGACGCCGGTGCGGCCGTGCAATTCCTCCTCGTAGCTCTGCTCGAGGCCGAGCTTGCCGATGAACTCGGTGCCCTTGTAGTTGGCCTGGCGCTCGTCGTCCCAGTAGTCCATGCCGCGCTTCTCGGCGGCATTGATGCGGCCGATGTAGCCCAGCAGGTGGCTGCCGATCTCGCCCAGCGGGTACTGGCGGAACAGGCGCGCCTTCACGTCGACGCCGGGGTAGCGGAAGCGTTGCGCCATGAAGCGCGCCACTTCCTCGTCGGTGAGGCGCGTGCGCAGCGGCAGCGACTCGAAGCTCTTGCTCTCTTCGAGCAGGCGCTTGAAGCGGCGGCGGTCGCGCGGCTGGATGTCGACCCACTGCGCCAGCGAATCGACGAGCGCGTCGATGTTGGCCACGCCGCCTTCGATGCGCGCCGGCGTCACCTCCAGCGTGTAGGCCGAGTAGTTCGTCGCCAGCACGATGCCGTTGCGGTCGACGATGTGGCCGCGGTTGGGAACGATCGGCACCACCGCCGTGCGGTTGGTTTCGGCCTGCGCCGACAGCTCCTCGTGGCGCAGCACCTGCAGCTGCACCAGCCGCGCGGCCAGCAGCGAGAAGCCCAGCAGCACCAGCGCCGCCGCGGCGAGCAGGCGGCCGTGGAAGCGCGTCAGCTCGCGCTCGATGTTGCGCAGCTCGGCCTGCCGCAGCGCGCGCCGGCGCACGTTCAGCCACGACAGCGTTGGCAGCGTCGTCACAGCGGCCGATTCTCGTCGGGGTCGGGAGCGCGGCGCTGCGGCGCCAGCAGCACCAGCGCCGCCAGCGGCCACAGCGCCGCTTCGAACAGCGGCGCGAGCAGGAACGCCCAGCCGGGGAAGGCGTCGCCGGCGATCAGGCGCACGAGCAGCCGCGACGCCGTGCGCGGCGAAGAAGAGCGGCAGGACCTGCGCCGCCTGCCCGGCGAGGCCGAACCACAGCAGCCGGCGGTGCACCGAGATCGCCGCGAAGCTCAGCAGCGCATAGGCAAGCGCATGCTGGCCGAGCAGCGCGCCCTGGTGCACGTCCATCAGCAGCCCGGAAGCCGAACGCCCACGCGAGGCCGATGCGCCGCGGCTGGTACACGCCCCAGAACACCAGCACGACAGCCAGGAAGTCGGGCATCGCGCTCTGGCGCCCGAGCGGCAGCAGGTTCAGCGCGAACGCCGCCAGCAGTGTCAGCGGGATGAACAGCGGCCGCACCGGCAGCAGCAACGGGTCACGCTGCGCGGCATCATCATCGGCGCGCTCCTGGGGTCGGTGACGCTTGCCTGATGCAGACGGCGCGGTCGCCACCGCTTGTGCTGCTACGAATGATCATGGTGCCGGCGCCCTGCTGCGAACGCCCGGGCGCGGCTGGCCGCGCCGCGTGCTTCGCGGGCACCGGGGGCGGCCGCTGCGGCCGCCGGGGCCGGCGGCCGTTCCGGGAGCTGCACGCCTACCGGCTCCAGCACGAGCATCGAAGCGCACGCCATCGGGCGTGGCCGCCGGCGTCAGCATGATGCGCGCGAAGCCCGCTTCGGCGCGCCGGTCCACGGTGTTCACGGTGGCCACCGGCAGCCCGGCGGGGTAGACGCCGTCGAGGCCGCTCGTGACCAGCGCATCGCCGGGGCGCACGTCGGAGTTGGCCGACGTGAAGCGCAGCTCCATCAGCGGCCCGGCGTTGCCGAACGCCGCGGCGCGTTGCGACGTGCGCGCGTTCAGCACGGGAATGGCGGCGTCCTTGTCGGTGAGCAGCGTCACTTCAGCCGTGGCGCCGTACAGGCGCGTCACCTGGCCCAGCACGCCGGCGCCGTTGATCACCGGCGAGCCGAGCGCCACGCCTTGCCGGCTGCCGCGGTTGATGACCCACTTGTGCGAGGCGATCAGCGGCCTCATACAGCACCTCGGCGGCGAGCGAACGCGTCGTGAGCGCCGGGCCGAGGTCGAGCAGCGCGCGCAGGCTCGCGTTGTCGCGCTCGAGCTGGCCGGCGCGCAGCGCCTCGCGCGCCTGCCGCACCAGCGCCTCGCGCGCTCGCGTTCGCCTTGCTGCGCGGCGGCCAGGCCGTCGAGGTAGCCGGCGCCGCCGCGCAGCCACTGCCCCGGCAGCACGGCCAGGCTTTGCAGCGGCAGCAGCACGGCGGCCAGCGCCTGGCGCAGCGGCATCACGACCGCGTAGCGGGCGTCGGCCACCATCAGGAACAGCGCCAGCGCGGCGAAGAACGCCAGCCGCGTCGCCGCCGAAGGCCCCTGCCGGAAGAACGGCGGCGGCGTGCGTTCGAGGGTGGTGCCAAGCGGCATGGGCGGCCCGGGTGCGGCGGCCGGGGAGCAGGCAGCAAGCGGACGCTTTCAGCGTCGGCGCTTCAACTCATTCCGACGTGAAGATCGTCGGCAGCCGCTCCATGCGCTCCAGCGCGATGCCGCAGCCGCGCACGACGCAGGTGAGCGGGTCCTCGGCCACCAGCACCGGCAGGCCGGTCTCCTCGGACAGCAGGCGGTCGAGGTCGCGCAGCAGCGCGCCGCCGCCGGTGAGCATCATGCCGCGCTCGGCGATGTCGGCGCCCAGCTCGGGCGGGGTCTGCTCGAGCGCGTTTTTCACCGAGCTGACCATCTGGTTCAGCGGGTCGGTGAGCGCTTCGAGGATCTCGTTGCTGCTGATGGTGAAGCTGCGCGGCACGCCCTCGCTGAGGTTGCGGCCCTTCACTTCCATCTCCTTCACCTCGCTGCCGGGGAAGGCGCTGCCGATGGTCTTCTTCACCTGCTCGGCGGTGGGCTCGCCGATCAGCATGCCGTAGTTGCGGCGGATGTAATTGATGATGGCCTCGTCGAACTTGTCGCCGCCGACGCGGATGCTGCCCTTGTAGACCATGCCGCCGAGGCTGATGACGCCGACCTCGGTGGTGCCGCCGCCGATGTCCACCACCATCGAGCCCGAGGCTTCGCTCACCGGCAGCCCGGCGCCGATCGCTGCGGCCATCGGCTCCTCGATGAGGAAGACGTCGGAGGCGCCGGCGCCCAGGGCGCTTTCGCGGATGGCGCGCCGCTCGACCTGCGTGCTGCCGCAGGGCACGCAGATGATGATGCGCGGGCTCGGCTTCAGGATCGAGCGCGGATGCACCATGCGGATGAACTGCTTGAGCATCTGCTCGGTGACGGTGAAGTCGGCGATGACGCCGTCCTTCATCGGCCGGATCGCCTCGATGTTGCCCGGCACCTTGCCCAGCATCGCCTTGGCGAGCTTGCCCACGGCCTGGATCGTCTTCTTGCCGTTGGGGCCGCCTTCGTGGCGGATGGCCACCACCGAGGGCTCGTCGAGGACGATGCCCTTGCCGCGCACGTAAATCAGCGTGTTGGCCGTGCCCAGGTCGATGGCGAGGTCGGTGGAGACGTAGCGGCGCAGCGAGGCGAACATGAGGCAGCGGGCGCGCGGGCGTGAAGCGGCAGGAGAGGGGGAAGACGGCCTTGCGGCGGGCAAAAAAAACGAGCCCGGCGGGCTCGTTGGGCAGCGGGCGATAATAACCGAACCCCCTAGGAACGAACCCGAAGCGCGACGCGGCGAAGCGAGCGCGCCTTCGCCTGCACGGGGCCCCACCGTCCCCTGATCCCGCGCTTTGCCCCGTGCACCGGCCATGGCCCTGACCCCCGAAGACGTGAGCCGCATCGCGCACCTGGCGCGGCTCGAACTCACCGACGCCGAAGCGGCCGCGATGCTGGCGCAGCTCAACGGCTTCTTCGTCATCGTCGAGCAGATGAGCGCGGTCGATACGCGCGGCGTCGAGCCGCTGTACACGCCGCTGGCGGCGCTGCACGAGGTGGCTTCGCGGCTGCGCGACGACGCCGTCACCGAGATGGCCGAAGGCGCCGCCGCGCGCGAGCGCAACCAGGCGAGCGCCCCGGCCGTGCACGAGGGCCTGTACCTCGTGCCGCGGGTGATCGAATGAGCGCCGGCCCCTTCGACCCGCGCCGTGCCGGCGTGGCTGCGCTGGCGCAGGCATTGCGCGGCGGCCAAGTCTCCAGCGTCGAGGCGACGCAGGCGCTGCTGGCGGCCGTCGAGCGCGACGACAAGGCGCTGGGCGCCTTCCTGCACGTCGATGCCGAGCGGGCGCTGGCCGAAGCACGTGCCGCCGATGAGCGCATCGCGCGCGGCGAAGCGGGGCCGCTCACCGGCGTGCCGGTGGCGCACAAGGACATCTTCGTCACCGACTTCGCGCGCACCCGCCTGCCGACGACCGCCGGATCGAAGATGCTCGAAGGCTACGCGAGCCCGTTCGACGCCACCGTCGTGGCACGCCTGGGACCCGGCGTCGAGCGCACCGAGCAGCGCAGCGGCCAAGGAGCGTTCGAAGGCGCCGGCATGGTGACGCTCGGCAAGCTCAACTGCGACGAGTTCGCGATGGGCTCGTCGAACGAGAACTCGGCCTATGCACCCGTGCGCAACCCCTGGGACCGCGCGCGTGTGCCCGGCGGTTCCTCGGGCGGCTCGGCGGCGGCGGTGGCGGCGCGCCTCGTGCCGGCGGCCACCGGCACCGACACCGGCGGCTCGATCCGCCAGCCGGCGAGCTTCTGCGGCGTCACCGGCATCAAGCCGACCTACGGCCTCGTGTCGCGCTGGGGCATGGTGGCGTTCGCCTCCAGCCTCGACCAGGCCGGCCCGCTGGCGCGCAGCGCCGAAGACTGCGCCTTGCTGCTGACGGCGATGAGCGGCTTCGATGCGCGCGACGCCACCAGCGCCGAGCGGCCGCCGGTGGACCTGCACGCGGCGATGCTGGCGCCGCGCGAAGGCGCCACCGCCGCGCGGCCGCTGCAAGGCTTGCGCATCGGGCTGCCCAAGGAGTTCTTCCCGCCCGAACTCGCCCCCGACGTGGCCGGTGCCGTGCGCGCGGCGCTGGCGGAGCTGGAGAAGCTCGGCGCCGTGCTCGTCGACGTGAGCTTGCCGCGCACCGAGCTTTCGATTCCCGTCTACTACATCATCGCGCCGGCCGAGGCGAGCTCGAACCTCTCGCGCTACGACGGCGTGCGCTACGGCCACCGCGCCGCCGATGCCGCCGACCTGCTCGAGATGTACAAGAAGAGCCGCTCGGAAGGCTTCGGCGCCGAGGTGAAGCGCCGCATCATGATCGGCACCTACGTGCTCAGCCACGGCTACTACGACGCCTACTACCTGCAGGCGCAGAAGCTGCGGCGCATGATCGCCGACGACTTCCAGGCCTGCTTCAAGCGCTGCGACGTCATCGCCGGGCCGGTGGCGCCCACCGTGGCGTGGAAGCTCGGCGCGCAGGCCGACGACCCCGTGAAGGCATACCTCGCCGACATCTTCACGCTGCCGGCGAGCCTGGCCGGGCTGCCCGGCATGAGCGTGCCGGCTGGCTTCGCGAATTCGGCCGAAGGGGGCGGCATGCCGGTGGGGCTGCAGCTCATCGGCAACTACTTCGCCGAAGGCACGCTGCTGAACGCCGCGCACGCGCTGCAGCAGGCCACCGACTGGCATCAGCAGGAGCCGCGGTCATGACGGCAGCTCCTCTCGTGCGCGGCTGGGAAGTGGTGATCGGACTGGAAACGCACGCGCAGCTTTCCACCGCGAGCAAGATCTTCAGCGGCGCCGCCACCGCGTTCGGCGCGGCGCCGAACACGCAGGCCTGCGCGGTGGACCTGGCGCTGCCGGGCACGCTGCCGGTGCTCAACCGCGGCGCCGTCGAACGCGCCATCCGCTTCGGCCTGGCGGTGGGCGCGAAGATCGCGCCGCAGTCGATCTTCGCGCGCAAGAACTACTTCTATCCCGACCTGCCCAAGGGCTACCAGATCAGCCAGTACGAGATCCCCGTCGTGCAAGGCGGCACGCTGGCCTTCACGCTCGGCGGCGACGCGAAGACGGTGCGCCTCACCCGCGCCCACCTCGAGGAAGACGCGGGCAAGAGCGTGCACGAGGGCGCCGGCGCGGGCTTGAGCGGCATCGACCTCAACCGCGCCGGCACGCCGTTGCTGGAGATCGTCTCCGAGCCCGACATGCGTTCCAGCGCCGAGGCGGTGGAGTACGCGCGCACGCTGCACACGCTGGTCGTGTGGCTTGCCATCTGCGACGGCAACATGCAGGAAGGGAGCTTCCGCTGCGACGCCAACGTCTCGGTGCGGCGGCCCGGCGCGCCGTTCGGCACGCGGCGCGAGATCAAGAACCTCAACAGCTTCCGCTTCCTGCAGCAGGCCATCGACTTCGAGGTGCAGTGGCAGATCGAGCGGCTCGAAGACGGCCTTTCCATCGAGCAGGCCACGGTGCTGTTCGACCCCGACACCGGCGAGACGCGGGCGATGCGCACGAAGGAAGACGCGCACGACTACCGCTACTTCCCCGACCCCGATCTGCCGCCGCTGGTGATCGCGCGCGAGTGGGTCGAGCGCGTGCGTACCGAACTGCCCGAGCTGCCGGCGGCGATGGCCGAACGGTTCCAGCGCGAAGACGGCCTGCCCGTCTACGACGCGGCCATGATGACGCAGAGCCTCGCCTTCGCGCGCGCCTACGAGGCGCTGCGCGACGCGAGCCGGCAGCCCAAGCTCGCAGCGAACTGGCTGATGGGCGACGTGAGCAAGCGGCTCAACGCCGAGGGCATCGGCATCGAGGCCATGCCGGTGGCCGCGGCGACGCTGGCGGCGTTGATCGGCCGCGTTGCCGACGGCACCGTGTCGCACAACGGCGCCCGCCAGGTGCTCGATGCGCTGTGGGCGGGCGAGCGCGATGTCGATGCGGTCATCGCCGCCAAGGGCCTGAAGCAGATGAACGACACCGGCGCGCTGGAGGCGATCGTCGACGAAGTCATCGCGGCTAACGCCAAGTCGGTGCAGGAGTTCCGAGCCGGCAAGGACAAGGCGTTCAACGCCCTCGTCGGGCAGGTGATGAAGGCGAGCAAGGGCAAGGCGAACCCGGCGCAAGCCGGTGAGCTGCTGCGCAAGCGGCTCGCGGCGACCTGACAGCGGGTGCGCCGGCTCGACGCTCGGCGCGCCGAGTCGGTTCAGCGTCTCAGCGCCTAGCGCCTCAGCGACTGGCAGCGCCGTTGGGAGGCGCCGCCATCGGCCCCAGCGACCCCGGCTGCGCGCCGGCCCAGAGCTTGCGCAGGCGCTCCAGCTCCAGGTCGTAGAGCTTGTTCACGCGATCCAGCTCGGCGGCCTGGTTCGCGGCGGCGGCCTTCTGCGCCTCGACGGCGGCGTCGTTGGCGTCGAGCTGCTGCTTGATCTTCAGCGGCAGCGGCTTGCCGACGTAGAACTCGGCTTCGTTGACGAGCGGCTTGCGCTCCGCGGCCAGCTCCTTCAGCCGGCGCTCGGTGGCGGTGATGGCCAGCCGCACGGGGTCGAGCGCGGCCTGGCGCGCGTGCTGGTGCGCCGCTTCGTTGGGAAAGCGCGCCATCAGGTTGCGGTCGCGCCGCACGGCGTCGAGCTGCGCCGCGCGCAGCTCGGCGGCACGGCGCTCGCGCGCCTCGCGTTCGGCGCGCTCTTCGGCGGTGTAGCTGGGCGGAATGACCGCCCGCACCGAGCCGTCGCGGTTGAGCAGCAACTGCTCCTTGTGCGCGCACTCGCCGATCGGGCGGTCGGACGTGAGCTTGCGGCCCTTGTCGTTGGTGCAGGTGTAGATGCCGCCCGCGGCCCCATTGGGCGACTGCGCCGCCGCGGGCGCGGCGGCCAGCAGCAGCGCCACGGGCGCGGCCAGCAGCAGCGCCGTCGAGGCGCTCAGCGCCTTGAAGCGGTGGAACGGACCAGAGCGATGCAGGCGGCGCACGTCGTCACACCCCGTAGCGCTCGCGGTACGCGGCCACCGGGCCGGCGTGCGCGGCCAGGGCCGGGTCGGCGCTGCCGCGCAGCACGCGCAGCAGGTCGGCCAGCGTCGCGATGGCCACCACGGCCAGCCCGAGTTCGCGGGTGATGAACTGCACCGCGCTGTGCGGCAGGTCGCCGCCGCCTTCGGCCGCCGGAGCGGTGGCCTTCTCCTGGCGGTCGAGCGCGATCACGAGGCCGTGCGGCCGCGCGCCGGCGCCTTCGATCAAGGTCATCGATTCACGCACCGAAGTCCCCGCGGAAACGACGTCATCGACGACGAGAACGCGGCCGGCCAGCGGCGCGCCGACCAGCGTGCCGCCTTCGCCGTGATCCTTGGCTTCCTTGCGGTTGTAGGCGAAGGGCACGTTGCGGCCGCGCCGCGCCAGTTCCACCGCCAGCGCGGCGGCCAGCGGAATACCCTTGTAGGCGGGGCCGAAGAGCATGTCGAACGGCACGCCGCTGGCGAGCAGGCGGCGGGCGTAGAACTCGGCCAGGCGGCCGAGCTTGGCGCCGTCGTCGAAGAGGCCGGCGTTGAAGAAGTAGGGCGACAGCCGCCCGGCCTTGGTGCGGAATTCGCCGAAGCGCAGCACGCCGGCGCCCACGGCGAAGTGCACGAACTCCTCGGCGAGCGCGGGGTCCGGGTCGGCCGTCGAGCGGGTTGCGGTCATGTGCTGATGCGGTGCTGCCCGTTGGCTTTTCGGCTCGCAGCGTGCCGATCTAAGGCTGGTGCTGCTCGGCCCGCGAAGGGTTGCGCAATCCTGCGTCCCCGGATCTGCGCCCCCGAATCGAAGCGGCGAATTCTATGGGCGGGCCGCATCGCCGCGCCGCTTGCGGCCGAGCGCTGCGCGGGGTCGCTCGGCGACCTCGTTCGGACGCTTCGAACCTCCTTCACCGGCGGCAGCGGCTCGAAGCGGCCGGCCGACTTCGCCTTCCACGCCTCGATGGCGCGCCCATCTCGCCCAAGTCGAAGATCGCGCTTTGCAGCAGCGTCATCTGGTCCAGCGCCTCGGCAGTGGGGTGGTCGATGGCGTAGTTGATCGCCCGCTTGCTGCCGGCCACGGCCAGCGGCGACTTGGCGGCGATCGCCTCCGCGAGCTGCATCGCGTGCGCCAGCGCCGCTTCGGCATCGGGCCGCACCGCGTTGACGAGGCCCGCGGCCAGCGCGCGCTCGGCGCCGAGCCGCTCGCCGGTGAAGGCCATCTCGCGCGCGATGCCCGGCGGCACGATCTTCGGCAGCCGCTGCAGCACGCCGAGGTCGGCGGCCATGCCGATGTGGATCTCCTGCACGGCGAAGAAGGCGTCGGCGCTGGCCACGCGCAGGTCGCACGCGGCCGCGAGGTCGAGCGCGCCGCCGACGCAGGCGCCCTGGATCGCCGCGACGACCGGGAAGCGCGCCTGCTCCAGCGCGTCGAAGCAGCGCATCAGCCGCCGCAGGTGGTCCTGGAACGCGAGGCGCTGGCGCGCGTCGGCGGTGGCCAGCAGCGAGGCCAGGTCGCCGGCGCCGGCGAACACGTCGAGCGCCATGCCGGCGCTGAAGTGCGCCAACTTCCGAAGACAGCACGAGCACGCGCGTGGCGCCCGCCGCGTCAAGCGACTCCACCGCGTCGCGCAGCGCCGGAAGAAGGCCGGCGTCATCGTGTTCATGCGCTCGGGCCGGTTCAGGCGCAGGTGCGCGATGCCCGAAGCAGCGCTTGCACGGAGAAGAAGTCGGTAACGAGAGGGGTGTCCATGGTTGGCGGCTTCCTGGCAGAAGGTGCCGTGGCGGTTCCTCGGCCGGGGCGAGCATAGCGGCGGCGGCGCACGGGCATGATCCAATGCGCGACCGGCGCCCTGCAAGCGCACGATCGCCATTCCCTTGGAGCGATGCCTTGCGGCGAGGCCCGCAACACAACAACCAATGCCCTCCCCCGCGACCGAACAGCTGATCACGCAGGACGGCTTGCGCCTGCACCTCGCGCGCTGGCCGGCCGCCGGCGGCGACGTGCGCGGCACGGTGCAGATCGTGCACGGCCTGGGCGAGCACATCGGCCGCTACGAGCACGTGGCCGCGGCGCTCAATGCCGCCGGCTGGCACGTGGCCGGGCACGACCAGCGCGGGCACGGCCGCAGCGAGGGGCCGCGCGGCGGCCTGCCGCACCCGCTGGCGCTGCTGGGCGACCTGGCGATGGTCACCGACCACCTGCGCGCGGGCGGGCGCCGCGTGCTGCTGGGCCACAGCATGGGTGGCCTCGTCGCCGCGCGCTTCGTCGGCGAGAACCTGCACGCGCAGACGGCGCGCTTCGCGCGCGACTTCGACGCGCTGGTGCTGTCCTCGCCGGCGCTGGACATCGATCTGTCGCGCGGCCAGCGCTGGCTGCTGGCGCTGCTCGCGCGGCTGGCGCCGAACATCGCCATCAGCAACGGCCTGAGGCCGCAATGGATCTGCCGCGACCCGGCGGTGGTGCAGGCGTACGTCGCCGACCCTCTGGTGCACGACCGCGTCACGCCGCGCCTGGTGCGCTTCATGATCGACAACGGCGAGCACGTGCTGTCGCTGGCGCCGCACTGGCGCCTGCCGACGCTGCTGCTGTGGGCCGGCGAGGACCATTGCGTCAACCCGCGCGGCAGCAAGGCTTTCGCCAACGCGGCGCCGCCGGGCGTGCTGTACAAGCGCTGCTACCGCCGCCTGTACCACGAAATCTTCAACGAGCCCGAGCAGGCCGACGTGCTGGCCGACCTGACGCGCTGGCTGCGGCGGCTCTAGGTTCGCGCCGCTTTCTTCTCTTCACGTTCTTTCCGCGGGCCCTCGCCGGCCCGGCCCATCCGGAGGCTTCGCCCATGAACGCACCCACCCGCAGCGCCGAAGCGCAAGCACTGGCCGCCTATGCCGACCAGGCGTGGCACGAGCGCATCGTGCCCGCGCTCACCGAGTACATCGCCGTGCCGGCCAAGAGCCCGATGTTCGACGCCGACTGGGCCGCGCACGGCCTGCTCGAACGCGTGGTGCAGGACGCGGCGCGCTGGGTCGAAAGCCGCAAGGTCGCCGGGCTGACGCTCGAAGTGGTGCGGCTGCCCGGGCGCACGCCGGTGATCTTCTTCGACGTGCCGGCTACGCGAACCGGTGCCGGCGGCGACACGGTGCTGCTCTATGGCCACCTCGACAAGCAGCCCGAGTTCAACGGCTGGCGCAACGACCTCGGACCGTGGACGCCCAAGCTCGACAACGGCCTCCTCTACGGCCGCGGCGGCGCCGACGACGGCTACGCGGTCTACGCCGCCATCACCGCCATCGAGGCGCTCGACCGCCAGGGCATCGCGCGGCCGCGCTGCGTGGGCGTCATCGAGACCTGCGAGGAAAGCGGCTCGCCCGACCTGCCCGCGTACCTGGAAGCGCTGAAGCCGCGCCTGGGCAACATCGGTCTCGTCGTCTGCCTCGACAGCGGCGCCGGCAACTACGACCAGCTGTGGCTGACGACCAGCCTGCGCGGCATGGTCAGCGGCGTTCTGAAGGTGGAGATCCTCACCGAAGGCGTGCACTCCGGCGATTCGAGCGGCCTCGTGCCTTCGTCGTTCCGCATCCTGCGCCAGGTGCTCGACCGGCTCGAAGATTCGAAGACCGGCCGCCTGCTGCCCGAGGTCTTCCACTGCGCCGTTCCCGCCGCGCGCGCCGAGCAGGCGCGGGCCACCGCGGCGATCCTCGGCGACCTCGTCTGGAAGCGTTTCCCGTGGGTGTGCGGGGCCGACGGTGCGCCGGCGCTGCCCACCACCACTGACCCGACCGAGGCGCTCATCAACCGCACCTGGCGGCCGACGCTCAGCATCACGGGCGCCGACGGCCTGCCCGAGCTGACCAACGCCGGCAACGTGCTGCGCCCCTTCACCGCGTTCAAGCTCAGCCTGCGCCTGCCGCCGCTCGTCGACGGCCACCAGGCGAGCGTGGCGCTGAAGCAGCTGCTCGAAGACAACGCGCCGTACAACGCGAAGGTGACGTTCCACCCCGACGGCCGTGCCGGCGCACTGGGCGCCACCGGCTGGAATGCGCCGGACCTGGCGCCGTGGCTGGAGCGCGCATTGAACGACGCCTCGCGCGCGCACTTCGGCGCGCCGGTGGGCTACATCGGCCAGGGCGGCACGATCCCGCTGATGAGCATGCTCGCCGCCGGCTTCCCGAAGGCGCAGATGATGGTCTGCGGCGTGCTCGGCCCGAAGAGCAACGCGCACGGGCCGAACGAGTTCCTGCACGTGGGCTACGGCAAGCGGCTCACCGCGGCGATGTCGCAGGTGATCGCGGCCTGCCCCTGAAGGACGAAGGCACCGCGCGGCGCGAGCCGTGCGGTGCCTCGAAGGTCGCGGGTGCGAAGGTGGTGCGAGTGCGATGCAGTTGGTGAGGGCCGCTCAGGCCGGGTACCACTGCAGGATCGCCTTGCGCGCGCTGTCGCCGACCTCGGCGCGCACCTGCTCGCGCGACAGCGCCGAGCCCTTCTTCGCCGTCATCGTCGGCGTGAGGTCGACCTCGCTGACGCCGAGCGTGCCGGCGGCGCGCGCCATCAGCACTTCGGCCTGCACGTCGGCGCGGGTCTTCGTGGACATGAACTTCGAGTCATCGACCATCGTGATGTCGTCGGCGCGCGCGGCGGTGCCGGCGGCGGCGAAGGTGGCGAAGACGGCGAGGGCGATGAGCTGCTTGCGGGCCATGACGGATCTCCTTGCGTGAGGCGGTGTGGATGAACGCGAGTGACGGGAGACGGTGCGAAGCTGTCGAGGCGGAACACCATCGCGGGAGCAGGACCGGCGCCGTTGCGACCGATGCTGTGAGGCTTCTGTCGTGCCCCGGTGGCGTTCATTACGCCGGCCTGTCGCGCGCAGATGCGAATAGCGCTGCGCGTCGCCCATCGGAAGGGGAAGGACGCGATAATCCGACGCCCCGTTCGGGCGCATGGTTGAAGCAAGCGAAGGCCCGGCGCGACAGCCACCCCGATGCGAGTTCCACCCCTGCTGCTGCTGATGCGTGGCGGCATTGACGGCATCGGGCACCGCGAGCCGCGCTCAAACGGCCGCGCCCGCGAGCCCGGCTTCGGCACCTGCCGCGGTGGCTGCCGCGGCTTCGGCACCAGCATCTGCACCAGCCGCTGCACCGCGCTCCGCAGCGGCCTCGGCTCCGGCAGCCCTGCCGTTGCAGCCTCGGCGCCGCTGACGCCTGCCACGCACCTGCAAGGCCCGCCGCGCGGCGAGGCGGCGCGCGCGCTGCCCATCGTGCTGCAGGCACGCACGCTGCGTGGCCAGCCCGACGTGCAGACGGTGGCCGAAGGCGACGTCGAGTTCCGCCGCGGCGGCCTCGTCATCCGCGCCGACCGTATCGCCTACGACGTGCCCGAAGACCGCGCCAGCGCCAAGGGCCGTGCGCATCGAGCGCGAAGGCGTCGTCTACCGCGGGCCCGAGCTGCAGCTGGACGTGCAGCGCTTCGAGGGCTGGTTCCTCGAGCCGACGTTCGAGTTCCTCACGCTGGGCGCCGGCGGGCGCGCTGACCGCGTCGACTTCCTCGGCCCCGGGAGGTCGCTCGCCACCAACGCCAGCTACACGAGCTGCCCGCGCGAGGACGGCGGCCCCGAGCCGGCGTGGGTGATCAGGGCCGACCGCGTGCACCTCGACCTCGACGCCAACGAAGGCATCGCCGAAGGCGCGGTGCTGCGCTTCCTCGGGGCGCCGATCGTCGCGCTGCCGACGCTGAGCTTCCCGTTGTCGGAAGCACGCAAGTCGGGCTGGCTGCCGCCGACGCTGAACATCGACAACCGCAGCGGCGTCGAGTTGTCGGTGCCGTACTACTGGAACATCGCGCCCAACCGCGACGCCACGATCGCGCCGCGTTTGATCTCGCGCCGCGGCTTCGGCCTCGACACCGAGTTCCGCTACCTTGAGCCGCACCATTCCGGCGAACTGCGCGTCGATGCGCTGCCCGACGACCGCATCGCCGAGACGGCGCGCGGGGCCGTGCACTGGCAGCACGAGAGCGCGCTGCCGTTCGGCATCCAGGCCCGCGCCGACGTGATGCGCGTGTCCGACGACAACTGGTGGAAGGACTTCCCCAACCGCGGCCTGTCGATCGCGCCGCGCCTGCTGCCTTCGCGGCTGGCGTTCGAGCGGCCGTTCAACCTCGCCGGCGGCGAGGGGCTCGCGTACGCGCGGCTGGCGCAGTGGCAGGTGCTGCAAGGCACCGACGAGGTGGTGCTGTCGCCTTACGAGCGCGTGCCGCAGGCAGGCCTGCGCCTGGCCGGCCGCAGCGGCGAATGGGTGTGGGCGTTCGAGAGCGAATACAACCACTTCACGCTGCCCGTGGCCGAGCTGGCGCGCGGCGGCCGCCTCGACGGCGACCGTGTGCACGCGCTCGGCTCGCTGGCTTTCGGGGCGCGCGATTCGGCGCTGTGGCTGGTGCCGCGCGTCACCGTCAACGCCGCCGCGTACGACAGCGAAGCGAGCGGCCGCGCCCACCGCGTCATTCCCACGTACAGCGTCGATGCCGGCATGGAGTTCGAGCGCTCGACGGTGGCCTTCGGGCGGCCGCTCAGGCAGACCTTCGAGCCGCGGCTGCTCTACGTCAACACGCCGACGCGGGCGCAGAGCCACCTGCCCAACTACGACTCGGCGGCGAAGGACTTCAACTTCGTCTCGATCTACAGCGAGAACGCGTTCTCCGGCATCGACCGCGTCTCCGACGCGCACCAGATCACCGCCGGCGTGACGACGCGGCTCGTCGACGAGGCCACCGGCGGCGAGGCGCTGCGCCTGGGGCTCGTGCAGCGCTACCAGTTCCGGCCGCAGCAGGTGACGGCGCAGCCCGACGGCACGCCCGACGGCGAGCCGCTGACGCAGCGCTTCTCCGACGTGCTGCTGCTCGGCTCCACGAGCGTGCTGCCGAACTGGAACTTCGACGCCGCCGTGCAGTACAGCGCCGAGATCCAGCGCTCGGTGCGTTCGATCCTCGGCGTGCGCTATTCGCCCGGGCGCTTCCGCACGTTGTCGACGACGTACCGCTTCGCGCGCGGGCTTTCGGAGCAGATGGAGGTCGGCTGGCAGTGGCCGCTGGCCGAGCGGGCGGCGGCCGCAACGGGGTCTTCGTCTTCCGGCGGGAGCAGCGGCGGTGGTTGCAGCGGCTCGTGGTACAGCGTCGGCCGCGTCAACTACAGCATGAAGGACAGCCGCATCACCGACTCGGTGCTCGGGCTGGAATACGACGCCGGTTGCTGGATCCTGCGCGTGGTGGCCGAGCGCCTTTCCACCGGCCGCAGCGAGGCGACGACGCGGCTGCTGGTGCAGCTGGAGCTGATCGGCCTGTCACGCATCGGCTCCAATCCGCTGAAGGTCTTGAAGGACAATATCCCCGGCTACCAACTGCTGCGCGAGGAACGCCGCAGCCCCGTGGCGGCGCCGGAGTGAAGGCGGCCGCGCGGAGGTTGCGCACGCACCTTGCCCCAGCTGGTGCCCCTGGCGCGCTTGGAGCGTTCGGCGCGCTCGGCGGCCGCGCCCGCACCCGCACCCGCACTGCAACTTCGTCCGACATGCCTTTGCCCTTCTCGCTTTCGCGCCGGTTCAGCGGCTGCGCGGTGGCTCGCGCGGCGCACGCGGTGCGCGCGGCCTGCGCGAGCGGCGGCGCTCTCGTTGCGGTGCTCGCAGCGGCCCTGAGCCTCGGTGCTGCGCCCGGCCAGGCGCACGCGCAGGCGCCAACGCCCGCCGGCGCCGCGCCCGGCTCGCTGACGGGCGACTACATCGCCGCCGTCGTCAACCAGGAACTCGTCACCGCGGGCGAGGTGGAGCGGCGCATCGAGCAGGCACGCGCCAACGCGTCGCGCGCCGGCGTGCGCCTGCCGCCGGCCGACGAACTGCGCCGGCAGGTGTTCGACGCGCTGATCGAGGAGCGCGTGATCATCACCACCGCGCGCGACAGCGGCATGCGCATCGACGACGCCGAACTCGACCGCGCCGTGCAGAGCGTGGCGGCGCAGAACCGCCTGACGATGGCGCAGCTGCACGAGCGGCTGCGCGCCGAGGGCAACGACATGACGCGCTTTCGCGCCACGTTGCGCGACCAGCTGCTGATCGAGAAGCTGCGCGAGCGCGAGGTCTACCCGCGCATCCGCATCAGCGACGAGGAGATCGAGCAGCACCTCGCGTCGCAGCGCACGGCCGCCGCGGCCGACGTGCAGCTCAACATCGCCCAGGTGCTGGTGACCGTGCCCGAGGGCGCCGACGCGGCGCTGCTGGCGGCGCGGCGCGCGCGCGCCGACCTGGCGCTGGCGCGCATCAAGGGCGGCGAGCCGTTCGATCGCGTTGCGCGCGAACTGTCCGAGGACGGTAACCGCGAGCGCGGCGGCGAGATCGGCCTGCGACCCGCGGCCCGCCTGCCGGACCTCTTCACCGCGGCGGTGAAGGACCTCAAGCCCGGCGAGGTGGCGTCGGCGCCGGTCCGCTCCCCGGCCGGGCTGCACGTGCTGAAGCTCGTCGAGCGGCGCGGCGGCGGCGGTGCCGCCGGCGCCACGGTGACGCAAACGCGCGTGCGGCATGTGCTGCTGCGCACGTCGCCGCAGCTGAGCGCCGACGTGGCGACGCAGCGGCTGAACGAGTACCGCGCCGCCATCGCCGCCGGCCGGCGCACCTTCGAGGACATCGCGCGCCAGTACAGCGAGGACGGTTCGGCCGCCACCGGCGGCGACCTCGGCTGGGCGACGCCGGGGACGATGGTGCCCGAGTTCGAGGCGGCGATGAACGCGCTCGCGCCGGGTGGGCTGTCGGCGCCGGTGCTGTCGCGCTTCGGCGTCCACTTGATCCAGGTGCTCGAGCGGCGCGAGCTGGTGCTCGAGCCGCGCCAGTTGCGCGAGCAGGCGCGCAACGTGCTGCGCGAGCAGAAGTTCGAGCAGGCATACCTCGACTGGGCCAAGGAGCTGCGCGGGCGCGCCTACATCGAGCTGCGCGAACCGCCGCAGTGACGCGAGCGTCTTCGCACAGCCAGCACCGGCCGCGCAAGCGCTTCGGCCAGCATTTCCTGGCCGACGTCTCGGTCATCGAGGCGATCGTCGAGTGCATCGCGCCGCGCCCGGGCGAGGCGCTGGTGGAGATCGGCCCCGGCCTCGGGGCTCTGACGGCGCCGCTGCTGGCGCGATCGGGCGCGCTCACCGTGATCGAGCTGGACCGCGACCTGGCGGCGCGGCTGCGCGCCCGAGCGGGACTCACCGTGATCGAGTCCGACGCGCTGGCGGTGGACTTCGCCGCCCTCGCGGCAGCGGCCGGGCAACCTTTGCGCGTGGTGGGCAACCTGCCCTACAACGTCTCCACGCCGATCCTGTTCCACCTGCTGCCGGCCGCCGCTTCGGTGCGCGACCAGCACTTCATGCTGCAGCGTGAAGTCGTCGAGCGCATGGCAGCGGCGCCGGGCGGCAAGGACTACGGACGTCTGAGCGTGATGCTGCAATGGCGCTACCGCATCGAGGCGCTGCTGGAAGTGCCGCCGCAGGCGTTCGACCCGCCACCGCGGGTGCACTCGGCAGTGGTGCGAATGACGCCGCTGCCGGCGGCGGCGACCGGCGGCGCGGCCTTTGCGGCGCGGCTGGGCGAGATCGTCACGGTGGCGTTCTCGCAGCGGCGCAAGCTCCTGCGCCACACGCTCGGGCGCTGGCTCAGCGAGCGCGGCTATGTCGGCGCGTTCGACGTCCAGCGCCGCGCCGAGGAAGTCCCGGTGGCGCAGTATGTGGCGCTGGCGAATGCTGTGGGTGACCCGACGCGCGAGGCGACGGCATCGTGAAAGCAAGACGGGGCAGCCGAAGCTGCCCCGTCGATCTGCAACGCGCTGACTCAGCTCAGGCCGCTGCCTTCAACCAAGCCGCCGTGTCGAAGGCGCTCACCATCATCGGCATGTTCATGCCGAAGTTCGGATTGACGCCGTTCTTCGACACCGCCACCTTGGCCGGTGCCTTGGCCGGCGTGGCCGAGGTGCTGCTGCTCGCGCTGGCGCCCTGCGCGCCGTTGCCTTGGGCCGTTTCCGTAGCCCGCTCCCATGACCCGTTTTCCTGGGAGCGGGCTACCGAAAAGAATAGAAACACCTGAACGGTATTCGTCGTTCCCCCCAGAAGTCGGCCGCGTCGCGGAAGACATCGAGCAACTGCTCGCGCGCTTCGCGGTCGAAGCGCGGGTTGTCGGGGAGCTGTTCCAGCACGACCACGAAGCCCGGCTGCTGGCCGGACTTGCTGACCAGGTCGGTCATGCAGTCGTACAGCGCGTCGAGGTTCTTGCCGAAGTGCGCCGGGAACGTGAACGCCGCGGCGATGCCGTCGAGGACGTCCTGCTTGGTCTGCGCGCCGGCAAGGTTGGCGTACAGGAAATGCTGGCCCGCATCGGCGGAAGCCTGCATCAGATCCTCGACCCGGTAGGCCCGGATCGCCTGTACCAGGTTGGGACGGATGGTCTGCAACTGCATGGTCGCTTTCCTCCTTCTCGAATGTTGGATGGCTGAAGGGAAGGGTGGCGGTGGAACTGGGATCTCTGACGCGCTCCGCTGCGGCGGCGGGCCGGCATCGGCCGGCGGTGCCGAATCGCGGCGCTACGGCGCGGCGGTGATGCGGCTGAAACTGCTGTAGTGGTCGGCGGTGTAGTAGCAGGCCTCGGGCGCCGTGGGCGGCTTGCCGCCGCAGACGATGCGCCGCGGCCCGCGGTCGCGCGCCTTCGGCGTCTTGACGGTGTATTCGCGGTAGTAGCCGCGGCTCTTGACCGGCAGCAGCCGTTCGCGGTTGAGGAAGACGATGCCGTCCTTGCCGTAGGGAAACGGGCCGCCGGCGTGGATGAGCTGGTAGGTGGCCTGCGCTTCGGGCGGCAGGCTGGCCACCGGCACGGCCGGCGGCTCGCCCGGCGGCGCCTTGGCCCAGGCGGCCGTGCCGGCGGCCAGACCGGCCCCAGCGACCGCGAGGTTCATCGCCGTGACGACTGCCAGCCCCGCCCTGAAAAGCACCGGGCAAGCTGCGCTCCCCTTCCTGGTGCTCTGGCTGGCCGGACCGGTCGAATACACGGGTAAACCCCAATAAGTCAAACACTAATGGTACCGGACCCCCCCTAAAAACTCAACCTGCAAAGGCCACTAGCAGCGCTGTCCACGCAAAGTTTGCGTGCGTTCACATTCGCGCTAACGGCGCCTGCTCAGCGCCATCCTGTCAATCTGGAGGCGCTGGCTTGCTGACCGATCGGTCAGCAAGCATGGGATTGCGGGACTCGGCCGCGTCAGCCGGCGGCCGCCGAACTGCGGCCGGCCTGCGCGTCGGCGACGGTCAGCGCCGTCATGTTGACGATCCGCCGCACGGTGGTGGACGGGGTCAGGATGTGCACCGGCTTGGCCGCGCCCAGCAGCACCGGCCCGATGGCGATGCCGCCGCCGGCGGCCGTCTTCAGCAGGTTGTAGGCAATGTTGGCCGAGTCGATGTCCGGCAGCACCAGCAGGTTGGCGTCGCCTTGCAGCGTGCTGCGCGGCATCAAGGCGCGCCGCTGCGCGCCGTCCAGCGCCACGTCGCCGTGCATCTCGCCGTCCACCTCCAGCCACGGCGCCTGCTCGCGCAGCAGCGCCAGCGTGCGGCGCATCTTCACGGCGCTGGGCAACTCGCTGGTGCCGAAGTTGGAGTGCGACAGCAGCGCCGCCTTCGGCTCGATGCCGAAGCGCAGCATCTCCTCGGCGGCGAGCACGGTGATCTCGCACAGCTGCTCGGGCGAGGGGTTGGCGTTGATGTGCGTGTCGACGAGGAACACCTGGCGGCCGGGCAGCATCAGCCCGTTCATGCAGGCGTAGACGCTCACGTCCTGGCGCGTGCGCGGGCTGCCGCCGGCGCGCGGGCCGATCACCTGGTCGATGTAGTGCAGGTGGTTGTGCGTGTTGCCCCAGGTGCCGCAGAGCAGCCCGTCGACATGTCCCGCATGCAGCAGCATCGTGCCGATCAGCGTCAGGCGCCGGCGCATCTCGATCTTGGCCAGCTCGCGGGTGACGCCGCGCCGTTCCGTCTTCTGGTGGTAGGCCTGCCAGAACGAGCGGTAGCGCTCGTCGTGCTCGACGTTGACGACGTCGTAGTCGGCGCCTTCCTTCAGGCGCAGGCCGAACTTCTCGATGCGCGCGGCGATCACCGTCGGCCGGCCGATCAGCGTCGGCCGCGCCAGCGCCTCGTCGACCACCACCTGCACGGCGCGCAGCACGCGCTCGTCCTCGCCCTCGGCGAAAGCGACGCGGCGCGCCGTGGCCGTCTTCGCCGCGGCGAAGATCGGCCGCATGGTCTGGCCGCTGGCGTAGATGAAGCCCTGCAGCCGCTCGCGGTAGGCGGCCATGTCGGCGATCGGCCGCCGCGCCACGCCCGAGGCGACAGCGGCCTCGGCCACCGCGGGCGCGATCTTCAGCATCAGGCGCGGGTCGAACGGCTTGGGGATCAGGTACTCGGGGCCGAAGGCGAGCGTCTGCCCGCCGTAGGCGGCGGCGACGACATCGCTCTGCTCGGCGCGCGCCAGCTCGGCGATGGCGCCGACGGCGGCGATCTCCATCGCGTCGGTGATCGTCGTCGCGCCGCAGTCCAGTGTGCCGCGGAAGATGTACGGGAAGCACAGGACGTTGTTGACCTGGTTCGGATAGTCGGTGCGGCCGGTGGCCATCACCGCGTCGCCGCGCACCGCCTGCACCTGCTCGGGCAGGATCTCCGGCGTCGGGTTGGCGAGCGCGAAGATGACCGGCTGGCGCGCCATCTGCGCCACCATCTCGGGCTTCAGCACGCCCGCCGCCGAGAGGCCGAGGAACACGTCGGCACCCGGGATCACCTCGGCCAGCGTGCGCAGCGGCGTCGCCTGCGCGAACTGCGCCTTGTCATCGTCCATCAGCTCCTTGCGGCCCTGGTAGACGACGCCGGCGAGGTCGGTGACCCAGACGTTCTCGCGCCGCACGCCCAGCTTCAGCAGCAGGTTCAGGCAGGCCAGCGCCGCGGCGCCGGCACCCGAGGCGACGAGCTTGACCTCGCCGATCTTCTTCTCGACCACCTTCAGCGCGTTCAGCAGCGCCGCGCCGACGACGATGGCGGTGCCGTGCTGGTCGTCGTGGAAGACGGGGATCTTCATGCGCTCGCGCAGCTTGCGCTCGACGTAGAAGCAGTCCGGCGCCTTGATGTCCTCGAGGTTGATGCCGCCGAAGGTGGGCTCGAGCGCGGCGATGCAATCGACCAGCTTGTCCAGGTTCTTCTCGTTGACCTCGATGTCGAACACGTCGATGCCGGCGAACTTCTTGAACAGCACCGCCTTGCCTTCCATCACCGGCTTGGCCGCCAGCGGGCCGATGTCCCCGAGGCCCAGCACCGCGGTGCCGTTGGTGACCACCGCCACCAGGTTGCCGCGCGCGGTGTAGCGAAAGGCGTCGTCGGGGTTGGTGGCGATCTCCTCGCAGGCGGCGGCGACGCCGGGCGAATAGGCCAGCGCCAGGTCGCGCTGGTTGAGCATCTGCTTGGTGGCGCTGATGGCGAGCTTGCCCGGCGTCGGGAACTCGTGGTACTCCAGCGCTGCCTGGCGCAACTCCGCGCCCCGCTCGGCGGCTCGATCGGCCGCCGGGTTCGCAGGCATGGCCGGGGGCGGGGCGGAAGCGGGGCGGGACATCGTGCGGTCTCCTCGGTGCGTTCGCTGCGGCAGCCTCGGGGGCGCCTGTCGGTATCGGCAATCGGGCCGTGTCGGGGTTCGGGCCCCGGCTCATTGTGGGGCGGTTTGCGCCAAGGGTGCGCTCGGCGCTCGCCTCGGCAGCATTCGCAAAACTGCGTAGCGGTGTGGTTCGCAGCGCGGCGGATACTGACCTTTCAGGCCGGCTGAGCCGGTTGCCCGGGCTGTTCGCCCTCGACCCGATGACTGCCTTTGAGGCTGCTTCGGCCGCCCCCGCCGACACCCCTGCCAACACAGCGGCTGCTAACGCTGCGGCTGCCGGTATGGAGGCTGTCGCCCCGACGTGGCGCCGGGCGCGCCGGCTGCGGCGCGCGCTGCCGTGGGTGCTGCTGGTGGCGCTGCTGGCGGTGGCGCAGACGCTGCTCGTCGTGCTGACCGTGCGCTACGAATCGTGGCGCGCACACGCCGCGGCCGAAGCGGCTGCCGCCGAGGCGGCCAGCGCCGTGCGGCGCGACCTGCTGCGCCTGACGCAGGCGCTCCAGGCCGCGACGCGCGTGTCGCCGGCCGAGCCTGACTGGCGCGCCGCGGTCGCTGCCGTGCAGCGCGAGAGCCCGCCGCTGCGCCGCATCGAATGGCGCGACGCGGTGCTGTCCATCGTCACCGGCGTCGACGCGCCGCTGGCGCCACCGCTGTTCGCCCGCATCCCGCGCAGCGACCTCTCGGCCGAGGCCGAGCAGGCGTGCCGCGAAGCGCGGCGGGTTTCGGCGCCGACGTTCTCGCGCAGCTACTTCGTGCCCTCGTTCGACGGCACCGGCGAGGAAGTGCTCGACCTGTGCCTGCCGGTGTGGCGCGAAGGGCGCGAGGCTGCCTACCTCGTCGCGACGCTGGCGTTGCAAGGGCTGCTGGACGAGGCCGCCGAGCGCTCGCGCGAGCTGCGCCGCTACGAGCTGAGCTTCGTCGAGGCCGACGGCGCCCGCCTGGCGCGCGTGGGGGCGCAGCGCGGCGCCGGCGCGGTCGTCGAGGAACAGGCGCTCGATTTGCCGGGCCACTCGCTGCGCCTGCGCGCCGACAGCGTGGCCGGCCCGCCGGGGCTGATCCCCAACCTGACGCTGGCGCTCGTGCTCGGCTTGTCGATCGCGCTCTTCGGCGTCGTGCTGCTGCTGGTGCGCGACGTACGCCGGCGCGCCGCCGCCGAGCAGGCGCTGGCGGAGTCGCTGCGCTTTCGCCAGGCGATGGAGGATTCGCTCTCGACCGGCCTGCGCGCGCGCGACCTGGCCGGCGCCATCACCTACGTCAACCCGGCCTTCTGCGCGATGGTGGGCGTGGACGCCGAGGCGCTGTACGCCGTGCGGCCGCCCGCGGCGCCGCCGTACTGGCCGCCCGAGCGCGCCGCCGAATACGCCGAGCGCCAGCGCCGGCGGCTGGCCGGCAGCGCGCCGCAGCGCGAAGGCTTCGAGATGGTCTACATGCGCAGCAACGGCGAGCGGTTCCCGGTGATGGTCTACGAGGCACCGCTGCTCGACGGCGAAGGCCGCCATACCGGCTGGATGGGCTCGGTGCTCGACCTCACCGCGCAGCGCCGAATCGAGGACCTCTCGCGCCAGCAGCAGGAGCGGCTGCAAGCCAGCGCGCGGCTGGCGACCGTGGGCGAGATGGCCTCGCTGCTGAGCCACGAACTGAACCAGCCGCTGGCGGCGATCGCGAGTTACTCGACGGGGTCGTTGAACCTGCTCGATGCGGCCGCCGCCCCCTCTTCGCCTTCTTCGCCTGCTTCGCCCTCTTCGCTTTCCTCGTTGTCTTCGCTGCCCGCGCCGATGCCCGCGGCGGCAGCGGCCACCGATGGCGGCCGTACAGCGGCCCCGATGCCGGGCGACGAGACCGCCGCGCTGCTGCGCCAGGCGCTGGCGCGCATCGCCGAGCAGGCCGAGCGCGCCGGGCGCGTCATCAAGAGCGTGCACGACTTCGTCCGCCGCCGCGAGCAGCAGCGCGAGACGATCGGCGTCGACCTGCTGCTCGAAGCGGTGCTGCCGCTGGTGCGGCTGCAGGCGCGCAAGGCGGGCGTGCGCGTCGAGGTCGATTTGCCGCAGCCGCCCGCCGCCGTGCCGCGCGTGGTGTGCGATCGCACGATGGTCGAGCAGGTGCTGCTGAACCTGGCGCGCAACGGCATCCAGGCGATGGAGAACGCGCCGGGCGGCACGCCGGCGGCCGAGCGCGTGCTGCTTCTGGCGGCGCGCGCGTTGCCCGAAGGGCGGGTCCAGATCGAGGTCGCCGACCGCGGCCCGGGTATCGCGCCCGCTGTGGCGGCGCGCCTGTTCACGCCGTTCTTCACCACGCGCGCCGAAGGCATGGGCCTGGGCCTGAGCCTGTGCCGCACGGTCGTCGAGCAGCATGGCGGCGCGCTCGCGTTCGGCCCGGGCCCGGGTGGCCGCGGCACGCTGTTCCGCTTCACGCTGCCCGCGCCGCGGCCGGCCGCGCAGGCCGGCAGCGGCAGTCGCGGCAACGGTGGCAACGTGGGAGAACACCCGGCTGAAGTGCCCGAGGAAAGCGGCGACACTGGCCTTCCCGCCGCTTGACCGCACCCTCGAAGCCTTGACGCCGCCCAGCGCCGCACCACCTCCTCCGCGGCCCGCTGCACCTGCCACCGCCGCTGCCGGCATCCCGGTCGTCTACATCGTCGACGACGAAGAAGTCGTGCGCGACGCGCTCGCGTGGCTGCTGCGTTCGCGCCGCCTGCTCGGCGAAGGCTTCGCGAGCGCCGACGCGTTCGAAGCGTGGCGGCAGGCGCAGCCAACGCCCTGGCCGCGCGCGCCCGGCTGCATGCTGCTCGATGTGCGCATGCCGGGCACCAGCGGCCTGGCGCTCTTCGAACACCTGGCCGAGGCTGGGCTTGCACGGCTGCTGCCGGTGATCTTCCTCACCGGCCACGGCGACGTGCCCACGGCGGTGGCGGCGGTGAAGCGCGGCGCCTTCGATTTCGTCGAGAAGCCGTTCTCCAACAACGCCCTCGTCGACCGCATCGAGCAGGCGCTGGCGGCGAGTGCCGCCGCCTTGGCCGAACGCGACGCGCGCGCCGCCGCCGCCGGCGCGCTGGCCGAGCTGACCGAACGCGAGCGCGAGGTGATGCGGCTCGTCATCGGCGGGCGGCCGAACAAGCTCATCGCCGACGAGCTGCAGATCAGCGTGCGCACGGTGGAAGTGCACCGTGCGCGCGTGTTCGAGAAGATGAACGTGCGCTCGGCCGTGGAGCTGGCGAACCTCTTGCGCGAGCGCGGGCTCGCGTGAGGGCTGGCCGCGGGAACAGGCGCCGACAACAGTTCGACAGGCCCACGCGCCGGCCGCGCCGCGCGCTGCGGTAGCCTCGCCGCTGATGATGGGTGAGTTCGAACTGATCGCGCGCCACTTCAAGCGCGCCAGGCGCGCGCCGCTGCCGCGGCCGGCCGGGGCGGCGCCGTCACGCGCGGGGCATGTGGCATTGGGCATCGGCGACGACTGCGCACTCCTCGCGCCCGCGCCGGGAATGCAGATGGCCATCAGCACCGACATGCTGGTCGAGGGTCGCCACTTCCTCTCCACCGTCGCGCCCGAGCGGCTCGCGCACAAGGCGCTGGCCGTCAACCTCTCCGACCTCGCAGCCTGCGGCGCCGAGCCGCTCGCGTTCACGCTGGCGCTTTCGATGCCGCGCGCCGACGAGGCGTTCCTCGCGCCGTTCGCCGCCGGGCTCTTCGCCTGCGCCGATGCGCACGGCATCGAGCTCGTCGGCGGCGACACGACCGCGGGGCCGCTGGCGATCTGCATCACGGTGTTCGGCCAGGTGCCGCCGGGCGCAGCGTTGCTGCGCAGCGGCGCGCGCGCCGGCGACGACCTGTGGGTGAGCGGGCGCCTGGGCGACGCGCGGCTGGCGCTGGAGGTCTTCCGCGGCAAAGCCTCGCTCGGCGCGGCCGAGTTTGAAAGCGTGCGCGAAGCGATGGAGCGGCCGCAGCCGCGCGTGGCGCTCGGCTCGGCGCTGCGCGGCGTGGCGACGAGCGCCATCGACCTGAGCGACGGTCTCGTCGGTGACCTCGGCCACGTACTCGAGGCGTCACGAGTGGGCGCGACGATCGACGCCGAGGCGCTGCCGCGCAGCGCCGTGCTCGCGAGCCTGGTCCTCGCGCTGCAAAGGCAATGTGTGCTCGCCGGCGGCGACGACTACGAGCTGCTCTTCACCGCCCCGCCCGCGCAGCGCGCCGCCGTCGAGGCCGCGGCGCGGCAGGCCGGTGTGCCGGTGACGCGCTTCGGGCGCATCGATGCGGCGGCGGGCCTGCGCGTGCTCGACGCGGCCGGCGAGCCGCTGCCGGCGAACCTGTGGCATGGCTTCGACCACTTCGCCGCCTGAGCCGGGGCCCGAGCCGGGGCGTGAATCCGGGCCTGCCCGGGTGCCTGACCCGGTATCCGGTGCCGCCCCGCCAGCGCCCACCGGAGCCCCGCTGCCCGGAGCGGCAGGCAGCGCAACGCCGGGATCACCGCGCCGCGCGAACTTCGCCTTCATGCGCGCCCACCCGGCGCACTGGCTCGCGCTCGCCTTCGGGGCCGGCCTCGCGCCGCGCGCGCCGGGGACGGTGGGCACGCTGTGGGGCTGGGTCTCGTTCGCGGTGCTCGCGCCCTGGCTCGGCGCAGGCGGCTTCGCGGCGCTGATCATGCTGGCGCTGGCCGCCGGCTGGTGGGCGAGCACGCGCACGGCGCAGCACCTGGGCGTGTCCGACCCCGGCGCGGTCGTCTGGGACGAGGTGGTCGCGTTCTGGATCGTGCTGTGGGTGCTGCTGCCGACGCCGTGGTGGGCGCAGCTGGCGGCTTTCGCGCTCTTTCGCTTCTTCGATGCCGTCAAGCCGCAACCGGTGCGCTGGGCCGACGGCCTCTTCAAGCCCGCGCCGGGGCAACCGATCGGCTGGCGGCAGGGCTTCGGCATCATGCTCGACGACATCGTGGCGGCGTTCTGTACGCTCTTGTTCATCGCGCTGTGGATCCGCCTGTGGAATTCCTGACTACCGCAGAGCCCGTCGTTCTCGCGCTCGGCGAAGCGCTGCGCGCGCGCGGCTGGCGGCTGGCCACCGCCGAAAGCTGCACCGGCGGCCTGCTCGCCGCGGCGTGCACGTCGGTGGCCGGTTCGAGCGACTGGTTCGAGCGCGGCTTCGTCACCTACAGCAACGAAGCGAAGGTGCAGCTGCTCGGCGTGCCCGCGGCCGTCATCGAGCGTTACGGCGCCGTCAGCGAAGAGACGGTGCGCGCGATGCACGCCGGCGCGTTGCGCGCGGCGCCGGTGCAGCTGGCCGCGGCGGTGACCGGCATCGCCGGGCCGGGCGGCGGCACGCCGGGCAAGCCGGTGGGCCTGGTGTGGCTCGCGTGGGGCACCGCCGTGGCGCCGCAGGTGCGCCGCCTGCAGCTCGATGGCAGCCGCGGCGACGTGCGCGCGGCGACCGTGCGCCTCGCGCTGCAATGCCTGCTCGAAGCGGCGCGGGCATGAACGTCCCGTCTCCATATCGAGTGGCGGGGTTGCAGCGATGAGGGTCGTGCTCGCCGGCGACCTCGACGCAGCCGAATGGTCCGCGTGGCGCGCGGCGCTGGCGCAGGCGTTGCCCGAGGCGCAATGGCTCTCCGCCGACGAAGCGCGGCAGCACGCGGCCGACGTGCATGCCGCCGTCGTCGCCAATCCGCCGCCGGGCAGCCTCGCCGGCCTGCCCGCGCTGCGGCTGATCCAGAGCCTGTGGGCCGGCGTCGACCGCCTGCTCGCCGATGCCACGCTGCCTGCCGGCGTGCCGGTGGCACGCATGGTCGACCCGGCGATGAGCGCGGCGATGGCCGAGACGGCGCTGTGGGCGACGCTGGCGTTGCACCGCGGCTTCTTCGCCTACCAGCAGCAGCAGCGCGCGGGCCTGTGGCGGCAGCACCCGCAGCGCCGCGCCGACGAGGTGAGCGTGCTCGTGCTCGGCCGCGGCGCGATGGGCGGCGCGGTGGCTGAAGCGTTGGCCGGCCAAGGCTACACGGTGCACGCCTGCGGCCGCGACGACCCAGCGGCGCTGCCGCCACTGCTGGCCACGGCCGAGATCGTCATCAACCTGCTGCCGCTGACGCCGGCCACGCGCGGCCTGCTCGATGCGCGCTTCTTCGGCCGCATGCGCGCCGGCGCGGCGCTCGTCAACTTCGGCCGCGGCGCCCATGTCGTCGACCATGACCTGCTCGCCGCGCTCGACGGCGGCCGCCTGCGCCACGCGGTGCTCGACGTCTTCCACGCCGAGCCGCTGCCGCCGCAGCACCGCTTCTGGAGCCACCCGCGCGTGACGATCCTGCCGCATGCCGCGGCGCTGACCGACCCGCGCAGCGCCGCGGCCGTGGCGGCGGCGAACCTGCGCGCGCTGCGCGACGGGCGGCCGCTGGCGCACCTGGTCGATCGCGAGCGCGGGTACTGAAGCGCGCGGCCGGGATCGCGGGATCGCTCGGCCCCGCGTCGCGTGAGGTGCGCCCCGCCGGCGCCGGGCTGCAGCGAGCCCAAGCGCCCCATTCAGAGGCTCATACCCCCGGGCTGCGGGTTGTCCGCCCGCCCATTCGGCCGGCCCGAGTCGCAGAATGCCGGCCGCGGCAACCCGCCGCGCGAGGAGGTGAGCGATGGAAGGAGCTGTGATGACCCCTGCTGCCGGCGCTGATCAATCGCGCGCGGTCGCCGCGGAGCGTGGCCTCGCCTGGTGGACCGAGGCGTGGGCCCTGTTCATGAAGAACGCGGGCCTGTGGATCGTGATCGGATTGATCTTCTTCGTGATCCTGTTCGTGCTCGGCCTCATTCCCATCCTGGGCGGGCTGGCGGCCTGCCTGCTGATGCCGGTGTTCGTGGGCGGCTGGATGCAGGCCGCGCGCAAGACCGAAGGCGGCGGCGCGCTCGAAGTCGGCGACCTCTTCGCCGCCTTCAAGGGCGACAGGCTGACGCCGCTCATCGTCGTCGGCGCGATCGCGCTCGCGATGGCCATCGCCATCGGCGTGGTGATGATGGTGTTCGGCTTCGGCAGCGTCGCCGGCCTCGTGATGGGCGGCGCGCGCGGCAGCGGCGGCGGCATGATGGCCGGCCTCGGCCTCGGGCTCTTCGCGGTGCTGGTGGCGATGGTGCTGGGCTTCGTGGCCGGCATGGCCATCTGGTTTGCTCCGGCGCTGGTGGCCTTGCGCGGCACGGCGCCGGTGGATGCGATCAAGGCCAGCTTCTCGGCGAGCCTGAAGAACATCGTGCCGTTCCTGCTGTGGTTCGTGATCTACATCGGGGCGGCCATCGTCGCATCGATTCCGCTGGGCCTGGGCTGGATCGTGCTGGGGCCGCTGGTCCTGCTGACCATCTACACGGCGTATAAGGACGTCTTCGCCGCTGCCTGAACACGGCACGGCGGCAGCGCCGTCCGGTCGCCCGGCCGAAGTGTGTGGCCGGGCCCGGGTTCGCTGCGGCGCGACTGCGCCGCCGCGGCTGCCCCGCGCTACGGCTGCGGATCTTTCCAGCGCTTGACGAGCGCGTGCGGCAGCTCGAACAGGTCGAGCGCCTTGCCCACCGTGTGATCGACCACCTCGTCGATCGAAGACGGCCGCGTGTAGAACGCCGGCACCGGCGGCATGACGATGGCGCCGCAGCGCGTGGCCTGCGCCATCAGCTCCAGGTGCCCCAGGTGCAGCGGCGTCTCGCGCACCAGCAGCACGAGGCGGCGGCGCTCCTTCAGGCACACGTCGGCAGCGCGTGTCAGCAGGTTGCCGCTGTGCGAATGCGCCACCTCCGACAGCGTCTTGACCGAGCACGGCGCGACGATCATGCCCATCGTGCGGAACGAGCCGCTCGCCACCGCGGCGCCGATGTCCATGTGCGAATGCACCACATGCGCCAGCGCCTCGACGGCATCGACGCGCCAGTCGGTCTCCTCGACGAGCGTGCGCTTGCCCGCCGGCGAGATGACGAGGTGCACTTCCAGCTCCGGCACCGCGCGAAGCGCCTGCAACGCGCGCACGCCCAGGATCGCGCCCGAGGCGCCCGAGATGCCGACGATGATCCTGCGCATGGTGGTGGGCGTCCGGATTCGGAAGTGTGAGGGCGAAGCGCCGCGATGCTATTCGGCCGGCCCGGCCGCGTGGCGACGATCGGCGATGCGCCGGCGCGCTGCTTCAACTCAGATTCAGGCCGGCAGCGCGTACGGCCGCTGGCCGGGCTCCGGCGCGGCCGAGCAGCAGCAGCGTCAGGCGCTGCAACGCCGGCCAGGCGCCGCCGGCCAGCGCGCGTGCGTGAGGCCCTTGCACAGGCCGTCGCAGACCTGCGCCGCGTGCAGCCAGCGCGCCAGTTGCGCCGCGCCGAGCTGCGGCAGCACGCGCTCGAAGAGCTTCTCCTTGGCGCCCCAGGCGCGCGCTTCGCGCAGCGCCAGCGGCATCGGCTGCCCGGCGTCGAGCGCGGCGCGCGCGCGTGCCAGGCCGCGCACGTCCTCGGCGAGCGTCCAGTGCACGAACACGGCAGATTCGCCTTCGGCCCGAGCGCGGCCAGCATGCGCAGCGCGCGCGCCGCCTGGCCGCTCCACACCGCCTCGACGAAGCGGGCGATGTCGTAGCGGGCCACGTCGAGCACGGCCGCTTCGACCTGGGCGAACGCGAGCGTGCCTTGCGGGTACAGCAGCGCGATCTTCTGCAGCTCCTGGTGCGCGGCGAGCAGGTTGCCTTCGACGCGGTCGGCGAAGAAGGCGAGCGTGCGCTGGCCCTCGTCGCCTTCGGCCACGCGCTGCCCTTGCCGCGCCAGGCGCTGCGCCAGCCAGGCCGGCAGCGCGCGCCGCTCGATCGGGTCCAGCCGCAGCGTCGGGCCGGCGGCGTCGAGCGCCGCGAACCAGGCCGACTTCGCTTGCTGGAAGTCCAGGCGCGGCAACTGCACGATCGTCAGCACGTCGGCGGGGAGCTGCTCGCAGTAGCGCTGCAGCGCTTCGCTGCCGTCCTTGCCCGGCTTGCCCGAAGGAATGCGGATCTCGATCAGCTGCCGCTCGGCGAACAGGCTCATCGCCTGCGCCGCACCGAGCACGGCGCTCCAGTCGAAGTGCGCGCCGCTGACGGTGAACACCTTGCGCTCGCTGAAGCCGGCCGCGCGCGCCGCGGCGCGGATCGCATCGGCCGCCTCCTGCGCCAGCAGCGGCTCGTCGCCGTGCAGCGTGTAGACGGCGTCGAGGCCGCGCGCGAGGCGGCCTTCGAGTTGATCGGGGCGGATATGCATGGCGGGCGCGGGTTGCCGGCGCTGTCGGCCTTCGTGCAAGCCGTCAGACCTTGATCGACGCCAGGCGCCGCATCACCTGCATCACCACGTCGGCCTGCATGTCGCGGAAGAGCTCGTTCTCTTCCTGCTCCTTGGCCAGCGCGAACGTCTCGCTGTAGCTCATGTCGCGCGTCAGCAGCAGCGCCACCTTGGGGATCAGCTCGCGGCCGCTCGGCGTGGCGACGCGGAACTCGAAGCGCAGCCGCAACTGCACTTCGCGCACCTGCGCCGCCGCGGTGCTGGCGACGACGCTCTTCTGGCGTTGGTCCGCCAGCGCCTGCAGGATGACCTCGGCGCGGTTGGCGTCGTCGAGCACCTGCACCTGCGCGGCGATCTGCCGCCGCAGTTCCTGCGCGAGCGAGGAGCGCGGCTCGAAGCCGGTGAGCGCCAGGCTGCGGAAGTTGAGCTTCGGCGGCAGGCGCAGCGTGAAGCCGCAGCCGGGGAGTGCCGTGGCGGCTGTGGCAGCCACCGTGCCGACGATCAGATGCACCCGCGATCGCAGCGCGCGCGAGGGCGCGACAGGCGCACGAGGCGCACGAGGCGCACGGGGCCGAAGCGACGCAGGGCCGCGCTCAGACCACGACATTGACCAGCCGGCCCGGCACCACCACGACCTTCTTCGCCGGACGGCCCTCGCCGAAGCGCGCGAACTCCGGCGATGCGAGCGCGGCCGCTTCGATGGCGGCGCGGTCGGCGGCAGCGGGCACGCGGATCGCGCCGCGCATCTTGCCGGCGATCTGCAGCACGAGTTCGATCTCGTCGGTGACGAGCGCGGCTTCATCGACCGCGGGCCACGGCGCGTCGATCAGCTCGCCGTGCTGCGCCGAATAGCCGAGCCCCGCCCACAGCGCGTGCGTGATGTGCGGCGCCGCCGGGTACAGCGAGCGCAGCAAGAGCGACATCGCTTCGCGCCGCACCGCGGCGTCGGCGGGCGTGTCGGCCAGCGTCGCGCGGTCCAGCGCGTTGAGCATCTTCATCGCGCCGGAGACGACGGTGTTGTATTGCAGCCGCTCGTAGTCGTGGCTCACCTGCTTGAGCACGAGGTGCATCTCGCGCCGCAGCGCCAACGCGCCGGCGCTGGCGCCGGCGATGTCGGGCGCGGCGGTTTTCAGCAGCGGCGCCATCTTCTGCGCCGTGCCCCACAGGCGCGTGAGGAAGCGGAAGCACCCCGCGGCGCCCGTATCGGACCACGCGGCGCTCTGGTCGGGGGGGCCCGCGAACATCGTGAACACGCGCGCGGTGTCGGCGCCGAACTTGCCGATGATGTCGCGCGGCTCGACGACGTTGTTCAGGCTCTTGGACATCTTCTCGATGCCGCCGAGCGTGACGGGCAGGCCGTCGGCGAGCGCCTTGGCGCCCGTCGGATGCCCCTTGTCGTCGTAGCTGACCGCCACTTCGCCGGGGTAGAACCAGCGCGTGCGGCCGCCTTCGGCCTCGCGGAAGAAGCTCTGGTTGAGCAGCATGCCCTGCGTGAACAGCTTGCGGAACGGCTCGCTGAACGTGACGAGGCCGAGGTCGCGCATCGCCTTGGTCCAGAAGCGCGCGTACAGCAGGTGCAGCACGGCGTGCTCGATGCCGCCGATGTACTGGTCCATCGGCATCCAGTACTCGTTGCGCTTGTCCACCATCGCCAGCTCGCTGTCGGGGCAGCAATAGCGCATGTAGTACCAGGCGCTGTCGACGAAGGTGTCCATCGTGTCGGTCTCGCGCCGCGCCGGCTTGCCGCACTGCGGGCAGGCCGCGTTCAGGAACGAGGCGCACTTGTTCAGCGGGTTGCCGCTGCCGTCGGGCACGAGGTCTTCGGGCAGCACGACCGGCAGGTCCTTCTCCGGCACCGGTACCGAGCCACACGCATCGCAGTGGATGATCGGGATCGGCGTGCCCCAGTAGCGCTGGCGGCTGATGCCCCAGTCGCGCAGGCGCCAGGTCGTCTTCTTCTCGCCCAGGCCGTGCCCGGCCAGCACCTTGGCGATGGCGTCCACCGCGGCGGCGTGCGTGAGGCCGCTCCAGTTGCCCGAGTTGACGGTGACGCCGCGCTCCTTGTCGGCGTACCAGTCCTGCCAGCGCTCGTAGTCGTACTCGAGGCCGTCGACGTGGATGACCTGCAGGATGTCGATGCCGTACTTGCGCGCGAAGGCGAAGTCGCGTTCGTCGTGGCCGGGCACGCCCATCACGGCGCCGTCGCCGTAGCCCATCAGCACGTAGTTGCCCACCCACAGCGGCACCGGCTGGCCGGTGAGCGGGTGCGTGACCGAAAGCCCCAGCGGCAGGCCTTCCTTCTCCTTCAGCGCCAGTTCCGCCTCGGTGGTGCCACCGCGCTTGCACTCCTCGACGAACGCGGCGACCTTCGGGTCGCGCTTCGCGGCGTGCGCGGCCAGCGGATGCTCGGGCGCGACGGCGGCGAAGGTGACGCCCATGATGGTGTCGGCGCGCGTCGTGAACACGTGCATGCGTCCGCCCTGGATGAGCTGGCCATCGTCGCCCTTGATCTCGTGCGGGAACGCGAAGCGCACGCCTTCGCTCTTGCCGATCCAGTGCTCCTGCATCAGGCGCACGCGCTCGGGCCAGCCTTCGAGGTAGTGCGGGCTCGTGCTGTCGGCCACGCCGGCAAGCAGCTCGTCGGCGTACTTCGTGATCGCCAGGTAGTAGCCCGGGATCTCGCGCTTCTCGACGACGGCGCCGCTGCGCCAGCCCTTGCCGTCGACCACCTGCTCGTTGGCGAGCACGGTCTGGTCCACCGGGTCCCAGTTGACGACCTGCGTCTTCTTGTAGGCGAGGCCCTTCTCCAGCAGCTTGAGGAAGAACCACTGGTTCCAGCGGTAGTAGGCCGGGTCGCAGGTGGCCACCTCGCGCGCCCAGTCGAAGGCGAGCCCGAGCGGCTGCATCTGCGCCTTCATGTCGGCGATGTTCGCGCGCGTCCATTTCGCGGGCGCAACGCCGTTGTCGATGGCCGCGTTCTCCGCCGGCAGGCCGAAGGCGTCCCAGCCCATCGGCATCAGCACGTTCAGCCCCTTCATGCGCAGCTGCCGCGCCATCATGTCGTTGATGGTGTAGTTGCGCACGTGCCCCATGTGCAGCTTGCCGCTGGGGTACGGCAGCATCGAGCAGGCATAGAACTTCTGCCGCCGCGGGTCCTCCACCACGCGATAGGCATCGCGCGTCGCCCAGTGCGCCTGGGCCTCGGCCTCGACCTCGGCCGGGACGTATTTCTCGTTCATGGCCGGCGATTCTAGGCAGCGGGCCCGGCGCGCGAGGCCGTGGTGGGAAGCCGGCGCTCGTATCGCGCTAACGACTGCGCCCGGACCGTGCCCGCGCGCACACCGGCGCGGGACTCAGTTGCCCGCTGCCTCGGTGACGAAGCCGATGCGCGTGAGCCCGGCGGCGTGCAGCGCGCCGATCAGCTCGGCGACGCGGCCGTAGGGCACGCGCCGGTCGGCGCGCAGCTGCACTTCGGTGAGCGGGTTGCGCCGCGCCGCCTGGCGGGCGCGTTCGGCCAGCGCTGCGGCGTCGGCGGGCTTCTCGTCGATGAAGAGGCGGCCCTCGGCGTCCAGCGCGACGGCGATGAAGGCCGGCGCCGTGCCGGCCGTGGCCCCTTCCGCGCGCGGCAGATCGAGCTTCAGGCTGCCGGCGATCAGCGGCGCGGTGATGATGAAGATCACCAGCAGCACCAGCATCACGTCGATGAGCGGCGTCATGTTGATCTCGCTCATCGGCTGCGCGCCGGGGCTGCGTTCGAGGCGGCCGAAGGCCATGGGTCAGCCCTCGCTCGCGCCGGTGGCCGTGGGTGCGACCATCAGCTCGCGCAGGTCGTGCGCGAAGCCTTCGAGCTCCGCTTCGCAGGCCGCCACGCGCTTGCCGAAGATGTTGAACGCGAGCACCGCGGGCACCGCGACGGCGATGCCGGCGGCGGTCATCACGAGCGCTTCGCCGATCGGGCCCGAGACCTTGTCGATCGTGATCGTGCCCGCCGCGGCGATGCCGACGAGCGCGTGGTAGATCGCCCACACGGTGCCGAAGAGGCCGACGAACGGTGCCGTGCTGCCGATCGACGCCAGTGCCACCTGACCCGCCTGCAAGTGCGCCAGGCCCCGGTGCAGCGCGTCGCGCAGCCGCCGCGTGAGCTGCGATTCGAGGTGCGCGTGCGTCGCGAGCGTGCCCTCGGCCGATGCCGCCGCCGCGGCTTCCAGGAGCGGCAGCAGCACGCGCTCGCGGTCGCCGGCAGCCAGGCGCGCGCGCCCATCCTCGATGCCGGCGGCGTCCCAGAAGGCAGGCACGGCACGCTCGATGTCGGCCGCGGCGCGCCGGAGCAGCCAGGCCTTCCACAGGATCAGCACCCACGCGGTGACCGACATCGCCAGCAGCAGGAGCGCCACGAAGCGGCCGACGCCGTCGGCGCGCGTCCAGAAGGCTTCGAGGCCGCTCATGGATCGTGCGGAACGTGCGGAACGTGCTGCGGCCGTGCGTGAAGGGGCGAAAAGGTCAGTCGAGGCCGAGCACGTCGGCCATGCCGAAGAGGCCGCTCGTGCGCGCGGCGACGAAGCGCGCGGCACGCAGGGCGCCCTCGGCGTAGTTGGCGCGGCTGGCGCTGCGGTGCGTGATCTCCAGCCGCTCGCCGGGGCCGCAGTACAGCACGGTGTGGTCGCCGACGATGTCGCCGCCGCGCAGCGCCGCGAAGCCGATGCTGCCGGCACGCCGCTCGCCGGTGTGGCCGTGGCGAGCGAAGACGCCGGCGTCGGCGAGCGCGACGCCGCGCGCGCGCGCCAGCGCTTCGCCCAGCGCCAGCGCGGTGCCGCTGGGCGCATCGACCTTGTGCTTGTGGTGGATCTCGGTCACTTCGAGGTCGTAGGCGTCGCCGAGCATGCGCGCCGCGTCGTGCACGAGGCGCAGCATCACGTTGACGCCGACACTCATGTTGGGGGCCAGCACGACGGCGAGCTGCTGCGCGTGCGCGCCGATGGCTGCCTTCTGCTCGGGCGTGAAGCCGGTGGTGCCGATGACGGCGCGCACGCCGTGCGTGCGGCAGGCGGCCAGGTGTGAGAGCGTGCCTTCGGGGCGCGTGAAGTCGATCAGCACCTGCGCGCCGGCCAAGCCGCGCGCGAGGTCGGCGGTGACCGCGACGCCGGTGGGCTTGCCGGCGGCGACGGTGGACAGCGCCGCAGCGTCCTGCCCGAGCACCGGGCTGCCGGCGATGTCGAGCGCGCCGCTCAGGCGGCAATCGCCGCTGGCCATCACGGCATCGATCAGCATGCGGCCCATGCGCCCGCCGGCACCGGCCACGGCCACCCGCAGCGGCTCGGCCACGTTCGCGTTCGTCACGGGCCCTCCAGCGGCGGGTAGCTGCGCACCGGGCCCACCGGCTCGGGCGGCGCGACTTCGCGCTTCTTCGGCGGCGGCAGCGCGGCGCGCTCGTCGTCGCTCAGCTCCAGCCTGGGCGCGCGCGGGTCCTTGAAGCGGCTGATCGAGGCGACGAACTCGCGCTCGCTCGGCAGGTCGTTCGGCGCCTCGATCGACTTCACGCGCTCGCCGTCGAAGTGCACGATGACGCTGCGCCGTTGCAGCTCGGCGCCCGGGCGGCGCAGCGTGAAGAGGTAGTCCCAGCGGTCGGCGTGGAAGGGGTCGGTCAGCAGCGGCGAGCCGAGCAGGTCGCGCACCTGCAGCCGCGTGAGGCCCGGGCGGATCAGCGCCACCTGCTCCTTCGTGACCGCGTTGCCCTGCACGATGTCGATGCGGTAGGGCGTGATGACGCCGAACAGCGTGTCGCTGCGCTGCAGCGAGTCGCAACCGGTGCCAAGCAGCACGATCGCAAGCGCGGCGAGCAACGAAGCGGGAAATCGCATGAGCGGCCTGAATCGCGGAAGGTGGCCCGGGCGCGGGAGGCGGCACATAAGCGCGCCGGCGGCGGGGGCGGGGCAGCGCCGCTGCCCGCAGCCCGCAGGGGGCGAAGGGCTTGGCGCTGTGGCTATGATCGGTCGATTCTAGTGTCCTGCTCCGGCGAGGGTGCCCGCCCGTGACGCAAGCCGAAGAACTGAAGAGCAGTGGCCTGAAGGCGACGCTGCCGCGGATCAAGATCCTCGATGTGTTCCAGCACACCGAGCGCCGCCACATGACGGCCGAGGACGTGTACCGCGCGCTGCTGGCCGAAGGCGCCGACATCGGGCTGGCCACCGTGTACCGCGTGCTGACGCAGTTCGAGCACGCGGGGCTCCTGACGCGCAGCAACTTCGAGTCGGGCAAGTCGGTCTACGAGCTGAACGAAGGCCAGCACCACGACCACCTCGTGTGCCTGGACTGCGGCCGCGTCGAGGAGTTCTTCGATGCCGAGATCGAGAAGCGCCAGCGCACCGTGGCGCAGCAGCGCGGCTTCACGCTGCAGGAGCACTCGCTGGCGCTGTACGCGCGCTGCACGAAAGCCGACTGCGCGTTCCGCGGCAAGTAGCCGCGGCAGGGGCGGCGGCCAAGCGCGCGCCGGCCGCGCTGGCCGCTACTTCTCGCCGCCTTCCTCCATCGCCTTCTGGTGGCGGGCGATGAACTCCTGGTAGGTGTCGATGCCGCGCAGCTGCAGCACCGTGTTGCGCACCGCCGCTTCCACCAGCACCGCGAGGTTGCGGCCGGCGTCCACCGCGATGACCACCTTGCGCACCGGCATGTCGAGTACCTCTTCGTACAGCGGCTCGTAGGGCAGGCGCTCGAACTCGCGCTCCATCGTGCTCTGGCGCACCAGGTGCACGATGAGCTGCAGCTTCATCTTCCGCCGCACGGCCGTCTCGCCGAAGATGGCCTTGATGTCCAGCAGGCCGATGCCGCGCACTTCGAGCAGGTTCTGCAAGAGGTCGGGGCAGCGGCCTTCGAGCGTGGTCTGCGAAGTGCGGTAGATGTCCACCGCGTCGTCGGCGACGAGGCCGTGGCCGCGCGAGACGAGTTCGAGGCCGAGTTCGCTCTTGCCCAGGCCCGATTCGCCGGTGAGCAGCACCCCGAGGCCGAGGATGTCCATGAACACGCCGTGGCGCGTGGTGCGGTCGGCGAAGTGGCGGCCGAGGTAGCCGCGCACGACGTCGATCACGTGCCCGGCCGACTCGTGCGTGACGAAGAGCGGGATCTCGGCGCGGTCGCACATCGCCACCAGGCGGTCGGGCGCGGTCTGCTGGTCGGCGACGATGATCACCGGCGGCTCCAGCGTCACGATGCGCGAGATGCGCCGCTCGCAGTCCTCGCCGTCGGCCTGCGTCAGGTAGGCGACCTCGCGCTTGCCGACGATCTGCACCCGGTACGGGTGGATGTAGTTGAGGTAGCCGACGAGGTCGGCCGAGGAGCGCGCGTCGCGGATCGCGTTCTCGTCGAAGCGCCGCTCGGGGTGCGCGTGGCCGGCGATCCACTCCCAGTGCAACGCCTCGCGGTGCGACTCGAACAGCGCTTCCGCGCTCATCGAGGTGGGCTTCATCGCGCGCCCGGTGGCGTGGCCCCGGCCTTGGCTGCGCTCACGCGGTGGTCTTCTGCGGTTCCCAGTCGGAGATGAGCCTGTGCACCGCGCTCGCCTCGGCCTCGGTCTTCAGGCGTTCGCGCAGCTCGCGGTCGGAGAGCATCTCGGCGATCTCGGAGAGGATCTCCAGGTGCCGCTGCGTTGCCGCTTCGGGAACGAGCAGGAAGATCAACAGCAGCACCGGCTCGTCGTCGGGCGCATCGAAGGGGATCGGCTGCGCCAGCCGCACCACCGCGGCGAGCGGGTTCTTCAGCCCCTTGACGCGGCCGTGCGGGATGGCCACGCCGTGGCCGAGGCCGGTGGAGCCCAGGCGCTCGCGCGCGAAGAGGTTGTCGGTGACGGTGCCGCGCGCGATGGCGTGCTGGTTCTCGAACAGCAGCCCGGCGTGCTCGAACACGCGCTTCTTGCTGGTCGCCTCCACGTTCACCAGCACGTTGCCGGCGGGCAGGATGGCAGCAAGACGGTTCATCGGATGCTTGTCCTATCGCTTCGCGCGCGTGCCGGGCTGAAGAGGCAGCTCTCGCGTGCTGCGAAGCTAGGGGTTGCGAGGCCGAAGATCATAGACCTGACGTGCTGCCGGCCCCCAGGGCGGCTGCCCCGTGAACCGGAGGGATGGTCCAGGATGCGGCATTGCAGCAACAGTGATTGCGCCGCATGAAAAACGGCCCCGGGCCGTTGGACTTGGGCGGTGCGGCCCTCGTTCCCGGGGCCGGCGCCGCCGGCCCCGGAAGCGGGGGGCGCGCATTCAACCGGCGCTGGCGTCCAGGCGCTTGGCGGCCGTGTGGTGGTGGTCCTGCACGCGGTCCTTGTAGCGCATCACCTGGCGGTCGAGCTTGTCCATCAGCTGGTCGATCGCCGCATAGAGGTCTTCGTGGCTTTGCTCGACGAAGATGTCGCGGCCCTTGACGTGCAGCGTCACCTCGGCCTTCTGCCTTCGTTCCTTCTCCTTGAGCTTCTCCACCGTCAGCAGCACGTTCACGTCGACCACCTGGTCGAAGTGGCGCGTCACCCGGTCCAGCTTGGTCAGCACGTATTCGCGCAGGGCCGGAGTGACTTCGAGGTGATGGCCGCTGATCGTCAGATTCATCAGAACCTCCAGGCAAGAGAGCAGGCAAAGGCAACGCCCGCCGCGCCGACGACAAGGCACAGGCAGGCCGGGAAGAAAGCAGCGTGGGCCGGCAAGGCGCGGCGCGCCGAAGATGCCGCCGCGAAAGCCGCCGCACGAACCGCAGGGTTAGCCGCTGGGAAGAACACGAGAGCGAGCACGTCGGACAGGAAGGCGCGGCTGGCGCGGGAATCGGGAAGCGGGGCTGGTGCCGGTAAGAACGACCGACGGCGGACGCCCAACGGTCCGGACCAGTGTGCACCCGAAACCGGACCCTGACAAGCAGCCGGGCCTTGTGTGCGGGAGGGCATCGCTCGTGCCTCATGGCGGCGCGCTCGCGGGCCGCGCGAACGTGCACTGTTGCATGCGCGCTTCGCGCGTTCGCCCCGAGGCAAGGTGCGCGAGGCCCTACCCTAGAATGATTTTTCGATTGCTGCAGGGAAGGACGGACAGCGAGGCATGAAGCTGATCGGCGCATTGACCAGCCCTTACGTGCGCAAGGTGCGCATCGTGATGGCGGAGAAGAAGCTCGACTTTCAGCTCGTGCTCGAAGACGTCTGGGGCAGCGACGCCATCCTGCAGAGCAATCCGCTCGGCAAGGTGCCGTGCCTGGTGATGGAAGGCGGCGAGGCGGTGTTCGACTCGCGCGTCATCGTCGAGTACCTCGACACGCTGTCGCCGGTGGGCAAGCTCATCCCGGCCAGCGGCCGCGAGCGCGTCGAGGTGCGCACATGGGAAGCGCTGGCCGACGGCGTGCTCGACGCCTGCATCCTGGCGCGGCTCGAAGCGCACTGGGCCGGCCGCGCGCCGATGGAGCGTTCGCAGGCGTGGATCGACCGCCAGATGGTGCGCGCCGACGCCGGCATTGCGGCCATGGGCCAGGGCCTCGCCGACAAGCCGTGGTGCGCCGGCCCGCACTTCTCGCTCGCCGACATCGCGGTAGGCTGCGCTTTAGGCTACCTCGACTTCCGCTTCCCGCACATCGACTGGCGCAGCCGCCAGCCGGGGCTCGCGCGCCTGGCCGAGAAGCTCGCCGCGCGGCCGAGCTTCGCCGAGACGCTGCCGCCGAAGGGCTGATCGGGCTGATTCCGGCCTGGGGCCGCGCCGCGCGCGGCCGCGCCCCCGCCACTGCGCCGTTAGGCAGGCGCGGCCACCTGGAACGAGCCGGCGCGCGCCATCGGCCAGTACAGCTTGAACACCGCGTGCGGCCACTCGCCGTGGCCCGCGGCGGCGGCGAGCAGCGAGCCGGGTTGCACGAACGTGAGCTGATTGGCCAGCAGGCGCACCTCGCGGTCGGCCATGCGGCGCACGATGTGGCTGGCGGTGATCTCGCGCGGGTGCGCCAGGCCCGCGGCCTGCACAAGCTCCTTCAGCGCCTTCGAGCGTGCCCTCGTGGAAACGGTACACGCGCTCGGCCTTCGTCGGCACGACGAGGGCGCGCTGGCGCAGCGGATCCTGCGTCGTCACGCCGGTGGGGCAGCTGCCGGTGTGGCAGCTCTGGGCCTGGATGCAGCCGAGCGAGAACATGAAGCCGCGCGCCGCGTTGCACCAGTCGGCGCCCAGCGCCATTGCGCGCGCGATGTCGAACGCGCTCACCACCTTGCCGGCGCAGCCGATGCGGATGCGATCGCGCAGGTTCAAGCCGACGAGCGTGTTGTGCACGAGCAGCAGCCCCTCCTGCAGCGGCGCGCCGACGTGGTCGGTGAATTCGAGCGGCGCCGCGCCGGTGCCGCCCTCGCCGCCGTCGACGACGATGAAGTCGGGCAAGAGGCCCGTCTCCAGCATCGCCTTGCAGATGCCGAACCACTCCCACGGGTGGCCGATGCACAGCTTGAAGCCCACCGGCTTGCCGCCCGAGAGGCCGCGCAGCCGCTCGATGAACTGCATCATCTCCACCGGCGTCGTGAACGCGGAGTGGCGCGCCGGGCTGATGCAGTCCTCGCCCACCGCGACGCCGCGTGCGGTGGCGATCTCCGGCGTCACCTTCGAGCCCGGCAGCACGCCGCCGTGGCCCGGCTTCGCGCCCTGGCTGAGCTTCAGCTCGATCATCTTCACCTGCGGCGACGCGGCGTTGTCGACGAAGCGGTTCTCGCTGAAGCTGCCGTCGGCCTGGCGGCAGCCGAAGTAGCCGCTGCCGATCTCCCAGATGAGGTCGCCGCCGTGCACGCGGTGGTGCTCGCTGATCGAGCCTTCGCCGGTGTCGTGCGCGAAGCCGCCCCGCTTCGCCCCGGCGTTCAAGGCCATGATCGCGTTGGCCGACAGGGCGCCGAAGCTCATCGCCGAGATGTTGAAGACGCTGGCGCTGTACGGCTGCGTGCACGAGCTGCCGCCGGTGCCGATCTCGACGCGGAAGTCGTGCGAGTCGAGCCTCGTCGGCGCGATGCTGTGGTTGATCCACTCGTAGCCGGCGGCCTGCACGTCCAGCTGCGTGCCGAACGGCCGCTTGTCGGGGTCGCCCTTGGCGCGCTGGTAGACGAGGCTGCGCTGCTGGCGCGAGAACGGCGCCGCTTCGTTGTCGCTCTCGATGAAGTACTGGCGCATCTCCGGCCGGATGTACTCCAGCAGGAAGCGCAGGTGCCCGATCACCGGGTAGTTGCGCAGCACCGAGTGGCGCCGCTGCCGCGTGTCGCGAAAGCCGAGCGCCACGAGCGCGAGGCCGGCGAGCGCGACGCCGCCGCCGATGCCATAGGCCACCCACGTGAACGCCGCCAGCAGCAGCACCACCGCCGACAGCAGCCACGCGAAGTAGCGGACCGGGAAATGGCGGTCGATGCGATGCAGCCACTCGTGCATGGACGGCTCCCTCCTGCGCCTGGCGGGGCGCTTGTGTTCCCGGCGAAGGCGCGATGCTAGGCGCTGGAGGCGCCAGGGGGGAGCCGGCGGAAGCGGCGCCGATATACTTTGCCTCACAGCGCCGATTTGCTCCGGCTTGCGGGCGCTTTATCAAATGCCGCTAAACAGGACCCCCGACCCGGGGCCGTCTCGTGTGGCGGCACCGGGTTTTTTCATTCACGGCTCACTCACTCTCGGCGCCCCTGGACGCTTATCGCGCGCGATGGCTTCGACGCTCGGCCTGGTCACTCCGCAGCAGATGCACTTCGGCGAACCGCTGCCGCTGGCCAGCGGCGCCGCGCTCGCCGACTACCACCTCGTCTACGAGACCTACGGCACGCTGAACGAAGCGCGCAGTAACGCGGTGCTGGTGTGCCACGCGCTCAACGCCGGCGCGCACGTGGCGGGGCTCGATGCCAACGGCCAGGCGGGCTGGTGGGACAACCTCGTGGGCCCCGGCAAGCCGCTCGATACGCGCCACTTCTTCGTCATCGGCGTCAACAACCCGGGCTCGTGCTTCGGCTCGACCGGGCCGATGCATCCGAACCCCGCCACCGGCCGTGCCTGGGGCGCGGACTTCCCGGTGGTGACGGTGGAAGACTGGGTCGATGCGCAGGCGCGCCTCGTCGAGCGCCTGGGCATCCCGCGGCTGGCCGCGGTGATCGGCGGCAGCCTGGGCGGCATGCAGGCGCTGGCGTGGACGCTGCGCCACCCCGAGCGCGTGGCGCATTGCATCGCGGTGGCAACGGCGCCGCGGCTTTCGGCGCAGAACATCGCCTTCAACGAAGTGGCGCGGCGCGCCATCGTCACCGACCCCGACTTCCACGGCGGCCACTTCTACGAGCACGGCGTGCTGCCGCGGCGCGGCCTGCGCGTGGCGCGGATGATCGGCCACATCACCTACCTCAGCGACGACGCGATGGAAGCGAAGTTCGGCCGCCGCACGGCCAACGGCGGCGGCCGCGTGCGCGCTGCCGGCGCTGCCGTGGCCGGCGAGAGCGAAGCGACCGTCGATGCCGGCGGCGCCGCGACCGTCGCCGACTTCGCCTACACGACGCAGGACATCGAGTTCCAGATCGAGAGCTACCTGCGCCACCAGGGCGACAAGTTCAGCGAGTACTTCGACGCCAACACGTACCTGCTGATCACGCGCGCGCTCGACTACTTCGACCCGGCGCGCGAGCACGGCGGCGACCTCAAGGCCGCCTTCGCGCCGGCGCGCGGCAAGCGCTTCCTGCTCGTGAGCTTCACCACCGACTGGCGCTTCGCGCCGGCGCGCAGCCGCGAGATCGTCAAGGCGCTCGTCGACAACGACGCCGCGGTGAGCTACGCCGAGATCGACGCGCCGCACGGGCACGACGCCTTCCTGCTCGACGACGCGCGCTACCACGGCGTGCTGCGGGCCTATTTCCAGCGCATCTCCCGGCGCATCCACGCCGAGGTCGGCCATGTCTGAGCGAGCCGACCTGGAGATCATCGCCAGCCTCGTGCCCGAGGGCAGCCGCGTGCTCGACCTCGGCTGCGGCAACGGCGAGCTGCTGGCGCACCTGCAGCGCCGGCGCCGGTGCAGCGGCTACGGCATCGAGCTGGCCGACGCCAACGTGCACGCCGCGCTCGAGCACGGCATCGACGTGATCCAGCTCAACCTCGAAGAGGGGCTGGCGCTCTTCGACGACCGCAGCTTCGACGTCGTGCTGCAGCTCGACACGCTGCAGCACCTGCGCAACACCGAGCACATGCTGCGCGAGACGGCGCGCGTGGGCCGCATCGGCATCGTCAGCTTCCCCAACTTCGCGCATTGGCCCAACCGCATGCGCGTGCTCGGCGGCCGCATGCCGGTGACGAAGACGCTGCCCTACCAGTGGTACGACACGCCGAACATCCGTGTCGGCACCTTCGCCGACTTCGAACTGCTGGCGCGCCGCACCGGCCTGGCGGTGAGCGACAGCTTCGGCCTGCACGACGGGCGCATCGTGCGGCGCTGGCCGAACCTGATGGCCAGCGTCGCGGTGTTCAGGTTCGAGCAGCGTTGAAGCGCCGCGGGCGGCGGGCGCAGGGTGTGATTGACAGAAGCGTAGCGAGCGGTCCGAGGTCATCGCGCGCCAAGGTCGTGGCGCGTGAAGGTCATCGCGCGCCAAGGACGCCGGGGGGTCGGCTCCGCTCGTGTCCTCTTTCGGCCGCCCGGCTCGCTAAAGCTCGCAGGGCGCCGAATACCCCCTTTACCTCGCTGAGCCGACCCCGGCGTCCTTGGCGTGGCACCAGAATCGGTCTTCGAAGAGGGCCTGCGATCGTGATCAGCGACGCTTCGGGTCTTCTCGCCGAACGCCACCGCGGGTGCCGGATCGGGACGGTGGGGTGCCCTGCTTCGTGAGGTAAAGGGGCATTCGGGCGCCCTGCGGGCTTGCGGAGCAGGGCGGCCGAAGACACGAACGAAGCAGGGCACCCCACCGTCCCGATCTCGCCACGACCGCCCGAGTGCGGCGCAGAGTGCGGCGCAGAGTGGGACGCAGAGTGCGCCGCATCTGATCGACCGCCGTTCAGCCGATCGATCGCGACACCTTGTCAGTCCAGCGTCACCTCCGCGCGCACCGTGCCCGCGCGGTCCGCCGTTGCGCTCGGCGCGATCGCGGTGCCGCGCTTGCCCGAGACGACCCACTCGACGACAGCGCGGTCACCGGTGATATCGCGGTTGGGCAGGAAGGCCTGGCGAGTTCTTCGGCGCGTGCCCTTCGAGGTGGCCGGCCTCGACGCGCTCCTGGCCGCCGATAGGCGACACGCCCAAGCGGCAGGTGGATCTGGAAGACCGTGCCGCGCGCCACCTTGCGCTGCAACGCCCGCTTGCTCACGTATGCGAAGGCAGGTAGCCCGCGTTGGCCACCGCGAAGCGCACGCCAGGTGTCGGGGCCGAGCGCGCGCTCCTCGGCGCGCAGGATCTCCAGCTTCGGCAGCGACAACGCCAGCTGCATCAGCCAGGGCGGGAAGCGCGCCGCCTCGCGCTCGCGCAACTCGGGCGGCGGGTTGCGCCAGAAGTTCATCTTGTCCCAGCCGCCGAGCTCCACCATGCCCAGCTGTGGGTGGCGGAACGGGTACCAGGTGACGTGCGCGTTGCCGCCGCACTTCTCGTCGCTCCACTTCAGCAGCTTCAGGTCGTCCTCGACCGGATGGTCGCGGTACCACTCGATCCACTGGTAGTCGGTGATGCCGGCTTCGCGGTTCGGCGCCCACAGCTCCACCGTCCAGAACAGCGCCCCCAGGTGCTCGTAGACCCAGTCCTGGGTGCCGGTGATGATCTCCTTCGGGTGGTACTTGAACTCGTGGTAGATGCTGATGGCCGGGTAGCCCGTGGCCTTGGCGCCGAGGTCCGACAGGCGCTTGTACATCCACAGGTCCTCGGGCGTCATGTCGTCGTCGCTCTGCGTGCCCATCGGCCGCAGGATCACGCCGCTGTGCGTGTGGAAGCTCACCGCGGCGCCGATGTTCGGATGCTTGACGATGAAGTCCACCATCGCGCGCACCTCGGGCTCGCTGGTGGGGTAAGGGCCGGCGCCGGCCTGCTCGAACTCCTGCCGCCAGTAGGAGGGGAAGTTGCGGTTGAGGTCGAGGCCTTCGCGGTCCTTGTTCGCCGTGACCTTGATGCCGTCGAAGTTCTTCAGCGTCCCTTCGGGCATCAGCCGGAAGTACTCGCCGCCGAACTCGCCCGGCTCGCGCGCCACCATCAGGCGCGGGTCGGCCGCGCACTTCTTGTACGGGCCGTGCGGGTCGGGGATGCGCATCGTCAGCACGCGGCCGTCGCCGTCGACGTCTTCCACCGTCAGGCCCTCGACCGGCTGCTCGTCGTAGGGGTACGGGCGCGTGGAGCTGCGGATGTGGCGCGGCCGGTCGGCCAGCGCCAGCTCGGCGCCGTCGGGGTTCAGGCGCGGCACGAGGTAGACGGCGCGCGTGTCCATGAGCTGGCGCACCTGCGCGTCGCTGCCGTACTTCGAGACGAGCTGGTGCAGCCAGTACAGGCACGCGGTGGAAGCGGTCAGCTCGGCGGCGTGGATGTTGCCGTCGACCCAGAAGGCGGGCTTGTCCTCGGCGGCACCGGTGTCGCGGCGGGTCAGCGTGACGAGCCAGATGTCGCGCCCTTCGTGGCTCTTGCCGAGCGAGGACACCTGCACCAGGTGCGGCGCGGCGCGCGCGTAGTCGTGCAGCAGCCGCGTCAGCTCGGCGTGGCGGTAGAAGAGGTCGAAGCGCGGGACCGGGATCTCGGTCGTGGTGTTGTCGGGGGCGGCCATGGCGCGGCGATGCTAGCGCCGCCGAAACGCAGGCTGGATCGACGTTTTCGCTGGTTCGCGCGGCGGCCGGGCGCCGCTCGAGGCGCTGCTCTGCGCCGCACTCGACCGGGCCCTGCTCGCGGCCAGCCGCTACTCGGTCAGCAGCTTGCGCATGCCGCCGGAAGCTCAGCAGCCAGCCCGGGTTCTGCTTCTCCTCGATGACCGCGCTCATGCGGGCCATGATGCGCGCGCTCTTGTTGGCGCGCCAGATCACGAGGTCCGCCAGCCACGGGTGGTTGTTGATGCGGCTGGCGCGTTCGTAGAGGTCGAACTTGGGCTTCAGGCCGAGCAGGCCCGCTCGTGGCGGCGGCGGATGTCGGCGTCGTCGGCAGCGAGCCGGCGCGCGTGGCCGAGGCCGGCCGTGCTCAGGTGCGAGCCCGGCCCGCCGGCTGCGCCCGCGAGCGGTTCGAGCAGCGCATCGGCGGCGATGAGCCCGGTCTCCAGCGCCTTGCCGATGCCTTCGCCGCTGAAGGCGTAGGTGCTGCCGATCGCCTCACCGGTGGCCAGGAGCCCGTCGCGCGACCAGCGCGCGCCCAGCAGCGAGCAGCGCAGCGGCGCGCCCTTGAGGTCGCCCTGCACCTCGCCTTCGCGCATCAGCCGCCGCGCAGGTTCGTAGACCTCGCCGAAGGCCTCGAAGAAGCGGCGCAGGTTGAGGTTTTGCATGTGCCCCTTGCCGCTGCGCAACTGAATGTGGCTGCCGGGGTGCCCGGCGCCGATGTTGAACACGCCATCGGGCCCGGGGAAGATCCAGCCGTAGCCGCCGCGCATGCGCGGGTGCCACACGAACTGCAACTGCCGGATGCTCGCGGCGAGGCCGGGATGGCGGACGTAGGTGCGCCAGCTTGCGCCGCTGGGCGTGGCGCTCGCACAGGCCGCGGCCGTCATCGCCTGCGGCACGGCGCCGGTGGCGAGCACGACCCAGCGCGCTTCGATCTCGTGCACCGCGTCGCCGTTGCGCAGGCGGGCGCCGACGACGCGCGTTCGTCCTTCGCCGTCGGGCTCTTCGAGCGGCGCCTCGAAGCGCAGCAGCATGCGCCAGTTTCGCGCCGGCGCGTTCGGCGGCGCGCACGAGCAGCTCGTCGAGCACCTTGCGCGGCAGCACCGACACCTGACCCGGCACGTCGCAGTGCTGCCGCGCGGGCCGACGCAGCGGATGTGCTGCGCCGGCTGCCACGGCGCATGCTCCATGGCGTCGTAGACGCCGAGCGCGCGCAGGGCGGCGTGCGCATCGGGATCAGGCCGTCGCCGCAGATCTTGTCGCGCGGGGAACTGGTGCTGGTCGACGCCAGGCCCCGGCGCGTCGATGCCGGCCGAGGGCCAGCCGCTGCGCGCAGGCGCTGCCGGCAGGCCCGGCGCCGATGACGAGCACTTCGCAGCGCTGCGGCCAAGGTGCCGGCGCGGGCGTTGGCGCCGGTGCGGGTGCGGGCACCGCGCTGGGCGCGAAGTGCGTTGCAGGCGCTTCGGGCATGGGGGCGCGATTATCCAGGCCGCCGATGCCGCGCCTCGCGCGGCGGGCAGACCCGAGCGGCGGGACGGTAGAGCGCCCGGCGCGATTGGCCGGCCTCAAGGCCGGCTGCGGCCGATGCCATGCATGATCTATTGCATTCCACGACGATTCGAAGAAGGAGTTGCGCGCGATGACGAGCCACCTGACCCCCGGGCAACGCGCCTTGCTGAAGTCTGCGCTCGGGCAACGGCATCAGCTCGACCGCCGCCTGGCCGACCACCTGGGCGGGCGCAGCCGCGCCGAGCACGCGCGCGAAGTGGCCACGCAGGACGAAGACGACCCGCCGCAGCGCGAGAGCGAGCGCGAGATGGACATGGCGCTGTCGGACTTCGAGACGCAGGAGGTGGAGGCGAAGTCAGCGAGGCGCTGCGCCGCATCGAGACCGACGCTTACGGCCTGTGCTCGAACTGCGGCACCGAGATTCCGTTCGACCGCCTGAAGGCCGAGCCCTGGGCCGAGCTGCGTGCCCTGGCCGAATCGGCGCGCGAGGAGGCGCTGCATGGCGCCGGCGCGGCTGAATGGCCAACGCCAGCCCCGACGTCTCGGCGTTCGCGCGCGAGTACGAGGAAGCGCGCCAGAAGTTCCTCGAAGCGGCGCAGGCGTGCGGTGCGCAGGTGCGCCACTGGCCGCATCCGCTGCAAGGGCCGCGCGGCGAGGCGCTCGCCACCGACAGCGCCTTCGTCGGCGCCGAGGATGCGACGCGCGTGCTGGTGGTGATCTCGGGCACGCACGGCGCCGAAGGCTTCGCCGGCAGCGGGCCGCAGGTGGACCTGCTGCGCGGGCCGGTGCCGGCCGCCTTGCCGCGCGACACGGCCGTGCTGGTGCTGCATGCCGTCAACCCGCACGGCTTCGCCTGGTGGCGCCGCGTCACCGAGGAGAACGTCGACCTCAACCGCAACTGGGTCGATTTCACGCAGCCGCTGCCGGCCAACCCCGGCTACGAGGAACTGCGCGAGCACTACAACCCGAAGAGCCTCGACGCAGCCACGCTGGCGCGTCACGAAGCGGCCATCGAGGCCTGGCGCGCCAAGCACGGCGTGCACGCCGAGCGCGTGGCGCGCAGCACCGGGCAGTACACCGACCCGCACGGCATCTTCTACGGCGGCAGCGGGCCCACGTGGGCGCGGCGCACGAGCGAGGCGATCCTGCAGGCGCACCTGGCGCGCGCGAAGACGGTGGCGATCGTCGACATGCACACGGGGCTCGGCCCCTACGGCTACGGCGAGCCGATCTGCAACCACGCGCCGGGCAGCGAACGCGTGCAGCGGGCGCGGCGCTGGTGGGGGCCGAGCGTCACCGAACCGCTGCTGGGCACTTCGTCTTCGCAGGAGAAGACGGGGCTCACCGAGTTCGGCTACGAGCGCGCGCTGGCGCATGCCGACATCGCTTTCGTCGCCTTGGAGTTCGGCACGCTGGGCCCGCCGCACGGCGAGAACGCGCTGCGCGACGACGCGTGGCTGTGGCAGCACGGCGACCCGCGCAACCTGGCCGACCCCGCGACGAGGCGCATCCGCCAGACGCTGCGCGACTACTTCAGCCCGCCGCGCGAAGACTGGCAGGAAGCGGTGCTGTGGCGCTCGCGGCAGGTGTTCCGGCAGGCGCTCGAAGGCCTGGCCGGCGGCGCGGCACATTGACTCGGGCAGGCGCCTTTCGCAGGCCCGCCTTGCACGGTGCACCGTTCGATAATCCCCGGCCAAACGACAGCCTGCACTTCCGGAGCGCGCGATGCCCATCCACGAATACGTCTGCCAGGACTGCGGCACGCAGTTCGAGAAGCTGGTGCGCAACGGCGACCAGCCCGAGTGCCCGCGCTGCCACTCGGTGGCGCTGGCCAAGCAGTTGTCGGTGTTCGCCACCGCCGGCAGCGAAGGCGGCAAGGCCGCGGACAGGGCTGCCGAGATGGCGGCGATGGGGCCTGCGGTTCGTGCGGCAACCCGGACAGGCCGGGCTCGTGCGGCTTCGGGCCGCACTGAGCCTGATCCTCGCATCCGTCCACGCCCGCCGCCTTGCCGGCCGGCCGGCGACCGTGGCCGCTCAATCCCAGACGCTGCGCACCACCGAGGCCAGCGCCACCACCAGCGGGTCGCCGGCGCGTTCGCCGGCGCTGCTGAAGTAAAGGTGCGCGTCGACGCGGGCGTGCCCTCACACCAGCCACTCGTGGTGCTCGACGCCGGGCAGCGCCACCCTCTTCGCGCAGCAGCGCGCAGCCGCTGCCGGCGCGAACGAAGGCTTCGAGCGCGCTGGTGTCGTCGCTGCGCAGGGCGACGTTGGGCGCCAGGCCCTGCTGCTCGAACAAGCCGCGCAGCATCTGGTGGATGTGCGAATCGATGGCGCCATCGACCCAGGGCAGGCCGGCCAGCACGCGCCAGCCGCCGCGCTGCAATTCGGCCGCCAGCGCGTTGGGCACGGCGACGCGGTAGCTCAGCGAGCGCAGCGCCAGCCACTGCAGGTCGCGCGGCGGATGCACGCCGATGGTGAAGGCCGCGGCCAGCGCGCCGGCGCGCACCTGGTCGAGCAGGTGACCCACGGCCGCGGTGCGCGTGTGCAGTTCCACCAGCGGCAGGTCGCGCCGCACGCCGGCGGCCAGCGCGCCCAGGCGCAGGAAGTCGGCGCTCTCGCCGGGCAGGCCGAGCTCGATGCGGCCGGCCAGCTCGCCTTGCATGCGGCGCGCCGCGCCCTGCAGTTCGCCGGCGGCGGCGAGCAGCGCCTCGGCCTGCGGCAGCAGCCGCTCGCCGGCGCGCGTCAGCGCCAGGCGCGCGCCGCTGCGGTCGAACAGCGCCACGCCCAGGCTCGACTCGAGCGACTTGATCTGCGCCGTCACCGCCGGCTGCGTCACGCACAGCGCGTCGGCGGCCTTGGTCACGTGGCCGAGGCGCGCCACGGTGACGAAGGCGCGCACCTGGTACAGCTCCATCGCGCGCGCCGGCCGTCAGCGGGGCCCTTGCCCGGCGTCGTCAGGCGGCGAGCAGCCGCACCTGCGAGGGTTCGAGCCCCAGGCTCACCGGGCCGCCGACCGGGAACTTGCTCAGGCCCGCGTAGTGCGCCTGGTCCACGGCCAAGCTCTGCGTGCCCACGCGCACGCGGTAGCGCGTGAACTCGCCGAGGAACTCGCTCGCCTCCACGGTGCCGGGCATCCACACGTAGCGCGCGTCGCGCGCCGCATCGGCAACGTCCACGCGCAGCGAATGCGGGCGGAAGCTGACCATCACCCGCTCGCCCTCGGGCGAATCGCCGTTCAGCGGAAACTGCAGGTCGCCCACGCCTTCGACGTCCAGCGTCAGCATCGGCCCGCCGCGCGCGCGCACGCGCGCCGGCAGCAGGTTCATCGTGCCGACGAAGCTGGCGACGAACGGGTTCACGGGGTAGTCGTACAGCGTCGCCGGTGCGCCCACCTGCTGCACCACGCCCTTGTCGAGCACCGCCATGCGGTCGGCGGTGGTCATCGCCTCTTCCTGGTCGTGGGTGACGAAGATCGTCGTCAAGCCGAGCCGCCGCTGCATCGCCAGCAGTTCCTGGCGCATCTGCACCCGCAGCGACTTGTCCAGGTTCGACAGCGGCTCGTCGAGCAGCAGCACCTGCGGCTCGATGACGATGGTGCGCGCCAGCGCCACGCGCTGCTGCTGCCCGCCCGAGAGCTGGTTGGGCCGGCGTTCGGCGAAGGAAGCCAGGCCGACCAGTTCGAGCGCCGCGGCCACCTTGGCGCGCAGCACGTCGCGCGCCACCTTGCGCTCGACGAGGCCGAAGGCGACGTTGTCCCACACCGTCAAGTGCGGCCACAGCGCGTAGTTCTGGAAGACCATGCCGACGTTGCGCTCCCACGGCGCCTTGGCCGAGATGTCGACGCCGTCGATCAGCAGCTCGCCGACCTGGTGCCTGTTGAAGCCGGCGATCAGCCGCAGCAGCGTGCTCTTGCCCGAGCCCGAGGGCCCGAGCAGCGCGAAGAACTCGCCCGGCTCGATGTCGAGATCGACGCCGCGCAGCACCTCGCTCGTGCCGTACGACAGCCGCACGCCGCGGCACTGCACGCTGACCTTCTTCATGCCTCGTTCTTTCGCGCTGCGGGGGCCAGGCGCGCCTGCGTGCGCTCCACCACCCGGTGGGACAGATAGGTGCCGAGGGCCACCACGGCGATGGCCAGCACGCCGAGCGCGGCGCCGGGGCCGCGGCCGGCGGCGCTTTGCATGTACAGGTAGATGCCGTAGCTCATCGGCGCCTGGCTGTCGGCCGAGACCAGCAGCAGCGTGGCCGACAGTTCCACCGCGGCGGTGATGAAGCTGGCGACGAAGCCGGCGAGGATGCCCCCGGCCATCAGCGGCACGACGACGCGGCCGATGGTGCGCAGCTTGGTCGCGCCCAGGCTCTCGGCCGCCTCCTCCAGCGACACGTGCACCTGCTGCAGCGCCGCCACGCAGGAGCGCAGCGCGTACGGCAGCCGCCGCACCGCGTAGGCGAGCATGATCATCACCCAGGTGCCGGTGAGCAGCACGTCCGTGCCCGGGACCGTGACGCCCTTGAACAGCCGCAGGTAGCCGATGGCCAGCACGATGCCCGGCACCGCGAGCGACGCGCTGGCGATCCAGTCCAGCCACTGCCGCGCCGGCAGCTTGGTGCGCAGCATCAGGTAGGCGATGGCGACGCCGAGCACGACGTCCAGCGCGGCGGCAAGGCCGCAGTACAGCAGCGTGTTGGTGATCATGCCGCCGGCGTCCTCGAACACGGTGGCGTAGTGCGCGAGCGTGTACGCGTCGGGCAGCGGCGAGAAGCTCCACACCTTGGCGAAGCTGAGCAGCAGCACGCCGAGGTGCGGCGACAGCACCACGGCCAGCACAAGGAGGATCCAGCCGTAGGCCATTGCCGAGCCGAGCGGCGACAGCCGCCGCCGCTGGATGCTGCCGCCGCCCTTCTGCGTGGTGGCGTAGTCCTTGCCGCCGAGCACGCGCGCGGCCAGCGCCATGGCGACGATCGAGAAGGCGATCATGATGACGCTGATGACGTAGCCCATCGGGTCTTCGAGGCCGACCTGGGTGATGCGCAGGTACGCCTGCGGCGCGAGCAGGTTGGTCTGCCCCAGCACCAGCGGCGTGCCGAGGTCGTCGAAGACCTTGACGAACACCAGCGACGCGCCGGCCACGAAGCCCGGCAGCCCGAGCGGGAAGATGACGCGGCGGAACAGCCGCCAGCCGCGGCAGCCCAGGTTCATCGCCGCTTCCTCCATGGCGCCGTCGATGTTGCGCAGCGCCACGGTGAGGTTCATCAGGATGAACGGGAAGTAGTGGATGGCCTCGACGAAGACGACGCCGTTGAGGCCCTCCATGATCGGCAGCGTGAAGCCGAACCAGCGGTCCAGCAGCAGGTTGACGCTGCCCGAGCGGCCGAAGATGAGCTGCATCGCCGCCGCGCCGACGAACGGGGGCATGACCAGCGGCAGCACGCCCAGCGTCTGGATCAGGAGCGCGCCGCGGAACTCGAAGCGAACCGTGAAGTACGCCAGTGGCACGGCGATCAACGCCGCGAACAGCGCCGACAGCAGCGCCACGACGAGGCTGTTGACGAACGCCTCGCGCATCAACCCCTGCGAGAAGAAGGCGCCGAAGTGGCCGAGCGTGGGCGTGCCGTCGGCCTCGACGAAGGCGGTGTAGAAGACGCGCGCCACCGGCAGCACGAAGAACAGCAGCAGGAAGGCGAGCACCAGCGCGCCGGCCAGGCGCACGCCCGGGCGCACCTCGCGCCAGCGGGCGAAGAAGGCCGGGCGCGGCCCAGCCTGCGGCGCGCCGGCCGCGGCATGCAACGTGGACATCGGGAGCTCCCGGCTCGAGGGGGTTCGCGTGCGTCAGCGCGTGTGCGCGAGCGCCTGCTCGGCCAGCGACCGGGCGCGCTCGTAGTTCTGGCGCGCGCTGGTGTTCCAGTGGTCTTCGAGCGCGGTGACGCGCTTGTTGACGGCGGCGTCCTTCTTGCTGGCCGCGAAGACGGCGAGGAACTCCTTGTCGGCGGCCTTGGTCGCATCGACCACCGGCGTGTAGGCCAGGTCGCGTGCCTGCTTCGCCAGCGCCGCCGCGCGCGCATCGGGCTTGCGGGCCAGGGCTTCCTCGGCGGCGTGGATGGCCTTCGTCGCCGCTTGCAGTTCCTTGATGCGGAAGGTGATCGTCTGGTCGAACAGCGCCGAGACGACGTTGTAGCGCGACTCGGAGAGGTCGGAGTCGAACTTCACCTTGGCGCGCTTGGCGATCTCGAACGGATTCGGGTAGCCCGCCGGCGCCTTGCCGCCCATCGCCTCGGGCGGCAGGATCGGCAGGCGCGAGATCTTCGGGTCGTACAGCAGCTGCTGCCCTTCGAGGCTGACGGTGTAGGCGATGAACTTGCGCGCTTCGTCGGCGTTCTTGCCGCCGTTGACGAGCGCGATGTTGGCCGGCACCACGGCGGTCACGTCGGGGTAGGCGAACTCGACCGGGAAGCCGCTGTACTTGCCGGCCAGGCCGAAAAAGTCGATCACGAGACCGATGCCGAACTGGCCGTTGTTGACGCCGTCGGGGACGCCGAAGCTGCGCTCGGTGATGGCGGCGCAGTTGCCGGTGATCTGCAGCAGCTGGCTCCAGCCCTTGGCCCAGCCTTCGCCTTGCAGCAGCGTCTCCACCGTCAGGTGCGTGGTGCCCGAGCGCGAAGGCGAGCTGATCGCCAGGTGCCCGAAGTAGACCGGTCGCGTCAGCTCGGCCCATTGGCGCGGCGCCGGCAGCTTGTTGGCCGCGAGGTAGCGCGTGTTCCACATCAGCCCGTAGCCGGCGAGCGCCTGGCCCAGGTAATGGCCCGCGGGGTCGTTGATCGGGAAGCTGCCCACCTTGGCCGGCGCCGACTTGTTGGCCAACGCGGCGACGTTGTCGAGCAGCTTGAGCCCGGCCAGCACCTCGAAGGCGTCGGGCGCGGAGGCCCAGAACACGTCGGGCCGCTGGCCCGGCGGCAACTCGCGCACGTAGGCGATGCCCTGCACCGTGTTCTTGTTGAGGATCTCGACCTTGATGCCGGGGTTGGCTTTCTCGAACGCGGTCTTGTACGCCTGCGTCAGTTCCTTCGGGAACGACGTGACCACGGTCACCGTGCCGGCGTGCGCCGGCGCCGCGGCGATCGCGGTCGAAGCAGCCAGGGCCAGCGCCAGAGCCAGGCGGACGGGGGCGGTCGGGGGCAGCGGCATGCGAGGGTCTCCGTGTCGTTCGGGGCGTGGGCCCGCACGATAGCCATCGCGCCGCGCCGGCGCCAATCAGGAACGATGATGAGGCGGATCAGCGCTGCGGGTTATCCCGCATCGTCTGCTCGTTACGCTCGCACTCTCAAGACGTCCGCGCCGCGTCCTTGACCTTCAGTCGCCAGGCGTGCAGCAGCGGCTCGCGTATCAGTTGGACCGAGCCGCTTCCTTGACCTTCAAGCGCCAGGCGTGCAAGAGCGGCTCGGTGTAGCCGCTCGGCTGCGTGAGCCCCTGGAACACGAGGTCGCACGCGGCGCGGTACGCGGCGCTCTCGTTGAAGTGGCCGGCCATGTTGCGGTAGGCCGGGTCGCCGGCGTTCTGCCGGTCCACCACGGCGGCCATGCGCGCCAGCGTGGCGCGCACCTGCGCTTCGGTGACCACGCCGTGCAGCAGCCAGTTGGCCATGTGCTGGCTGGAGATGCGCAGCGTCGCGCGGTCTTCCATCAGGCCGACGTTGTGGATGTCGGGCACCTTGGAGCAGCCGATGCCCTGGTCGACCCAGCGCACGACGTAGCCGAGGATGCCCTGGGCGTTGTTGTCCAGTTCCTGCTGCTTCTCGGCCTCGCTCCAGTTCGGCGACCGGGCCACCGGCACCGTGAGCAGCCCTTCGAGCAGCGTCTCGCGCAATGCGTTCGGGTCGAGCGCGGCGTCGGCCTTCTCGATCTCCTTTTGCACCTTGAACACGTCGACCTGGTGATAGTGCAGCGCGTGCAGCGTCGCCGCCGTGGGGCTCGGCACCCAGGCGGTGTTGGCACCGGCCTTCGGGTGCACGATCTTCTGCTGCAGCATCGCCGCCATCAGGTCGGGCATCGCCCACATGCCCTTGCCGATCTGCGCCTTGCCGCGCAGGCCGCACTTCAGGCCGACGGTGACGTTGTTGCGCTCGTAGGCGGCGATCCACTCGCTCGGCCTTCATGTCGCCCTTGCGGATCATCGGCCCGGCGTGCATCGAGGTGTGCATCTCGTCGCCGGTGCGGTCGAGGAAGCCGGTGTTGATGAAGGCGATGCGGTCGGGCGCGGCGGCGATGCACGCTTCGAGGTTGACGCTGGTGCGGCGTTCCTCGTCCATGATGCCGAGCTTGACGGTGGCCTTGGAGCCCGAGCAGCGCCTCGACGCGCGCGAAGAGTTCGCTCGCGAACGCGACCTCGGCCGGGCCGTGCATCTTCGGCTTGACGATGTAGACGCTGCCGCGGCGGCTGTTGCGGATGCCCGGCGCCGCGAGGCCCTTCAGGTCGTGCAGCGCGATCGCGGTGGTCACCACCGCGTCCATGATCCCTTCGGGGATCTGCTCGCCCCTTCGCGCCCCACAGGATGGCCGGGTGGTTCATCAGGTGGCCGACGTTGCGCACGAACAGCAGCGAGCGCCCGTGCAGCGCCACGTCCTCGCCGCGCGGGCCGGTGTACAGGCGATCGGGATTCAGCCCGCGCGTGAACGTGCGGCCGCCCTTGCTCACTTCCTCGGTGAGCGTGCCCTTGCATGATGCCGAGCCAGTTGCGGTAGGCGAGCACCTTGTCCTCGGCGTCGACGACGGCCACCGAGTCCTCGAGGTCGAGGATGGTGGACAGCGCCGCCTTCGATGACGAGGTCGCTTGACGCCGGCGGCGTCGGTGGCGCCGATGGCGTGGCCGCGGTCGATGCGGATGTCCAGGTGCAGCCCGTGGTGCGACAGCACCGACGAAGGCGCGCCCATCTCGCCCTGGAAGCCGACGAACTGCGCCGATTCTTGAGGCCGACCGTCGTGCCGCCTTTCAGCGTCACCGCGAGCAGGTTGTCCACCACCGCGTAGGCCACCGAGTCGATGTGCGAGCCGCGCGCCAGCGGCACGCAGCGGTCGAGCACGTAGCGCGCGTACTCGATGACCTTGGCGCCGCGGCGCTCGTTGTAGCCGGGGCCGCGCTCGCAGCCGTCGCTCTCGGGCAAGGCGTCGGTGCCGTACAGCGCGTCAGCGAGCAGCCCCAGCGGGCGTTGGCGGCGTTGAGCGCGTAGCGCGCGTTGGTGATCGGCACCACGAGCTGCGGGCCGGCCTGCAGCGCCAGTTCGGCGTCGACGTTCTTCGTCGTCGCGCGCGCGTTCTTCGGCACCGGCACGAGGTAGCCGATCTGCTCGAGGAAGGCGCGGTATTTCGCTTTCGCGCGCGGCGAGTTGATCGGGCCCCGGTTCGCCTTGTGCCAGGCGTCGAGCTCGGCCTGCAGGCGGTCGCGCTCGGCCAGCAGCGCGGCGTTCTTCGGCGCGAGGTCATGCACGATGGAGCCGAAGCCGGCCCAGAAGACCTTGGGCTCGACGCCAGTGCCGGGCAGCACGCTGTCGTTGACGAAGTGGTAGAGCGAATCGGCGACTTGCAGGCCGTGGACGGTGGTGCGCATGGCAGTGGGTGGAGGTCGTTCTCGAAGGGTGTTCGAAGGGAAGTGATTCAGGCGGGGGCAGGCTGAAGCGGCAACAGCGGCAGCACATCGCGCAGCGACGAACCGCTGTGCGTGGGTGAGGTGCCCAGCTCCTCAGGCGGCGCGCCGCTGCGGTTCACCCACAGCGTCGTGTAGCCGAACCAGGTGGCGCCCACCGCGTCCCAGCCGTTGCTGCTGACGAAGAGGATCTCGCGCGCCGGCAGCCCGAGCGCCGCCGGCCCGAGCGCGTAGGCAGCGGCATCGGTCTTGAAGCGGCGCACCGACTGCACGCTCAGCACGGGCCGCACGAGGTCGGCGAAGCCGGCATGTTCGATCACCGCGGCGAGCATCTCGGGGTCGCCGTTGCTGAGGATGCCGGCCGTCGTGCCGCGCGCCTTCAGCGTGCGCAGCACTTCGAGGTTCTCCGGGAACGGGCTCAAGCGGCGGTACTCGTCCATCAACCGGTCCAGCATGGCTGCATCAGCAGCGAGCCGCAGGCGGGCGCAGGCCCAGCGCAACGCGTCGCGCGTCAGCTGCCAGAACGGGCGGTAGTGCTCGGCGCCGGCGCTGCTCATCGTGACCAGCCGCGTGTACTCGATCTGCTTGTCGCGCCACAGCTGCGCGAGCGCATCGCCTTGGCCGGGGAAGAGCTGCCCGGCGAGCTGGCCGACGCTTTGCACGTCGAACAGCGTTCCGTAGGCGTCGAAGAGCACGGCGCCGATGCGCGCCGGCGGGGTCAGCAGATGGGCAGGCGGGCCGAAGGGCGGAGTCGCCATGCAGCGACTCTATTCCAAACGCTCACAAACATTAAGCGCCGGAAACGCCATCGATTTTTGCGCTCGCCGCGCATAATCGCGGCCACCATGGACCGGCTGAAGCAGATGGAGTCCTTCGTGGCCGTGGCCGCCAAGGGCAGTCTGACTGCGGTGGCCGGGTCCGAAGGCGTGGCGCCGGCGGTGATCGGGCGGCGCATCGACGCGCTCGAAGAGCGCCTGGGCGTCAAGCTGCTGCGCCGGACGACGCGCCGCATCACCCTCACGCACGAGGGCAGCGCCTTCCTCGAAGACTGCCAGCGCATCCTCGCCGACATGGCCAGCGCCGAGGCCAGCGTCAGCGCCGGCGGCGTGAAGGCCAGCGGCCACCTGCGAGTCACCGCGCCCGGCGGCTTCGGGCGCCGGCACGTGGCGCCGCTGGTGCCGGGGTTCGTGGCGCTGCACCCCGAGGTGAGCGTCAGCCTGAACCTCTCGGACCGCGTGGTGGACATCGTCAACGAAGGCTACGACTGCGCCATCCGCGTGGGCGACATGCCCGACTCGAACCTCGTCAGCCTGCGCCTGGCCGACAACCGGCGCCAGTGCGTGGCCACCGCGGCGTACCTCGAGAAGGCCGGCGTGCCGGCGACGCCGGCCGACCTGGCGCGCCACCGCTGCCTGACGCTGAGCTCCGAAGCGAGCCAGACGCGCGGCTGGGCCTTTCGCATCGAAGGCGAGCTCGTGCACGTGCGGCCGCAAGGGCCGCTCGATTGCAGCGACGGACAGGTGCTGCACCAGTGGTGCCTGGCAGGCCTCGGCATCGCCTGGCGCAGCACGTGGGAGGTCGAGCGCGACATCGCCGAAAGGCGCCTGCGCGAGGTGCTGGCCGAGTTCGCGGCGCCGCCGAGCGGCATCTTCGCCGTGCTGCCGCAGCGCAAGCACCTGCCGCTGCGCGTGCGGCTGTGGGTGGACTTCGTCAAGCAGCGCTATGGCGACGCGGCCTACTGGCGCCGCGGCGAGGGTGGCCAAGGCGGCCAAGGCGGCGAGGGGCCGAGCGCCCGGGCCGGCGCGGCCGATTGAGCCGCGGCCGAAAAGAAGGAGGGCGCCGCAACGGCGCCCTCTTCGTCTAACGCGGGTTCTCGCCGGGGCCGAGCAGGCTCGGCGCCCGACGCCCGGCCTTCCATTGCTTCGTGCCCGCGGCGGCGGGCTTGGCCGGGAGCGGCCGGGGTCGCCGGGGCGGCCGGCATCGCCGGCGTGGCGGCAGCGGCGGGCTTGCCGGCGTTGGCCGCGGGCTTGCCGGCGTCGGCCATGCACTTCTTGATGTGGCTGGTGCGGGCCGCGCCGGCCAGCTTCTTGTCGTCGGCCGACTTCTCGCACGCCGGGCTGCCGGCGGCGCCGGCCATGTCCTTCTCGCACTTCTTGATGTGGCTGGTGCGCGCGGCGCCGGCCAGCTTCTTGTCGTCGGCGCTCTTCTCGCAGGCGGCGTTGGCGGCGTAGGCCTGGCCGGCCAGCAGGCCGAGGGTCAGGAAGCAGGCGGTGATCAGCTTGTTCATGGTCGGGCGTTCCTCGTATCTCTCGTGTGTGGATGGGAAGGGATGAAGCCTGCGTCGGCCGGGCCACTGTTCGCCCGCCCGGCTGCTGGGCAGGAGGGACAACGCACGGCAGCGCCGGCCGGCCGACAGGGGTGACCCGGGGCAACCCAGACTCCTGGGGGAAGGGCGTTACGACAGGCCGGCGACAGGGGCCGGCGACAGTGCCCGGCGGCAGCCACGCAGCCAAACCACAGGCCGCGAGGCGCAAGCCGAAAGGCGCAGGCCAAGGCCCGAAGTGCAAGCAGCCCGCAAGCAGCACCGGCCAGGAAAACGCCAGCTACAAGATGCGCCGCGGATGCGCCAGCGCCTCGTGCGCGGCGTGCAACCGCCGCACGAGCACGCCGATGAACGCCTTGTCGAACGCGTGCAGCGTCGTCAACGACAGCTGTGCCAGCGACTCGGGTGTGAACGACACCGTCGTCGTCGGCCGCGACACCAGCACGTCGGCGCTGTGCGTGCGCAGCTCGGGGCTCGGTGCCAGGTACGCCATCTCGCCCACCGAGGTGCCCGCGCCCAGGCGCGCCACGAGCAGCCCGTCGCGGAAGACCTCGACCTCGCCCTCGGTGATGATGTGGAAGGTGTTGCCTTCCTCGCCGCGGCGATAGAGCGCCTGTCCGAACGTGTGCCGGGCCCATTTCGCGCGGTGCACCACTTCCCACAACTCCACGTCGCCGAAGCGGGCGAAGAACTCCTGTGCGCGCAGGAGCGTGAAGCGCTCCGAGTCGAGCACCGCCTGCTGCGCGCCATGCGGCACCAGGCGCGCGGCGGCCATCTGCGACAGCGCCTGCGCGAAGTGGTCCCAGTCGGGCGGGCGCCCCTCGCGGTCCTTGGCCAGGCCGCGCTCGATGAGGCCTGCCAGCGCTGCCGGCACGCCCTCGCGCAGCGCCGCCAGCGGCGGCGGCGTGGCGTTGAAGATCTGGTACATGATCGCCCGCTGCTCGGTGGCGTCGAACGGCGGCCGGCCGGCGATGAGGTGGTACAGCACCGCGCTGAGCGAGTAGATGTCGGCGCGGCAATCGACTTGGTCGCCGTCGAGCTGCTCGGGCGACATGTAGGCGAGCGAGCCGACGCGGTGCACCTGCGTGATGTCGGCGCCGCTGTTGAAGACGCTGCCGAAGTCGCTGATCTTGACGTCGGCGATGCGGTCGCCGTCGAGCACGGCCAGCACGTTGGCCGGCTTCACGTCGCGGTGGATCAGGCCCTGGCGCCAGCAGTAGGCGAGCGCCATCGCGCACTTGAAGCCGATCTCGATCACCTGCGCCAGCGGCAGCAGGCTGTCGGCACGGCAAAAGCGCCTGAGCGTGCCGCCGCTGACGTGCTCCATCACCAGGTACGGCAGCTCCTCACCCTCGGAGACGGCGTCGAGGATCTGCACGACGTTGGGGTGGTGCAGCTGCCCGACGAGCGCCGCCTCGGCGGCGAAGAAGCGCTTCTGGAAGTGCGCCTCGCGTGCGTCGACCAGGGCCGAGCGGCGCACACGCTTGATCGCCACCGGGTGGCCGCGGAACGGGTCGTCGGCGAGGAAGACCTCGCTCGTGGCGCCTTCGCCGAGCTTGGCCACCACCGGGTACTTGCCGATGCGCTGCGGCAGCGGCTCGCTGAGCGTGGCCTTGCCGCCGTCGCCGGTGGTCGCGGCGGCAGTGGCAGCGGCCGCCACGGCGGCGGCCTCGGAAGCGGGCGGGCGGGAACTCAGGGCGGGCAGGCGGCAGCGGCGGGCCAGCGCAGCGGCCGGTCCAACGACTGCCATCGTCGGCGAACGCGGCGCGCGCCGATGCGGCGAAGAAGGCGCCAACGAGGGCGCAAAAGTGAAGTCGGCGTTGAGGCAGGCGCCGCGAATCGCCGCGCCGGGGCCGTGGTCGGACCGAGGTGCCGCCCAGAGGACGACGAGAGGCCGCCTGCCCAGGCGGCCATGGGCCGAAAAGTAGAATCGCCTCGATGATTCGAGCCAAGCAGGAGTTGCTGCGCGCGCTGCAGGAAGCCCTCACCGACCTGGCCGCGGCAGCCGGCGTGGCGGCGCCTGCTGCGGCGTTCGAGTCGCCCAAGCAGGCCGCGCACGGCGACCTCGCCATCACCGTGGCGATGCAGATGGCGCGCTCGGCGAAGAAGAACCCGCGCGAGCTGGCCACCGCGCTCGTCGCGCGGCTGGAAGCCGACTCCGCCTTCCAGCGCTGGGTGGCCAAGCTCGAGATCGCCGGACCGGGCTTCGTGAACCTGCGCCTGGCACCGGCGGCGCGCCAGGCCGTGGTGCGCGAGGTGCTCGCTGCCGGCGAGAGCTACGGCTGCCGCTCACGGGCCGAAGCCGTCGCTGCCGGTGGCCCGGTCGGCAAGGTGATGGTGGAGTTCGTCTCCGCCAATCCCACCGGCCCGCTGCACGTGGGCCACGGCCGCAACGCGGCGCTCGGCGACTGCATCAGCAACCTCCTGGCCTCGCAGGGCCACGACGTGCACCGCGAGTTCTATTACAACGACGCCGGGGCGCAGATCCACACGCTCGCCGTCTCGACGCAGTGCCGTCTGAAGGGCCTGAAGCCGGGCGACGCAGGCTGGCCCGAGCAGGCCTACAACGGCGAGTACATCGCCGACATCGCTGCCGACTTCGCGGCGAAGAAGACGGTGCACGCCGACGACCGCCAGTTCACCGCCAGCGGCGACCCCGAGGATCTCGACGGCATCCGCCAGTTCGCAGTGGCCTACCTGCGCCACGAGCAGGACCTCGACCTGCAGGCGTTCGGCGTGCGCTTCGACCATTACTACCTCGAAAGCAGCCTGTACACCGAGCGCCGCGTCGAGGATGTCGTGCAGCGCCTCGTCGCCTCGGGCAAGACGTACGAGAAGGACGGCGCGCTGTGGCTGCGCACCACCGACTACGGCGACGACAAGGACCGCGTGATGCGCCGCTCGGCGGCGGCCGGCGCGGCAGCAGTCGCCGACGACGGCAGCGCCTACACCTACTTCGTGCCCGACGTGGCCTACCACCTGGCCAAGTTCGAGCGCGGCTTCGCCAAGGTCATCAACGTGCAGGGCACCGACCACCACGGCACCGTGGCGCGCGTGCGCGCCGGGCTGCAGGCGGTGGGCGCCGGCATTCCCGCCGGCTACCCCGACTACGTGCTGTACAAGATGATCACGGTGATGAAGGGCGGCCAGGAGGTGAAGATCTCCAAGCGCTCGGGCAGCTACGTGACGCTGCGCGACCTGATCGAATGGACCAGCCGCGATGCGGTGCGCTTCTTCCTCGCCAGCCGCAAGTCCGACACCGAGTTCACCTTCGACATCGACCTCGCGCTGGCGACCAACCTCGACAACCCGGTCTTCTACGTGCAGTACGCGCACGCGCGCATCTGCTCGGTGCTGGCGCAGTACGGCGGCGCCAAGGATGCGCAGAGCCTGGCCGCGGCCGACCATTCGCGGCTCGTCGCGCCCAGCGAAGCGGCGGTGATGCTCGAACTGGCCGCCTGGCCCGAGGTGCTGGCGCGCGCGGCGGCGGAGTTCGCGCCGCACGACGTGGCCTTCTACCTGCGCGGCCTGGCCGCCGCGTTCCACGCCTGGTACGACAGCGAGCGCTTCCTGGTCGACGACGCAGCGCTCGCCGCCGCGCGCATGGCGCTGCTGGCGGCCACCGCACAAGTGCTGAAGAACGCGCTCGCGGTGCTGGGCGTCTCGGCGCCGGCCTCGATGCAGCGCGAAGCAACCGCAACAGCCGCGACCGGCGCGGCAGCAACCGCCACAGCAACAGCGGCGACAGGAGCCAAGGCCTGATGGGCGCCATCAAGAACACGCGCGGCAACTTTGCCATCGGGGTCGTCGTCGGCCTGCTGTCGGGCCTGGTGCTGGCGCTGGCGGTGGCGCTGTACATCGCCAAGGTGCCGGTGCCGTTCGTCAACAAGGTGCCCGGCCGGACCCCGGAGCAGGACACCGCCGAGGCCGAGCGCAACCGCAGCTGGGATCCCAACGCCCCGTTGGCCGGGCGGCCCGCGGCGCGCGGCGGCGCCGCGGCCGGCGTCGTGGTGCCGGCACCGGCCAGCGCGCCGGTGCTGCCACCGGCGGGCGAGGGCACTGCGGCGGCGGGCGCGGCGGGGCCACGCCTGCCGCGGCCACGCCGGCGCCGCCGGCTGCTGCCGGGGCGCGCGACCCGGCTGCCATCCTCTCCGGCGCGCCGGTGCCGGCGGCCGGTGCATCGGCCACGGTGCCGCAGCGGTCCACCGCCTTGGGCGGCGAACCGTTCGTCTTCTTCGTGCAGGCCGGGGCCTTCACGCGGAACGAAGATGCCGAACAACAGCGCGCCAAGCTGGCTCTCATGGGCCAGGTGGCCCAGATCAGCGAACGCGAACAGGCCGGGCGCATGGTCTACCGCGTGCGCATGGGGCCTTTCAAGACCCGCGACGATGCCGACGCGCTGCTGGTCAAGCTGCAAGCCGCTGCCGTCGAAGCGCAGATCGTGCGCGTCGAGCGGCCCTGACTGCGGCGGCGACGGCGCGCCGGCGCCGTCGGGCGCAGGCCTTCTCGCGGCGGGGCTCATTGCACGCTCCGTCCCGCCTTCCCTCCCTCCCCGATGACAAGTTCTTGAAAGGACGTTCCATGCCCAACAGGCGCCACTTCTCCAGCCGCCTGCTCGCCGCCGGCGCCGTGCTCGCCGCGCCCAAGGCCCTGTTCGCCCAGGGTGCGCAGCCCGCGGGCGCGCCGGTCGAAGGCCAGCACTTCGTGCGCCTGAACACGCCGGCGCCGGTGCTGCTGCCCACGCCGGACAAGAAGGTCGACGTGGTCGAGTTCTTCTGGTACGGCTGCCCGCACTGCAACGCCTTCGAGCCGTTGCTCGAATCGTGGGTCAAGCGCCTGCCGGCGGACGTGTCGTTCCGCCGCGTCCACGTCGGCTTCGGCGGCGTGCACCAGGTGCACCAGAAGCTGTACTACGCGCTGGAGGAACTGGGCGCGCTGCCGGCGATGCACCGCAGGGTGTTTGCGGCGCTGCACGCGCCCACCAACCGCCGCCAGCTCGTCAGCGACAGCGAGATCAGCGCCTTCGGCACCGAGAACGGCCTCGACGGAGCCAAGCTGGTGGCGGCGATGAAGTCCTTCAGTGTCAACACCAAGGCGTCCAAGGCGCGCCAGCTCACCGACGCCTACAAGATCGACGGCGTGCCCGCGCTCGGCGTGCAGGGGCGGTGGTTCACCTCGGGCAGCCTGGCCGGCTCGCTGGAGCGGATGGTTGTTGTGGCCGATTACCTGATCGGGCGCGCACGCACGTGATGGACGTGAGCTGACAGGCTCATGTGAGAGTTCCGCCGCAGCCGGCATGGGCGCTGCGGCCAAAGGGCGCGTCTAGAATGCCCTGCAACTTGCGTGCCACAAGATGACTGCCCGCCGCTCGCGTGACCTTCGCGCCTCCTCAGCGCGCCTCGCCACGCGCTCGATGATGTCGGCGGCATTGGCGGCTGCCGCGCTGACAGCAACCGCTCCGGCGTTCGCCGAGCGGGCCGACCGCGCCAAGCCGATGGTCGTGGAGGCCGACCGGCCCGGCACCGTCGACCTGCAGCGGCAGGTGGTGGTCTTCAACGGCAACGTCGTCATCTCGCAAGGCACGATGGTGCTGCGTGCCGACCGCGTCGAGATGCGCGAGATGCCCGACGGCTTCCGCGCCGCCAGCGCCATCGGCAGCGCCGGCAGGCCGGCCACGTGGCGCCAGCGGCGCGATGGCGCCGGTGAGGAAGTCGTCGAGGGCGCGGCCGAGCGCATCGAGTTCGACGGCAAGGCCGACACGCTGCGCTTCGTCGGCAACGGCGCCGTGCGGCGCATGCGCGCCGGCACGGTGGCCGACGAGATCAGCGGCGCCGTGATCGTCTGGGACAACCTGGCCGAGGTCTTTCGCGTCGAAGGCGGCGCGCCGACGGCGGCCAATCCCACCGGCCGCGTGCGCGTGGTGCTGAGCCCGCGCGCCGAAGCGGCCTCGGGCGCCGCTGCGCCGCGGCCCGGCAACGCCGCATCGGGCGCCGCCAACGACCCGGCCACCGCACCGCTGGCGCCCAGCCGCGACCTGGGCGGGGGCCGGCGTTGAGGCGGCTCGACGCAGCCGCCGGGCCGCATGCGCCCGGCGCTGACGAAGCGCAAGCCGCAGCCGCGGTCACCGCCGAGTCCGCGGCCGGCGGTGCTTCAACAACGCCGGCGCGCAGCCGCCTCGAAGCCGAGCATCTGCAAAAGCGCTACGGCCCGCGCACGGTGGTCAAGGACGTGCACCTCGCGGTGGGCGCGGGGGAAGTGGTGGGTCTGCTCGGCCCCAACGGCGCCGGCAAGACGACGACGTTCTACATGGTCGTCGGCCTTCTGCGCGCCGACGAAGGCGAGATCCGCATCGACGGCCGTCCGGTGCAGAAGCTGCCGATCCACCAGCGCTCGCGCCTGGGGCTGTCGTACCTGCCGCAGGAAGCGTCGATCTTCCGCAAGCTCACGGTGGAGGAGAACATCCGCGCCGTGCTCGAACTGCAGCGCGGGCCCGACGGCCGGCCGCTGCCGGGCAAGCGCATCCGCGAGCTGCTCGACAAGCTGCTGGCCGACCTCGCCATCGACAAGCTGCGCGCGTCGCCGGCGCCGGCGCTCTCGGGCGGCGAGCGGCGGCGCGTCGAGATCGCGCGCGCCTTGGCGACGCAGCCGCGCTTCATCCTCCTCGACGAGCCGTTCGCCGGCGTCGACCCGATCGCCGTCATCGAGATCCAGCGCATCATCGGTTTCCTGCGCGCGCGCGGCATCGGCGTGCTGATCACCGACCACAACGTGCGCGAGACGCTGGGCATCTGCGATCGCGCCTACATCATCAGCGAAGGCAGCGTGCTCGCCGAAGGCACGCCGGCCGAGATCGTGGCCAACGCCGCCGTGCGCAAGGTCTACCTCGGCGAGAACTTCCGCATGTGACCGCGCCGGCGAACCAAGCCATGAAGCCGAGCCTGCAGGTCCGCCTGTCGCAGCACCTGGCGCTGACGCCGCAGCTGCAGCAGTCGATCCGGCTGCTCCAGCTGTCCACGCTCGAGCTGCACCAGGAAGTGGGGCAGATGCTCGAGCAGAACCCCTTCCTCGACGTCGAGGAGGACAGCCCGGCGCCGTTCGAGGCGCCCCGCGAGGAGGCGGCGCACGAGGCGGCGCACGACTCGCCGGCCGAGCGCTCTGCCGCCGAAGCCGCGGGCGCAGCCGACCGGCACGACGCGGCCTTCGATGCCCCCGCCGATGGCCATTCGGCGGGCGAAGGCGGCGAGGGGTTCGAAGCCGGCGAAGGCGCCGAGGTCTCGGAGATGCGGGCCGAGGACTTCGGCAAGCCCGGCCGCGACGATTGGGAGAACGGCACCGAAGGCGACGATTTCGACGGCATCCGCGAACTGCCCGGCCGCGCCCGCGAGAGCGCCGGCGACGACGACGGCGAGCTGGGCGAGCGCCGCGGCGCCGAAACCACGCTCGCCGAGCACCTGCGCCGGCAGGCGATCGCCATGCGGCTTGGCCCCGAGGACCGCGTCGCGCTGCTGGCGCTGATCGAATCGCTCGATGCCGACGGCTACCTCGCCGACCCGCTGCAGGAGATCGGTGCGCGGCTGCTGGAGATGAGCGCGGCGGCCACGCATGCCCGCGCCGGCAGCGCAGGCGCGAACGTCGCGAACGGCGTCCTGGCCGCCAACGGCAACGTCGAGCACCTCGACGACCCGGCCGAGGCGATGCACGACCGCCTGCGCTGCGCGCTGCGCTGGCTGCAAAGCCTGGAGCCGGCCGGAGTCGGCGCGCGCGACCTCGGCGAATGCCTGGCGCTGCAGCTCAAGCACCTGCCACGCGGAGCGGCCCGCACGCTGGCGCTGCGCATCGCGCAGAACTACCTGGAGCTGCTCGCCAAGCGCGACATCCGCCGCCTGATGTCGCTCACCGGCGCCAACGAAGACCTGGTGCGCCAGGCGCAAGCGCTCATCGTCGCCTGCGAGCCCAAGCCCGGGCGGCCGTTCTCGCACGCCGAGGCGAACATCGTCGTGCCCGACGTCATCGTGCGCAAGGCCGGCCGGGGTCTCTCGGTGACGCTCAACCCCGACGTGATGCCGCGCCTGCGCATCAACGACCTCTACGCGCAGGCGGCACGGCAGCAACGCGGCGCCAACGGCAACCCGGGCCTTTCGGCGCGTCTGCAGGAAGCGCGCTGGTTCGTGAAGAACGTGCAGCAGCGCTTCGACACCATCCTGCGCGTCAGCCGCGCCATCGTCGAGCGCCAGCGCGCCTTCTTCACGCACGGCGCCATCGCGATGAAGCCGCTGGTGCTGCGCGAGATCGCCGAGGAGCTGGGCCTGCACGAGAGCACCATCTCGCGCGTGACGACGGCCAAGTACATGGCCACGCCGCAAGGCACCTTCGAGCTGAAGTACTTCTTCGGCAGCTCGCTGGCCACCGAGGCCGGCGGCAACGCGAGTTCGACCGCGGTGCGGGCGCTGATCCAGCGCTTCGTCGCTGCCGAGAACGCCGCTTCGCCGCTGTCGGACAGCCAGCTGAGCCAGATGCTCGAAGAGCAGGGCATCCAGGTCGCGCGGCGCACGGTGGCCAAGTACCGCGAGGCGCTGAAGATCGCGCCTGCGGCGCAGCGCCGGGCGATATGAGCGCGCCTGCGGCCGGGCCGGCGAGGCCCGGCGCCCGACCCATGCCCGCCGTGCTCTTCCTGCCTTGCCCGCAAGGCGTGGAGGAACTCCTCGCCGACGAGGTGCGCGGCATCGCCGGTGCGCCGGCCGCAAGCACTGTCGAAGCGGGCCGCGGCGGCGTGTTCATCGCCGGCGACGAGCGGCTGGCGATGCGCTTGAACCTCGAAAGCCGCCTCGCCACGCGCGTCCTGTGGCCGCTGGCCGACGGGCCGTATCGCGACGAGCACGACCTCTACGCACTGGCGCGCCGCGTGCCGTGGGCGCTGTGGATCACGCCGGCGCAGACGCTGAAGGTCGACGTGAGCGCGCGCCGTTCACCGCTGCAAAGCCTGAACTTCGCAGCGCTGCGCATCAAGGACGCGGTGTGCGACCACCTGCGCGAAGCCACCGGCGCGCGGCCGAGCGTGGACACGCGGCGGCCCGACCTGCCGCTCGTGCTCTTCGTCGGCGAAGCGCAGGCGGCGCTCTATGCCGATCTCTCCGGCGAGCCGCTCTTCAAGCGCGGCTGGCGCGAAGACACCGGTGAAGCGCCACTGAAGGAAACGCTTGCCGCGGCGATGCTGGCTGCCGCGGGCTGGCGCGGCCGCGCCGAGGACGGGCCGCTGGTGGACCCGATGTGCGGCGCCGGCACCATCGTCATCGAGGCGGCGCAGCTCGCCTGCGGCATCGCGCCGGGGCTCAACCGCCGCTTCGCCTTCGAGCGGCTGGCGCCGTTCAAGCCGCACTTGCCGGCCTGGCGCGAGATGCAGGCGGCGGCGCGCGCGCGGGTGCACGCGAGCGCGGTGCCGCTCTTCGCCGGCGACGTGAGCTTCCGCATGACCGACTTCGCCGCCCGCAATGCCGAGCGCGCCGGCGTGCGCGAGGCCATCGAGTTCAAGACCGCCGACGCGCTGCAGCGGCCGCCGCCCGCCACGGCGGCGCGAGCCGCCGATGGCCGCGCCGGCACGCTGATGCTGAACCCGCCCTACGGCGAACGCATCGAGGCCAAGGGCGCGACCAGCACGACCGGCTCGCGCGGCGCGCGCGAGCGCTTCCACGAAGCTGACGGCCATGCAACGGAGGCCGCCGCCAACGGCACGCCGGCCGCCTTCTTCGCCGCGCTGGCCGCGCACTGGAAGCGCGAGTACGCCGGCTGGACCGCGTGGGTGCTGAGCCCCGAGATGCGCTTGCCCTCGCTGATGCGGTTGAAGGAGAGCCGCCGCGTGCCGCTGTGGAACGGCCCGATCGAGTGCCGGCTGTTCCGCTTCGACCTCGTCGCCGGCTCGGCCCGCGCCTGAGGGCGGGTGCCACAATCGCCGCCGCTGCTGCGGTCCGGGCCCGTTCATGCTCAACGTCTTCACGCTGGCCAACGGCCGGCTGTTCCAGGAGGAGATCGAAAGCGCCGAGGAGCTGGCGCAGTCGCTCGCCCACGTGCAGCCGGTGTGGGTCGACCTCGAAGCGCCCAGCGACGAGGAGAAGGGCTGGATCAAGAGCCGCTTCGACCTCGTGATCCCCGACGACATCGGCGAGTCCGACATCGAGGAGTCGGCCCGCTTCTACGAGGAAGACAACGGGCAGCTTCACATCCGCTCGGACTTCCTCATCGACGACGACGTGGCGCCGCGCAACGTGCGCGTGGCCTTCATCCTGCACCGCAACGTGCTGTTCTCGATCCACGCCGAGGACCTGCCGGTGTTCCGCCTGCTGCGCCTGCGGGCGCGGCGCATCCCGGCGCTGATCGAGGACGCCAAGGACGTGCTGCTCAAGCTCTTCGACGCCGACGCCGAGTACAGCGCCGACGCGCTGGAGGCGATCTACGACCAGCTCGAGCGCGTCAGCGCCCGCGTGCTCAAGGAGGACGTCAATGACCGCACGGCTGCCGAAGTGCTGGCCGCCATCGCGCGCGAGGAGGACGTCAACGGCCGCATCCGCCGCAACGTGATGGATACGCGGCGGGCGCTCAGCTTCATGATGCGCAGCCGCATGCTCAATGCCGAGCAGTTCGAGCAGGCGCGCCAGATCCTGCGCGACATCGACTCGCTCGATTCGCACACCGCGTTCCTTTTCGAGAAGATCAACTTCCTGATGGACGCCGTGGTCGGTTTCATCAACATCAACCAGAACAAGATCATCAAGATCTTCTCCGTGGCCAGCGTGGCGCTGCTGCCGCCGACCCTGATCGCCAGCATTTACGGCATGAATTTCCGACACATGCCCGAACTCGAGCAGCCGTGGGGCTACCCGTTCGCGCTGGCGCTGATGGTGGCCAGCGTCGCGGCGCCGTTCCTTTACTTCCGCAGGAAGGGGTGGCTGCGGTGAACGTGGCGCGCGCCCGGCGCACGCTGGCGCTGGTTATGGCCGGCGCCGGGGCGGCCTTGGCGGCGCTGCCCGCGGCGGCGCAATTCAACATGGTGCCGCCGCCGCAATGCCGCACGCCGGCGGCCACGGCGGCCAGCGACAGCGCCGAGGCCTACCGTGTCGAGGCCTCGCGCCACATCTACGAGTGCTTCCCGGGGCGGGTCTACGTCGGCCTGCTGCCGCCGCTGATCTTCGGCGTCGTCACGCTCGAAGTCGAGATCGACGAGAAGGGCCAGGTGAACGCGCTGAGCGTCGTGCGCAAGCCGGCCGCCGACATCGTCGAGCCTTGGCTCGTGGCCCTCGTGCGCCGCGCCGCGCCGTTCCCCGTGCCGGCGCACCTGCCCGGCGGCGCGGTGCGCTTCGTCGAGACGTTCTTCATCGACCGCTCGGGCCTGTTCCAGGCCCAGTCACTGGTCGAGGGCCAGCGGGGCACACCCGCCGTCGAGGTTTCGACTCCCCTGTCGGCAACGCCCTGAGCGGGCGCGCCCCGCGCAGGGGGCCGGTCGGCAAGAAATGCTGTTGTGCAGCGCCCTCGGGCGAACGAGGGAGGGAGGGAGGAGGAGGAGAACCGCCCGAGGATTTCAGCCGCTGGCCGGCTGCACAACAGGGAAAAAAGCCCCACTGCTGCCATGGGCGCGTGCTTCGGCCGGAGCAGCAGGGTGTCGCATTCTGACCCACGCCGGCTTTGAAAAGTTCCCGTTGTGCCGGCGCGCTGAACCGGGGAGGAGCAATCCGCGTGCCCGCCTGGCGAGCACGCTGGGCGCGATGAACCCTCAGCTCTTCTTGGCCGCGCTCGCCTCCAGATCGCGCTTGCGGTCGGCGTTGACGCGCTGCACCGACGCTCGCTCGCCCAGCAGCCGCAGGTAGCCCTTCCAGTCGATGCCGGCGGCAGCGAGCATGTCTTCGCCGAGCACCGCCTTGGTGGCCTGCGCCAGCGTCGGCAAGGCGGCATAGGCGGCCGCGTCGGCCAGCGTGAAGGTGTCACCGGCCACGTACGGCGCGAACTTCGCCAGCCGTTTGAACGCCGGGATGTTCCGCGCCAGCTGCTTGCGCACGCTGGCCTTCGTCTCCTCGCTCGCCTTGCCGCCGAAGAAGGCCTCGCCGTACAGCTCGCGCCCCACCAGTTCGAGGTACAGCTCCATGAACGTGATCAGCTCGCGCACCTTGGCGGCGGCCAGCGGGTCGGCCGGCATCAGCGGCGGGTTCGGGTACATCGCCTCCAGGCAGTCGACGATGACCTGGCTTTCGCACAGCGTCTGGCCGTCGATGCGCACGAACGGCACCTTGCCCAGCGGCGAGGCGGCGAGCACCGCTTCGTCCTTCGAGCGCGTCATCTGCAGCTGCTCGGTGAACGGCAGGTTCTTCTCCAGCAGCACGAGCTTGACCTTGTTGTAGTAGTTCGAGAACGTGACGCCGTACAGCGTGATCATCGGACGTGTCTCCTCGGTGGATGGAATGAAGCGGGCGCCATTGTGGCGCCGCCGATAATCGCGCCATGGCCATCCAGACCGACGACTTCGGCGCCGCGAGGGCAGCTTCGCAGGCCGATGTCGCCGGACCGCCGGGCCGCTCGCGCGTGCTGGCCGCCGGCGCCGCTTCGCCCAACGAAGAAGCGATCGAGCGCGCGCTCAGGCCGAAGGCGCTCGACGAATACGTCGGCCAGGCCAAGGTTCGCGAGCAGCTGGGCATCTTCATCGGCGCGGCGAGGAAGCGCGCCGAGGCGCTGGACCACGTGCTGCTGTTCGGCCCGCCGGGCCTGGGCAAGACGACGCTGGCGCACATCGTCGCCACCGAGCTCGGCGTGAACCTGCGCCAGACCTCGGGCCCGGTGCTGGAGAAGCCCAAGGACCTGGCCGCGATCCTCACCGGGCTGGAGCGCCACGACGTGCTCTTCATCGACGAGATCCACCGCCTGTCGCCGGTGGTCGAGGAGATCCTGTACCCGGCGCTGGAGGACTACCAGATCGACATCATGATCGGCGAGGGCCCCGCGGCGCGCTCGATCAAGCTCGACCTGCAGCCGTTCACGCTGGTGGGCGCCACCACGCGCGCCGGCATGCTGACCAACCCGCTGCGCGACCGCTTCGGCATCGTCGCGCGGCTGGAGTTCTATTCGGCCGACGAACTGGCGCGCATCGTGCGGCGCTCGGCGGCGCTGTTGCAAGTGCCGGTCGACGACGCCGGCGCGCTGGAGATCGCGCGCCGCTCGCGCGGCACGCCGCGCATCGCCAACCGGCTGCTGCGCCGCGTGCGCGACTACGCCGACGTGAGGGCCGAAGGCCGCATCGACGCGCCCACCGCCGACCGGGCGCTGGTGATGCTCGACGTCGACCCGCTCGGCCTCGACCTGATGGACCGCAAGCTGCTCGAAGCGGTGATCCACCGCTTCGACGGCGGGCCGGTGGGGCTGGACAACCTGGCCGCCGCCATCGGCGAGGAAGCCGGCACGATCGAAGACGTGATCGAGCCCTACCTCATCCAGCAGGGCTACCTGCAGCGCACGCCGCGCGGCCGCCTCGCCACCGTCGCGGCCTGGCGCCACCTGGGGCTGGTGCCGCCGGGGCGGCCCGCCTCGGACGATCTCTTCGCCACTTGACGCCGCCTGAGCGCGGCGACGCCGCGTTCGCCGTGACGCGCATCACGGCCGGCCGCGCCGGCTGAACCCGCGCGAAACCTTCGTCACAACTCGATTCGAGGGGGAGCGGCTGCGGCGGCTCAAGTCGCCGCGCCGCCCTGCCGAAGACGGCGCATGGCGAAGGCTCGCCGCGCGCAGTCCATGGCGTGACCGGGCCCGAAGCCGCTGACGCAAGGTGCCCGGCATGGTCCACCCTCCTTCCCGCTTCTCGCCAACCGCATCGCCGCCGCGGCGCTTCACGCTCATCGAGCTGCTGGTGGCGATGGCCGTCGTCGCCATCCTGGCCGCCTGGCGCTGCCCTCGTGCAGCGCCTACGTGCAGCGCTCGCGCGTGCCGGCGGCGCTGGACGGCTTGAGCTCCTACGCCGTGCGCATGGAGCAGCGGTTCCAGGACGTGGGCAACTACAGCAACGCCGGCGCCTGCGCCGTGGCCGTGCCGACGGTCAACAACTTCACGATCACCTGCGCCATCAGCGGCGGTGGCACCGGCTTCACCGCCACCGCCACCGGCTCGGGGCCGATGAACGGCTACACCTACACCATCAACCACCAGGGGACGCGCAACACCACCGCGCACCCCAAGGGCACGCCGAGCGCGGCCTGCTGGAGCACGCGGGGCTCATGCGACACCTGAGCACACGGCAACCGTGCGGCCCCGCGCGACCGGCGGCACGCCGCGGCCTGACGCTGATCGAGCTGATGCTGGCGATCACCATCGCCGCCTTCCTCGTCGTCGCCGCGGCGCCGCACTTCGCCGACTACACCAACAACTCGCGCCTGCGCGAAGGCAGCACGACGCTGCAGACCGAGGCGCTCTACGCGCAGAGCGAGGCGATCAAGCGCAACCGCGTCGTGCGCCTCACCACTTCGGGCTCGCAGGTGCAGGTGCTGCTGGAAGCGCAGGACACGGCGGCGATGACGCTGCTGCGCGAGCGCGCTCGGCGGCGGCGTCACCGCAGCCACGGCGACCGTGGACTTCACGCCACGCGGCTACCCGGTCAACCGGGCCGTGGTGCCTTCGGTGGACTTCGTTGCCGCATCGGTGGACCTGTCGCTGCCCGGCGTCACCTGCTCCTCGGAGCAGCGCTGCCCGGCCTGCGCGTCGACGCCGGCAGGAATCAGTCTATGCACCAACAAGCTCTCATGCTGAAGCGGCGCCGCGCGGCTACGCCCGCCCGACCCTCGCGACGGCGTGGCGCGGCAGCGGCCTGCTCGACGGCCTCGTAGCGCTGGCGATCCTCGCCTTCGGCATGCTCGCGATGACGCGCTTCCAGGGCCGCATGGTCGCGCAGACGACCGAGGCGCAGTCGCGCCAGGTGGCGACGCAGTTCTCCTCCGAGCTGCTGGCTACCGTGCTCGTCGATACCGCCAACGCCGCCTGCTACACGCTGCCGCAGACCGGCACTTGCGCACGCCAACACCGCGGCGAAGACGCGCGCTGCCGACTGGGCCACGCGCGTCGCTGCGGCGCTGCCCGGCACGGTGACGAGCACGGCGACCCTGAACGCCGGCACCGGCCGCATGACGGTGGTCGTCAGCTGGACCGGCAAGGACAGCGGCGACGCACGCCGCCTGGAGACGGTGACCGATGTGCGCTGAACACACGCCTCCCCGCGCGGGCGGAGCTAGCCGCGCCGCCGCGGCCGCGCGCGGCCTGTCGCTGATCGAGCTGCTCGTGGGCATCGTCATCGCGCTGCTCGTCAGCATCACCGCCACCAGCGGCGCGATGCTCTTCACCGCCACGCAGCGCCAGGGCATCGGCACCGGCAACTCGCTGGTCGGCGCCGGCACGGCGATCGCGGCGCTGCGCGACGACGTCGCCGCCGCAGGCCTGGGCTTCTTCGGCGACTCGCAGTACCTGTGCAGCAAGCTCAACCTGAGCGTGGACACCAGCGTCCTCGTCAACGGCGCCGACTTCACGCCGCTCGCGATCACCACCGAGGCCGCCGGCGACCGCATCGACGTCCTCTACGCCACCGACGTGGCCGCGGGCGCCAACGACCGCCTCAACGGCGCCGCGACCGCCGGCTCGGCGCCGGTGCGCTCGCTGCTGCCGGTGAACGTGGGCCAGGCGGTGCTGTTGGCGCCGGCGACGGCCGGCGACCCGTGCATCGTGCGCACCGTCACGGCCAACACCGCGGCGGTGCTGGACACGCCGCAGATGGTCGAGTTCGCCAACGTCAGCACGGCGCGCTTCAACCGCGCCGCGTTCACGACCAGCCCCACCTACCCCGACCGCGGCCACATCGCCGTGCTCGGCGACCTGCCGCTGGTCGCGCTACCGGCTCGTCGGCACCGATCTCACGCTGGAGCGGCCGCTCGGCGGTGGCAGCGTCGTGCTGGCACAACGTCATCGCCTTCCGCGCCGAGTACGGCCTCGCCGACGCCGGCACGACGGCGCTCGCTTCATGGCAAAGCGCCACCGGCGCCTTCGCCACCTTGACGCCGGCCAGCCTGCCACGGGCGCGCGCTGCGCATCGGCCTCGTGACGCGCAGTCCGCAGCGCGAAGCCCAATAGCGCCGGCAACTGCGAAGCCACCGCGGCCATGCCCAGCCTCTTCGGTGCTGCCGTCACCGCCGACGTGGCCGACTGGCAGTGCTACCGCTACCGCAGCGCCACGCTCGTCGTGCCGCTGCGCAACCTCGTGCTGGGGATGGTGCCATGAGCTCGCGTACCTCGCGGCGGTGCCGCCAACCGCGCCGCATCGACACCCCCCGGCGCGGCGTGACGATCCTCGTCGTGCTGATCCTGATGTCGGTGATGGTGCTGGGCGGCATGGCGCTCGCCCGCGTCACCGAGATCGGCACGCTGGCCACCGGCAACAACGCCACGCGCGAAGCTTCGCTGCAGGCCAGCGAGGTGGGCATCAACACCGCCTTCGCCGCCACGCAGGCGCTGGCGAGCGAGGAAGCGAACAGCGGCAACTGGTACTGGGCCACCACGCAGGCGGCCGATGCCAACGGCATGCCCAACGTCTCGTGGGGCAGTGCGCCCGAGGTCGTCGTCGGCCCCTACAGCGTGCGCTACATCGTCGAGCGCCTGTGCAGCGTCGCGCCGGTCACCGACACCTTGCGCCAGTGCCTCGTGCGCCAGGTGCCGCAGACCAACTCCAGCCGCGTTGGCGCCGAGGCGGTCGACCCGCCGAACACGCGCCAGTTCCGCATCACCGTGCGCATCCTCGGTCCCAAGGATGCGGAGACCTGGGTGCAGACCCTGGTCAGCAAAGGTTCCTCGTGAAGCCCGCGGCCACCGCGTCCGGAAGGGCCCCCGCCATGAACAAGCGCTCCCTGCACGCCCTCTTCAGCACCCTCGCCGCGGTCGGCCTGGCGTGGGTTACCGCCGCCCAGGCGACGAACCTGTCCGAGCTGCCGCTGAAAGTGTCGGCGCTGGCCAAGCCGAACATCATCTTCGGCATGGACGACTCGGGCTCGATGGACTGGGAGGTGATCCTCGACACCGCCTCGGGCCCGGCCTACTGGAACGGCAGCAGCGCCTGGGACGGCACCACGAACCGCCCGGTGCGCTCCAGCGGCTACGTGCCGATGTCGTACCTGTTCCCGGTGGGTACCAACACCGGCGGCGCCATCTACGGCTACAACAACTGGTGGGGCCAGGCCGTGCCGCCGACGGTGCAGTTCGCCTGGTTGCGTGCGTCGGCGTTCAACCCGCTTTACTACAACACGCAGACCACCTACTCGCCGTGGGCGCCGGCGTACTTCGGCGGCGCGCTGCAGCCGGCCTACCCGGCCGCGACCTCGAACAGCGCCTCGGCGCACCCGGCCGTCAGCGGCGCGCAGACGCTGAACCTGACCACCGACTGGAACTCGGGCAACGGCAACTTCACCAGCAACGGCTACATGTTCTACATGCAGGAGGGCATGACGCTGCCCGCCGGCGCGCAGACCTACACCACCGCCGCCGACGGCTCGGGCACGCCTTGCAGCGGCAGCAACTGGCGCACGCTGACGGCGGCGCAGACGGTGAGCAACGGCCGCACCTGCTGGGCCGCAATCCCCTACTACCCGGCCACCTTCTGGCACAGCGAGACCTGCACCACCAACGGCAGCACCTGCGTCAACGCGCCCAACGGCAGCGGCACGCTCAAGCGCTACGAGATCAAGAACGGCAACACTTTCCCCTCGGGCCGCACCTACGCGGCCGAGATGCAGAACTTCGCCAACTGGTTCACCTACCACCGCAAGCGCAAGCTCATGCTGGCCGCGGCGATGGGCAAGGTCCTGGAGCCGATCACCGGCGTGCGCATGGCGGTGGTGCCGTTCAACAACCGCGGCACCGTGACGATGCTCGACGCCGACTCGACCACGTCGTCGGCGAACCACTTCGCCGTCGCCGGTGCGTTCTACCTGAACTCGATGGCCGCCAACGGCACGCCCACGCACGCGACGATGGCGCACATCGCCAACGAGTTCGACACCAATACCGGCGTCATCCAGTACGCCTGCCAGCGCAACAGCATGTTCGTCGTCACCGACGGCTTCGCGAACGCCAGCAGCACCGTGGCACCGGCCTACAACGCCTCCACCTACGGCGGCGTCGCGCCTTACACGACGACCTACGCCAACTCCCTGGCCGACCTGGCGCTGGCGTACTACACGAACCGCCTGCGCGCCAGCGGTGCCTCGGCGCTGCCGGCCGGGCTGGTGCCGCTCGGCGATCCGACGCGGGTCAACCCGATCACGAATCCCGACCTGCACATCACCACCTACGCCATCAACATCGGCGCCCGAGGCACGATCTTCCCCACCGCCACGAGTCCGTTCACCAGCGCTCCGACCTGGCCGGCGCCGGTGGCCGACGATCCGACGATGATCGACGACCTGTGGCACGCCACGATCAACGGCCGCGGCAGCATGTTCCAGGCCAGCGACAGTGCGACGATGGGCGCGGCCATCCAGGCCGCGTTCGACGACATCCTCAACCAGGCCGGCGCGCAGGCGTCGATCGGCGTCAGCTCGGTGAACCTCGGCCGCGGCGACGACAACGCCTACCTCGGCCGCTACAACACGCGCGGCTGGGTCGGCGACCTGACGCGCAACCCGGTGGACAACACCACCGGCGCCATCAGCAGCAGCTACACCTGGTCGGCTTCGGACCTGCTGACGGCGCGCGACTGGACGACGCGCCTCATCTTCACCTCCAACAACAGCACCGGCCTCGACTTCACCGCGGCCAACGTCGGCGCCACCGTCAACCCGGCGCCGGCCACGTTCACCAACACCCAGGTGGTGGAGTGGATGCGCGGCAGCCGCAGCGGCGAAGGCGTCTCGGTGCGCCAGCGCAGCGGGTTGCTGGGTGCGGTCGTCAACGCCGAGCCGGTGAACTCGCGCGCCGACGGCGTCGTCTACCTCGCCTCGGGCGAAGGCATGCTGCACGCGTTCGACACCGCTACCGGTGCCGAGCTGTGGGCGTATCACCCCTCGGACACGCTGGCCAGCGCCGGCGCTGCGGTGCAGCGCGGCTGGGTGTTCAAGACGCAGCTCGACGCCTCGCCGACGCTGGCGCAGACGAGCACGACGACGAAGCTGCTTGTCGGCGGCCTCGGCGCGGCCGGCCGCAGCTACTACGCGCTGGACGTGAGTAACCCGCGCCCGGCCAACGCCACCGCGGCGGCAGCGCAGTTCAAGTGGATCTTCCCTACCACCACCGACACCACCAACCGCAACCTGATGGGCTACACGGTGGGCCGGCCGGTGATCACGAACACGGCGGCCGACGGCAACGTCGTGCTGCTGACGTCGGGCTACGACAACGGCGTCTCGATCGGCGACGGCAAGGGTCGCCTGTGGATGGTCAACGCGACCACCGGTGCGGTGATCAAGACCTTCCGCACCACCGAAGGCGCCGCCGGCGCCGAGGCGGGCCTGGCGCATGTCTCGGCGATGAAGGAAGCCGACGGTTCGGTGCGCTACGCCTACGGCGGCGACCTGCTGGGCAACGTGTGGAAGTTCGACCTCGCCAGGGCCGGTGCCGGCCCGCTCGATGCGGAACTCGTGGCCACGCTCTATGACAGCGCCGGCAACCGGCAGCCGGTGACCGCGGCGCCCGAACTGGTGACGATGGCCGGCAAACGCATCATCCTCGTGGGGACCGGCCGCGTCCTCGACCTGGCCGACTTCGGCAGCACGCGCACGCAGACCTTCTACGCCATCGCCGACGGTGCGACGCTGGCCAACGCGCGCACCGGCCTCACCACGCGCACCTACAGCCGCGCCGCCGACGACGGCACCGTCGCCTCGACGCCGCTGAGCGGCGCCAACTTCGACTGGTCCAGCGGGCGCGGCTGGTACTTCGACCTGCCCGCCGGCGAGCAGGCCAACACGATGCCCGTCATCACCTACGGCACGGTGTCCTTCGTGACCAACAAGAACGGCAGCAGCGATTGCTCGCAGTCGTCGTGGATGTACGTGGTGGACATCGGTACGGGCAAGAAGGTACCCGGCTCGACATTCGTCGGCTCGCTGATCTCGAACACCGCCAACGCCTCGCGCCTGATCACGCTGCACGCGGTGGACGGCAAGATCTACGCCACCGCGCACCGCTCCGACGACACGATCTACCGGCGGCTGCTGCCGATCGGCACGACGATCCCGCCGTCGAAGAACGCCTGGCGGGAACTGCGGCGTTAGGTAGGGCGCAACCGCGGTCGCCGGCAGCGGCTGCCGCGCGAGCTGCGGCAGCCGGTCACGCCCCCTGCAGATGCGCGTCGTCGTTCCAGCCGACGAGCGCGAAGCCTTCGCCGTTCCACAGCAGCCGGTTGATGCTGGCGTTGCCGAGCTGCCAGGTGCGCGGCGCCTGCAGCGCAGCGCCGGTGGCGGCGCGGTACAGGCAGTCGAGCACGCCGCCGTGCGCCACCAGCGCCACGCTCTGGCCGCGGTGGCGCTCGGCGATCGCCGCCGCGCAAGGCACGCAGCGCGCGTAGAACGCCTCGGGCGACTCGCCGCCGCCGGGGGCGAAGCCCGGTTCGCGGGCGCGCCAGCGGCGCACCTCGTCGGGCCAGCGCGCTTCCACTTCGGCGTAGGTCAGGCCTTCGAACATGCCGAAGGCGCGCTCGCGCAAAGCGGGCTCGGTGGTCACGCCTGCGAGCCCGGCGGCGCGGGCCACCGCCTCGGCCGTCGCGCGGGCGCGCGCGAGGTCGCTCGTGTAGACGTGCGTGATGCCCTCGCCGGCCAATGCCTGCGCCAGCCGCTCGGCCTGGCGCCGGCCGCGCTCGTTGAGCGGCTCGTCGGTGTGGCCCTGGATGCGCTGCGCGGCGTTCCACGCCGTCTCGCCATGGCGCAGCACGACCAGCCGCGTCGCTTCCACGGCGCTCAGCGCCTGCCTTCCAGCAGGCGCCGGTTCAGCGTGTACGTGCCGGAGTAGGTGGCTTCGGCCAGCACGTGGCCGGCGAGCGCGCGGCGTACGTCGGGGCCGTCGAACACCTCGGGCAGCGGCAGCCGCGCCAGCGCCACGGCGTACAGCGTGAACACGTAGTGGTGCACGAGCGAGTCGTTCCACGGCGGGAACGGCCCGTCGTAGCCGAAGTAGTCGCCGGCCATCGCCGCGTCGCCGGCGAACCAGCGCGTGTAGTCGTTGCGGCCGTGGCGGGCGCCGTTGGGCGCAGCCGGCCCGGGCTTGCCGCGGGCGACGAAGCCGCGGCTGAACTCGCCTTCGCGGATCACCATCGGCTGCGGCGGCAGGTCCACCAGCACCCAGTGGAAGAAGTCGGTGCGCTCGAGGTCGGCGGGCAGTTCGACGTCTTCGCGGTTCACCTGGCCGCCCTCGGCCGGCGCGTCGAAGTCGTGGCACACCAGTGCCATCGAGCGCGTGCCCTCGGGCAGTTCGCTCCACGCCAGGTGCGGGTTCAGGTTGTCGCCGAAGGCGGCGCGGCCGTTGCCGTCGGGGCGGCCGGCGGCGTAGCGCGGCGGGATGCGGTCACCGTTGGTCCAGCTGTCGCTCCACAGTTTCATCGCGGTCGTTGTCGTGTCGTTGCGGATGTGCTCGTCGTCCGGGCGGCGGCCGCGCGGCCAGGCGCGGCACCGGGCCGCAATGATGACCGGCGTCCGGCCCGCCGGGGCGAACGGCGGCGCTCAGACGCCCCAGACCACCGGCACGTCCGCACGCGCGGCGCGTTCGAGCATCTCGATCACCGGCCACAAGCGCCGGCGCAGGCTCACCGTGGCGGCGCCGTCCTCTTCGTTGGCCTGGTCGGCCGCGCCGCTGTCCCCGGGCTTGCGTTCGGACTCCTCGATCGCCGCGCGCAGCGCCGCAATCGCACCGGGCAGGTCGCCCGCCTCGATGATGCCCTTGGGCGAAGGCTCGCGGCCCAGCAGCCGCAGCATCGCGTCGCCGTGCGGGCCGAGCATGATGAGGTCGCCGGTGGCGGCGCTCTTGAACTTGTAGAGCATGGCCGCGCCATTGTCGCGGCAACCGGTGCCCCTGCCCGCTTCTCAGCGGCGTGTCATTCGCGCCTCACGCACGAGTCATCCGCGCACGAGGCGGATGTGGCGCGGCGTGCCCGCGGCAACTTCGTTGGATGAAGGGAAGGCAGCCGCCTCCGGTACCGCGTCGGTCGCAGCGGCCGCGTGCGCCAGCCGCTGCTCGAAAGCCGCCGGCTCCAGCGCCGGCGCGTAGAGGAAGCCCTGCATCTCGGCGCAGCCTTCGGCGACGAGGAACTGGCGCTGCTGCTCGCTCTCGACGCCCTCGGCGATAGCGCGCATGCCCAGCGCGCGCGACATCTGCAGGATCGCGCGCACGATGCCCGCGTCGGCCTCGTCGCCGGGCAGGCCGCGCACGAAGCTGCGGTCGATCTTCAGCTTGCCGATCGGGAACTGCTTCAGGTACGCGAGGCTCGAGTAGCCGGTGCCGAAGTCGTCGATCGACAGGTGCACGCCCAGGCGCTTCAGCGCGCGCAGCCGCGCCAGCGCCTCTTCGGCCTCGTTGACGAGGATCGACTCGGTCAGCTCGAGCTCCAGCAGCTGCGGCGGCAGGCCGCTGACCGCCAGCACGCCGGCGACGCGCTCGACGAACTGCGCCTGGTGGAACTGCAGCGCCGACACGTTCACCGCCACCGGCACGGTCCAGCCGCGCTGGTGCCACAGCGTCGCCTGCCGCACCGCCTGCGCCAGCACCCAGTCGCCGATGGCGACGATGAAGCCGCTCTCCTCGGCCACGGGGATGAAGCGCGCCGGCGACACGTCGCCCAGCTTCGGGTCGCGCCAGCGCAGCAGCGCCTCGGCGCCGACGATGCGGCCGCCCTCGAGGTCCACCTGCGGCTGGTAGGCGAGGCGGAACTGCCCGCTCACGAGCGCCTGGCGCATCGCGTGGTCGAGCATCATGTGCGAGCGGCGGTCGACCTCGGCGCGCGCCTGGTGCACGCGCACGTTGCCGCGGCCGGCGTGCTTGACGGCGCGCACCGCGGCCTCGGCATGGCGGGCCAGTTCGTCGGTGCTGCGCCGTGCGCCGGCGCCAGCGCGATGCCGATGCTGCAGGTGAGCGTGAACGTGGCGCCTTCGAGATGCGCACGGCTGCGCCACGGCGACCAGCAGCGCGCCGCGCCGTCGTTCAGCCGCGCGCGCGTCGGCGCCGTCGAGCATCACGCCGAACTGGTCGCCGCCGAGCGCCAGGCGGTCGGCCCCGCGCAGGCACCCTGCAGCCGCCGCCCGACATGCTGCGCACGCGGTCGCCCATCGTGTGCCCGAGCGAAGCGTTGATCTGGCGGAAGCGGTCGATGTCGATGACGAGCAGCGCGAAGGCGCCGGGCGCTCCTGCGCCGCCGCGGCCGGCAGGGCGGTATGGCCCGTGCCGCTTCGTCGATCCAGCTGGCCATCATGCGCCGGTTGGGCAGGCCCGTGAGCGCGTCGGTGGTGGTGAGCGCCTCGATGCGTTCCTCGGCGGCCAGGCGCTCGCTCAGGTCGCGGAACGCCCACACGCGGCCTTGCGGGCGGCCGTCGCGCCACAGCGGCCGGCTGGCGCGTTCGAGCACGGTGCCGCCCAGCAGCGCGATGCGGTCGGTGGCCGCCAGCAGCGGCGAGTCCAGCAGCGTGGCCAGCTGGCGCGCGTAGGCCGCGGGCTCGGCGACGCTGCGCTGCATCCAGGCGCCGATGGCGGCGTCGTCGCGCGCGCGCAGCAGTTCGTCGGGCAGGCCCCACATCGCCGCGAAGCGGCGGTTGAACGAACGCAACCCGCCGGCCAGGTCGGTGACGAGCAAGCCGTCGGCCGTCGATTCGAGCGTGGCTTGCAGCTCCGCGAGAAGCGCTTCGCGCTCGGCGTCGGCGGCGCGCTCGCCGCTGCGGTCGATGACCATCACCAGCGCCCAGGCGGCCGCCTCGGTGCCGACGGTGCCCTCACCGTCGGCGGCGACGATGCTGATGCTGCGCCGGACATGGCGCACGCTGCCGTCGGCGCAGGCGAAGAGGGTGTCGGAGTCCAACGCCGGTGGCCGGCTTTCCTCGGCGGCGGCCGCCCACCAGGCGAGATCCTCGGGCGAGGCGGCCAGCGCAACGGCGCTCGCGCCGTGAAGCTCGGCGAGCGGCCGGCCGAGCAGCGCCGCGGCCTTCGCGTTGGCGGCGACGACGCGCGCATCGGCCAGCGAAACGAGCCAGGCTGCGTGCGGCAGCGCGCGCACGACGTCGCAAGCGGTGCTTTCGGCGCCGCAGCCGCAGGCGCTGCCGTGCGCCGACAGCGCAGCGGCCGCGGCGCGCGCCGGCTTGCGCCGGTGCCGCGCGGCCGAACGCGGCGTTGCCGAACCTTGCGTACCCTGGCCCGACGCGCCCTCGTGCGGCGCGTCCCGCAGCGGCGTGTCCGTGGGCGGCGCGGCCTCGGTTCCCATGACCTGTGCGCGGTCCTCGTGCTCTGGGCTTCAGGCCGTCGCCGATTGCGGCGCCGCCTGGTGCGCCCCCGCAGCAGCGCGGCCACCGTCGCGAGAACGCGCGCCCGATGCGGCTTTCTCGGCTTTCTCGGCCGCCGGTGCAGGCGTTGCTTCCGCAGCGCCCGCCAGCGGCTCGAAGAAGTAGGCCACGCGCGGGCGCGGGTCGAGGTACTGCAGCGTCAGCGCCGGCACCTTGGCGGCCGGCAGGCTGCGCCGGATGCCGAGGTCGGGCTCGCGCTCGAGGTCCAGCAGCAGCGCTTCGTCGCGCGGCACGCCGCTCTCGTGCACCAGCACGCGCGGCTTCAGCGGCCGCGACGAGTTCACCGCCACCACCATCGCGTAGCGCTCGTCGGTGAGCTGCACCAGCGAGCCGGCGGGGTACACGCCCATCATGCGGATGAAGGCGTTGAGCACGCTCGCGTCGTGGCGGGTGCGGCCGTGCGCGAACAGCATCGCCACCGCCTCGTGCGGCGTCAGCGGCGGCGTGCGCGTGCCCGGGTTGCACAGGTTGTCGTAGCGGTTGACGATGGCCACGATGCGGCTGGCCAGCGTCAGCCGTTCGCCGCCGATGCGCGCCGGGAAGCCGCTGCCGTCGCTGTGCTCGTGGTGCTGCGCGATGACGGCCAGCGCCGCTTCGGGCAGCGTCATGCGCTGGCCGGTGGCGACGCCGCGCGCCACGTGCTCGCGGTAGGCGGCGGTCTCGGCCAGCGAGCAGCCGGCCTCGGGATGGCGGGCGCGTTCGGGCAGCTCTTGCTTGCCCACGTCGTGCAGCAGCGCGCCGAGCGCGAGTTCGGCCATGTCCGCGGGCGCGATGCCGAGCGAACGCGCCAGCAGCATCGACACCACGGTCACGTTGAGCGCGTGTGCTGCGGCGCGGTCGTTGCCCGCGGTGGGCAAGAGCCTGATGCCGACGTCGCCGTC
>JAXMEZ010000019.1:0-73052 GCA_046348035.1 Rubrivivax sp. | reverse complement strand
CCCCGACGCTCGTGTAGACGATCCAGCGCTCGCCGCCGACCGTGGGGCGTGCCAGTCCCTCGGTGCGCGAGAAGGGCACCTGCACGCGCGGGTCGGAGGTGTAGAGGCGCTGCCCGTCGGGCGCCCAGGCGAGGGTGACGATCTCCGAGTCGTCGGGCTCGTCGCTGCGCGCCGGCGACGCCACGGCGAGCGGCGCGGCCGCGCCCTGCTGCGCCTGCAGCGCGCGCTGGTAGATCGCCACACCCTCGGCGATGTTCTTCAGCTCGGCGTCGAAGACCTCGTGCATCTCCTCCAGCGTCACGAGGTAGCTGACGAGCACGACCAGCAGCGCGCCCGCCGACAGCGCACCGAGGATCCACAGCGACAGCGTGCGCCGGATCGATCGCATCACGGCTCGACCATGCGGTAGCCGACGCCGCGCACGTTGCGGATCAGCGGCGCGCCGAGCTTGCGGCGCAGGTGGTGCACGTGCACCTCGACCGCGTTGCTGCCGACCTCGCGGCCCCAGCCGTAGACCGACTCCTCGAGCTGCTCGCGCGACAACGCGATGTCCGGGCGCTGCATCAGCGCTTCGAGGATCGCGAACTCCTTGGCAGACAGCGCCACCGGCTGCCCGGCGTTGACGACGGTCTTGCGCGCCGGGTCGAGCACCAGCGGCCCGAAGCGCAGCAGCGGCTCGGCCCGCCCGGCGCGCCGGCGCAGCAGCGCACGCACGCGCGCCAGCAGCTCGTCGAGGTCGAACGGCTTGAGCATGTAGTCGTCGGCACCGCCTTCGAGGCCGGCGATGCGGTCGGCCAGCGTGTCGCGCGCCGACACCACCAGCACCGGCAATGTGCTGCGCGCCGCGCGCAGGCCGGCCAGCACCGCCATGCCGCCCTTCTTCGGCAGCCCGAGGTCGAGCACGGCGAGGTCGTAGACGCCGTTGCCGAGCGCCGCTTCGGCGGCGTGGCCGTCGCTGACCCAGTCGACGGCGAAGCCGGCGTGCATCAGCCCCTGGCGGATGCCGGCGCCGATCATGGCGTCGTCTTCGATCACGAGGATGCGCATCGTCGGCGTGAGGCGGTGACGGGCGGCGACCGCCCGGTTGAAGTTCGTGGCGCAGTATCCGCTGTCCGGCCGCCTTTCCCCCGCCAGGCCAAGGCCCTCGAAGCCCTTAAGGTTCGGCTCAGCGAGCCCCGGCATCGTCCGGCGATGCAGTACCCGAGCCGTACCCGAACCCCGCAGCACCGCCATCCCCGGGCTGCCCGGGCGGCCCGAGGGGACCGGAGGCCGCCAGGGCTGCGCCGGCTGCTGCAGCGCCTGACGCTGCGGGTGCTGCGGGCGCCGGCTGCGCTCATGGTCGCGGTCATGGTCGCAGTCATGGTCGCAGTGCCCGGGCCCGCCTCGGCGCAGGAGCGCCTGCCCTCGTTCGCCGAACTCGAAGCGGCCGGCGCCACCTTCGGCGAGATCCGCATCGCCGCGCGCGACATCTTCGACCTCTCCGACCCGAAGGAGGACTACCGGCTCTTCCGCCTGGCCAACGCGCTGCACATCCAGACGCGCCCCGGCGTCATCGAGCGCGCGCTGCTGTTCAAGAGCGGCGACCCGGTGTCGGTGCGGCTGATCGAGGAGACCGAGCGGCTGCTGCGTTCCAACCGCTACCTCTACGAGGTGCAGTTCCGCGTGCTGGCCGTGCACGACGGCGTTGCCGACATCGAGGTGGTGACGCGCGACACGTGGTCGCTGGACATCGGCGGCAGCGTCGGGCGCCAAGGCGGCGCCAACTCCAGCGGCGTCCAGATCCACGAATACAACCTGCTCGGCACCGGCGTGTCGGTGAGCCTCGGGCGCTCGCGCACGGTCGACCGCTCGGGCACCGAGCTGCAGCTGGCCAACCCGCGCGCGTTCGGCACCTGGACATCGATCGCCTACAGCCGCGCGCACAACAGCGACGGCAACCGCGAAGCGGCTTCGATCGTGCGCCCGTTCTACGCGCTCGACACGCACTGGGCCGCGGGCGCCAGCTTCACGAAGGACGACCGCGTCGACGCCGTCTACAGCGCCGGCAAGATCGCCAGCCAGTACCGCCACCGCCTCAAGCAAGGCGAGGTGTTCGGCGGCTGGTCCGAAGGGCCTGTCGACGGCTGGGTCAACCGCTTCTCGGCCGGCCTCACGCTGCAAGACGATGCCTACGCCGCCGAGCCCGGCCTGGCCGCGCCGGCGGCGATGCCGGGCAGCCAGCGCCTGGCCGGGCCGTTCCTGCGCTGGGAGCTGATCGAGGACCGCTACGAGCGCGAGTTCAACCGCAACCTGATCGGGCGGCCCGAGTTCTTCGCCCTCGGCTGGGCTTCGAGCGTGCAGCTCGGCTGGGCGGCGCCGGGGCTGGGTTCGAGCGCCGGCGCGATGCTGTACACGGCCAGCGCGAGCCGCGGCGTGGTGCCGTGGCCGGAGCAGATGCTCGTGGCCGCGGCCAAGCTCTCAGGGCAGGTCGTCGACGGCCAGGAGCGGCACCAGGCGCTGGGCGTGCAGACGCAGTACTACGTGCCGCAGTCGCCGCGCTGGCTCTTCTACGCCGCCGCCGCGGCCGACGTGGTGCGCCATGCCGACATCGGCGAGCTGCTGCAGCTGGGCGGCGACAACGGGCTGCGCGGCTACCCGCTGCGCTATCAGGCCGGCACGCGGCGCGCGCTCTTCACGGTCGAGGAGCGCTTCTACACCGACCTCTACGTCTGGCAGCTCTTCCGCATCGGCGGCGCCGCGTTCTTCGACGTCGGCCGCGCCTGGGGCGGTGGTGGCGAGAGCACCAACACCGTCAACCCGGGTTGGCTGAAGAACGCCGGCGTCGGCCTGCGCATCGTCAGCGCGCGCTCGGCGTTCAGCAACGTGCTGCACATCGACCTCGCGATGCCGCTGGACGCCACCAGCGACATCAAGAAGGTGCAGCTGCTGGTGAAGACGAAGGCGAGCTTCTGAGCGGCTCGTTGCCCGTCACAACGGGTGCGTCACGAGGCGGAAGTCCGGGTCCTCGGCGAACGGCTTCATCGAGAAGCCGAGGCTCTTCATCAGCTTCAGCATGCCGGCGTTCTGCGTCAGCACGAGACCTTCCACTTCCGACAGGCCCTTGTCGCGCGCCACGTCCATGATGCTTTCCATCAGCCGTGAGCCGAGGCCCTTGCCGGCGTAGTCGTCGGCGACGAGCAGGCTGAACTCGCAGCTCGCCTGGTCGGGGTTGGTGATCATGCGGCTGACGCCGACGATGCGCTCGCCTTCCACCGGCTCGCCGTCGGCGCCGGCCTTGCGGTCGCGCACCACGGCCACCAGCGCCATCTCGCGGTCGTAGTCGATGAGCGTCAGCCGCGCCAGCATCGGCGCCGGCAGCTCGTTGATCGCCGAGACGAAGCGGTGGTAGCGGCTCTCGGGGCTCAGGCCGCGCACCAGTTCCTGCAGCATCTGCGCGTCGTCGGGCCGGATCGGGCGCACCGTGTACTCGCCGCCGCCGCGCAGCGGGAACACCTGCTGGTAGCGCGCCGGGTACGGCAGGATCGCCAGGTGGTGGTAGTCGCTGGCGCGCAGGCCGTGGTGGCCCGGCTGGCCGCCGCCCGCGGCAGCGACCGAGCCGCCCTGCGCCACGCCGTGCAGCACGATGCGCGCATCGACCGCCACCGTGCCGTGCTCGTCGACGATGAGCGGGTTGATGTCCATCTCACGCAGCTGCGGGAACTCGCACACCATCTCGCTCACGCGCAAGAGCACCTGCTCCAGCGCGTCGACGTCCACCGCCTCGGCGCCGCGCCATTGCGCCAGCGTCTGCGCCACGCGCGAGCGTTCGATCAGCCGCCTTGCGAGGAACTGGTTCAGCGGCGGCAGCTCCATCGCGCGGTCGGCGATCAGCTCGATCATCGTGCCGCCGGCGCCGAAGACGATCACCGGCCCGAACGGCTGGTCGGTGACCATGCCGACGTAGACCTCGCGGCCGCGCCGCGCCGGCGCCATCTTCTGCACCGTCACGCCGTTGATGCGCGCCTCGGGCAGCGCGCGCTGCACGCGCTCGACCATCTCGTCGTAGGTGTCGCGCGCCGCCGCGCCGCTGCCGATGTTCAGCGCCACGCCCTGCACGTCGCTCTTGTGCGCGATGTCGGGCGAATCGATCTTCAGCGCCACGGGGAAGCCCAGCTGCGTGGCGATCATCATCGCCTCGTTGGCGTTGCGCGCCAGCAGCGTCTGCGTCACCGGGATGTGGAAGGCCGCCAGCAGCGTCTTGCTCTCCATCTCGGTGAGCGTGGTGCGGCGCTCGGCGAGCACGCTCTCGATGACGAGGCGCGCCCCTTCGAGGTCGGGCTTGGCCAGCGTCGACAGCGGCGGCGGCGTCTGCTGCAGCAAGAGCTGGTTCTGGTAGAAGCTGGCGATGTTGGCGAAGGCGCCCACCGCCGCCTCGGGCGTGCGGAAGCTCGGCACCGCGGCTTCGTTGATGAGGCGGCGCGCGCTGCCCACCGTCTCGTCGCCCATCCAGCACGCCAGCACGGGCTTGCCGGCGCTGGCCTTGGCGGCGAGCAAGGCGCGCGCGAACTCCTCGGGGTCGGCGCCCACCTGCGGCGCGAAGAGCGCCAGCACGCCGTCGACCGCCGGGTCGGCCGCCGCTGCTTCCACCGCAGCGCGGTAGTGCCCCGCCGTCGCCTCGGCCGAGAGGTCGACGAGATCGGAAAGCGATGCCAGCGGCGCGAGCTTCGGCGCCAGCGCCTGTGCCACCTCCGGCGACAGGCGGCCGAGCTGCAGCCCCAGCTCGCTGACGCCGTCGGCGGCGAGCACGCCCGGGCCACCGCCGTTGGTGACGATGGCCAGGCGCGGGCCCACCGGCCGGTAGCGCGAGGCCAGGCACTTGGCGGCCGAGAACAGCTCGACGAACGAGCGCACGCGCACGGCGCCGGCGCGGCGCAGCGCGGCGTCGAACACGTCGTCGCTGCCGACGATGGCGCGGCAATGCGTCTGCGCCGCTTCGTTGCCGGCCGGGCGGCGGCCGGCCTTCAGCACCACCACCGGCTTGGCGTTAGCGGCGGAGCGCAGCGCGCTCATGAAGCGGCGCGCGTCGGCGATGCCTTCGAGGTAGACGAGGATGCCCTGCGTGCGGCCGTCGCTGGCGAGGAAGTCGAGCACCTGCGACAGGTCGACGGCGGCGTCCTGCCCGAGCGACACCACGGCCGAGAAGCCGACGCCGTTGTGGCGCGCCCAGTCGAGCATCGCCGTCGTCAGCGCGCCCGACTGCGACACCAGCGCCAGCGACCCTTCGGCCGCCAGCGGCCCGGCCGCGCTGGCGTTGAGGTTCAGGTGCGGGCGCTGGAACCCGAGGCCGTTGGGCCCGAGCAGGAAGAGCCCTTCGCGGCGCGCGATCTTCTTCAGCTGCTGCGCCTGCTCGGCGCCGACGCCGGCGGTGGCCACCAGCGCCGAGCGGCAGGCGATGCGGCCGGCCACCTCGAGCGCCGCCGGCAGTTCGTCTGGCGGCAACGCGATGATCGCGAGGTCCGCACGCGACTGCGCGAGATCGGCCAGCGTGCCGCTCGTCTGCACGTCCAGATACAGCGGCGGCTGCGCGCCGGGATGCTTCGCGAGCGCGGCGCGCAGCGCACGCGCCTCGCGCGTCTGCCGTTCCGGCGCGTCGGCGGGGCCGGCGAAGACGACGATCGAAGCCGGCGAGAAGAGTGGGGTCAGGTAGTGCTTGTCCATGGATTCGCTGTTCAGTCGGCGCCGATCAGCACCTTCACATGCGCGGCGACGGAGCGGGCCAACGGGTTGAGCACGTAGCCGCCTTCGAGGCAAGAGACGACGCGGCCGCGGGCGTGGCGCTTCGCCACCCGCATCAGCTGCCGCGTCACCCATTCGTAGTCGGCGTCGACGAGCGCGAGGTTGCCCATGTCGTCTTCGCGGTGCGCGTCGAAGCCGGCGCTGACGACGATCAACTCGGGCTTGAACGCTTCCAGCGCCGGCAGCCAGTGCTCGTTCACCGCGACGCGAAACGCTTCGCTGCCGCGGCGCCTGGGCAGGCCGACGTTGACCATGTTCGGCGCGCCGCGCAGCTTGCGCGAATCGTCGTCGGCCGGCGCGCTTTCCAGCACCTGGCGCACGTAGAGCGCGCTGTGCGCGCGCTCGAGCTCTTCCTCGGTGGCCAGCGGCGCGCCGCACGGCAGCATGTAGTCGAGCAAGCTGGCAGCAAGCAGCCGGTCCTGGATCGCCGCCAGGCGCTCTGGGCATTCGGGATGGCCAGGGCCCATTTCGTGGCGGGTGCAGTCGGGGTGGCTGACGAAGGCGGCGAGCAACGAAGTCTCCTCGGCGGGCCGGGCGTCGATGCCGCTGCTTCCTCACTGTTGCGCGGCGCGCGCTCGTCTCCCTTTCGGCCATCGTAGGAGCGCCTGGCTGACGCGGGCTTGACGAAGGGCAACCCTGGGTCAGCGAAGCCCCGAGCGACGCCACGCTTGCCACGTTTCGTGCCGTGCTCTACCGCCTCGATGCCGGGCGGCAGCGTTCGGTCTCATCCGCCCCGCGCCCGCATTGACGGCCCACGCCGGCGAGTATTACGCTTTCGGCTTTCGTAATGCTCGGGAGCTTGCGCGATGGCCGACGCGACGACGATGACGACCAAAGGCCAGGTGACCGTGCCACGCGAGATCCGCGATCGGCTGGGCCTGAAATCCGGCGACAAGATGTCCTTCACGATGCTCAGCGACGGCACCGTGGTAATGCGGCCGAAGACGCGCCGGCTGGCCGAGCTGGCCGGCTCGCTCACGCGGCCCGGCCAGCCGAAGGTGGCCGTCGAGGACATGAACCCGTACCGGGCGCTCACCGCGCGCGCGCCGGCAAGGCCGGCCAAGGCGGCAACAGCGGTCAAAGCGGCGAGAGCGACCAAGAAAGCGGCCAAGGCCGCCAAGCGCAAGCCGCGATGAGCCCCGCATGAGCATCGCGATCGACACCAACGTGCTGGTGCGCCTGCTCGTCCGCGACGACGAAGCGCAGTACGCGCCGCGCGGCGCCTGGTGGACGAGGCGGCGGCGGCCGACGAGCCGGTGTTGATCGTGTCGCTGCGCTGCTCGAGACCGAGTGGGTGCTGCGCAGCCGCTACCGCCTCGACAAGGCCAGCATCGCCGGCGCGTGCAACGCGCTGCTCGAAAGCGCCGATGTCGAGTTCGAGCACCCGCCCACGGTCGAGGAGGCGCTGTACGTCTGGGCGCACCACCCGGCGGCCGATTTCGCCGACTGTCTGCTCACGGCGCGCGCGGCGCACCTGGGCCGCCGCCGCTTCGTCACCTTCGACGCCGCGGCGGCCCGGCTGCCCGGGGCGGAACTGCTGGCATGATCGTTTGATGAACCTCGCCACCTGGAACGTCAACTCGCTTTCCGTGCGCCTGCCGCAGCTGCTGGAGTGGCTGGCCGTGCACCCGCAGGACGCGATGGTCCTGCAGGAAACCAAGCTCACCGACGACAAGTTCCCGCGGGCTGAGTTCGAGGCCGCGGGCTACGCGGCGCAGTGGTTCGGGCAGAAGACCTACAACGGCGTCGCGCTGCTCACGCGCGGCACGGCGGCGGCCGACGTCGTGCGCAACATCCCGGCCTTCGACGACCACCAGGCGCGCGTGCTCGCCGGCACGGTGGGCGACGTGCGCGTCATCGGCGCGTACTTCCCGAACGGCCAATCACCGGGCAGCGACAAGTTCGCCTACAAGCTGCGCTGGATCGAGGCGCTGCGCGACTGGATCGCGGCCGAGCTGGCCACGCATCCGAAGCTCGTGTTGATGGGCGACTTCAACATCGCGCCCGAAGACCGCGACGTCTACGACCCGGTGCTGTGGGCGGGGCAGATCCATTGCACACCCGAGGAGCGCGAGCACTTCCGGCAGCTCGTCGGCATCGGCCTCGTCGACGCCTTCCGCCTGTTCGATCAGCCACCGAAGAGCTGGAGCTGGTGGGACTACCGCGGCCTCGCGTTCCGCAAGAACCAGGGGCTGCGCATCGACCACATCCTCGTCGCCGAAGCGCTGCGCACGCGGGTGGCCACCTGCGTCATCGACAAGGAACAGCGCAAGAACGAGCGGCCGAGCGACCACGCACCGGTGCTGTTGACATTGCGGGATTGAGACCAAGGCGACCTTCCGAGGCGATCCTGCCCGCGGGGGTACCCGCACCCGCGGTGCCGCTAAGTACTTTCCTCGAAGCGACCGGCTTTACCGGTCTTTACACTGCCTCGGCACAGGGGGATGAGAACCGCACCGGGCAGGCGAACGCGCATGGCCGGAACGAGGCGCCGTGCTCACATCGTCTGCCGTCAGCGTTGCCCGCCCTGCCGCACGCGCCTGGTCGCCAGCCGCGCTGCTGCTGGTGCTGCTCCTGGGCCACACGTTGCTTTGGACCTGGATCGGCTGGACGTCGCGCTCCAACTTCGACGCGCCCGGCGACATGGTCGAGGCCTATGTCTGGGCACAGGGCTGGCAGTGGGGCTACTACAAGCACCCGCCGCTCGCCGCCTGGGTGGTGGGGCTGTGGTTCTCCGTGGTACCCGAATCGCAATGGGGCTACTCGCTGCTGGCTGCCGTCAACGGCGCGGTCGGCCTGGCGGGCCTCGCCGTGCTGGCACGCGAGTTCCTGCCCGCGCGCTGGGTGGTGCTGGCGGTGGCGCTGGCTTCGCTGGCACCGGGCGTCACCACGCTGGCGATGCGCTTCAACTGCAATGCGGTGCTGATCTCGACCTGGCCGTGGGCGCTGGCGCTGACGGTGCGCCTGATGCGCCGCGGCGGCAGCGGGGTGGCCATCGCCTGCGGCGCGGCGTGGGCGGCGGCGATGCTGGGCAAGTACTTCTCGGGCGTGCTCGCGGCTTCGATGCTCGCCATCGCGCTGTGGTTGCCGGCCTGGCGAGCGCGCTTGCCTAGCCGCGATGCGGCGCTCGCGGCGCTGGCGTTCGCGCTGCTGTTCGGCCCGCACCTGCTGTGGCTGGCCGCGCAGGCGGAAGGCCCGCTGCACTACGCGCGCGCCGCCACGGCCCACCAAGGCGCCGGCGAATCGGTGCTGCGCTCGTTGCACTTCGCGCTGTCGCAGGTGGTGTTCCCGGTGCTGGCCATGGTGGCGCTCGGCCGCGCGCTGAGCGGGCGCGCGCGCTGGCGCGGCCTTGTCGCCGCGGCGGTCTCGCCGCTCGCGCCGCGCAACGAACCGCTGTGGCTGCTGGCAATGCTGCCCATCGTGGCGACGATGGCCGCCACCGTGGCCACGGGTGCGCGCACGGCCTCGGTGTGGGGTCTGGGCATGGCCGCCGGCCTGGCCCTGCTGGCGGCGTGCCGGGCCCGCGAGACGGGCGCCGAGGTGGACCTCGGCCGCCTGGCGCGAACACTCGCGGTCATCTGGCTCGCGGCGGCAACCGCTTCGCCGCTGTGGTGGCTGGCGCGCGCGAGCCTCGCCGCGCCGGCGGCGGCCGAGCCGCGCGAGGAACTGGCCGTCACCGCACAGGCGCTGTGGCGCGAACAGGCAGGAACGCCGTTGCGCTGGGTCTCGGGCACGCGCGTGCTCGCAGCCTCGGTGGCCTTCTACGCCGCCGACCACCCCGGCTACTGGAGCCTGTGGAACCGCACCGTCGAGACGCCTTGGGTTCACCCCGACGCGCCGCCGACGGAGGGCGGCATCATCGTCTGCGCCGTCGAGGACGAAGCGTGCCTGGCGCTCGCCGAGAGCTGGTCGGCCGATCGCCGCCTCGTCGAGGTGGCCAAGCATTCGCGCGGCTTCGTCTTCGCGCCGCGGACCTACGCCATCCACCTGCTGCCGCCGCGCTCCTGGCCTTCGCCTTGAGCCGCTAGCGACGAGACTCGCTCGCCGCGCGCTTCAGCCTTCGTGCCACAGCGAACGCATCGCCTCGGCGAAGCGCGCCGCGATCGCCTCGCCTTGCGGATGCACGCCGTCGCGGATGACCCAGCGGCCGGCCACCATCACGTCGCGCCACGGCCGTGCGGGCGCGGAGAAGACCTGCGCATCGAGCCAGCGCTCGGGCGGCACGCCGGCCAGCGCCGGGTCGCGCGCGTCGGCCATGAGGGCATCGGCGCGCGCACCGACGACCAAGCCCCAGCGCTTCTGGCCGGCAGCCGCGCCGCCGGCGCGTACGGCTTCGTCGAAGAGCCGCGAAGCGGTCGATGGCTCGCCCTTGCTCGGTGCCGCGGCGACGTTGCGTTGGCGCAGCGCGAGGCGCTGGCCGTAGTCGAGCCAGCGCAGCTCTTCGCGCCAGTCGCGGCCGACATGGCTGTCGCTGCCGATGGCGATGGGCACGCCGGCTTCCAGCCAGCCGGGCAGGTCTGCGAGGCCGTCGCCGAGGTTGCCTTCGGTGCTGGGGCAGATGACCACCGCGGCGCCGCTGCGCGCCACCGCATCGATCTCGGCGCGCGTCGTGTGCGTGGCGTGCACGAGCTGCCAGCGCGCGTCGAGATGGCCTTCGCGCGCGAGCCATTCGATCGGCCGCGCGCCGGTGGCGGCGAGACAGTCATCGACTTCCGCCGTCTGCTCGGCGACGTGGATGTGGATCGGGCCGTCGAAGCCTTCGGCGAACGAGCGCAGCGCATTGATCGACGCCGGCGCGGCCGCGCGCAGCGAATGCACCGCGAGCCCCGCACCGACGAGCGGCCGCTTCGCTGCGTTGATGCGCGTGGCGGCGTTCCACACCCAGCGCGCACGCGGAAGCGCCGCTGGTCTTCGCGCAGCCGCGGCCTGCGCGGGAAGCCGGCGCGCTCGTACAGCACGGGCAAGAGCGTCAGGCCGATGCCGCTGTCGGCCGCCGCATCGGCCAGCACCCAGCAAAGCGCCAGCGGGTCGTCGTAGGCGCTGCCGTCCTCACGGTGTTGAAGGTAGTGGAACTCGCACAGCTGCGTGTAGCCGCCCGCGAGCAGATCGACCTGCAGCTGCGCCGCCACCGCGCGCAGTTGCGCCGGCGTGATGCGCAGCGCGACGCGGTACATGCGCTCGCGCCAGGACCAGAAGTCGTCGGCATCGCTGTCGCGCCGCTCGGCCAGGCCCGCGAAGGCGCGCTGGAAGGCGTGGCTGTGCGCGTCGACGAGACCCGGCAGCAGCGGCGCGGCGAGCACCTGCGCGCCCGCCGGTGGTGCAGCGACGTCGGCGGTGATGTGGCTCCAGCGGCCGTCGCTGATGGCGAGCACGACGTTGCCGTGCCAGCCGCCGCCGCGCGGTCCGGCGCCGTTCAGCCAGGCGCGCGGCGCCCAGAGCAGCGATTCAGGCATCGGGCTTCCAGGCCAGGCACGCGGAAAGCAGCGCGCCTGCAACACCGGCGCCAGCGGCGGCGCGCGCCGCGTCGAGTGCGCCGGCGCGCGTTCTTCCATGTAGAGGGACCAGCACATCTCCAGCCGCACCGCGTGCACGCGCTCGGCCGGGCGGCCGAAGTGGCGCGGATGTGGCCGCCCTCGAAGGCCGTCGGTGACGTGCGTGAGTTGCGGCCTGCTCGCCAGCACCTGCATCAGCGCGCTGCGCAATGCAGGTCGCAGCTCTCGCCACTGGCGGTGCCGAGGTTGAGGTCAGGCAGCCGCCCGGGAAAGAGCCACGGCAGCTCGCCGCAGATGCTGTGGCCGTCCCACAGCACCGCGTGGCCGTGTTGAGCACGCACGCGCGCCAGCTCGGCGGCCAGCGCGTCGTGGTACGGGTGCCAGTAGATGTCGCGACGTTCGGCGATCTCGGCCTCGACCGGCACCACGCCGTCGCGGTGCCAGCGGCTCGCCGGAGAAGGCGCGGGCGGGAACCAGCTCGGTGTTGTTGACGCCGGCGTACATCGGCGTGTTCTCGGGCGGCCGGTTGAGGTCGATCACGTAGCGCGAGTGCACCGGCACGATGAGGCTCGCGCCCAGTTCGTGCGCGCGAAAGCGTACAGCCGATCGAGGTGCCAATCGGTGTCGGGAACGGCGTGCGCCGCCGGCACGAGGCGCGCCTTCAGCGCTTCGGGCAGCCGCGTGCCCGCGTGCGGCACGCTGACGACGAGCGGCGCGGTGCCGCGATACAGCGTGAAGATGGGCGACGCGTCGCCGCTACCTCTATCCGTGCTGCTGCTCATGCGTTCACCTCGCTTGCGGCCATGCGTGGGCCTTGCACCGCTCGTCCGCCCTGCACGACGCGCCGGCACGGGTTGCGGCCGAACCAGTAGGCGAGTTCTTGTTCGGATGCTCCACGTCCCACACCGTGTCGGCGCGCCGCCCCGCGGCGAGCCTGCCGCGGTCGGAAGACCCAGTGCGCGGCGCCGTTGACCGCTCGCCGCGCAGCGCCTCTTCGGGCGCGAAGCTGGAAGAACGCAGGCCATGCTGAGCATGAGCAGCGGCGACAGCACCGGGGCTCGAACCGGGGTTGTGGTCGGTGGCGACGGCGATCGGCACGCCGGCGGCGCGCAACGCGCTACCGGTGGCAGCCGCGTCTCGCGCAGGAAGCGAAGGCGCCGGGCAGCAGCACGGCCACGGTGCCGGCGCGTGCCATCCGGCGCGATGCCCGAGGGGCTCAGCCACCTCGAGATGGTCGCACGAGAGCGCCGTACTCGGCCGCCAGCGCCGCGCCGCCCTGGTCGGAGAGCTGTTCGGCGTGCAGCTTCACCGGCAGGCTGACGCGCGCGCCGCAGCGAAGACGCGCCGCGTCTGCGCCGGCGTGAAGGCGATGCGGTCGCAGAAGGCATCGACTGCGTCGACCAGGCCCTCGGCATGCAGGCGGCAGCCAGTCGGCCACGGCGGCGATGTAGTCGTCGGGCCGGCCGTCGAACTCCGCGGCAGGCGCGTGCGCCGAGAGGCACGTCGTGCGCACCGTCAATGGCAGCTCGGCGCCGAGCCGGCGCGCGGCGGCAGGCAGCGTGCCTCGTGTGCTTCGGATAGGCCGTAGCCGGACTTCACTTCGACCGTCGTTACGCCTTCGGCCAGCAGCGCTCGCGCGCCGCGGCCAGCGCGAAAGTGTCCGTCGCCGCGCCAGCGTCGCCGCCACCGTGGAGCGGATGCCGCCGCCGGCACCCGCGATCTGCTCGTAGCTCGCGCTGTAGCCGCAGCTCGAACTCGGCCGCGCGCTGGCCGGCGTAGACGAGGTGCGTAAGGGCATCGACGAGGCCGGGCGCGTGACGAGCGCGCTGCCGAGGTCGTGCTCGGCAGCGATGCTCGCGCAGCGTGGCGGGTAGTTCATTCTCGGCGCCGGCCCAGGCGATCAGAGTTCTCGGTGACGAGTGCGCCGCGTTCGATGAGGCCCCAGCCGGTGGAGGCTGCGAGCGTGGCGAAGTGGGTGCGACGCCAAAGCGTCGCGGCCTGCGGGTTGCGTCGCGTTCATCGCCTGCGCCGCACTCTTCATGCGCCGGCCCTGCTGCAGGCGTGGCAGCGATCCACCAGCCGACGACCGCGGCGCCGCCGCTGGTGCTTGCTGTTGCAGCGACACTGCCGGGCGGGTCGAAACTGAGAGACGCCGGCGCGGCATCAAACCACGCGAGCGAGAACGCGGGCATCCGAGCGCCGCGCCGTGGTCATCGCGACAGGTTCCCGCCACCGCGGAAAGGAAGAGGCCTACGCCGCTGCGTCCGGACGCCACGCGGCCGGCCTCGGCTTGCACCAGCATGCCGTCCGCGCCTGCAACATCGTAGTTCAAGTCGCGCGTCGGGCCATCGACGAGCCGGCAGCCGGTGCAGCGGCGCCGTCGAAAGCGATCGGCGCGTCGCCGCGGCGTTGCAGGCGCTCGCCATCCGCGACAGGAGAGGCGCACGCCCTCGCCTTCGAGCACGACGAACCAGCGCGCGACTTGGGAAGGCCGAGAACGGGCCGTCGCGTTCGATGTCGGCGACGCTGACGCGCACCACCCAATCCCCGCGCGAAGGCCAGGCGGAGCAGCTCGCGAGTCAGGCCGCCGCCGTTCTTCCACGGCTGCGCTGGCACGTCGGCCAGCGCAATGACGCGCGGCTTCGCCTTCACGCTTGCCGTGATCGGCGCCGCGCTCTGCAGCGCCAGCCGCCCCTTGTCCACACGCTGCCCGCTCACGGACTGGAACCGCCCTCTTCGAGCTGGTAGCGCGAACCCGGGTGCACGAGCCGCGCGATCGTGATCGGCACGCCGCGGCTCACGGTGCGACGAACAACGACGAGCAGGGGTCGTTGCGCCCCGATGCGCCGAGCGGAAGTCAAGCGCCTCCGTGCTCGGTGGGCGCGCTCGCCTCGATCGTGTATTGCGCTTCCCACAGCGGCGCCACTTCCAGGAGGTAGTGCGTGGGCGTGGTGCGCGTGAAGTCGACGTCGAGTACGCCGGCGCCCAGGCCGGGTTGACGTAGCGGTCTTCGCATCTGCAGCGGCACGCCGTTGTCGTGGTGGACGATGAGCGTAGAACACCGCGCACCGCCGAGGCCGAGCTGCTGCGCCAGCGCCGGCGCGGCGCGTTCCTCGCGCTTCACGTGCACTTCTGCGTGGTGGTGGTGGCCGCGCGCCTCGATCTCCTCGTGCAGGTCGCGGATCGTCAGCGTCGACGAAACGCGCGCCAGCCGCGCGGCGAAGGTGCCCACGCCCTGCACGCGCTCCACCAGGCCCTCGACCTGCAGCTCGCGCAGCGAGCGGTTCACCGTCATGCGGCTGACGCCGAACTGCGCCACCAGCTCGGCTTCCGAAGGCATCAACGCGCCCGGCGGCCAGCGGCCGGCGGCGAGCTGCGCCTTCAGGTACTGCTTCACCTTCAGGTACGGCGCGGCGGCGGTCGGCACGGCTTCATCATGGCGGGCGCAGTGTAGTTGCCCATGCATGTTTAGACAAGTGCGCGAACACCGCCGGCGAGCCCGGGTAAACCCCGAGGCGGCGGCGCTTGCCTAGGCTTGTCTAGACAACTACAGTCGCGACCATCCGAAGCCCGGTTCCCTCTTTCCCCTGCCCTTTCTCCTCCGACGAGGCCCCGCGATGACCGACCTGTCGAACCTGCATGCGCTGGCCCGGCCGCACCCCGTGCGTGCGCTGCGCGGCAGCGCCTTTCGTGCCGCAACTGGCTGATCGAGGCCGCCTACCGGATGATCCAGAACACCTCGACCCCGAGGTGGCCGAGAACCCCGACGCGCTGGTGGTCTACGGCGGCATCGGCAAGGCGGCGCGCAACTGGGAGTGCTACGAGGCCATCCTGCACGCGCTGCGCGAGCTGAAGGAAGACGAGTCGCTGCTCATCCAGTCCGGCAAGCCCGTGGGCGTGTTCCGCACCCACGCCGACGCGCCGCGCGTGCTCATCGCCAACTCGAACCTGGTGCCCAAGTGGTCGACGTGGGAGCACTTCCACGAGCTGGACCGCAAGGGCCTGATGATGTACGGGCAGATGACCGCCGGCTCGTGGATCTACATCGGCAGCCAGGGCATCGTGCAGGGCACCTACGAGACGTTCGTCGAAGCCGGCCGCCAGCACTACGGCGGCAACCTCGCGGGCAAATGGATCCTCACCGCGGGCCTGGGCGGCATGGGCGGCGCGCAGCCGCTGGCGGCCACGTTCGCCGGCGCGTGCAGCCTGAACATCGAATGCCAGCAGTCGCGCATCGACTTCCGGCTGCGCAGCCGCTATCTCGACGAGCAGGCGAAGGATCTCGACGACGCGCTGGCGCGCATCCGAAGTACACCGCCGAGAAGAAAGCCGTCTCGATCGGCCTCTTGGGCAACGCGGCCGAAGTGCTGCCCGGAGCTGGTGAGGAAGGCGAAGGCCGGGGGCATGAAGCCCGACCTCGTCACCGACCAGACGAGCGCGCACGACCTCGTCAACGGCTACCTGCCCGCGGGCTGGAGCGTCGAGGGCTGGAAGACGGCGCAAGCCGATGCGACGCAGCACGCGGCGCTGAAGGCCGCCGCCGCGAAGAGCTGCGCCGTGCACGTGCAGGCCATGCTCGACTTCCAGGCGATGGGCATTCCCGCCGTCGACTACGGCAACAACATCCGCCAGGTCGCGTTCGACCAGGGCGTGGCCAACGCGTTCGACTTCCCGGGCTTCGTGCCGGCGTACATCCGGCCGCTCTTCTGCCGCGGCAAGGGGCCGTTCCGCTGGGTGGCGCTGAGTGGCGACCCGGAGGACATCCGCAAGACCGACGCGAAGATGAAGGAGCTTTTCCCGGCTGACGCGCACCTGCACCGCTGGCTCGACATGGCCGGCGAGCGCATCGCCTTCCAGGGCCTGCCGGCGCGCATCTGCTGGATCGGCCTCGGTGAACGGCATCGCGCCGGGCTCGCCTTCAACGAGATGGTGAGAAGCGGCGAGCTGAAAGCACCGATCGTCATCGGCCGCGACCACCTCGACTCGGGCTCGGTCGCGAGCCCCAACCGCGAGACCGAGGCGATGAAGGACGGCAGCGACGCGGTGAGCGACTGGCCGCTCCTGAACGCCCTGCTCAACACCGCCGGCGGCGCCACCTGGGTGAGCCTGCACCACGGCGGCGGCGTCGGCATGGGCTACTCGCAGCACGCCGGCGTGGTGATCGTCTGCGACGGCACCGACGCCGCTGCCAAGCGCATCGAGCGCGTGCTGTGGAACGACCCGGGCACAGGTGTCATGCGCCATGCCGACGCGGGCTACGACAGCGCCGTGCAGTGCGTGCGCGCGAGCAGGGGCTGGAACTCTGCCGATGCTGGGGCAGTGAGCGGACGCGTTCAGTGGTCCACGCGAAGGTCATGATGCTGATCCGCCCCGGCAAGCTCACGCTCGAGGAGTTGCAGTCCGTGCACGCCGGCGGCGCCGACGGCAAGTTGCAGCTCGCGCTCGACCCCGCGGCACGCCCGGCCATCGCCGCCGCCGCCTCGGTCGTGCAGCGCGCCGCCGCTGGGGACGCGCCGGTGTACGGAGTCAACACCGGCTTCGGCAAGCTCGCCTCCACGCGCATCAGCAGCGAAGACCTGGCCACGCTGCAGCGCAACCTGATCCGCAGCCACAGCGTCGGCGTCGGCGAGCCGCTCGCGGCGCCGGTCGTTCGCCTCGTGCTGGCGCTGAAGGCCGCGAGTCTGGCCCGGGGCGCCAGCGGCGTGCGCGAAGCGGTGGTCGACAAGCTCATCGAGGTCTTCAACGCCGGCCTCGTGCCGTTCATCCCCTGCCAGGGCAGCGTCGGCGCCTCGGGCGACCTGGCGCCGCTGGCGCACATGACGCTGGCGCTGATGGGCGAAGGCGAGTTCGTCGTCGAAGGCGCGCGCCAGGCGGCGGCGGCGGTGCTGAACAGAGCCGGCATCGCGCCGCTCGAACTCGCCGCGAAGGAAGGCCTCGGCCTCATCAACGGCACGCAGGTCAGCACGGCGCTGGCGCTGCACGGCCTCTTCGCCTTCGAGCCGGTGCTCGAAGCCGCCATCGTCGTCGGCGCGCTGACGGTCGATGCGGCCAAGGGCAGCGACGGCCCGTTCGACCCGCGCATCCACGCGCTGCGCGGCCAGCCGGGGCAGATCGACGTGGCGCAGTACTACCGCCAGCTGCTCGCCGGCAGCGCCATCCGCAAGAGCCACGTCGAAGGCGACGACCGCGTGCAGGACCCGTACTGCCTGCGCTGCCAGCCGCAGGTGGTGGGGGCCTGCCTCGACCAGCTTCGGCACGCGGCGCTGGTGCTGCTGCGCGAAGCGAATGCGGTCACCGACAACCCGCTGGTCTTTCCCAAAGCCGTTCGCCCTGAGCCCGTCGAAGGGCTGGTGCCCGGGGCCGGGGCTTCGACAAGCTCAGCCCGAACGGGGTTGGGTTCCGCACCACAGTTGATCTCCGGCGGCAACTTCCACGCCGAGCCGGTGGCCCTGGCCGCCGACGCGATGGCGGTGGCCATCGCCGAGGTCGGCGCCATCGCCGAACGCCGCATCGCGATGCTCATCGACTCGGGCGTGTCGCGGCTGCCGCCGTTCCTGACGCCGAACGCGGGCCTCAACAGCGGCTTCATGATCGCCCACGTCACCGCTGCGGCGCTGGCCAGCGAGAACAAGAGCCTCGCGCACCCCGCCAGCGTCGACAGCCTGCCCACCAGCGCCAACCAGGAAGACCACGTCTCGATGGCCACCTTCGCGGCGCGCCGGCTGCAGCCGATGATCGCCAACGTCGCGCGCATCCTCGGCATCGAACTGCTCGCTGCGGCGATGGGCATCGACTTCCTGCGCCCGCTCGCTAGCAGCGGCCCGCTCGAAGGCGTGCACGCGACGCTGCGCGCGCGCTGCCCGGCGATGATGCAGGACCGCTACCTGGCACCCGACATCGAGGCCGCGGCAGCGATGGTCGCCGACGGCACCATCGCCGCGGCGCTGCGCGCGGTGCCCAAGCGCCCGCCGCTGTGGACGCCGGCGTGAACCGCGGCGCTGCCGTCTTGCCTGGTTCCTTGGCGCATCATGCGGCCCGCGCCGCAGCGGCCCGCCGCTGACGCATCCGTTCCCTTCCCGCTCATCGCTACCGGAGACGACACACATGAAGAAGACCTCGCTCACCGCCGCAGCCGCCGCGCTGGCACTTGCCGGCACGTTCGCGGCCACGTTCGCCCACGCGCAGGAAACCAAGGTGGCCATCGCCATCTCCGGCTGGACCGGCTTCGCGCCGCTGACGCTGGCCAAGGAAGCCGGCATCTACAAGAAGCTCGGGCTGGACGTGACGATCAAGAAGATCCCGCAGAAGGACCGCCACCTCGCCATCGCCTCGGGCGACGTGCAATGCGCCGCGACGACCGTGGAAACGTGGGTGGCCTGGAACGCCGCCGGCGTGGCGACGACGCAGATCTTCCAGCTCGACAAGAGCTACGGCGCCGACGGCATGGTGGTGAAGCCCGGCATCGCCAAGATCGCCGACCTCAAGGGCAAGACGGTCGCGGCGAGTGCGCCGGGCACGGCGCCCTACTTCACGCTGGCGTGGATGCTGAAGAAGAACGGCCTCACGGTGAAGGACGTGAAGGTGGTCAACCTCGAGCCGCAGGCCGCCGCCAACGCCATGATCGCCGGCAACCAGGACATCGACGCCGCGATGACCTACGAGCCCTACCTGGGCGCAGTGCGCGCCAAGCCCGAGGCCGGCAAGATCATCGCCACCACGCTGGACTACCCGATGATCATGGACACCTTCGGCTGCACGCCGAAGTTCCTGGCCGAGAACCCGCGCGCCGCGCAGGCGCTGGCCGACGGCTACTTCGAGGCGGTGGCGATGATCGCCAAGGACCCGAAGAAGAGCTTCGAGATCATGGGCGCCGACGTGAAGCAAAGCGGCGAGCAGTTCGAGGCTTCGCAGAAGTACCTGCGCTGGCAGGACCGCGCGGCGAACCAGAAGTTCTTCGCCGGCGAGCACGCCGCGTTCAGCAAGGAAGCGGCCGACCTGCTGCTGGAGGCCGGGATCATCCGCGCGATGCCCGACATGTCGAAGCTCGCCGATCCGCGCTTCGTCAAGTAAGAGCCGGAGGCAGGCGTGACCGCCCTCACCCCCACCCTCTCCCGCGAGCGGGAGAGGGTGCAAGACGCGCGCGAGGCCGCGCCTGCACCGACGACGAGCACGACCGCTTCGCATGGCCCCCTCTCCCGCACGCAAAGCCGAAGGCTTCGCCTCCGGGGGCGGGAGAGGGCTGGGGTGAGGGTCCGCATGAAGCCTCTGGAACCAGTCAGCGCGCGCGCCCGCGTCGTGCTCGGCATCGCGTTCTTCGTCGTCTTCGTCGCGCTGTGGAGCCTCGTCACCTTCGGCGGCTTCGTGCAGAAGACGTTCCTCGCCGATCCGCTGGCGATGCTGCAAAGCGGCTGGGTGCTGCTGACGCAGATGGGCTTCGCCAAGGACATCGGCATGACGGTGTTCCGCGTCGTCGGCGGCTTCGTCATCGCCGCGGCTCTCGCCGTGCCGCTGGGCGTGGCGATGGGCGCGTACAAGCCGGTGGAAGCGTTCTTCGAGCCCTTCATCAGCTTCGCGCGCTACCTGCCGGCGAGCGCGTTCATACCGCTCCTGATCCTCTGGGCCGGCATCGGCGAAGCGCAGAAGCTCGCCGTCATCTTCATCGGCAGCTTCTTCTCGCTGGTGCTGATGATCTGCGTGACGGTGGGCAACACGCGCCGCGACCTCGTCGAGGCCGCCTACACGCTGGGCGTGAAGGACACTTCGCTGATCCGCCGCGTGCTCGTGCCCGGCGCGGCGCCCGAGATCGCCGAGCAGCTGCGCATGGTGCTCGGCTGGGCGTGGACCTACGTCATCGTCGCCGAGCTGATCGGCGCCAGTTCGGGCATCGGGCACATGATCACCGACAGCCAGGCGCTGCTGGCCACCGACCAGATCATCTTCGGGATCATCGTCATCGGCTTGATCGGCCTGGCGAGCGACCTCGCGTTCAAGTGGTTCAACCGGCGCCTGTTCCCGTGGGCGCAGTTGGGTCGTTAGGCGGGCCGTCAGACAGGGCGTTAGACGGTCGCTCCAGGAGTCTTGCCATGCCTTCGAGCATCCTCTCCGTGCGCGGCGTCGAGCGCCGCTTCGACCGCACGCTCGCGCTGCAGGCCACCGACCTCGAAGTGGCCGAGAACGACTTCATCACCATCCTCGGCCCCAGCGGCTGCGGCAAGAGCACGCTCTTGCGCATCGTCGCGGGCCTGGACCGGCAGACCGCGGGCGACGTGCTGCTCGACGGCCAGCGCATCGAAGGCCCGGGCGCCGACCGCGGCATGGTGTTCCAGAGCTACACGCTCTTTCCCTGGCTCACAGTGCTCGACAACGTCTGCTTCGGCCTGGCCGAGCGCAAGCTGCCGCGCGCGCAACAGCTGGAGATCGCGCACGGCTTTCTCGCCAAGGTGGGGCTGAAGGGCTTCGACAAGCACTACCCGAAGCAGCTTTCCGGCGGCATGCAGCAGCGCACCGCCATCGCCCGCGCGCTCGCCAACGACCCGCGCATGCTGCTGATGGACGAGCCGTTCGGGGCGCTCGACCACCAGACGCGCGAGCTGATGCAGGAGCTGCTGCTGGGCATCTGGGAAGAGCAGAAGAAGACCGTCCTCTTCGTCACGCACGACATCGACGAAGCGGTGTTCATGGGCAGCCGCGTCGTCGTCATGAGCGCGCGCCCGGGCCGCATCAAGCTCGACCGCCGCGTCGACATCGCGCACCCGCGCCACTACTCGGTGAAGACGACGCCGGCGTTCGCCGAGCTGAAGGCGGAACTCACCGAGCAGGTGCGCGTGGAGGTGAAGGCGGCGCAGGCGGCGATGGAAGCGGCCTGAGCGCGCCGAAGGCCTTGCGCCGCCGGCCCCCCTGGTGCGAGCATCGAGCCTTGAGCATCACGTACACGACCACGGGCCCGGCCGGCGAGCGCATCACGTGGCGCGATCGCAAGCGCTACGCCTGGGCGCTTTCGGTGCTGTGGCCGCTGCTGCCGTTTACGGGCCTGGCGGCCCATCACGCCAGCGGCAGCGAGTGGGCGCTGGCGCTGCCGCTTCTCATCAGCTACGGGCTGATGCCGCTGGCCGATGCGCTGATCGGCGAAGACGAGAACAACCCGCCCGAGGCGGTTGTCGGCGCGCTGGACGCCGACCGCTACTACCGCTGGCTGACCTGGGCGACGGTGCCGCTGCACTTCGTGGCGCTCATCGGCTGCGCCTGGTGGGCGGGCACGCATGATCTGTCCTGGCCGGCGCTGCTGCTGCTGGCCTACGTGGCCGGTGCCGCTCGAGGCCTCCGGGTCGGGCCTGGTGCAACCCGAACCGCGCACGCTGCGCGGGCAAGGGCACGAACTGGGCGGGCAAGGCCCGGGCGATCAGACCGCCGCTCTTGGGCGGCCATGGCTGGCGTCGCCTGGTGCCGGCTTACGGCCACTTCACGGTGAGCACGGCCGCGGCCACCACCGCTGGGTGGCCACGCCCGAGGACCACGCCAGCTCGCGCATGGGCGAGTCGATCTACCGCTTCGATGCGCGACGGCGCTCTCGAGCTGCGCGAGCCATGCTCGCTCGGCGGCATCCGCCGCGCCTGGGCGCTGGAAGGCGAACGGCCGCGCGCCGCCGGCCACTCGCGCTGGTCCTGGCACAACACGATGCTGCAGTCGTATGCGCGGTGACGCTGGTGCTGCCAGGCTGGGCCAGCCGTGTGGCAGCCCCGCGCTCGCTGGCGCATGCTTCGGGCTGGTTCGTGCGCTGCCGGTGCCCGCCGTGCATAACCTCAGTTGCTTGGTGGCAGCAGTCGACGTCGGCCAACTCCGTGCAGCACGTGTACGCCGCGAAGGCACTTCGCTGGCGCTCGTCGAGGCTCGCTCGGGCCACGTCGCGCAGCCGCACGCGCGAGCTCTGGAACCGGCACCTGGCGCGCACCTGGTGACGCCGACCTCCGCGCCAGCCGCACCATTCGCATGGAACTGCAGCGGCACCAAGCGTCCACCAGGGCGCGTGACCCATCCGTTGCGGCGCTACCCTCGCCATGCGCGCTCGTCATCGTTCCACCGGGCCTGCCAGCTAGCGGTGCACGGAGACGGCCGGAACCCTTACGCACGTGCATGGCCTCGCGTTCATCGGCCAGGCTGCACGTGCGCCGCCGACCGGTGGCCGAGGCTCCCCGATCCGGTGTCGACCTACCGCGCTATGCTGGCGCCTGGCCGCTTCAGCGGCTGCACGCGGGCGCATGTCCCGCTTCGCGCGTGCGTAGCCATCAGCTCAACCGTTGCTGGCCGCTTCGGCTGGGCGCGGCCTTCGGTGCTGGAACCCGCGCGTGGCTGATGGCCGCGGCTGCCGACAGGGCCGGCCGCGACGACCGCTGCGCGTCACGCTTCGGACCCGGACTGCGCGCCGCGCACGCCGGCATCGCAGACGCGCTGGTGGCCGACCGCAGCGGCGTCGAGCTGGCCTTCCGCCTGACGGCGGCCTACACCTTCAGCGCCAGCTCCTTGATCTTGCGCGTCAGCGTGTTGCGGCCGATGCCGAGTTTCACCGCCGCTTCGATGCGGCGGCCGCGTGTCGAGTCGAGCGCGGTGGTGATGAGGCAGCCTTCGAAGAGGTCCGACAGCGTCTGCCACACGTCGGCCTCGCCCGCCTCGAGGCGGCGGCGCGCTTCGCGTTGCAGGTCGGCCACCCAGGCGAGGTCGGCCGCGGCGGCCGAACCGAGCGCCGATGCCTGCGGCGCGGTGGCTGCGCCCTGATCTGCGGCGGCCGGCATGGCCGACATCGGCACGGCTGCGGTCGATCCGCTTGCCGCCGGCAAGACGGGCGTGGCGGTGGCACTCGCCGTGATGACGCCCGCCGCGGCGGCCGCCGTGGCCGCACTGCCGCCCGCCGCGCCGCGCGCCGCGCCTAGCGACATCATCTCGCGCGGCAGGTCCTGCACCTGCACCACCTGCGCCGGCGCCATCACCGTGAGCCAGTGGCACAGATTCTCGAGCTGGCGCACGTTGCCGGGGAAGTCGAACGCGACCAACGCCGCCAATGCGCTCTCCGAGAGGCGCTTGGCCTCGACGCCGAGTTCCTTCGCACTCTTGGCGAGGAACGACTGCACGAGCATCGGGATGTCCTCGCGCCGCTCGCGCAGCGGCGGCAGGCGCAGGCGGATGACGTTCAGGCGGTGGTACAGGTCTTCGCGGAACGCGCCCTGGCGCACGCGCTCCTCGAGGTTCTGGTGCGTGGCGGCGATGACGCGCACGTTGGCCTTGATCGGCTGGTGGCCGCCGACGCGATAGAACTGGTTGTCGCTCAACACGCGCAACAGGCGCGTCTGCAGATCGAACGGCATGTCGCCGATCTCGTCGAGGAAGAGCGTGCCGCCCTCGGCCTGCTCGAAGCGGCCGCGGCGCGTGGCCTGCGCGCCGGTGAAGGCGCCGCGCTCGTGGCCGAAGAGCTCGCTCTCGAGCAGGTCCTTCGGGATCGCCGCGGTGTTGATGGCGACGAACGGCCCTTCGCTGCGCGGGCTGTGCCGGTGCAGCGCGCGCGCCACCAGTTCCTTGCCGGTGCCGCTCTCGCCGGTGATGAGCACGGTGACGTTGCTCTGCGAGAGCCGCCCGATGGCACGGAACACGTCCTGCATCGCGCTCGCCTGGCCGAGCATCTCGGGCATCGCGCCGGGGCGCGCTTCGCCTTCGTCCTCGCGCAGGCTCTCATCGACAGCGCGGCGGATCAACTGCACCGCGGTGCTGATGTCGAAGGGCTTGGGCAGGTACTCGAAAGCGCCACCCTGGAACGCCGACACCGCGCTGTCGAGGTCGGAAAACGCGGTCATGATGATGACCGGCAACCCCGGGTGGCGCTGCTTCACTTCGGCCAAGAGGTCGATGCCGCTGCCACCCGGCATGCGGATGTCGCTCACCAGCACTTGCGGCGCGTCGCCGCCGGCCATGGCGCTCAGCACCTCGCGCGGGCTGCCGAAGCTCTTCACCGCGAGCTGCTCGCGCGCCAGCGCCTTCTCGAGCACGAAGCGGATGGACTGGTCGTCGTCGACCACCCAGATGGGTTTCATGCGCGTCTCCCGGGGTGGCTTGTCACGGCAAGGGGATCACGATCCTGAACACGGTGCGGCCCGGTGCGCTGTCGCATTCGATGGTCCCCTGGTGTTGTTGCACGAACGTCTGCGCCAGCGTCAAACCGAGGCCCGAGCCGCCTTCGCGCCCCGACACCAGGGGCTGGAAGATGCGCTCGCGGATGGCCTCGGGCACGCCGGGCCCGTTGTCCTCGATATGCAATTCCAATGCCAGCCGATAGCGCTGGCGGCCGAGGGTGACCTGGCGCGCCACGCGCGTGCGCAGCACGATGCGCGCGTCGCCGGCAGCGATGCGCGCCGCCAGCGCCTGGGCGGCGTTGTGCACGATGTTGAGCACGGCCTGGATGAGCTGCTCGCGGTCGCCGCGGAACTCGGGCAGCGAGGTGTCGTAGTCGCGCTGCACGACGAGGCCGCGCGGGAACTCGGCCAGCACGAGCGAGCGCACGCGCTCGCAGACCTCGTGGATGTTGACGTCGCCCACCACCGGCGCGCGCCGGTGCGGCGCCAGCAGCCGGTCGACCAGCGCCTGCAGGCGGTCGGCCTCGTGCACGATGACGCGCGTGTACTCCTTCAGCTCCTTCTTGCCTTCGATCTCGAGCTCGAGCAGCTGCGCCGCGCCGCGGATGCCGCCCAGTGGGTTGCGGATCTCGTGCGCGAGGTTGCGCACAAGCTCCTTGTGCGCGGCGACGAGTTCCTGCACGCGCGCCTCGCGGTCCTGGCGCGTCTGCTGCTCGATCTCGATCATCTCCAGCAACACCGCCTCGCTGCGCGGCGCTGCGGCGGTGGCGGCGCCGCCGAAGTCGATCTGCGACAGGATCACGTGCACCGGCAGCTCGCCCTGCCCTTGCTGGCCGTGCCGGCGCAGGTGCGCGTCGAAGCGGCTGGTCGCCACGTGGTTGGCGGCGACACGCTGCGCGTGTTCCGCGAGCGGCGCCGAGTCGGCCAGCCACTCGAAGGCGTTGGAGCGCAACAGCGAACGACGTGAGGCGCCGATCGCGTTTTCCAGCGCCGCGTTGGCGAAGAGGCAGCGGCCGTCGGGGCGCACCACGGCAACCATGCTCGCGAGCTGGTCGAAGGCTTCCAGTCCTTGCAGGCCGGCCAAGGTTGAGCCCCGCCTAAAGCGCACGCTCTCCCGCGCTGCGGGAGAGGAAACCGAAGCGGCGCCTCAGGGCGCCGGCAGCTTGGCCAGCTCGCGCCGGATGGCGGCGAGGTCGGCTTCCTTGCGCTGGATGGCGGCGCGCATCTCGGCCACGCGCGCCTGGTAGCGCGCGTAGTTGCGCTCGTCGCCACGGCGCTCGGGCTCGCCGTTGTTGAACTCGCGCACCATCTCGGCCAGGCGCGCTTCCTCGCGCCGCAGCTCGTCGCTGAGGATGCGCCGCGCATCGCTGTCGCGCGCACGCTGCTCGGCCGGGTCCACTCGTTCGCCGTTGCGCGCCACCGGCCCCGAAGCCGAGGCTCCTGGGCCCGAAGCCACCGGCCGCGGGCGCACCGCCTGCACGATGGTGATCGGCGCGCCTTCGATCGTGCGGCAGCCCTTGTCCTTCGCTTCCTGCGCGGTGAGCTGGTCGGTGTAGAGGACCGGCGGGCCCGGGCAGCGGTAGACGGTGCCGTGCTGCGCCAGAGCCGGCTGCACCGCGCAAAGCGCCAGCGCAGCAAGCGCCGCAGCGGCCGCGGGCCGCGCGGCAAGCGCAAAGAACGCGGAGCCGGGCCGACGATTCATGCACTGTCCTTGCGCGATGCGCCGTGTCGGGATGGTGCATTCTGGCAGAGCCTCGCTGCGCGCGGCGCAAAGGAAAAGGGGCGGTCGCCCGCCCCAGAACCGCCAGAGGCGACAGCGACCTCACAGCGAGTAGTACATCTCGAACTCGAGCGGATGCGTGGTCATGCGGAAGCGCTGCACCTCCTGCATCTTCAGCTCGATGTAGGCGTCGATCAGCCCGTCGGTGAACACGCCGCCCTTGGTGAGGAAGGCGCGGTCGTTGTCCAGGTAGTCCAGCGCCTGGTCGAGGCTGTGGCACACGGTGGGGATCTTCGCGTCCTCTTCGGGCGGCAGGTGGTACAGGTCCTTCGTCGCCGCTTCGCCCGGGTGGATCTTGTTCTCCACGCCGTCCAGGCCCGCCATCAGCATCGCCGCGAACGAGAGATACGGGTTGCAGGTGGGGTCGGGGAAGCGCACCTCGATGCGGCGGCCCTTCGGGTTGGCCACGTACGGGATGCGGATCGAAGCCGAGCGGTTGCGCGACGAGTAGGCCAGCTTCACCGGCGCCTCGAAGCCGGGCACCAGGCGCTTGTAGCTGTTGGTGCCCGGGTTCGTGATGGCGTTCAACGCACGGGCGTGCTTGATGATGCCGCCGATGTAGTACAGCGCGAACTCCGACAGGCCCGCGTAGCCGTCGCCGGCGAACAGGTTCTGGCCGCCCTTCCACACGCTCTGGTGCACGTGCATGCCGCTGCCGTTGTCGCCGACGATCGGCTTGGCCATGAAGGTGGCCGTCTTGCCGTAGGCGTGCGCGACGTTGTGGATGACGTACTTCTGCACCTGCAGCCAGTCGGCGCGCTGCACGAGGGTGCTGAAGCGGGTGCCGATCTCGCACTGGCCGGGCGCGGCCACCTCGTGGTGGTGCACTTCGACGGGCACGCCCATCTGCTCGAGCAGCAGGCACATCTCGCTGCGCATGTCCTGCAGGCTGTCCACCGGCGGCACCGGGAAGTAGCCGCCCTTGACGCCCGGGCGGTGCGCCATGTTGCCGCCTTCGAAGTCGCGGCGCGAACTCCACGGCGCTTCCTCGGAGTGGATCTCGTAGGCGGCGCCGGCCATGTCGACGTGCCACTTCACCTGGTCGAAGATGAAGAACTCGGGCTCGGGGCCGAAGAAGGCCGAGTCGCCGATGCCGCTGCTCTTCAGATACGCCTCGGCGCGCTTGGCCAAGCTGCGCGGGTCGCGGTCATAGGGCTTGCCGTCGCCGGGCTCGAGCACGTCGCAGGTCAGCAGCAGCGTGGGCTCTTCGAAGAACGGGTCGATGTTGGCGGTGTTGGGGTCGGGCATCAGCAGCATGTCGCTGGCCTCGATGCCCTTCCAGCCGGCGATCGAGCTGCCGTCGAAGGCGTGGCCGGAGGTGAACTTGTCCTCGTCGAAGTGCGACACCGGAACGGTGACGTGCTGTTCCTTGCCGCGGGTGTCGCTGAAGCGGAAGTCGACGAACTTGACTTCGTTCTCCTTCACCATCTTCATCACGTCGGCAACGGTCTTTGCCATTCGGTCTCTCCTAGCTCGGGGCTTGTGGTTGGTTGCGGGATCGGTTGGTCTGCGGGGCAGCGGGCAGCGCACGCGCCCCACAAAGGCGCAGCCTTCAAAGCGAAAACCATGCCGCGAAGGAACGACGCTTGCCCGAGCCCTTCAAGCGCCGCTACGCACCGTGTTGGAGCTGGTCATCGGACCGAATGCGCACTCCGATGGTGCGCATTGTGCACCGGTATTGTGCGCTGAATCAGCGCGTCGCCTCTTCGCCGAGTTTCACGCCCAGGCCGAGGAGCCCTTCCCGCAGCGCCGCGAACGCCGGGCCGGGGTCGCCAGCGCCCTTGACGCCCAGCTCGATGTGGCGGCCGAGCTTCGGATGGTCGACGCTCGGCAGGCTGAAAACGCGAAAGCCCGGGAAGCGCGCTTCGATGGCTTCCATCAGCGGCGTCAGCGTCGCCTCCATCGAGCCGTAGACGATCACCGAGCGCTCGTGCGTGCGGCTGCCGCCGTGCAGGTGCGCATAACGCTCGTCGAGCACCCACTCGATCATCGGCCACGCCATCACCGGGAAGCCGGGCACGAAGTGCACGTCGCCGACGCTGAAGCCGGCGATCTTGTTGTACGGGTTGGGGATGATCGTCGCGCCGGCCGGGAACACGCCCATGTTGAGGCGGTGCCGGTTGTCGGGGCGCTCGGGTTCGAACGGCACGCCCTGCTCGCGCGCCATGTCGCGCATGCGTTCGAGGATCAGCGCCTTCGCTTCCTCGTGCAGCACGAGCTCGCGGCCTAGCGCCGCGGCGGCCGCCTGGCGCGTGTGGTCGTCGGGCGTGGCACCGATGCCGCCGGTGCAGAAGACGAGGTCGCCGCCGGCGAACGCTTCGCGCAGGTGTGCGGTGATGCGCTCGCGGTCGTCGCCGACGTAGCGCGCCCATGCGAGGGCCAAGCCGCGCGCGGCGAGCAGCTCGATCACGCGCTTCAAGTGCTTGTCGTCGCGCTTGCCCGAGAGGATCTCGTCGCCGACGACGATGAGGCCGATGTTCACGCCGGCTCCGAGGGTGCAGGAGGCAGCGCGGGCGGCGCGGCCGCCGGTGGTGGCAGTGCGCCCGGCTCGACCGTCGCCGGCACGGCCGCCGCTGCAGGCGCTGCAACGGCCGCCCCGCCGCGCAGCCGCTCCAGCGCCGCCAGCGTGTAATGCGTGAACCACAGCGAAGCGAACGCGAACACCAGCGTGTACAGCCACACCGAGGCGATCATGAAGAACGGCGCCAGGATCAGCGCCGCCGCGCCCAGGCCCCAGATCAGCGCCGGCGCCGCGCCGAGCAGGCCGCAGGCCACGCCCATCGCCAGCAACGGCCAGCGGTGCACGTGCATCAGGTGCCGGCGCTCCTCGGCGCTGGCGTGCTCGGCGAGCGCATCGAACGCGAACACGCGGTAGGTGAGCCAGCCCCAGATGAGCGGCGGCAGCACCAGCGCCAGCGGCGGAATCAGCCACAGCGGCAGGCTCGCCGCCAGCGCCGCCAGGGCCGCCACCGCGCAGGCCAGCGACCACAGCACGCTGTGCCACCAGCGCGCGCCGCGCTCGCGCTTGAGGTTCGTGAAGCGCCGCCGCGCCACGAACTGCACGACGAGCGGCGTCAGCAGCCAGCCCACGAGCACGAGCGTGCCCACCACCACCAGCGGCACCGCTAGCGCCACGACGATGATCGGCGCCAGCATCGCGCGCAGGCTGTTGGCGCCCACCGAGTTGAGCCACTGCATCGCGGCATTGGTCAGCTCGAAGCGCTCGAGTGCGGCGCGCACGCCGTCCACCGCCGCTTCCCAGCCGAGCCAGCCGGCCACGCCGATGACGGCGCCCATCAGCACCAGCGGCATCAGCGTCCAGGCCAGCACGCGCGGGTGGAAGAGGTGGGCGAAGGCGCGCCAGAAGGCTTCGAACATCGGCAGGGACCGGGGGAGGCAGCGAAAGGACAGCGAAGAAGGCAGCGAAAGGACAGCGAAGAAGACAGCGAAGAAGACAGCGAAAAGGACAGCGAGAAAGGACCGCGAGAACAGCGAAAGGGTAACGACTCAGCCGCGCGCCGCCACCGCGTTGCCGCGAACGCCCGGCAAGTGCCGCGCCAGCCGCGCGAGGCCCAGCCACTGCTGCGCCCAGAAGCCGCGCCCGTAGTCGCGCCCGCCCTGCCCCGGCAACTGGTCGCGGATGCCCGTGGGGCCGGGCTCGTCGTACCAGAGCGCGGTGCCGAAGATCGCGTCCCACACCGGGAACAGCACGGCGAAGTTGTGCCCGCCCAGGCTCCCCGGCCCGGCCGATTCGTGGCCGATGCCGATGGCGTGGTGCACGCGGTGAAAGCGCGGGCTGACGAGCAGCCGTTCGCCCACGCTGCCGAACGACAGCCGCACGTTCGCGTGCGCGAGGCTCTCCGCGAGCTGCGTCACCGCCACCACGGCGACGAACTGCGAAGGCGCGATGCCCACCGCCAGCGCCACCAGGACGAACACGCTGTCGCGCAGCAGGTCGTCCAGCAGGTGGTTGCGGTTGTCGCTCCACATCGTCATCTGGCGCTGGCTGTGGTGCACCGCGTGCAGTTCCCACCACCAGCCGAAGCGGTGCTGCGCGCGGTGCAGCGCGTAGTCGACGAAGTCGAACAGCACCAGGTACAGCACGAAGCTCACGAGCGCGATGTCGGTGACGCCGGGCCACAGGCCGTCGAGCGACCAGGTCGGCAGCCAGCCGGCCACGCGCAGCGAACCGGCGAGCGAATCCCACAGCGGGTCGATGCTGAAGAAGAGCGCCACGCGCACGAGCCCCAGGCGATGCAGCAGCGTGTAGATCACGTCGACGCGTACCGCGCCGCGGTCGGTCACCGGCTCGGCCGGCCGCCAGCGCTCCAGCGCGCGAAAGACCGTCAGCATCACCGCGAGTTGCAGGCAACCGATGAGCAGCCAGCCGGTGGCGCGAAAGCCGTCCTCCATGCGCCCTGCCAGGCCGACGGCGAACATCAGCGGCTGCACGACCGCCTCGAACAGCCCTTGCTGCGCGCTGTCGAACCAGTGCAGCGGATCGGCCCAGTTCATCGCGTGGCCTTCGCCGCGAACTTGAACTGCGGATGCTCGCGCAGCGTCGCGAAGCAGAAGCCGCGCCGCTTGAGGCCGACGATCAGCGGCTCCAGCACCGCCGGCGCCCACGGGTCCTGGCGCGAGCGGATGCCCAGGTGCGCCACCAGCACGTCGCCGGCGCGGATGTCGCGGAGCGACTGCGCCAGCAGCGCCGCGTTCGGGAAGCGGTCGCTCGGCAGCTCGTCGCCCAGGAACCCGGCCTCCGCCCAGCCCACGTGCGTCCAGCCGCACGCCGCTGCCGCGTCGAGCAGCGCCTTCGAGGTCTTGCCGCCGGGCGCGCGGAAGATGGCACCCATGCGCTGCCCGGTCATCTCCTCGAAGCGGCGGGCCGGGCGTTCGAGCTCGGCGCAGTAGGCCGCGGCGTCGAGCACGCGCGGCTTCATCGCCGCCGGGCCCGCCGTCGGCCGCATGCGAAACGCCGTGCGGCCGTCGCTGCCGCGCACGTCGCCGCGCCACGTATCGTGGTCCCAGGTGTGCGAGCCGAACGCGTGGCCTTCTTCGGCACGCGCCTTCCACCACGGCGCCCACTGCGCGTCGAGGCTGCCGCCGCCGGTGAGCGTGGGCTCGTTGGCGAGGAAGAACGTGGCCGGCACCTGCTGGCGCTTCAGCACCTCGGCCACCAGCGGCGCCACGCCCATGTGGCCGGTGTCGAAGGTGAGGTACACCGCCTTGGCGCAAGGCGGCGTGGCTCCCTCTCCCGCGGCGCGGGAGAGGGTTGGGGTGAGGGTCGTGGCAGCAAGCCCCGCCGCTGCACCCAGCAGCAGCGTCAACCTGCACCTACTGCCGTGGCGCATGGTCCAGCGTCCACACCCCGTGCGGCGAGCGGCCGACCTCGATCTGCCGCACCACCTGCCGCGTCGGCACGTCGATCACCGTGAGCTTGCGCGCCCAGCGCGACGAGAGCAGCAGCGTGCGCCCGTCGGCCATGATCTCCATGCAGTCGGGCCCGCCGGGGCCGGGCAGTTCGGAGACCACCTTCAGCGTCTGCGTGTCGATGAGGCTCAGCGTGTTGGCCACGCGGTTGCTCACGAACACGTGCCGCCGGTCGCCCTTGGCGCGGAACGCGTGCGCGCCGTCGCCGGTGGGGATGCGCTTGGTGAGCCTGGGCGTCGCGCCGCTCACGTCCCACGCCTCGACGACGCTGTCGCCGGTGAGGCCGATGAGCAGCGTGCGGTCGTCGGCGGTGAGGAAGATGTCGGCCGGCGTCTTGCCCACCTTCACCGTCCAGCGCGGCTGCTGCGTGGCCAGGTCGATGGCGATCAGCTCGTCGCTGTCCTGCAGGCTCGAATAGACCGTCTTGCTGCCGCTGTCGATGGCCAGGTGGCTCGGCACCTTGCCCGCGGGGAGCCGCCGCGCCAGCACGAGCGGCGGCTCGGCGGCCGGGTTCCAGCGGTAGATGTCGACGTGGTTGAGCCGGTTCGCCGCGATGACGAGCCACTTCATGTCCGGCGAGAAGCGCAGGTGGTACGGGTCGGCGATGTTGCGCACCGTGCGCTGCACTTCGCCGCTGGCCGGGTCGAAGAAGGTCAGCGTGTTGCCCGCGGCGTTGGCGACGATGACGCTCTTCTCGTCGGGCGTGAGGTACAGGTGGTGCGGCTCCTTGCCTGTGGGCACGCGCCTGACGACGCGCCACGTCTGCGGGTCGATGATGCTCACGTCGGCATCGAGCGAGTTGAGCACGAAGATCGGCCGCGGCGTGCTTGCCGCCGCCGCAGGTGCCGCGGCTTGCGGCACTTGCGCCGGCGTTTGCGCCGCGGCGCGGCCACTCGCAAGCGTTCCGAGCGTTCCGAGCCCGCCGAGCGTGGCGACCGAGCCGATGCCCGCGGCCGCCGCGAGGCCGAGGCATTTCCGGCGCTGCATCGTCATCACTCGTCGTCCCCGCCGAGCACGCTGCCCAGCAGGCCGCCTGCGGGCAGCAAGCCGCCGAGCCCCGCCTCCTCCTTGCGCCCGCCGCCGCTCTGCGGCGCGGCAGCGAACACGCGCGAAGCCAGGCGCGAGAACGGCAGGCTCTGCAGCCACAGCGTGCCCGGGCCACTCAACTTCGCGAAGAACAAGCCCTCGCCGCCGAAGAGCGCCGTCTTCACCTTGCCGACGTACTGGATCTCGAAGTTCACGCCCGCCGTGTAGGCGACGACGCAGCCGGTGTCCACGAGCAGCACCTGCCCGGCGGCGAGTTCGCGCTTGGCAATCGTGCCGCCGGCGTGCACGAAGGCGAGCCCGTCGCCTTCGAGCTTCTGCATGATGAAGCCCTCGCCGCCGAAGAAGCCGGTGGAGAGCTTGCGCTGGAAGGCGACGCCGAGCGAGACGCCGCGCGCTGCGCAGAGGAACGCGTCGCGCTGGCAGATGAGCGTGCCGCCGAGCTGGCGCAGATTCATCGGCAGGATCTTGCCGGGGTACGGCGCCGCAAACGCGACGCGCTGCTTGGTCGTTGCCTGATTCGTGTAGACGGTGGTGAAGAGCGACTCGCCCGTGATGAGCCGCTTGCCCGCGCCGAGCAGCTTGCCGATGAGGCCGCCGCCACCGCCGCCGCTGCCGTCGCCGAACACGGTGTCCATCGCGATGCCGGCGTCCATGAACATCATGCTGCCGGCCTCGCCGACGGCCGCCTCGCCGGGGTCGAGTTCGACCTCGACGTACTGCATCTCGGCGCCCTTGATCTCGTAGTCCACCACGTCCATGGCCATGTGCCGCACCACCTCGCTGCGCCTGGCGCAGCCTGTTGCTTCGAAACGAGGCGGGATGGTACCCGTCGCGGCAGCGGCGCCCGGGCGTGGGCGAGGTGCTTCTCTCGTGGCGCGCAGCGCCTGGCTTGCCTCAACGGGCTGCGCCGAAGACTCCACCGAACGCGTGCTGCAGCTAGCAATCGGTTGCAATCCCTGACGAGCCGCTAACGCCGCACGCACGTCGCCACAGCCGGCCGCGCGCAAGCCTCGGGAAAATCCGGGGTCGATGCCGTTGCACGATGCACCCGATGTGATGCAGGTCGCTGCCGCCACGCTCGGCGTGGCCGCGGCGTCGCTCACGGGCTTCGGCCTGCGCCACGCGCCGCAGCGCGGCTGGCGCTGGTGGATGGCCTCGGTGTGGCTCGCTGCCATCGGCGGGGCGCTGGCGGCGCTGCTGCCGGTGCACGCACCGGCGGCGGCTGCTTCGGCCGCTACTGCTTCAACCTCCGCCGTTATCGCTGCGCCCGGTGCTGCGGCACCCGCCGTGCCCGCCGACTGGCCCGCGCTGCTCGCGCGCTTCGCCGCCGAGATGCTGCTGCTGCAATGGCCGCTGACGCTGCTCATCGGCCTGCGCCGCTTCCACTCGCGCGACGCGCTGCCGCTGCACGCGAGCGTCGACTTCGGCCTCCTGCTGCTGGCGTTCCCGGTGCTGGCGCTGGCCTTCGCGGCCACGCCGGCGCAGGCGCCGTGGGTGGCCGGGGCCGCCGGCACGAGCACCCTGCTGTACGCGGCGCTGGTGGCGCTGGGCACGCCGGCGGGCCACGCATCGCCGCCGTTGCAGGCGCTGGCCGCGGCGCAATGCCTGCTCGCGTTCCTGCCGTTGTCGGCACTCTTCGCGCCGGGGCTCGAAGACCCGTTCGCCGTGCGCGCGGTGGCGGCGGCGCTCGGCGTGATGGTGGCCGCGTTCGTGGTGCTGACGATGGTCGACGAGCGCACCGAGCAGCAACTGCGCGATTCGCGCCGGCGGCTGCGCACGCTCGCGAACATGGACGCGCTGACGCAGGTACCCAACCGGCGCCACTTCCACGAGCTGGCGCAGCAGGCACTGAAGCGCGACGAGCCGGGCAGCGCCGTGCTCTTGATGTTCGACCTCGACCACTTCAAGGGCATCAACGACAGCCTCGGCCACGCCGCCGGCGACCGCGCCTTGACGCTCGTCTCCGGCAGCATGCTCGAGCACCTGCGCGCCGAGGACGTGCCCGGGCGCCTGGGCGGCGATGAGTTCGCACTGCTCCTGCGCGGCGCCGTCGTGCCGGCGGCCATCGCGGTGGCTTCGCGCATCGTGCAGGCGGTGCAGCGGCACGCGGCGCTGGCCGAACTGCCGCCGCTGACGCTGAGCTTCGGCGTCGTGCAGGTCGCCGGCCACGAGAGCCTGGCGCACGCGCTGCGCCGCGCCGACCAGGCGCTGTTCGAAGCCAAGCGGCAGGGCCGCAACTGCGCCGTCTCGGCCGAAGGCGACGAGAGCGCGCCGGTGTTCAGCGAGAGCCAGCGCCTGGGGCTCACGGCGGCCTGAAGGCCGTTGTCCGTTCGGGCTGAGGTATCGAAGCCCCCTTCCCGTTCGCCCTGATGCGCCTGACGGCTTATCGAAGGGCGGGCAGCGCAGGCTTCGATACCTCAGCCTGAACGGCCGCAGCAAGCGGCGTTCCCGGATACCCCGTTCGTGTATCTGGCTTTCCCGCTGACGCAGCCGCGTGCAGCGCGCAAGAATCCCGGCCGCGCAGCCGGCCCCATCGCCGTGGTGCGGGCGTTGCCAAAGCGACGAGCGATGACAACCCCCAACGACAGCACGCCACCCGAACCGACCGCAACGCCCGTGGGCGGTGGCCGGCCGGGCCAGGCTTCCGAACTCGCCGAACTGACGCGCACCTTCGACTGGTCGCGCACGCCCGTGGGGCCGATCGAGGCGTGGCCGCAGAGCCTGCGCATCGCCGTGCGCATCATGCTCGACAGCCGCTACGCGATGTGGCTCGGCTGGGGCCCCGACTTCACCTTCTTCTACAACGACGCCTACGCGCGCATGACGCTCGGCGCCAAGCACCCGTGGGCGCTCGCCCGTTCGGCGCGCGAGGTGTGGGCCGAGATCTGGGCCGATATCGGCCCGCGCGCCGAGCGTGTCATCGCCAGCGGCGAAGCAACGTGGGACGAAGGGCTGCTGCTGTTCCTGAAGCGGCGCGGCTTCCCCGAGGAGACCTACCACACGTTCTCGTACAGCCCGATCCCCGGCGATGGGGACGGCAACCTCGGCAACGGCAGCAGCGTCGGCGGCATGCTGTGCGTCGTCACCGAGGACACCGAGCGCACGATCGGCGAGCGGCGCCTGCGCACGCTGCGCGAACTGGCCGCCAGCACCACCGAGGAAGCGCGCTCGGTCGAAGATGCCTGCGAAGCCGCCGTGCGTGCGCTGGCCGGCAACCGGCACGACCTGCCGTTCGCGCTCGTGTACCTGCTCGACGACAACGAGCGCATCGCGCGGCTGGCCGGTGCCACCGGGCTCGCCCCGGCTCGCCGGCCGCACCGGCGCAGGTGAAGCTCGATGCGACGCCGGCCGCCGCGCCAGGCGCGGCGGCCGCGGCGGCCCTTGCGCGCTGGCCCCTCGACGCCGTGCTCGCCAGCGGCCGCACGGACGTCATCGAAGACCTCATCGATCGCTTCGGCCCCCTTCGCTGCGGCATCTGGCCCGAGCCACCGGCGCGCGCCGTCATCGTGCCGATGGCGCGGCCGGGGCAGCCGCGGCCGGCCGGCTTCGTCATCGCCGGCATCAGCCCGCGCCTGGTCTTCACCGACGAGTACAAGGGCTTCGTCGAGCTGCTCGCCGGCCACGTGGCCACCGCCATCGGCAACGCCCGCGCCTACGAGGAAGAGCGTCGCCGCGCCGAAGCGCTGGCCCAGCTCGACCGCGCGAAGACGGCGTTCTTCTCCAACGTCAGCCACGAGTTCCGCACGCCGCTGACGCTGATGCTGGGGCCGGTGCAGGACCTGCTCGCCGAGCGCCCGGGCGAACTGCCGCCCGCGGCGACCGAGCAGCTCGAAGTGGTCAACCGCAACGGGCGGCGGCTGCTGCGCCTGGTGAACACGCTCTTGGACTTCTCGCGCATCGAGGCCGGCCGCGTGCGTGCGCTGTACCAGCCCACCGACCTCGCTGCCTTCACCGCCGATCTGGCGAGCGTCTTCCGCGCCGCCGTCGAGCGCGCCGGCTTGCGCCTGCAGGTCGATTGCCCGCCGCTGCCCGAGCCGGTGGTCGTCGACCGCGAGATGTGGGAGAAGGTGGTGCTGAACCTGCTCTCCAACGCCTTCAAGTTCACCTTCGAAGGCGAGATCGTGGTGAGCCTCGCGCGCGCCGGCGCCTTTGCCGAACTGCGCGTCGCCGACACCGGCACCGGCATCGCCGCCGACGAGATGGCGCGGCTCTTCGAGCGCTTCCACCGCATCCGCAACGCCCGCACGCGCACGCACGAAGGCAGCGGCATCGGCCTGGCGCTGGTGCAGGACCTGGTAAGGCTGCACGGCGGCAGCGTCGGCGCCGAGAGCGTGCCCGGCCGCGGCACCACCTTCACGGTGCGGGTGCCGCTGGGCCATGCGCACCTGGACCCGGCGCAGATCGGCGCAGGCGCGCCCGCCACGGCGGCCAACCGCGGTAGCGCGGCGCCTTTCGTCGAGGAAGCGCTGCGCTGGCTGCCCGAGGACGCGAGCGCCGATGCGGCCATCAAGCTGCGCCTGGACGGCGATGAAGCAAGCGCCGCGGAAGCCGTCGATGAAGACGCGCTGCCGTGGCACGACACGCTGCCCAGCAGCGTGGCGGCGGACAGCGAAGGCGGCGATGCCCGCGCCGAGCCGCCGCTGGTGCTGGTGGCCGACGACAACGCTGACATGCGCCAGTACGTCTCGCGCCTGCTGGCCGGCGCCTTCCGCGTGCGCGCCGTGCCCGACGGCCGTGCCGCGCTGGCCGCGGCGCGCGAGGAGCTTCCCGACCTTGTGCTGAGCGACGTGATGATGCCGGGGCTCGACGGCTTCGGCCTCCTGCGCGAGCTGCGCGCCGATGCGCGCACGGCCGGCTGCCCGGTGATCCTGCTGTCGGCGCGCGCCGGCGAAGAAGCGCGCATCGAAGGCGCCGCCGCCGGCGCCGACGACTACCTCGTCAAGCCCTTCAGCGCCCGCGAGCTGCTGGCGCGCGTGACGGCGCAGGTGCAGATGGGGCGCCTGCGGCGCGCGGCCAACGAGGCGCTGCGCGCCAGCGAAGAGCGCTTCCGGCAGATGGCCAACACGGCGCCGGCGATGATCTGGAGCGCCGACGCCGCAGGCACCATCACCTTCCACAACCAGCGCTGGCTCGACTACGCCGGCCTCACGCCCGAAGCGAACTCGCGCGACTGGCCGCGCCGGGTGCTGCACCCCGACGACATCGAGCGCTGCACCGCCGCGTGGGCCGCGGCGCTGGCCAGCGGCAGCGATTACGAGATCGAGGTGCGCAACCGCCGCCACGACGGCGAGTACCGGTGGTTCCTCACCCGCGCCACCGCCGTGCGCGACAGCGGCGGCCGCATCGTCGAGTGGCTCGGCTCGACCACCGACATCCACGAACGCAAGCTGGCCGAGGAGCGGCAGGCGTTCGCGCTGGCGCTGGCCGACGCGCTGCGGCCGCTGGCCGACCCGCTTGAAGCGCAGCAGCAGGCGATGCGCCTGCTGGGCGAGAAGCTGCAGGCCGCGCGCGCCTACTACTACACCGTCGAGCGCGACGAGGCCGGCTACGTGAACGTGGTGGAAACGGATTACTACCACCGCCCCGAGATGCCGAGCCTCGTGGGCCGCTACCCGCAGCGGGCGTTCGGCGCTGCGTGGTACGAGCACCTGGCCTCTGGCGAGGTGCTCGTCGTCGATAACGTGAGTGCCGTGCTCGGCCCCGAGGACTGGGCGCGCTACCGCGCCATCGACATCCACGCCTTCATGGCCGTGCCGCTGATCAAGGGCGGGCAGTACATCGGCGGCGTCGCCGTCGTGCAATCGCGGCCGCGGCACTGGCGCGAAGGCGAAGTCGCGATCGTCGAAGCCACTGCCGAACGCACTTGGGACGCCATGGAGCGCGCCGGCCTGGCGCAGGCGCTGCGCCGGCAGGCCGAGCAGTTGAAGGAATCGGACCGCCGCAAGGACGAGTTCCTGGCGACGCTGGCGCACGAGCTGCGCAACCCGCTGGCGCCGCTGCGCAACGGCCTCGAAGTGCTGCGCCTGCGCGACGCCGACGCCAGCGCGCGCGCGCAGACGCTGGGCATCATGCGGCGGCAGCTCGCGCAGATGGTGCGCCTGGTCGACGACCTGCTCGACGTGAGCCGCGTCAGCCGCGGCCAGCTCCAGCTCAAGCGCGAACGCGTCACGCTGGCCGGAGTGATCGACGCCGCGGTGGAGACTTCGCGCCCGCTGCTGAGCGAGCGCGGCCACCAACTGAGCGTGGCGCTGCCCGACGAGCCGCTGCTGCTGGACGCCGACGCCACGCGCCTGGCGCAGGTGTTCTCCAACCTGCTGAACAACGCCGCCCGCTACACGCCCAACGGCGGACGGATCCACATCGCCGCCGCGCGTGAAAGCAGTCAGGGCGGCCATCGAGTCGATGGCGGCGGCGATGGCAGCGGCGCAGGCGCGGACCAGGCCGTCGTGCGCATCAGCGACAACGGCAGCGGCATCCCGCCGCACATGCTGGGGCGCATCTTCGAGCTCTTCACGCAGGTCGACGTCTCGCTCGAACGCGCGCAGGGCGGCCTCGGCATCGGCCTGACGCTCGTGCGCCGCCTCGTCGAGATGCACGGTGGCAGCGTCGAGGCGAAAAGCGATGGCCTCGGCAAGGGCAGCGAGTTCATCGTGCGCCTGCCGCTGGCCGCCTCGGCGCGAGCGCTGGCAGCGGTGGCGCGCCAGGGCGGCACGGCGGCGGCGCCGCGCTGGCGCATCCTGGTGGCCGACGACAACGCCGATTCGGCCAGCAGCTCGGCAGCGCTGCTGTCGCTGCTGGGGCACGACGTGCGCACGGCCAGCGACGGCCTGCTCGCGCTGCAGGCGGCCGCCGAGTTCAGGCCCGACGTGCTGCTGCTGGACATCAGCATGCCCGGGCTCAACGGCTACGAGGTGACCACGCGCATCCGCCGCGAACCGTGGGGCCGCGCGATGGCCATCGTCGCCCTCACCGGCTACGGGCGGCCCGAGGACCAGCGCCTGGCGCTCGAAGCCGGCTGCGACCTGCACCGGGTCAAGCCGGTGGACTACCCGGCGCTGCTGGAGGCGCTGGCGCGGCGCGTCGGGCCGCGGGCGTGAGCGGGCAGCGCGGGCGCGGCGGCTAACATCCGCGCCCGCCATGCCTTCGGAAGCCTCGCAACACCTGTCGCCGTTCACCGCGTCGGCAGCATTGGCAGTGGCCGCGGGTGCGGTGCTCGGCGCCTGGGTCCGTTGGGGACTCGCGGTGTGGCTCAACGCGCAGTTCCCGGCGCTGCCGCCGGGCACGCTGCTGGCGAACCTGGCCGGCGGCTACCTCGTGGGGCTCGCGATCGCGTTGCTGACCGCCATGCCTTCGCTGCCGCCGGAGTGGCGGCTCTTCGCGATCACCGGCTTCCTCGGTGCGCTGACGACGTTCTCCACCTTCTCGGCCGAGGTGGTGGGCCTGCTGCAGCAAGGGCGCCTCGGCTGGGCGCTGGCCACGGTGGCCACGCATGTGCTGGGCTCGCTGGCGATGACGCTGGCGGGGCTGGCGACACCGGCGCTGCTGCGCGGCCGCTGAAGGCGAGTCGCGTTCGATTCCAGAGAACCGTTCGCGCTGAGCCAAGCACCGTTCGCGCTGAGCTTGTCGAAGCGCCCTCCTTCGCAGGGACAGACGAGGCTTCGACAAGCTCAGCCCGAACGGAGTCTCAGCGGTTCAGCGCGTCAGCGGCTTCAGCGCTTCAGCGACGCGAACTGCATCGCTTCGGCCGCGTGGCCGGCGCGGGCGAGGTAGGCGCTGCCGCTGTCCTCGCCGGTGAAGGCCTGCATGGCGCCGCTGGCGCGCTCGGCCAGCACCTCGGCCAGCACTTCGGCGCGCGTGCGGCCGGCCACGAACACTTCCTGCGCGAGGGCGAACGAGCCGCCGTCCTCGCCGTGCGCGCGGGCCAGTTCGCCGCTGGCGCGCGCCGCCAGCACCTCGGCCTGGACCTCGGCGCGCGTGCGCGTCGAGACCCAGTCGGTGTACGGGTCGGGGGTGATGTCGTCGGCCCGCGCGCCGCCCATGAAGCTGGCGAGGAGCGTGACGACGGCGAAGGTGATGCGCTTGGCATTCATGATGAGCTTCTCCCTGAGGGCAGTTGAAAGGCAATGAAAGGCAAGGCACCCGAGGGCGTGGGGTTCGGAGGGCGCGCGCCGGATGCCGCTTTGCGCTTCGCCTTCCGCTGCCTTCGCCGTTGCGATGGCATGGCCCACACTGTCGGTCGCGCGGCGCCATCGCGCCATTGCACGCCGGGCCTAGCGGCGTCATCCCGTGTGTCTACGACGAGGGGAGAAGGGCAAACTGCGTTAGCCTCGAACGGGCCGGCCTGCGAACGGGTCGGCACGTGCTTCGCAACGGTTCGATTCACCCCCGCGCATGGCCGCGCGGACGGGAACAGGAGACGCCGTGAAGGTGCTGCTGATCGACGACCACGAAATCGTCTGGAGCGGGACGCACCGGCTGCTCGAGCGGCTGGCCGGCGAGCTGAAGCCGGGCGAGGCGTTCGAGTTCGAAGCCGTGCGCGACGTGGCCTCGGCGCTGGCGCTGCCGCCGCAGCGCTTCGACCTCGTGCTGCTCGACTACCACCTGCCCGGCCTGAGCGGGCTTGAAGCGCTGGCCGCGGTGAAAGGCCACTTCGAAGCGACACCGGTGTGCATGCAGTCGGCCGAGACGACGCCGCAGCGCGTGCGCGAGCTGATCGAGCATGGCGCCGCCGGCTTCGTCCCCAAGTCGTACGGGCTCGCGGAGATGGAAGCGGCGCTGCGCGTGGTGCTTCGCCACCGCATCTACCTGCCGGCCGAGTTCCTCGTGGCCGACGCCGCCACGCGCGAGGAAGACGCCGAGGCCGTCTCGCGCGACGAGCTGCAGCGCTTCCTGCGCGCCGAGCTCTCGCCGCGGCAGCGCCAGGTGCTGGCGCTCGCGATCCGCGGCATGCCGGCGAAGCTGATCGCGCGCGAACTCGGCATTGCCGAGGGCACGGTGAAGGTGCACCTGTCGATGGTTTATCGCGCGCTCGGCGCCCGCAACCGCACCGACGCGCTTTGCCGCGTGTTCGAGGCGAAGGCGGCCGGGGAATTGGAGGGGTGATTGAACGTGATCAAGCTGTACCAGTTCGCTCCCGCCTTCGGGCTGCCCAACGCCAGCCCCTTCTGCATGAAGGTGGAGACGTACCTGCGCATGGCCGGGCTGCCGCATGAGCTGGTGAACGACGGCCTGCGCGTGATGAAGGCGCCCAAGGGCAAGCTGCCCTTCATCGACGATGACGGCGTCGTCGTCGCCGATTCGACCTTCATCATCGAGCACCTGAAGCACCGCTACGGCGACCCGCTGGACGGGGCGCTCGGCGCGGCCGACCGCGCGGTTGCCACAGCCTTCCAGCGCCTGTTCGAGGAGAACCTGTACTGGGCATTGGTGCAGGCGCGCTGGATCGACGACGAGGCCTGGCCACGCACGCGCGAAGCGTTCTTCGGCGCGCTGCCGCTGCCGCTGCGCTGGTTCGTGCCCGCGCTGGCGCGGCGTGGCCTGCGCGGCGAGCTGCGCGGCCATGGCATGGGCCGGCATACCGTGGCGCAGATCCACGCCATCGCCTGCCGCGACGTGACCGCCGTCGCCGACTTCCTGGCCGACAAGCCCTTCATGCTGGGCCCGGCGCCGAGCACGCTCGATGCCACCGCGTATGCCTTCCTTGCCAACCTGCTGTGGGCGCCGCTGGACTCGCCTGTCCGCCGGCATGCCGCGGCACGGCCGACGCTTCAGGCCTACTGCGAGCGCATGAAGGCGCGGTACTACGCCTGAGGGCGGCGCGCCGGCGGGCTCGACCGGCCCGCACGCTGCGGCCGGTACGCTGCGGACAGCCGTGCAAGCGGCGCTCCTTAGAATGCTGCGCCCGCTCGATGTGAAGCGGCACGAACCAACGCAGCGCAGGAGCGAGCGCGATGACCCCCCAGGAGATCCTCGAACAATTCGGCCCGCGCGAGGCGATGGAGTACGACGTGGTCGTCGTCGGCGCCGGGCCGGCGGGGCTGGCCACCGCGATCCGCCTGAAGCAGCTCGACGCCGGCATCAACGTCGTCGTCATCGAGAAGGGCAGCGAGCCCGGCGCGCACATCCTCTCCGGCGCGGTGATGGACCCGCGCGCCATCACGGAGCTGTTCCCCGACTGGAAGGAACGCGGCGCGCCGCTGAACCAGCCGGTCACGCACGACGACATCCTCTTCCTGCGGCCCGGCTCGGCGATGCGCACGCCCGACTGGCTGGTGCCCGGCATCCTGCACAACGAGGGCAACTACGTCGTCAGCCTCGGCAACGTGGTGAAGTGGCTGGCCGAGCAGGCCGAAGCGGCGGGCGTGGAGATCTTCCCCGGCTTCGCAGCCGCCGAAGTGCTCTACACCGACGACGGCAAGGTGCGCGGCGTGGCCACCGGCAACATGGGCGTGGGCAAGGACGGCCAGCCGCACGATGGCTTCCAGCTCGGCATGGAGCTGACGGCGAAGTACACCGTCTTCGCCGAAGGCGCGCGCGGGCATCTCGGCCGCCGGCTCATCGACCGCTACGACCTGCTGGCCGGGCGCGACACGCAAAGCTTCTCCATCGGCATCAAGGAGCTGTGGGAAGTGCCGCGGGAGTTGGCGAAGCCGGGCCACGTGGTGCACACCGCCGGCTGGCCGATGGACGAGCAGACTTTCGGTGGCGGCTTCCTCTATCACCTCGAAGGCAACCGCGTCACGCTGGGGCTCGTCGTCGGCCTGGACTACCAGAACCCGTGGCTGAGCCCGTTCGAGGAGATGCAGCGCTGGAAGACGCACCCTGCGATCCGCACCCACATCGAAGGGGGCAAGCGCATCGGCTACGGCGCGCGCGCCATCAACAACGGCAGCCCGCAGAGCCTGCCCAAGCTCGTGTTCTCCGGCGGCCTGCTCGTCGGCTGCGACGCGGGCACGATGAACGCGGCGCGCATCAAGGGCAGCCATGCGGCCATCAAGAGCGGCATGCTCGCCGCCGAAGCGATTGCGCCGGCGCTGAAGGCGGGCCGCTCGCACGACGAGCTGGAGAGCTTCCCGGCCGCGTTCGAGGCGAGCTGGCTGCACGAGGAGCTGCACGCCACGCGCAACTTCAAGCACTGGTTCAAGCAGGGCAACACGGTGGGTGCGCTGATGACGGGCGTCGAGCAGTGGCTGCTGCCGCGCCTCGGGTTCAAGAGCCCGCCGTGGACGAAGCACCGCCACACGCCCGACCACGCGCGGTTGCACGCGGCCGCGCAGGTGGCGCCGATCCGCTACCCGCGGCCCGACGGCAAGCTCACCTTCGACCGCCTCTCCTCGGTGTTCATCAGCAACACCAACCACGAGGAGAACCAGCCGCCGCACCTGACGCTGAAGGACGCCGCGGTGCCGGTGGCCGTGAACCTGGCGCTCTTCGCCGGGCCCGAAAGCCGCTACTGCCCCGCGGGCGTGTACGAGTTCGTGAACACCGACGGCGAGGACCGCCTCGTCATCAACGCGCAGAACTGCGTGCACTGCAAGACCTGCGACATCAAGGACCCGACGCAGAACATCGTCTGGGTCACGCCCGAGGGCGGCGGCGGGCCGAACTACGCGGGGATGTGAGCGCAGCGAGCAGGCCCCGCACGCGCTCTGGACGCGCGGGGATGTAGCTCGGCATCAAGCCGGCTGCGCCTCGGCCGTGGCGGGAGCGGCCTGAACCGCGGCCGGCGCCGGGCTGCGGATCAGGTGATCGAAGGCCGACAGCGCCGCCTTCGCGCCCTCGCCCGCTGCGATGACGATCTGCTTGAACGGCACCGTCGTCGCATCGCCCGCGGCGAAGACGCCGGGGACGCTGGTGGCGCTCTTGTCGTCGACGACGATCTCGCCGTGCTTCGACAGCTCCACCGTGCCGCGCAACCACTCGGTGTTGGGCACGAGGCCGATCTGCACGAAGACGCCCGCCAGCGGCACGTGATGACCTTCCCCGGTCGCGCGGTCCACCCACACGAGGCCGGTGACCTTGGCGCCGTCGCCGGCGATCGCAGTCGTCTGCGCGTTCGTGTGCACGGCCACGTTCGGCAGGCTCTTCAACTTGGCCACGAGCACCGCGTCGGCCTTCAGTTGCGGCGCGAACTCGACGAGCGTCACGTGCTCGACGATGCCCGCGAGGTCGATGGCCGCCTCGACGCCTGAGTTGCCACCGCCGATGACGGCGACGCGCTTGCCCTTGAAGAGCGGCCCGTCGCAGTGCGGGCAGTAGGCCACACCCTTGTTGCGGTACTCCTGTTCGCCGGGCACGTTGACGTTGCGCCAGCGCGCGCCGGGGGCCAGCACCACCGAGCGGCTCTTCAGCACCGCGCCGTTGGCCAGCTTCACCGTGACGTGGCCACCCGGCTGGACCGCCGGCTCCAGTGCCTTGACGCGCTGCTGGTTCATCACGTCCACGCCGACGCTGCGCACCTGCGCTTGCAGCGCCGTGGCGAACTTCGGGCCGGTGGTCTCGGCCACCGACGGGTAGTTCTCGATGCCCAGCGGGTCCAGCGTCTGGCCGCCGAAGCGCTCGGCGACGACGCCGGTGCGGATGCCCTTGCGCGCCGCGTACACCGCCGCCGCCGCGCCGGCCGGCCCGCCGCCGACGATGAGCATGTCGAACGGCTCCTTCGCCGCCAGCTTCGCGGCATCGCGCGCCGCGGCGCTGGTGTCCAGCTTGGCCAGGATATCGGCCAGCTCCATGCGACCGGAGCCGAACGGCTGCCCGTTGAGGAAGACCATCGGCACGGCCATGATCTGCCGCGCTTCGACTTCGCGCTGGAACAACGCACCGTCGATGGCGACGTGCCGCACGCGCGGGTTCAGCACCGCCATCAGGTTCAGCGCCTGCACCACGTCCGGGCAGTTATGGCAGGTGAGCGACATCCACGTCTCGAAGACGAGATCGCCCGACTCGGGTGCGAGCGCCTTCACTTGTTCGATGACATCGGCTTCCACCTTGGGCGGGTGGCCGCCGGCCTGCAGCAAGGCCAGCACGAGCGACGTGAACTCGTGCCCCAGCGGCACCGCGGCGAAGCGCACGCCCATGTCGTGCCCGGCGCGGCTCACCGAGAACGACGGCCGGCGCTCGTGCGTGCCGTCGTGGCGAACGGTGATCTTGTCGCTGAGCGCGGCGATCTCCTCGAGCAGCGCGCGCATCTCCTGCGACGCAGGGCGGTCGTCGAGCGACGACACCAGCGTCACGGGCTGCGTCATGCGCTCGAGATAGGTCGCGAGCTGCGCCTTCAGGCCGGCGTCCAACATGGCGGTGCTTCCTTCCCTTTGGTTCGCTGCGCGCGCCGCGTCAGATCTTGCCGACGAGGTCGAGCGAAGGCTTCAGCGTCGCCGCGCCTTCCTGCCACTTGGCCGGGCACACCTGGCCGGGGTTCCTGGCCACGTATTGCGCCGCCTTGAGCTTGCGCAGCGTCTCCTTCACGTCGCGGGCGATGGCGTTGTCGTGCACCTCGGCGGTCTTGATCACGCCTTCGGGGTTGACGACGAACGTGCCGCGCAGCGCCAGGCCTTCTTCCTCGATGTGCACGCCGAACATGCGCGTCAGCTTGTGCGTCGGGTCGCCGACGAGCGGGAAGCGCGCCTTGCCGACGGCCGGGCTCGTCTCGTGCCACACCTTGTGCGAGAAGTGCGTGTCGGTGGTGACGACGTAGACCTCGGCACCGAGATCCTTGAAGGCGGCGTAGTTCTCGGCCGCGTCTTCCACTTCGGTCGGGCAGTTGAAGGTGAACGCCGCCGGCATGAAGATGAACACCGACCACTTCCCCTTCAGGCTCTGCTCGGTGACTTCGACGAACTTGCCGTTGTGGAAGGCCTGGTTCTTGAAGGGCTGGACTTGGGTGTTGACGAGAGACATCGCTTGGAACTCCGTAGTTAGGAACTGCATCGGGTGATCCGATAAACGTCAGTATTGCCGCACTGCCGCATGGAGTGGTTTGATTGATCCGATTTCGGCGATGGGCAATTCCTATCGACCCGGCAAGAACCAGACCGACGCTGGCGGTCGGAGGCGCGTGCAGGCACGCGCAGGTCGTGATGCCGGCGGAAGCGGAAGGTCGGCCGCGCCGTACACCGCGTGGCGGGCGGCTCGTGCGGCCTGCCTACCTGGAGGCGCCGGCCATGGACGAGACCCTTTCGCGCAAGAACTTCTGCGGCGCTCTGTGCGGCCGCTTGCTGGTGGCGTGGTCGCTCGTCACCCTGCCCGGGTGCGGCGGCGGCGGCGGCGACTCCCCGGCGCCGGCTCCGTCAGCGGCGGGGCCGGCGGCGAGCAGTTGCGGCGCCAGCATCGCCGGCAATCACGGGCACGCGCTGGCGCTGGCCGTGGCCGACCTCGACCCGGGCGCGGGCTACGACACGATGGTCGACATCGCCTACGACATCCGCGGCACCGCGGCGCACACGCACGGTCGCGCTGACCGCGGCCCAGCGCGCCACGTTGAAGGCGGGCGGCACGGTGAACGTCGTCTCCTCGGTCGCTGAGGAGCATTCGCACGCGGTGACGGTGAATTGCGTGTGAGCGGTGGCCCGTGCGGCCGCCTTGGCCGCTGCGTGCGCGACTGCGGCGCGTCTCAGCCCCGCAGCCGCCGCTCGAGGAACTCGAGCCGGTCCTGGCCCCAGAAGATCTCGCCGTCGACGACGTAGCTCGGGGCGCCGAACACGCCCGCGGCCAGCGCCCGCTGCGTGTTCGCTTCATAGCGCGCGGCAATCTCGGGCGCCTCGGACTCGGCCAGCAGCGATGCGGCGAGCGAGTTCTCGGCCAGCAGCTCGGCCAGCGTGGCGCGGTCGGCAACGTTGCGCTCCTCGGCCCAAGTCGCCTTCATCAGCGCGCCGGCGATCGCCAGCGCCGCCGGCGGCCCCGCAGCCAGCTCGGCGGCGATCACGAGGCGAGCGCCCGGCCCCGCATCGGCAGGGAAGAACTTCGGCTGCGGATTCAGGGGCATCTTCAGCCATTCGCTGAAGCGCTTCAGCTCCACCAGACGGTAGGCCTGCCGCTGCGGCGCGCGCTTGGCCAAAGGCAGCCCGCCCGAGGCCGGGAAGATGACGCCGTAGTCCACCGGCAGCACCTGCACGCGCGCGTTGGCCGCCTTGGCGATGGCGCGGAAGCGCTCGTGCCCGAGGTACGCCCACGGCGAGACCGGGGTGAAGTAGTAGGCGATGTCCATGCTTGCTCGGCGTCTCGCTACAGGATGCGCCCCGCGCTCACGACGTTGGCGTTGCGCCAGATGTCGTCGGGGCTGATGTAGTTGTCGGGGCGCGTGAACTTCACGCCCACCGCGTGGAAGCACTCGTCGACAAGTTCGGAGCAGATGAACTTGCGGTCGTGCTTGCGCCGGCCCACGCGCAGCAGGATGCGCGCGGCGATGCGCAGGATCTCGCCGTTGTCGTAGGGCTTGGAGAGCATGTCCATGCCGAAACTGACGGCGCGCCGCACTTCATCGGGCGCCAGCCCGGGCTCGACGCGGCCGATGACGATCTGGCCGCGGTAGGGCCGGCGGTGACCGTGATAGTTCTTCAAGTACTTCGACAGCGGCACCAGGCGCACGCCGATGCCGGTTTCGCTCTCGAGCACGAACACCCGGCCGAGCGCTTCGTCGCGGTAGATGATGCCCACGTGGCTCCACACCGAGCCGGTGAAGCGCTGGATCAAGCCCGAGAAGACGTACGAGCCGGAGCAGAAGACGAGGTCGCCCGAGTGCAGCGTGCTGCGCAGGCTCTCGTAGGGCTGCACCGGCAGGCGCTTGATGTCGCGCTTGGCGAGCGGTGCGGCCACGGGCGGCGGGCTTGTCTCGCGGGCGGTGAAGGGCGGCGGCGCGGGCGCGAGATCAGCGCCAGTTCGGCGGCCGTTTGTCGATGAACGCCTGCACGCCTTCGAGCGCGCCCTCGTCCATCATGTTGCACGCCATCGTGTGCGCCGCATCGTCGTAGGCGCCTTCGATGCCCTTCTCGAGCTGGCGGTAGAAGAGCTGCTTGCCCATCGCGATGGCGGTGCGCGGCTTGTGCACGATGCGCTCGAGCAGGCGTTCGATCTCGGCATCGAGTTCCGCCGCCGGCACGACGCGGTTGACGAGGCCCTTCTCGCGCGCTTCGGCCGCGCCGATGAAGTCGCCGGTGACGAGCATCTCGAAAGCGAACTTGCGCGACAGGTTGCGCGACAGCGCCACGCCCGGCGTCGAGCAGAACAAGCCCAGATTCACGCCGCTCACCGCGAAGCGCGCCTCGGCCGCTGCAACGGCCAGGTCGCACATCGCCACCAGCTGGCAGCCGGCCGCGGTGGCCACGCCCTGCACGCGCGCGATCACCGGCACCGGCAGCTTCTGGATGGCGAGCATCATGCGCGCGCACTGGCCGAAGAGCCGCTCGTAGTAGCCCTGCGAAGGCGCCGCGCGCATCTCCTTCAGGTCGTGCCCGGCCGAGAAGGCCTTGCCCGAAGCGGCGATGACGACGGCGCGCGCCGATTCGTCGGCGCCGACGCGGTCGAGCTCGGCCTGCAGCGCTTCGAGCATCGCCTCGGAAAGCGAGTTGAACGCCGCCGGGCGGTTCAGCGTCAGGCGCACGACGCCGCGGGCGTCCTTCTCGGTCAGCACCAGCGGCGCTTCGGTGGTGGTGGGAGTCGTCATCGTCGTCGTCATCGGGTGCTCCAGCAGGGAATGCGCAGGTCGTCGAACGCGGGTCGCCCGTCAGCGCTGCGCGCGGTCGGCCGCATTCTGCGCTTCGATGCGCTCGCGCGCGGCGCGCCAGTCGGCATCGCTGAACGCGCGCAGCTCGTAGAAGTTGCCGCCGGTGGCCAGCGCGTTGCCGCCGTCCATCATGATGCTCTGGCCGGTGAGCCAGTCGCAGCGGCCCGGCGCCATCAGGAATGCGGCGAGGTTGGCGAGTTCGTCCATCGTGCCGGTGCGCGCCATCGGGTTGCGTTCGCGGCTGCGCGCGCCGGGTTCCTCGCCGGGGTTCAGGCGCTTGCTCATGCCCTCGGTGGGAATTTCGCCCGGCCCCACGGCGTTCAGGCGCACGCCGTAGCGCGCCCACTCGACGGCGAGCGACTTCGTCATCACCTCGATGCCGGCCTTGCTCATCGCGCTCGGCACGACGTAGGGGCTGCCGTTGTCGACCCAGGTGACGATGATGCTCATCACGCTGCGCATCGGCCTGGCCGGCGTCCAGGTGCCGGCCTTCGCTTCCTCGACCCAGCGCTTGCCCACCGCCTGCGTGACGTAGAAGCTGCCGTGGAAGACGATGCCGGCGATCGCGTCGAAGGCGCGCGGCGAGAGGCTCTCGGTGGGCGCGATGAAATTGCCGGCGGCGTTGTTGACGAGGCCGGTGAGGCCGCCGCCATCGCTCCACAGCGCATCGACCATCTCCTGCACAGCCTGCGCGACGCGGATGTCGACGCCGAAGGTGTCGATGCGCCGGCCGGGGAAGCGCTCGCGCCACGCCGCCGCCGTCTCGTCACACACGGCCTTGCGGCGGCCGCAGATGGCGATGTCGGCGCCCAGCGCGAGGAAGCGCTCGGCCATCGCCTTGCCCAGGCCCGTGCCGCCGCCGGTGACGAGGATGCGCTGGCCGCGCATCAGGGTGGGTTCGTACATCGCGCCGCCCTCCCCTTCACTCGATCGCCGAAGCGCTCTTCGCCCGCTCGCGCAGCGCAAACTTCTGGATCTTGCCGGTGCTCGTCTTCGGGATCGGCTCGAAGCGAACATCGCGCGGCACCTTGTAGCCGGCGAGCAGGCTCTTGCAGTGCGCCACGAGGTCGGCCGCGGTCACCGTGGCACCTTGCTTCAGCTCGACGAATGCGAGCGGCGTCTCGCCCCACTTCGCGTCGGGCTTGGCGACCACGGCGCAGGCGAGCACGGCCGGATGCCGGTACAGCGCATCTTCCACCTCGATGGAGCTGATGTTCTCGCCGCCGCTGATGATGATGTCCTTGCTGCGGTCCTTGATCTTCACGTAGCGGTCGGGCTCGAGCACCGCCAGGTCGCCGGTGTGGAACCAGCCGCCGGCGAAGGCCTTGTCGCTGGCCGCGGGATTCTTCAGGTAGCCCTTCATGACGATGTTGCCGCGGAACATGATCTCGCCCATCGCCTGCGCATCGGCGGGCACTTCCTGCATCGTCTCGGGGTCGAGCACGGTCATGCCTTCCTCGAGCACGTAGCGCACGCCCTGGCGGCCGTTCAGGCGCGTCTGTTCCGACAACGTCTCGCCGGCCCACGCATCGCGCTTCACTGCCACCGCAGCGGGCCCGTAGACCTCGGTGAGGCCGTACACGTGCGTGAGGTCGAAGCCGATCCTGGCCATGCCTTCGATCATCGCCGCCGGCGGCGCGGCGCCGGCGACCATGCCGCGCACCTTCCGCCGACCTGGAGCCGACAGCCCCTCGCGCAGCGCCGCCGGCGCATTGAGGATCAGGTTGTGCACGATCGGCGCGGCGCAGTAGTGATCGGCGCCATGCTCGCGCATCGCAGCCAGGATCGCTTCGGCTTCCACGCGGCGCAGGCACACGTGCGTGCCGCCGAGCATCGCCACCGTCCACGGGAAGCACCAGCCGTTGCAGTGGAACATCGGCAGCGTCCACAGGTACTTCGGGAAGTGCGGCATCGTCCAGCTCGCCGCGTTGCACACCGCATTGAGATACGCGCCGCGGTGATGCGTGACCACGCCCTTGGGGTCGCCGGTGGTACCGCTGGTGTAGCTCACGGCGATGGCGTCCCACTCGTCGGCCGGCCCTTCGAGCTTCGCGAGCGGCGCATGCGCAGCCAGCAGCGCTTCGTACTCCAGTTCGCCGACGCGATCGCCAGCGCCGCCGTACTCGCTGTCGCAGACGTCGATGACGACGGGCTTGCGCCCATGCTCGCGGGCCAGGATCGCCAGCGCCTCGCGCACCACCGGCGAGAACTCGCGGTCGGTGAGCAGCACCGCGGCTTCGCAGTGGTTCATCTGCCAGGCCAGGAGCGGCGCATCGAGGCGCGTGTTGAGCGTGTTGAGCACGGCATTGAGCGCCGGCACCGCGTAGTGCGCTTCCACCATCTCCGGCGTGTTGGGCAGCATCGCGCTCACCGTGGTGCCGCGCTTCACACCCAGCGCCCGCAACGCCGCCGCCAGCCGCGCCGAACGCTCGCGCACCTGCGCCCACGTGAGGCGCCGCTTGCCGTGGATCACCGCCGGCAGGTCGCCGAACACCTCGCCGCTGCGCTCGACGAAGCTCACCGGGCTCAGGGCGACGAAGTTGGCGGCGTTCTTGTCCAGGTGCTGGTCGAAGATGCTGGCGGACATGGCGTGCACTCCCTCGGCAAGGTGCAAGCGTAGCGACAAAGGTCCGGCACGACAGCCGCGCTTCCCCCAGGAAGCCAGCCGCCGCGGGTGCTCGCGGCAGCCGAGCGGGGTGCGAGTCTCAGCTCTCGGCGCAGCAGCGCTGCCACTCGGCCCCGAGCCCCAAGCGCTGCGTGGCCTCGTCGACCCACGCACGGTCGATCGGCGTCATCGCCAGCATGAAGCGGATGTCGCGCACATGCTTGTCCTGGCCGCCTTCGCGCAGGTATTCGAGCTTGCGCAGGATCACGTACTCGGGCGGGGCGAGCCAGATCGGGCCGCTGTCGAGCTCGATGCGGCGGCGGTGCGCCAGTGCCCAGGCGTGCAGCGGATCATGCGCCGCGACGTAGATATCCGCCTTGAACTGGCTTTCGTGGTGGATCAGGTTGAACATGCCGCGCGTCGGGCGCGCGAGCTGCAGCCGCAAGGTCTCGTCGGGCGGGACGTAGTAGACAGCGTCGGGAAAGGCCGCGCGCAACGCCGCGATGTCGCTCACCTTCAACAGCAGCACGACGTCGACGTCCGCCGTCAGCCGCGGCTCGCCGTAGACGCTGGCCGCGACCGACCCGGTCACGCAATAAGGCAGGCCGAGGCGCTCGAGCGGCTCGAGAAACGGCGCCAGCGGGTCACGTTCCGGCATACAGCAGCGAGCGTCGGGCCTCGAACTCCAGCTTCTCTCGCGGCCAGTCGGCGTGCTGCATTCGCAGGCCGGCGACGCGCAGGCGAATCCCGGCGTTGTAGAGGTCGCACACCATGCGCACCTTCTGCGCCGGCGTCATGCGGCGCAGGCCTTCGATCTGGACAGGGTGCATCGGCTCGTTCATGGCACGGTCGCTGCGTCGCGTCTCGCATTTCGGCCGGCGCAATTGTATGAAGTCAGCCGCCGATTGACGGCGTGCTTCCCTCTGTCAGGGCGCGATCGTCGGAATCAGCCGGCGGCCCTTCTGCCGGTAGATGTGGAAGTCGGAGTCGAGCGTAAAGAGCGTGGCGTTCGGCGTTCGTTCGACCAGCCGGACCAGGCAGGCGTCCGCGAGCGACATCGGCACTTCGCGGTAGCGCCGCATCAGCTCGCGGATCGCGCGTGCGTCCTCATCGAAGAGGTGGCCCACGGAGATCAAGCCTCGCACGACGAGGTCGGGAACGAGCGGTCCGTCCGATAGTGCGCGCCCGATCACGAACGACGCTTCGCTCAGCACCGCCTCGCACGTGAGCAGCGGCGGGCGCAGCCGCCCAGCCGCGCAACCACCCAGGCGTGATGCTCTTCGTCCGCGTCCAGCAGCGCGACGATGGGGCCGGTGTCAACGACGACGCTCGCGGCCACGGAAGTCGTCCACGATGGCCGCCTCGAGCAGCGACTTGTCGGTGGCCAGGTTGCGTCCGCCGCTTTGCACCGTGCCGATCAGATCGCGCACGAGGTCGGCACACGACCGTTCGCGCACCTTCCTGGGTGCGCCGACCGCGGCCTCGACCGCTTCGCGTATCACCGCCGACTGCGTGACGTTGCGGCGCCTTGCCCTCGGCCAGCGCGCGCAGCTCGGGCGGGAACTTGACGGCGACCGTGTCCATCGGCGAATGGTATTACGGTCTGCTGCTGACAGCAACACCAGCCCCCCCCGCGGGCTGGCGGGCGAAGCGTCCTCAGCTCTCGGCGCATGCGCACCGCCGCGCCAGCGATCGTCAGCCATGGGTCGTCCCTCCGTCTTCAGCCGCCGAGCATCGCGCGCAGTCGCCGCACCGCGGACTCCGGCGTCGTCAACACCGGCACCGCCGCGCCGAGCGCCGCCTGCACGGCCGGGCGCGCCCGGGCCATGCTGAACTGCGCCAGTGCGATGACGCCGCAGCCGCCGCGCACCAGTTCCTGCGCGGCGCGCACGACCGCGGCATCGTGCGCCAGCACGTCGCCGCGGTTCAGCGCCGCCATCGCTTCCTCGGCGAGCGCACCGCGCACCGGCATGCCGGGCGGAAACTCGGCCGGCATCGAAGCGAGCGTCGGCGCGAAGCTGGCGACGAGGCCGATCGTCGTGCGCGCCTTTCCTTGTGCGTGCCCGGCGCCGGCCGCCGCGACCGCTTCGTCGATCATCGCCTCGTTGGGCTTCAGCACCGGGCCGCCCGGCGTGGCGCCGCGTCACGTCGTCGATGCAGGGCCCGAAGGCCGAGCAGGTGAAGAGGATCGCATCGGCGCCGCTGGCCACGGCGTAGTCGGCCAGCGCGACGAAGCGCGCCGTCATCGCCGCATCGAGCGTGCCGGCGTGCGCGAGGTCCGCCGAGAGGCTGTCGTCGAGCAGGTTCATGCGCTCGGCCTCGGGCCACATCTGCGCCATCACCGCGTTGATGGCCGGCGGCGAATGCGCCAGCGCGTGGATGAGGGCTATGCGCGGCAAGCGTCTTCGTCCGGCGCGTGAAGTGCAGGGCCTCGGTTCGCTCAGGAAGGCGCCGCGGCCGGCCGCCGCCACGCCGCGAGATGCCGCAGCACCATCGGCGCCGAGCAGGCCACCCCGAGCAGCGTCGGCACCAGGCCCGGCGCGATGAGCAGCAGCGCGCCGGCCAGGCACAGGCTCTGCTCGCCGCGCGTCATCTCGACGAGGAAGTACTTCGAAAGCGCCGCCGCCAGCATCACGATGCCGAGCACGCAGCCGACGAAGGTGATGACGAAGTCGTAGGCGGTGAAGCCCTTGGCCACCACCAGCAGCGAAGGCGAGAAGACGAAGACGAACGGCACCAGCGCTTTCGCCAGCCCCAGGCGGAAGGCCATGTTGCCGGTGCGGAACGGGTCGCTGCCGGCCATGCCCGCGGCGGCGTAGGCCGCCAGCGCCACCGGCGGCGTGATGTCGGCGAGCACGCCGTAATAGAAGACGAAGAAGTGCGCCACCAGCGGCTCGACGCCGAGCTGCACGAGCGTCGGCGCGGCCACCGTGACCATGATGATGTAGTTGGCCGTCGTCGGGATGCCGCAGCCGAGCAGGATGCACACGAGCCCCGTCATCGCCAGCGCCACGAAGAGCGTCATGGCCTGCTGGCTCACCAGCATCGCCGGCAGCAGCGTGCCCACGCCGCCGGCCACCGCCTGCGCCGCGCCGGTGATGAGCATGCTCAGCTTGAAGCCGACGCCGGTGAGCGTGACGACGCCGATGACGATGCCCACCGTCGCCGCCGCGGCGCCCACGGCCAGCGCGTACTTGGCGCCGGTGCTGAACGCCTCGACGAACGCGTGCGGCGCGATGCGGCCTTCGAGCTTCCACGCCCGCACCGCGAGCGGAATGGCGACGAGCCCGGCGGCGAAAACGGCCAGCCGCACGAGCTGGCTCTCGATGCCGCCGAACACCAGCACCCCCAGCAGCACGTGGCCGAAGGCGAGCAGGCCCCATTGCCGGGCGCTGTTGTTCGCGGCGCGCGTGGTGAGGCCGACGATCGCGCACGAGCTGATGCCCGCGAACGCCGCCATGTACGGCGTGCGGCCGCTGACGAGGATGAAGATCAGGAGCACGAGCGGGATCAGCGTCGGCCAGCGCTGGCGCAGGCTCTCGCGCAGCTTGGGCATCTCTTCGGGCGTGAGGCCGCGCAGACCGAAGCGCTTGGCTTCGAAGTGCACCTGCATGAAGACGCCGAAGAAGTGCATGAAGGCCGGGATGGCCGCTGCGGCGATGATCGTCTGGTACGGCACCGAGAGGAACTCGATCATCAGGAACGCCGCCGCGCCCAGGACCGGCGGCGTGATCTGGCCGCCGGTGGACGAAGCCGCCTCGACGGCGCCGGCGAACTCGCGCTTGTAGCCGACGCGGATCATCGCGGGGATCGTCAGCGAGCCCACCGTCACCGCGTTGGCCACCGAGCTGCCCGAGAGCATGCCGAACATCGCCGAGCCGAAGACGCTCACCTTCGCCGGCCCGCCGGCGTAGCGCCCGGCAATGGCGCTGGCGATGTCGAGGAAGAGCTGGCCGAGGCCGATGCGCGTGGCCAGCACGCCGAAGAGAACGAAGTGGAAGACGTAGGTCGCCACCACGCCCACCGCGACGCCGTAGATGCCCTGGCTCGTGAGGTACTGGTGGTTGACGAGCTGGCTCCAGGTGGCGCCGGCGTGCTTCAGCAGCCCGGGGAACACCGGGCCCGCCAGCGCATAGGCCATGAAGGCGATGGCGATCAGCGGCAGCGGCCAGCCCATCGCGCGGCGCGTGGCCTCGAGCAGCGCCACGAGCAGGATCGAGCCCATCGCCACGTCGAGCGCGCCCGGGTTGCCGACGCGGAACGCGAGGTCGTCGAAGATCCAGGGGATGTAGAGCACCGAAGCGGCGATGGCCAGCGCCAGCAGCCAGTCGAACCAGGGCACGTTGCCCGGCGCCCACCAGCGGTGCTCGGCGGCGCGTTCGAGCAGCGCGCGCCGGTGCGGGAAGACGAGGAAGATGAGCCCGAGCACGAACGCCAGGTGCACGCCGCGGTGCGTGATCTCCTGCAGCAGGCCGAAGCCCGCCGTGTAGTAGTGGAAGCACGACAGCGCGATCAACAGCGCGCCCACGATCGTCGCCGCCGCCGCGGTGAGCGGGCGGAAGCGCATCTCGGGGTCGTACTTGCGCTCGAGTTCGTCGAGCTGCTTGTCGTCGAGCGTGGCGGTGGTCATCGGCACGGCATCAGCACAAACGAAAAGGGCGGCTCGCCAGACAACGGCAGCCGCCCTCGGGGCAGGTCCTGAAGCAGGACGGCGCGGCCGCCTACTTCAGCAGCCCGGCTTCCTTGTAGAACCGCTCGGCGCCGGGGTGGAACGGGATGCCCGCGCCCTTCACCGCGTTCTCCTTGGTGATGTACTTGCCCTTGGCGTGGCCGGCGGCGAGCGCCTTCTGCGCCGCTTCGCTGAAGAGCGCCTTCGTGATCTCGTACACCGTGGCCGCGTCGGCCTTGTCGCTGGTGACCCACTGCGCGCCGACGGCGAGCGTCTTCACCTGGCCCACGCCCTTGTAGGTGTCGGCGGCGATGACGTCGTCGGCGAAGAAGCCGCTCGTCTTCTTCAGCTGCTCGGCGGCGGCACCGTCGATGGGCAGGATCTCGATGCCGGTGCCGGCGCTGGCCAGCTCGGCAATGGCCCCCGCGGGTGCGCCGCCGGTGAAGAAGAACGCGTCGAGCGCGCCGTCCTTGAGCTTGTCGCCGGCCTGGTTCGGCTTGATGTACTCGGCCTTGAGGTCGGACTCCTTGACGCCGTAGGCGGCGAGGATGGCGCGCGCGTTGACGAGCGTGCCCGAGCCCGGCTCGTCGAGCGCGACGCGCTTGCCCTTGAGGTCGGCCACGCTCCTGAGGCCGCTGCCCTTGCGCACCACCACGTGCACGCTCTCGGGGTACAGGTTGGCGATGAGGCGCAGCCCCGGCACGTTGGGCTTGCCTTCGAAGATGCCGTTGCCCTTGAAGGCCCAGGTGGCGACGTCGGCCTGCGAGAAGCCCGACTCCATCGCCCCGCCGGCGATGCCGGTGACGTTGGCCAGCGAGCCATTGCTCGCCTGCGCCGTGACGACGATCTTGCCCGGCTGGCTGACGGCGTTGGCGATCATGCCGCCCACCGGATAGTAGGTGCCGGCGGTGCCGCCGGTGCCGATGCGGAAGAACTGCTGCGCCTGCGCCGGCTGCGGCAACGCGACGACGGCAGCGGTGACCGTGGCGATGGCGCCGAACGCGGCAAGGACGGCGCGGCGGGAAGTTGCGAATCGGGACATGGGGGCTCGACTCCGTTGGTGGCTCCGAGGGGAGCCATGAGGGGAAAGAGAAGTGAGGGGCGGATTCTGCACGACACCCGCCGCCGCCCTTCCATGACGTTTCTTACAGAGCGATTCGCCTGCGCCGGCGTCCGCCGCTGCCGCCGCGTCTAGGCTCGCCGGGTTCATTCCGTCGCCCGTCCGGACCCACCTATGCCGATCCGTTCCTTCCGCCGCCGCACCACCGTGCTGCTGTTGTGCGCCGCTGCCGGCCCGCTGTGGGCGCAGTCGGGCGGGCGCACGATCCACCTGACGCCGGGCTCGAGCTTCGAGGCCGCCGTCGAGTCGCTGCAGCCGGGCGACACGCTCGTCGTGCACGCCGGCACCTACTCCGACAGCGGCCGCATCGGCATCACGGTGCGCGGCACGGCGGCGCTGCCGGTGGTCGTCAAGGGCGCCGACGGCGAGGCGCGGCCCGTCATCACGCGCCCCGCCGGCGCGGCGGTGCAGAACACCATCAACATCGAAGGCGCCACCTACCTGACGATCAAGGGCCTGGAGATCATCGGCAACGGCGGCGACGGCATCAACATGAGCGGTACGCCGTCGTTCATCACGCTGGAAGACCTCGACATCCACGACGTGGACGTCGGCATCAACTTCCGCAGCTCGATGAACAACATCACCGTGCGCCGCAACCAGATCCGGCGCACCGGCATCGGCGGCGGCACCGGCGAAGGCATGTACGTGGGCTGCAACGACGCCACCTGCATCGTGCACAGCTCGCTGATCGAGAACAACTGGATCCACGACGCGCTGCCCGGCACGACGCAGGGCGACGGCATCGAGGTCAAGGTCGGTTCGCACTCGAACACGATCCGCGACAACGTCATCTACAACATGCCCTACCCCGGCATCTTCGTCTACGGCACCGGCGCCAACCCGGTCAACGTGGTCGAGGGCAACGTCGTCTGGAACTGCCTCGAGGGCATCTACGCCGTCGCCGACGCGGTGGTGCGCAACAACATCGTCATCGGCAGCGGCACCGGGCTCTCGCTGTACAGCCACGTGCAGGTGGCGCAGATGAAGAACGTCACCGCCGTCAACAACACGCTGTACGGCAACGACGACGGGCTGTACGTGCGCTGGGGCGGCAGCCTCTCCAACATGGTGCTGGCCAACAACGCCGTCTACTCGCCGGGCAAGTCGGCGGTGAATGCCGGCGGCAGCTTCGCCGCCGGCGCGACGGTGCTCGCCAACCTGGTGCAGGGAACGAGCAGCATTGCGCTCGACGGCACCCGCTTCATCGACGGCGGCACGGCGAGCGCGGCATTCGTCGATGCGGCGAACAAGGACTTCTGGCCGCGCGCCGGCTCGCCGCTCCTCGATCGCGCCGCGGCCGCGCATGCGAGCGCGAACGACTTCAACCGCACGACGCGAGCGGCGCCGTTCGATGTCGGCGCCTACGAGGCGCTGGGCGCGGCCGCGAACCCCGGCTGGCGCATCAGCGAGGGCTTCAAGGTCGTCGGCGGCGGCAGCGGTGGCGGCGACGCCTCGCCGCCGAGCGTCTCGCTCACCGCACCTTCGGCCGGCGCGGGTTCGTTGTCCGGCAGCGTCACGTTGACCGCGGCCGCGGCCGACAACGTCGGCGTGGCCGGCGTGCAGTTCAAGCTCGACGGCGCCAACCTCGGCGCCGAGGTGACCGCGCCGCCCTATGCGACGACCTGGAACACCACGACGGCGGCTAACGGCGCGCATGCGCTGACGGCCGTGGCACGCGACGCTGCCGGCAACACGACGACCTCGTCGCCGGTGACGGTGACGGTGGCGAACACGACACCGGCGCCGAGCCCGAGCCCGAGTCCGAGCCCCTCGCCGAGCCCCTCGCCTTCACCGAGCCCGAGCCCGAGCCCGTCCGGCTCTGACACCGCCCAGAGCGGCGGGGGCGGCTGCACGATCGGCGAGTCCACCAACGGCGTCGACCCCGTGCTGCCCTTCACCGCCAGCTTCGCAGCTTTCGTGCTCGCCTGGCGCCGGCGCGCCACGCGTCTCACGCGGCCTGCGCCGCCGCCTGCCAGGCGCTCGCCGCGTACAGCAGCAGATTGAAGTAGCTGTGCAGCGCCACCGGCACGGAGAGCTTGCCGGTGCGCTCCAGGCTCGCGCCGAGAACCAGCGAGACCGGGAACACCGTCGCCGCCACCCACGCGCTCTTGTGCCACAGGTGCGCCGCGGCGAAGAGAACGCTCGTCAGCACGTTGGCTAACGACACCGTGGCGGCGGTGCCCCGGCCCGGCCAGCCGACACGGCGGCTGGCGACGGCCGGCACCTTCGCCAGCGCCGCCTGGATGCCGCCGCGAAAGACGATCTCCTCGCTCGCCGACCAGAGCACGAGGACCGCGATGTCGCCGAGCGGCGAAGCGCCCGCCGCGATGCCCAGCCCCAGCGCCGCGGCCGCCCAGGCCACCGGCACCGCGCCGAGCGCGACGACGGCGAGCCAGGCGCCGTGCCGCCACCGTCCGATCGTCATGCCACTGCCGCCGCCAGCGCCGGGTCGCTACGCGCTCGCGGCTGCGAGGGCCTGGTCGCACGCGCTCGCGGCAGCGAGTGCCTGGTCGCCACGCGCTCGCGGCAGCGAGCGCCTGGTCGCTACGCGCTCGCGGCAGCGAGCGCTTGGTCTATGTCCCACAGGATGTCGTCGATGTGCTCCAGCCCGACCGAGATGCGCACCATCTCGGGCGTCACCCCGGCGGCGCGCTGCTGCGCTTCGTCGAGCTGGCGGTGCGTGGTGCTCGCCGGGTGGCTGATCAGCGTGCGCGTGTCGCCGATGTTGACGAGGTGGCTCATGAACTGCGCGCTCTCGATGAACTTGACGCCGGCGGCGGCTGCCTCGCCGCTGTTCGCGGCCTTGACGCCGAAGGCGAGCAGGCCCGAAGCGCCTTTCATCTGCCGCGCCAGCAGCGCCTGCTGCGGGTGGTCATCGAGCCCGGGGTAGTTGACGAAGCTCACGCGCTTGTCGGCGCGCAGGAACTTCGCCACCGCCAGCGCATTGGCGCAGTGCCGCTCCATGCGCAAGGGCAGCGTCTCCACGCCTTGCAGGATGAGCCAGGCGTTCAGCGGTGACAGCGCCGCGCCGTACACGCGCAGCGTCTCCATGCGGCAGCGCATCGTGAAGCCGAAGTCGCCGAAGGTCTCGAAGAACTTGACGCCGTGGTAGCCGGGCGAAGGCTCGGTCATGCCCGGGAACTTGCCGTTGTCCCAGGGGAACTTGCCGCTCTCGACGACGACGCCGGCGAGCGTGGTGCCGTGGCCGCCGAGGTACTTGGTGGCGCTGTGCACGACGATGTCGGCGCCATGCGCAATCGGGTTGCACAAAGCCGGGCTCGGCACCGTGTTGTCCACGACGAGCGGCACGCCGTGCGCGTGCGCCACCGCGGCGACCGCGGCGATATCGAGCACGACGAGGCTCGGGTTGCCGAGCGTCTCGGCGAAGACGGCGCGCGTGTTGGGCCGCATCGCCGCGGCGAACGCCTCGGGCTTCGTCGCATCGACGAAGGTCGTCTCGATGCCGAACTTCCTCAGGTTCACCGCCAGCATCGTCACGCTGCCGCCGTAGAGCGCACCGGCCGCGACGACATGGTCGCCGGCTTGCAGCATCGTCATCAGCGCCATCGACTCCGCGGCCATGCCCGAGGCGCTGGCCACCGCGGCGCGGCCGCGTTCGAGCGCCGCGACGCGCTCTTCCAGAGCCGCCACCGTGGGGTTGGACAGGCGCGAGTAGACGTTGCCGAAGGTGGCCAGGTTGAACAGGTTCGCCGCGTGTTCGGCGCTGTCGAAGACGAAGCTCGTCGTCTGGTAGATCGGCAGCGCGCGCGCGCCGGTCGCGGCGTCGGGAATCTGGCCGGCGTGGATGGCCAGCGTCTCGGGCTTGTAGGCGTGATCGGCCATGGCGGGCATTCTGCCCCGCGGCCGGGCCGCGGCCGTTCAGACCCCTTCGAGCGCCTGCGTCAGGTCGGCGATGAGGTCGTCGGGGTTCTCGACGCCGATCGAGATGCGGATCAACGCCGGCGTGATCGAGAAGCGCTTCAGCTCCTCGGGCGGCATCGCCGAGTGCGTCGTCGAGGCCGGGTGCGACGCCAGCGTCTCGGTGCCGCCCAGGCTCACCGCGAGCTTGATCACCTCCAGCCGGTCGAGCAACGCGAACGCGCCCGCCTCGCCGCCCTTGACCTCGAACGAGAACGTCGAGCCGGCACACAGGTTCTGGCGCAGGTGCAGCGCGCGGTCGGGGTGGCCTTCGGGCAGGAAGTCGAGGAACCAGACGTTGTCGATCTTCGGGTGGTCGCGCAGGAACGCGGCGACGCGGCGCGCGCCCTCAGCAGCGGCGGTCATGCGCAGCTTCAGCGTCTCGAGCGATCGCATCAGGAGCCACGCCGTGTGCGGGTCGCACATCGTGCCCAGCGTCGAGCGCATGCGCCGCACCGGCGCCAGCATCGCCTTGGCGCCACTGGCACCGCCGGCGATGACGTCGGAGTGCCCGCCGACGTACTTCGTGAGCGACGTAACGACGAGGTCGGCGCCGTGCGTCAGCGGCTGGCAGTACAGCGGCCCGAGCATCGTGTTGTCGACGATCACCGGCGGCCGCTTGCCGTCGGCGGCCGCGGCAGCGAGTTCCTCGGCGATGCGGCGCGCTTCGCCGATGTCGACGAGGCCGTTGGTCGGGTTGGCCGGCGTCTCGACGTAGACCGCCGCCACGCGGCCGAGCGCCTTCGCCTGCGCCGCCGCGGCACGCATCGCGGCGACGCCGCCTTCGACTTCGAAGCCGACCTGGCGCACGCCGAACTCGGGCAGGATCGAGTGGATCAGCGTCTCGGTGCCGCCGTAGATCGGCTGGCTTTGCAGCACCACGTCGCCGGGGCGCAGGTAGGCCCACAGGCAGGTGGAGATCGCCGCCATGCCCGAGGCGAAGGCGAGGCTCGCCTCGGCGCCGTCCCACAGCGCCAGGCGGTCCTCGAGCACCTCGAGGTTGGGGTTGTTGAAGCGCGAGTAGACGAGGCCCGGTTCCTCGTCGGGGCCGAGCTTGCGCCGGCCCTGCATCGCCGCGAAGAAGTCCTTGCCCGCCTGCGCCGAGGGGAAGACGAAGGTCGAGGTCTGGAAGAGCGGCTCCTTCAGCGAGCCTTCCGAAAGGCGCGGCTCGTAGCCGTAGCCCATCATCAGCGTCTCGGGCGCGAGCGGCCGTTCGCCGAGTTTGCGTTTGCGCCAGCGCTTCTCGGCGTTCGCGGTGCTCCCGGTCTTCGCAGTCGTGGCCATCGCGTGCTCCCTTGGGTCGAAGCCTTCAGGCAACCGGTGTGCCGCGCGCGCCCTTCACGGCCCTGCGCGGTTTGTCGCCGCTGGCGCTACTCGAACAGAGATCCCGCGCCGGGGCGCGCGCGCTGAAGCCACTGCTCCAGCATCATCAGGATCCACACCATCTCGCCGTAGAAGTGCGGGTGCTCGGGCAGGCGCTTGTCGATGAGCGCGGCGATGAACTCGGGCCGCACGATGCCGCGGCCGGCCAGGCTCGACAGCGAATCGCGCGCCAGCGCCTTCAGCCCCGCGTGCTGCGTGGCCCAGACGCCGAACGGCAGCCCGAAGCCCTGCTTCTTCTTGGTGATGATCTCGTCGGGCAGGAAGCCGCGCAGCGCCTCCTTGAAGAACCAGCGCAGCTTCAGGCCCTTGAGCTTGTACGCGGCGGGCAGCTTCAACGAGAACGCGAACAGCTCGTCGGCGAGGAACGGGAAGCGCACGTCGATGCCGGCGAGCGCAGTGGTGCCGCGGACCTTCGGCAGGTCGTTGTCGGCGAGCGTGAAGCGCCAGTCGAAGGCGAGCGCGCGGTTGACGTCGCTGCCGGTCTTCGCCGCGTCCCACACCTCGCGGCGCAGCCGCGCCGGCGCGCGGACATCCACGCGCTCCAGGAACTCGGGCGTCAGCACGTCCGCCAGGCCCATGCGCGTGAGCAGGTTGTAGAACTCGTCGCGCTCGGGCATCGGCACCTTGGCCTGCTCGATGTAGCTCCTGCCCTTCTTCAGCCCCGGCAGCGTGCCGAGCGGCGTGCGTTCGAGCAGCGGCTCGAGCAAACCGGCGCGCAGCGGCGCCGGCACACCCTGGTACCAGCCGAAGACGCGCTGCTTGGCGTAGCGGCTGTTGCCGCCGAAAAGCTCGTCGCCGCCGTCGCCGGCGAGCATGCGCGTCACGCCGTCGGCGCGCGCCACCTTCGCGCAGTACCAGGCCGGCAGCGCCGAACTGTTCCCGAACGGCTGGTCGTAGCTCTGCGCCACCGTCGCGATGCCGTTCACCAGATCTTCCGGCGTCACGTAGTACTCGTGGTGCACGGTGCCGAAGTGCTTGGCTGCGATGCGCGCGAAGGCCATCTCGTCGTAGCCCTGCGCCTGAAAGCCGATCGAGTAGCTGTGCGCGGGCTGGCCGGCGACCTTGCCGATCATGCCGGCGACGGTGGAGCTGTCGGTGCCGCCGGAGAGGAAGCACGCCGGTGTGCCGCCGTCGCCTTCGAGCGCGGCCTTGACGGCCGCTTCGATGGCGCCGCGGAACTCGTCGCGCAGCGAATCGAAGGTGTAGCCGGGCCGGCCGCGGTCTTCGAAGGCCGGCGTCCAGTACGGCGCCACCGTCAGCGTGCCGCCTTCGAACCAGGCGGCGTGCCCGGCCGGCAGGCGCTGCACGTCCTTGAAGATCGTGCGCGGCGCCGGGATGCAATGGAAGTAGAGGTAGTCGAAGAGCGCCTGCGGGTCGAGCGCATCGAACGGGCCGGCGAGTTCGTCGGCGCGCTCGGCGAAGCGCAGCTCGCCGCCGACGACGCGATAGCAGAGCGTGCGCACGGCGAAGCGGTCGACGGCCAGCAGCGTGCGGCCGCTCGCTGCGTCGTGGTGGCCGAAGGCGAAAGCACCGGTGAGGCGCGCCACTGCGTCGAAGGCCGCTTGCCGGCCTGACGCCACGGCTGCGGCGATGCCGGCCGGGACAGCCGCCGTAGCGGTGACGGCAGCGGGCATCGCTGCAGCAGCAGCAGCGGCCGCCGCTGGAACCGCGACCGTTGCCGCTGCCGAGCCTGCCGGCGTGGCCGGCGCTGCTGCGGCGGCGTCCCCATTCGCAACGCCGGAAGAAGCGGGTGCAGTCGTCGAACCGTTCGAAGACGCGGCCGCGGAGGCGGCCGCTGCGTCCGCACCTGCTGGCGCCGACTGCTTCAGTGCGGCCAGCTTTTCGGCGGCCGAGAGGATGAGGGACATGGGCCTTTGCGCGGTGCGCGCGCGTTCTTGTCGGAGCAGCGGGGATTGTGGTTCAGCCCCCTCGTGCCGCCCCGCGTGCGCGCCCGCCTTGTGCGCCGTGCCGGTGATGCCTTTCACGCAGCGGCAACGCTGCGTTTCTGCGTCCGCGGCTTCCTAGTCCTCGAAGCGGCCCAGCCGCACCGCCGTGCCGCCCGGCTTGAGGTTGTTCGTGCCCGGCATCACGAGCACCGTGTCGTCGTAGGGCGTCACGAAGACATGTTCGCCGTCCTGCGCGATCGGCGTGCCGGCCTTGGCGATGACCGACAACCCCGTCGTCGGCACGAGGAACTTGAACGCCGTGCTGCGCGCCACCACCGGCTCGGTCACGCGCACGAGGCGCTGGCGCTTCGGCAGCGGCAGGCGCACGTTGGCCTTCACCCAGGCCGCATCGGCCAGGCCCGTGAGACCGAGGAAACGCACCAGCGCATCGACGGCCACGTCCGCCGCCGCCTTTTCCCAGTGCTGGCCGCACTCGATGAGCAGCGCACGGTGCTTCGAGTCGTTCTTGTTCCCGAAGCCGCCGCGCTCCACCATGCGCAGCCCCGCCGGGTGGCCCGTGTCGATGAGCAGGATCTCCGGCACGCCCAGCTCGCGCGCGAAGGCGGCGTTCTTGTCCTGCGTGCCGCACACCATCAGCGGCGCGCACGGCTCGCTCATCGAGTGGATGTCGAGCATCAGCTCGGTGGCGTCGACGAACGGGCGCAGCTCGCGCGCCCGCCGCAGCTCTGCGCTGTCGCGCTCGCCGAGCAGCACCTCGTCGGCCCAGACGCGGTTCAGGTCCTCGTCGATGCAGCGGCTGGCGAACGGGTGCACCGCATCGAAGCGCTGGTAGGCCGCCACGTTGGCGAAGGCGCACACCAGCCGCCCACGCGCCGGCCGCCAGCCGGCCGTGCGCACCTGAGCGAGCAGCCAGTCGAGCGCGATGGCGCCGCAGATCTCGTTGCCGTGCGTCAGCGCCTGCACCATCACGCGCGGGCCGGGCTTGCCGGTGTCCCACGCGTGCACGAAGTCGACGCCGGTGCCGCCGTCGCGCCAGCGCTCGATGGCCGGCGGCTTCAGCTCCACCACCGGCTTGCCGTTAGCGGCCGCCATGCTTGGGGCCGCCCTCAGCGCCGCGGCCGGATCATCGTCTGCGCGTAGCCGAAGCGCTCGCCCAGCACGTGCATCAGCTGCATCAGCTGCCCTTGCAGCTTGGCGAAGCCTTCGTGCTTCTCGATGCGGTCGGTGTGCATGTACAGCCGCTTGTTGATCTCGATCTGCAGGCTGTGGCGGCCGGCCGAGGGGTCGCTGAACGCGCGCACGAGTTCCACGCCCTTGAACGGGTTGTTCAGCGCGACGCTGTAGCCCAGCCCCTGCAGGAACTTGGCGATGTAGTTGGTGAACGCCGGCTCGCAGGTGGTGCCGTCGCGGTCGCCGAGCACGAAGTCGGGCCGCGGCTGGCCTTCGGTGCCTTCGATCTCCACCGTCGTCGTCGGCCCCATCGAGTGGCAGTTGATGTGGTAGACGACGCCGAAGCGCGTGTGCGCGTTGGCCATCAGCTCCCACAGCGCGTCCTGGTACGGCTGGTGGTAGCGCTCGATGCGGCTCATCACCTCGGCCACGCCGAGCTTGCGGTTGTAGATCGGCTTGCCCTTGTCGAGCGTGCGCCACACCAGCGCCTTGCCGATGGCGGCCTTGCCGCTGTCGAAGGTCTTGTGCGGCCACGGTTCGGCCATCAGCGCCGGGTCGATGTCGGCGGTGTGGCGGTTGGGGTCGATGTAGGTGCGCGGGAACTGCGCCGTCAGCAGCGGGATGCCCATCTTCGCCGCCGGCAGGTACAGCTCGTCGATGAACGCGTCCTCGCCGTCGCGCAGCTCCTGCGCGGTGACGATGGCGCCGAAGTCCGGCGGCATGCGGAAGCCCGAGTGCGGCGAATCGAGCACGATCGGGAACGCCGGCGCGTCAGGGGGCCGCGGGCCGTGGATGACGAAGACGTGGGGGTCCATGGTGTCTCTCGCAGGGGCTGATCGAAGGTTCTCTACTGCGGTGGCAAGGGCGGGAGTGGCGGTGAGGGCCACACGCGTAGTTTGCCCGGGTTGAGGAGGCTCGGCGGGTCCAGCCGCCGCTTCGCCGCCGCCGAGGCAGGAGGGAGCGTGCCACCGAACCGCCCTTCCTCGACGTGCCGTTGGTGCGGATTGTTCACGCGAACGCCCCGAGCGCGCCATCACCTTCAATCGCTCGAAGTCTCGCTGGCGTGCCAGCGGCCGATGGTGCGCCGCGTCAGCCAGGCCATCGCCACGAAGAGCATGACGCCGGTGAGCGAGATCAGCAACAGCGCCGCGAACATGCGCGGGATGTCGAGCATGAAGCCGGCCTGCAGCACCTGGTACGCCAGGCCCGCGCCGGTGCCGCCGGTGCCGGCGACGAACTCGGCCACGACGGCGCCGATGAGCGACAAGCCGCTGGCGATGCGCAGGCCGCCGAAGAAGTACGGCAAGGCGCTCGGCACGCGCAGCTTGCGCAGCGTCTGCCAGCGCGTGGCGCCGTTCATGCGGAAGTACGCCTGCAGGTCGGGGTCGACGCTGCGCAGCCCGAGCGTGGTGTTGGCGATGATCGGGAACAGCGCCACCAGCGCCGCGCACAGCACCATCGCCGCGGTCGGGTTCTTCACCCAGATGATGATGAGCGGCGCCACGGCAACGACGGGCGTCACCTGCAGCAGCACGGCGTAGGGGAAAAGCGTCGTCTCGATGAGGCGGCTTTGCACGAAGAGGAACGACACCGCCACGCCGACGATGGTGGCCACCGCGAAGGCGAGCAGGTCACCTTCAGCGTCACCGCGAGCGCGGCATGAAGGCGCCGAAGTTGACGACGAGCGTGTGCACCATCAGCACCGGCGAGGGCACGAGGTAGGGCTTCAGGTCGAGCGCCACGACGAGCCCCTGCCAGGCGCCGAGCAGGACGACGGCAAACGCCAGCGGGTAGGCGATGCGCTCGATGCGGCGGCGCGGCGGGAGCGCTTTCATCGGCTTCGCCGCAACGCGTCGGTGAGCGCCGCCTCGCCGCCGGCGGCGCGGTGCAGGCTGTCCTGCAGCCGCTTCGCATACGCGCCGAAGCGCGGCGTCACCAGGAACTCGCGCGTGCGCGGGTACGGCTCGTCGATGACCACTTCGTCGGTGATGCGCCCCGGGCGCGCGGCCATCATCACCACGCGCTGCGAAGGAACACCGCCTCCGAGATGCTGTGCGTGACGAACACCACCGTCAGGCCCTGGCTGCGCCACGGCGCGAGCAGTTCGCCGTCGAGCTGTGGCGCGTGAACTCGTCCAGGGGCCGAACGGCTCGTCCATCAGCAGCAACTGCGGCCGCACGACGAGCGCGCGCGCGATCGACACGCGCATCTGCATGCCGCCGGAAAGCGCGTTCGGCAGCGCGTGCGCGAAACAGGCGAGGCCCACCAGCGCCAGCGCTTCGTCGACACGCCGCTCGGCCTCGGCCGCGGCGACGCCGGCCAGCTCAACGGTAGGCGCACGTTGGCGCGCACGTCGGCCCACGGCATCAGCGTCGGCGCCTGGAACACGAAGGCGAGCCGCTTGCCGCTTCGCTTCAGCTCGGCCGGCGGCCGGCTTCCAGAGGCTGAGCGTGCCGTTGTCCATCTCCAGCAACCCGGCCACCAGCTTCAGAAGCGTGCTCTTGCCGCAGCCCGAAGGCCCCAGCAGCGTGACGAACTCGCCCTCGGCCACTTCCAGGTGCACAGGCTGCAGCGCGTGCGTGCCGTCGGGGTGGTCTTGTCGACGCCGTCGGCCATCACGGCTGTCACGGCGGTCGCAGCCGGCACGGCGGGCCAGGCGCCGGTGTGCCGCCGGGGACGATGTCGGCCATCAGGGCAGCACGCGCAGGTCGCGCACGAACTCGGTGCTGAAGGTCTTCGCGAAGTCCACCTTCACCGGGTCGATGAGCCGGTGCGCCAGCAGGAGGTCGTAGGTGGCCTTCAGGCGCGGCTCGACGATCACGCCGATGCCCAGCCGCTGCGCGTCGCCGCCGGTGACGACGCCCAGCTCCATGAGCTTGGCCACGCTGTAGGCGAGCTGCTCCTCGGTCATGTTGGGGTTCTCCTGGCGGATGAGCGCGTTGCCCGGCGCCGGGTTGGCGAGGTAGCTCTTCCAGCCTTCCATCGTCGCGCGCACGAACGCGGCCAGCGCCGCCTTGCGCTTGCTCACCGTCTCTTCCATGCACGAGATGGTCGTGCTGTAGGCCGGGTAGCCGTGGTCGCTGAACATCAGCACGTTGGCCTTGACGCCGGCTTTCCGGATGGCGAACGGCTCGCTCGTGAGCAAGCCCTGCATCGCGGCGTTCTTGTCGGCGATGAACGGCTGGATGTTGAAGGTGTACGGCCGCAGCTGGCTGTCGTCGAGCCCGTACTTGGCCTTCAGCCACGGCCACCAGGTGCGGTGGCTGGCGGCGCCGATGTACAGCGTCTTGCCTTTCAGGTCGGCGAAGCTCTTCACGTCCTCGTGCGCGATGATCACCTGCGGCTCCTTCTGGAACACCGAGGCCACGGTGACGGTGGGCACGCCGGAATTGCGCGCCAGCAGCATCGCGACGTCGGTGCTCATCATGCAGTCGGCGCCGCCGGCGACCATGATCTGCAGGCCGTTGAGCTGCGGCCCGCCCATCTTGATGGTCACGTCCAGCCCATGCTTCCTGTACGTGCCCTCGGCGACGGCCTGGTAGAAGCCGCCGTGCTCGGCCTGCGCGTACCAGTTGGTCTGGTAGACGAACTTCTCCAGCGCGAGCGCTGGGGTTGTCAGCAGCGCGGCGGCGGCGACGATGACGGCGAGGGTGGCGAGGGTCTTCGGGGGCATCTCGTGCTCCTCGTGGCGTGAAGGTGCGCTACTTCGACGTTGGACGCGGCTGGGGTTTGCGGGCAGGGCGGTGCATTCGACTGTTGTCGCGGCAAGCGCGCGTCTGCGCGGGCAGGGCGCGGCGCTGACAGCGGCGGTCGGGCCCTGGGGGCCTCGATCTGCTGCGCTGCTCACGCGCTCTTTGGCCTGCGCCAACTCGCTTCGCTCACTTGCCTGCTGCGCCTGGAACAGTGGCCGCGAGTCAGTTGTGGATGCGCGTGAGTACACGCGCGGCCAAGAGCGCTGCGCTGCTCGCCGCCGCAGTGCGCGCCGCACCCCGCCCGCGCAGCCCTTTGCGGAACGGACGGTGGCGTTCAATGGTCCTCACCTGCCCCTTCCCCGCAGGCGGGAGAGGGGGAAAGAGCGGCCTTGCCCGCACCGGCCGTCGCGCGGGCGACCTCTGACGGCGACGACGACGACGCTCAAGCCACGTCCTCAATTGCTCGCTGGGCCAATGCCTCGATTGTTCCGGGCTCTGCATCGCACCGTCGCCGTCCTGCGTTCTTGCGGTCCTTGCGCCGGCACGCCGCCCCAGCCGCCCTATCCGGCAGCATCCCTCGCTCCGGTGGCGGCCGCTCGCGCCGCCTAGTGCGTACCCGGATGGCCGCTCCAACGCGGCGGACTAGCATCGCCGGCAGCCCCTTCAGGGGTATCCCTTAGTCGGCTGTCAATGCATCCACGCCGCCCGCGGCGACCCGGAGGACTCGAGATGAAAGAACGTCAACTGCGCGCCCTGATCGAGAAAGTACGTGAAGGCAAGCTCGAACGCCGCGCCTTCATCCAGCGCATGGTGGGCCTGGGGCTCACCGCCCCGATGGCCTCGATGATGCTGATGCACGAAGGCATCGCGCAGACCGCGCCGGCCATGCCCGTCTACAAGCCCACCAAGCGCGGTGGCGGCGGGCCGCTGAAGGTCATCTACTGGCAGGCCGCCGTGCACCTGAACCCGCACTACGCCGGCGGCACCAAGGACCAGGACGCGAGCCGCGTCTTCTACGAGCCGCTGGCCAGCTGGGACAGCGAAGGCAACCTCGTGCCCGTCCTCGCTGCCGAAGCGCCCACGCGCGCCAACGGCGGCCTCTCGGCCGACGGCAAGAGCGTCACCTGGAAGATCAAGCGCGGCGTCAAGTGGCACGACGGCAAGGACCTCACCGCCGACGACGTGGTGTTCACCGCCGCCTACGCTGCCGACCCCGCCGCGGCGATGACGACGATCAGCTCCTACCGCGACGTCAAGGTCACGAAGGTCGACTCGCACACCGTTCGCGTCGACTTCCCGAAGCCCACGCCGTTCTGGGCCGAGCCTTTCGTCGGCAGCGTCGGCCTGATCCTGCCCAAGCACGTGTTCGAAGGCTTCATGGGCGCCAAGTCGCGCGACAACCCCGCCAACCTGAAGGCCGTGGGCACCGGCCCCTACAAGCTCGTGGACTTCAAGCCCGGCGACATGCTGCGCGGCGAGGCGAACAAGGACTACCACGTGCCCAACCAGCCGTTCTTCGACACGCTGGAGATCAAGGGCGGCGGCGACGCCACCAGCGCCGCGCGCGCCGTGCTGCAGACAGCCGAATACGACGTGGGCTGGAACCTCGCCGTCGAGGACGTGATCCTCAAGCAGCTCGAAGGCGCCGGCAAGGGCAAGATGTCGTTCTTCGTCGGCAGCGACATCGAGTTCGTCATCCTCAACCCCACCGACCCGTGGAACGAGGTCGACGGCGAGCGCGGCAGCATCAAGAGCAAGCACCCGGCGTTCACCGACAAGGCCGTGCGCGACGCGGTGAACCTGCTCATCGACCGCAAGGGCATCGCCGAGGTCATCTACGGCCGCGGCGCCATCACGACGGCGAACTTCCTGAACAACCCGCCGCGCTTCCGCAGCGCGAACATGAAGTTCGAGTTCAACCCCGACAAGGCCGGCCAGATCCTCGAGGCCGCGGGCTGGAAGAAGGGCGCCGACGGCATCCGCGCCAAGGGCAACGTGAAGCTGAAGTTCGTCTACCAGACTTCGGTGAGCGGCCCGCGCCAGAAGTGCCAGGCGATCATCAAGGACGCCTGCACCAAGGCCGGCATCGACCTGGAGCTGAAGAGCATCGTCGCCTCGGTGTTCTTCGGCAGCGACTTCGCCAACCCGGACACGTACCAGAAGTTCTGGGCCGACATGGAGATGTTCACCACGACCATGACGCAGCCCGACCCGCAGACCTTCATGGAGCAGTTCACCAGCTGGGAGCTCTCGCAGAAGGCCAACAAGTGGGCGAGCCGCAACCTCAGCCGCTGGACGCACCCCGAGTACGACGCCGCGCACAAGGCGGCACAGATGGAGCTCGACCCGGTGAAGCGCGCCGCGCTCTTCATCAAGATGAACGACCTCGTCGTCGGCGGCGGGCACGTCATTCCGCTCTTCGCGCGGCCGCGGCCCGTGGGCGTGGTGAACAAGCTCGTCGGCCCGATCTCGGCCTGGGACAACCTCACCGCGTTCATGAACAGCTGGTACCGCGAAGCGTGAGTCGCTAGGGCGGCTTCCGCCCGACGACGGAAGCCGCCCTGCCCTCGCGGCGACAGATCGAAGCCGTGCTCCACTACATCCTGCGCCGCCTGCTGATCGCGTTGCCGAGCCTCGTCGGCATCAGCATCGTGCTGTTCACGGTGCTGGCGCTGGCGCCGGGCGACCCGTTCGAGGAACTGGCCACCAACCCGAACGTGCCGGCCGAAGTGCGCATGATGCTGCGCAAGCAGTTCGGCCTGGACGACCCGATCTGGCAGCGCTACCTGCTGTGGCTGGCGAGCATGGTCAAGGGCGACTGGGGGTTCAGCTTCCAGAGCCGCGTCAACGTCGACCAGCTCATCCTGCAGCGGCTGCCGACGACGATCGTCGTCATCGGCCTGTCGCAGATCCTCGCCATCCTGGTGGCGCTGCCGGTGGGCATCCTCGCGGCGGTGAAGCCCTATTCGTGGTTCGACCGCATCGCCAGCACGATCGCCTTCGTCGGCTTCTCGCTGCCCACGTTCTTCACCGGCGTCATCTTCATCCTCTTCTTCAGCATCTACCTCGGCTGGCTGCCGTTCGTCTACCGCAGCGACATCTCGGCCACCGGCTGGCAGTTCTTCTGGGAGCACTTCAAGCAGAGCATCATGCCGATCACGGTGCTCGGCCTCTTCCAGGCGGCGAGCATGATGCGTTACGTGCGCAGCGCCGTGCTCGACGTGATCCG
>JAXMEZ010000018.1:0-75975 GCA_046348035.1 Rubrivivax sp. | reverse complement strand
GGCTCGCCTCGCCCGCCTTCCCCATCCCCACGTGATGCCGCAGGACCTTCGGGCCGATGGCTGCCGCCCGCTTCGGCCGGCGTCGTCTCGGCGAGGTCCATGCCGCGTTCCACTGCGGCCAGCCCGCGCGTGATCGGCGCCATCACGTCCGACAGGTGCTTCAGCGGCGCCACCAGCATCAGCATCGCGCTGATGAAGGCGACGAAGCCGCCCACCGTGGCGCCGCCGGTGCCGCTTTGCCACAGCGCCAGCGCGATCACGGCCGAGAGCGACACGGCGGCCAGCATCTGCGTCACCGGCGTCATCGTCGCGCCGGCTACCACCACTTTGAGCATCAGGCGGCGCAGCGTGTCGGCGCGGCCGAAAAAGCGCCGCGCCTGCGCCGGCTCGGCGCCTTGCAGGCGCACGATGCGCCAGGCGAGCACGTTCTCTTCCACCACGTAGGCCAGCTCGTCGGTGGCGCGCTGGCTCTCGACGGTGAGGCGGTGCAGGCGCGAGCCGAGCTTGCGCATCACGATGGCCACCGCGGGGAAGAGCACGCCGACGAAGAGCGTCAGCTGCCAGTTCAGCCACAGCAGGTAGCCCAGCAGCGCCAGCAGCGTCAGCGAGTCGCGCACCAGCGTCAGGAGCGCGTTGGTGAGGATCTGCACCCCCGCCTGCACCTCGTAGACGAGGGTGTTGGTGAGGCCGCTGGCGGTCTGATCGGCGAAGAGCGCGGGCTGCGCACTCAGCAGGCGCGCGAACATCGCCTCGCGCAGCAGCAGCACCGCGCGCTGCGAAGCCCACGCCAGGCCGTACTGCGAGAGGAAGCCGGCGACGCTGCGCAGCGCGAACAGGCCGACGATGGCCGCCGGCACCATCCACAGCGGGATCTGCTGCCCGGTGAAGCCTTCGTCGAGCAGCCGCTTCATCAGGTCGGCCAGCATCGGCTCGGTCAGCGCCATCAGCACGGCGCCGAAGAGGGTGGCGGCCAGCCCGATGCGGCTGGTGTGGAAGTAGGGTGCGAGGCGCCGGAAGCGCGCGGCGAGGCTGGGCATCGATCGACGGGCCGAGGCGGCCGGCGCGGATTATCGGCGGCCAATCCGCGCGGTCCGGCGAGGGGGTCCGGCGCGGGAACCCGGCCCCACGCGCCGACACAAAGCGACACAGCGAGCCCGAACAACGCACGAGCGGCAGGCCTCAGGGGGCTGCCTACAATCGCGCCCTCCTCATTTCCTTGTCCTCTGCCGGACCCCGAGCTTGCCGCTTCCTTCCACGACGACTGCCGGCGCGCCCCGCGTGCGCCGCGACCCCGACACGATGCCTGGTGAGACTCTCGCGGCGCTGCCGCAACGACCGCAGCAGAACAATCCCTCGCCGGCGCGCCGGCGGCTCTTGATGTCGCTGGCCGCCGCCGGCCTCGGCGCGCCGCTGGCGGCCGTGCCGAGCACCGCGCTGGCGCAGTTCCGCGTCGAGATCGCCGGCGTCGGCGCGACGCAGTCGCCGATCACCATCGCCACCTTCCGCGACGAGTCGCTCGCCGGTGTCGCGGTGTCCTCGGTGATCCGTGCCAACCTCGAGCGCAGCGGCGTCTTCCGCAACGTGCCGACCAACGAGCCGCTGGACGAGCGCAGCGTCGTGCGCCTGCCCGACTGGCGCGCCAAGGGCACCGACGCGCTCGTCGCCGGCAGCGTGGCGCGCCTGGCCGATGGCCGCTTCGACGTGCGCTACAAGCTGTGGGACACGGTGAAGGGCGAGGAGCTCCTCGGCCGCAGCACCGTGGTGCCGGCGGCCGACCTGCGCCTGGCCGCGCACCGCATCTCCGACGAGATCTACCAGCAGCTCACCGGCGAGCGCGGCGTCTTCGCCACCCGCATCGCCTACGTCGTCAAGGCCGGCACGCGCTACACGCTGCACGTCACCGACGCCGACGGCGAAGGCGGCCACGTGGCGCTGGCGAGCCCGCAGCCGATCATCAGCCCGGCGTGGAGCCCCGACGGCCGCCAACTCGCCTACGTGTCCTTCGAGGACCAGAAGGCCGTGGTGTGGGTGCAGGACCTCATCAGCGGCGAACGCCGGCGCGTGGCCAACTTCCGCGGCAGCAACAGCGCGCCGGCCTTCTCGCCCGACGGCCGCACGCTATGGTCGCGCTGGCGCGCGCGAAGGGCTGGACGCAGATCTACACCATCCCCGTGGGCGGCGGCACGCCGGTGCGCCTGACGCAGGAGCAACGCCATCGACACCGAGCCGGCCTTCACTGCCGACGGCCGCAGCATCTACTTCGTCAGCGACCGCGGCGGCGGGCCGCAGATCTACCGCATGGGCGCCGGCGGCGGCGGTGCCGAGCGCGTCACCTTCAGCGGCGCGGTACAACATCAGCCCCGCGCTCAGCCCCGAGGGGCAAAGTCGCTGGCGTACATCACGCGCGCCGGCGGTGCCTTCAAGGTGACCTTGCAGGAGCTGGACACGGGCGCCGTGCGCCAGCTCTCCGACACCAGCGACGACGAGCGGCTGAGCTTCGCGCCCAACGGCCGCCTGCTCGTCTACGCCACGCGTGCGCGGCGCCGACGTGCTGATGACGACGACGCTGGACGGGCGCATCAAGAGCCGCCTGGTGGTCACCAGCGGCGACGTGCGCGAGCCTCGCTGGGGCCGTTCGGCCAGTTGACCCGCCGTGGGACGCAGGGGCGCAAACGGCCGGAGTGCGCAGTTTCCCGGGCGAACCTTTGCCGCAAATCGCGCTCGAAACCGGCGTGTTCGACTCATCCGTACAGGAGCCACGGAATGCCCACCACCCCGACGAACCTCGAAGTTCCTTCCGCCGCACCCGCGTGCTGCTCGGCCTGGCCGTGCTGGTCGGCGTGCTGGCGGCGTGCGATTCGGCGCCCATCACGCCTGACAAGCTGCCGGTGGTCGAGAGCCGCAGCACGGCACCGGCCGGCGGCGGCACGGCCGGTGGCACGGGCGGCGCGACCAGCGGCACGCCGCAGTCGCAGGTGGCCAACGTCGACCTTCACGCGCAGCGGCGCCGGCGCCGCGGGCTCGGCCCTGCTGGCCGCGCCGAGCCAGCGCGTCGTCTACTTCGACTTCGACAGCTTCGCCATCCGCGACGAGTTCAAGCCGCTCATCGAAGGGCACGCGCGCGCGCTGGCCGGCAACAAGAGCAAGCACATGGTGATCGAAGGCCACACCGACGAGCGCGGCGGCCGCGAGTACAACCTGGCGCTGGGCCAGAAGCGCGCCGAGGCGGTGCTGCGCTCGATGACGCTGCTGGGCGTGGGCGACCAGCAGCTCGAAGCGGTGAGCTACGGCAAGGAGCGCCCGGTGGCGATGGGCAGCGACGAAGCCGCCTGGGCCAAGAACCGCCGCGCTGAACTCAAGGACAAGCAATGACCCACCCAGCCGCCGCCGCTGTCGCCGCCCTCTCCCTCTCCCGCTTGCGGGACAGGGCAGGGGTGAGGGTTCTCGCGACGCGGGACGCCGCTGCCCGGCGCGGCGGCACCGCGGTGCTGGGCGCGCTGGCGCTGGCACTGGCAGCGCTGTCGCTTCCCGCGCAGGCCCAGCTCTTCAAGGACGATGAAGCGCGCAAGGCCGTGATCGACCTGCGCGCGCGCGTCACGCAGACGGAAGAAGCGGCGAAGGCGCGCGAGACCGAGCTCACGGCGCAGCTCACGTCGCTGAATGCGCAGCTGGTGGAGCAGATCGGCGTGCTCAAGCGCAGCATGCTCGACCTGAACAACCAGCTCGAGGCGATGCGCGCCGAGCTGGCACGCCTGCGCGGCAGCGACGAGACGCTGGCGCGCGACGTGGCCGAGCTGCAGCGCCGCAGCCGCGACATCGGCCAGACGCTGGACGACCGCCTGCGCCGGCTGGAGCCGGTGAAGGTGACGATCGACGGCCGCGAATTCAGCGTCGACCAGGAGGAGCGCAAGACCTTCGACGACGCGATGGCGGTGATGCGCGGCGGCGACTTCGACCGTGCCGCGACGGCGCTTTCGAACTTCCAGCGCCGCTACGCCGGCAGCCCGTACACGAACCAGGTGCGCTTCTGGCTCGGCAATGCGCTGTACGGCAAGCGCGACTACAAGGGCGCGATCGAAGCCTTCCGTGCTTTCGTTTCCGGCGCCCCCGATCACCCGCGCGCGCCCGAGGCGCTGCTGGCGCTGGCCAACAGCCAGGCCGAGACGAAGGACAACCGCGGCGCGCGAGCGACGCTGCAGGACCTGATCAAGACCTACCCGACCTCGGAAGCGGCGCAGGCCGGGCGCGACCGGCTGGCGACGCTGCCGGCCCGTTAGGCACCGGGCGCGCGCCCGCGCCACGCCAGCGCGCAGCCACGAAGACGCGATGACCGAAGCCGGGCTCGCAGCGCTGGTGCAGCAGGTGCTGTGGGCGGCGTTCGCGCTCGGCGTGCTCTTCGGCGCCGTCGCGCAGCGCACGCATTTCTGCACGATGGGCGCGGTGGCCGACATCGTCAACATGGGCGAGTGGCAGCGCATGTGCATGTGGCTCATCGCGATGGCCACGGCGATGCTCGGCTTCAACGCGCTGGTGGGGCTCGGCCTCGTGCAGGCGAAGCACAGCCTCTATGCGTCGCCGAACTGGCTGCCGCTTTCCAATGCACTCGGCGGCGCGCTGTTCGGCTTCGGCATGGTGCTGGGCTCGGGCTGCGGCAGCAAGACGCTGGTGCGCATCGGCGGCGGCAGCCTGAAGTCGCTCGTTGTCTTCATCGTGCTCGGCCTGGCGGCCTACGCGACGCTGCGCGGCATCGTCGGCGTGGCGCGCGTGGCCAGCGTCGACAAGGTCGCGGTGGCGCTGCCGGCGGGGCAGGACGTGCCTTCGCTGCTTGCTGCCGCGGGCGCCGGCCCGGTGCGCACGCTCGCGCCGCTGGCGGGCACGATGCTGGCGCTGGCGCTGCTGGCGTTCGTGCTGCGGCGGCCCGAAAGCCGGCGCGGCGAGACGTGGCTCGGCGGCCTCGGCGTCGGCCTCGCGGTGCTCGGCGGCTGGTGGGTGACCGGCGTCTTCGGGCACCTGGCCGAGCACCCGGTGACGCTGGAAGAGACCTTCGTCGCCACGCAGGGCAACCGCATGGAGTCGCTCACCTTCGTGGCACCGGTGGCGGCGACGGTGGATTGGCTGATCCTCTTCAGCGACAAGACGCGCGTCGTCGGCTTCGGCATCGCCACCGTCGCCGGCGTCGTGCTCGGTTCGGCGGCGGTGGCGCTGGCGACGAAGACGTTCCGCTGGGAAGGCTTCGCCAGCACCGAGGACACGGCCAACCACCTCGCCGGCGGCGTGCTGATGGGCGTGGGCGGCGTCACCGCGCTCGGCTGCACGATCGGGCAGGGCATCACCGGCTTGTCGACGCTGGCGCTGGGCAGCTTCGTCGCGCTGGCCGGCATCCTCGGCGGTGCCGTGGCGGCGCTGCGCTACCAGGCGTGGCGGCTGGAGCGCAGCGCGTGAACGCGCCTGAGCTTCGTCTCGGCGAGGCCGGCGAGGCCAGCGAGGCCGGCTCTCGCAATCTCGTCGAGGAGGCCGACCTCGAGCGTCGCTTCGGCGGCCTGCGGCGGTTGTACGGCGATGCCGGCTACGCGAAGCTGCGCGCGGCGCGCATTGCGGTCGTCGGCGTCGGCGGTGTCGGCTCTTGGGCAGCGGAGGCGCTGGCGCGCTCGGGCGTGGCCCAGCTCGTGCTCGTCGACCTCGACCACGTCGCCGAGTCCAACATCAACCGGCAGGTGCAGGCGCTGACGCCGACGCTCGGGCAAGCGAAGGTGCGCGCGCTCGCCGAACGCATCGCGCTCATCCACCCGGGCTGCCGCGTCCACGCCGTCGAGGAGTTCGCCGAGGCCGGCAACTGGCCGGCGCTGTTGACGCGCGGCGCGGCTGGCGCGAGCGGCATCAACGACGCGGGCGGTACGGCCAGTGCAGGCAGTTCCGCGAGCGCGGCCGGCGACGCCGCAATCGACGTCGTCATCGACGCCTGCGACGACGTGCGCGCGAAGGAAGTGCTCGCCCGCTGGAGCCTCGAAGCGAAAGTGCCCTGCATCATCGCCGGCGCCGCCGGCGGCAAGCGTCTGCCGGAAGCGGTGCAAGTGGCCGGCCTCGCCGACGTGACGCACGACCCGTTGCTCGCCGCGCTGCGCCAGCGCCTGCGCCGCGCCGGCGTGATGGCGCGCGGTGACGGTCAAGGCAAGCGCCGCACCGGCGATGCCGCGCGCTGCCTCCTCTCCTGCGTGTTCTCGCGCGAGCCGGTGGCGGCACCTGCCACGCTGGCGGCACTCTCCGCGCTTGCGGCAGGCGTCGCAGCCGGTGAAGCGCCTGCGTGTGAGCCCGCGCCCACCAACGACGGCAGCCTCAACTGCGCCGGCTACGGCTCCAGCGTGATGGTCACCGCCACCTTCGGCTTCGTCGCCGCGGCCGCCGCGGTGTCGCGCGTCATCGACAGTCCCGGGCCGCCCCCGAGCCTCGCGGGCGGAACCGCCTGAGCGCGCCGGTATACTGCGCGGCTGTCTACGGACGGGTCGTTAGCTCAGTCGGTAGAGCAGCGGACTTTTAATCCGTTGGTCGCAGGTTCGAATCCTGCACGACCCACCACCGGATGAAGCGAAGTCCGGCGATTCACGTCGCGCAGCGCGAGGGCCCTGGCATCACGCGCTGCGGGACACGGGGCTCTTAGCTCAGTTGGTAGAGCAGCGGACTTCCTTAATCCGTTGGTCGAAGGTTCGAGTCCCTTCAGGGTTCACCATCTAACTCGTTGATTCGTATGGACCAGCGACGTTCGATTCGCGGTGTCGAATCACCGGAATTCCCACCGTGGGAATTCAAAGCGCGCGACGACGCGCTTCCTTCGACCGTTCGTAGACCCGCGCTGTCGTCGTTGACGAGGCGTGCAGCTCGGGCAGCGCGCCCATCTGCTGCTTGTGCTGCGTGGTGTAGTGCGAGCGCAGGTCGTGGAAGGTGAAGCGCCGCGCGACGATCTTCTGCGCCACTGCTTCGCGCATCAGCTTGCCCCACATCGCCGCGAAGCCGCTGGCGGTGTACGGGTTGCCCTGCCGGTTCGGGAACACAGCGCCGAGCTTGACGTCGCGCGCCACGGCCAGCAGGCGCTGGCGCAGCTCGAGCAGCGCCGCGCTCGACTCGATGCGCTCGACCTTCTCCACGCCCTTGCGCTGCTTGGCGCGGCGCAGCCGTACTTCGGTTTCGCTCCACTGCGGCCAGTGCAGCTGCAGGAACTCGGCCTGGCGCGAGCCGGCCAGGGCACAGAACTCGGCGGCCATCACCACGACTGCCCACTGGCCTCCCCGCCGTCGCGAAGGCGACCAGCGCGCAGATCCTCTGCGTCCGGCGCCTGGTCGCGCGGCCGCTCGGGGTTGCGTGCGACCTGGCCGCCGCGGCAAGGGTTGTGCTCGGCCTCGCCGCGCTCGATGGCCAGGCCGATGAGATTGCCCAGCAGGCTGATCTCGCGATTCGCGCGCTTGGCGCCTCCTTGCGCTCGATGCGCAGGTATCGCGCCACGTCAGGCGCCGTGATCGCCGCGGCGGGCACTTCGCCAAACACGCGCAGCAGCGGCGCTGTAGTCGCGGTAGTCGGCCTGGGTGCGCTCGCGCAGGTCGGCCCACTGCGGGCTCGCCTGGTACTGCTGCCACAGCCGGCCGATGGTGCCAGTGTCGTCGTGCTTGCCGAGCAGGTCGGCGACACGTCGCGCAGCGCCTCGGCCTTGTCGGTGCCCAGCGCGATCGGCTTGCCGCCGACCGGGTGGTAGCGGTAGGAAATGGTCTTGCCGTCGGCCCAGGGGCGCGCTTCCATGCGTGGGAGCAGGCCCGCGGCGCTGGCGCGATCACGCTTTCGGCTCATGCTGCGCGACTCCACTTCGGCCCGTTGGCCGGGCGGTGATTCTCGGCCTGGCGGTCCCAGTCGGCGCGCTTGACCAGCGGCGAGCCGTCCGGCCGTCGCTGCACCGGCACCTTCATCACCGACGACAGGAAGCGGATGCGCGCGGCATGCTGGCGCAGCGGCCGACAGATCGCGGCGATCTCGTCGTCGGTGAGGTAGGCGGGCAGCACGGTCCTATACGGGCCACGCCCGCCACAGGCCGACGATGCGATCTGTGCTGTCGTGGCGCACGCACTTCGCCTCCGCCGGCCCGTGCGCGGCCTCCCAAACCATGCGGTGCACGGCGCGCCATCGCAGGGTATGCGGACCCGGCTGGTCGCTCACCTTCCGGTCTAGGTAGCCATCGGCGTTGACGCGATAGCTGCCGATCGGCATCACGAGCTTCGCGGCCCGGCCGTTGAAGCTGCCCGGCTTGAACTGGGTCGCCCTGCAATTGGGGTGATGCCCGGTGACTCCTTTCAGGCCGGCGTTCCACGGCTTGCTGGCCTTCTTGAACGCGCCTTTGTTGCCCGCATTCAAGTTGCGCTGGTTGTCGCGCGCTTCACGCGCGATCAGCTCGCGGCTCTTGACGAGACCCAGCACCTGCGCCTTGCGGTGCACCTGGCTGACGGTGCGCCCCTCAACTCTCAGCGGCCGGCGCGTAGTCAGCCCAGCGCTTGAACGCGAGCGAGTCGTCCGCGTTGCGCCACGTCGATGCCGCTGCGGCGTGCGCGTTGCGAGCGGCATCGCCCCCGTAGGCGTTCGGGTCAACGCGCAGCATGTAGCGCTTCGTCGTGCCGTCAGGCTCGGGCGTGCTGTTGAGCAGGTCCACGTAGATGATCGGCTCGTCGTCCGGCACGTCCTTGCGCAGCAGGCGGGCCGTGCGCAGGCCTTGCATCGGGTGATCGGCCGGCAGTTCGTGCACGACGATCGCGCCGCTGTCGGCGACGTAGCGGGCCGGGCCGTAGCGATCGATCAGCATGCGACGCAACTCGGCGTTGCGCTGCTGCTCGATCTCTGCCACGGTGATCGTCTCCGGCGCTTCGATCGCGTGCCGCATCTCGTCAGGCACACGCAGGCCGTGCCAGTGGTACAGCGCCCAGCCATCGCGCCACCGGTGTGACGGGCCGTCTGCGCAGTGCGGCCGGTTGCCCTCATCGACCTTCAGCACCTCGGGGCGGTCGCTGACGATGCAGAACTCCTCGTGCATCACGCGGAACCCGCCCTCGATCGCGCAGGACTCCCACGCACGGAACTTCTCGTGCTCGGGCAGAACCAGCCCGAGCACATCGCGGTAGGCGCTGATGTAGCAGCTCCACGCGCTCCACATGTTCCCGCCCTGGTACATCTGGTACCAGCGCTGCGCGCACGACAACATGAAGCGCTGATCAACGCCGAATTCGCGGCTGAGCTGAAGCGCGAGCGCAGCGAAGCGCTCCGCGTAGGTGGCCGCGTAGGTGGCCGCGCGGGTGGCCGCGTCGGTGGCCGCGTCGGTGGCCGCGTCGGTGGCCGCGTAGGTGGCCGCGCGGGTTGCCGCGACGGTGGCCGCGTTGGTGGCCGCGACGGTGGCCGCGACGGTGGCCGCGTAGGTGGCCGCGTCGGTGGCCGCGTAGGTGGCCGCGTCGGTGGCCGCGTCGGTGGCCGCGTAGGTGGCCGCGCGGGTTGCCGCGACGGTGGCCGCGACGGTGGCGCGTAGGTGGCGCGTCGGTGGCCGCGTAGGTGGCCGCATCGGTGGCCGCGTCGGTGGCCGCGTAGGTGGCCGCGCGGGTTGCCGCGACGGTGGCCGCGACGGTGGCCGCGTTGGTGGCCGCGACGGTGGCCGCGACGGTGGCCGTAGGTGGCCGCGACGGTGGCGCGTCGGTGGCCGCGTAGGTGGCCGCGTAGGTGGCCGCGCGGGTTGCCGCGACGGTGGCAAGGCATCCGCTCAGCGCTCGCGCCTTGTTCTTCCGTGCCCACCAGATAGCCGCGGCGAACCCACCGGCGAACGCCATCACGATCAGGCTTGGCACGATGATGACGCGCGGCTCTTTGAGTCCGGCGGCTGCGTGCAGCGCCTTCACCGCAGGCACCAGCCGCTCCGGCGGCACCGAATCCCGTGCGCATCGCGTTGGCGATCCATTGCGCTGCGTGCGCGTCCAGGCGCGCCTTTTCCTGCCGGCGTTGATGCCGCCGGTGACGCGGCTGGGAGTTCGAACGGTCGCCGCCATGGCCTAATCCGCCACTCGGCGCAGCTCGGCCGGGGTGTACTCGACTTGGACCGGGGAGCCGGTACACGCCGGCTGGAATGCTGTGCGCCTCGTGTTCCTCGTGGGTGATGTGCACCAGCTCGCGGACCTCCGGGTAGCGCTCACCCGTCGGCGCGCGCCACAGCCAGGCCCGCGCGATGGCGGCCTCGGCGATCTCTGCGGCGGCGGCAGGCCCGATGCTCGGCTGCGTGCGCGGCACGGCCTGGCCGTGATCGGCGATCGCGTGCGCGTGGCCGGTGACCTCGCCGTAGGCCAGCACGATGCGACCCTTGTCCAGCGGCACTTCGGTGCAGCCGTCCGGCAGCTTGGCCACCAGCGTGAGCAGTACGTCTAGCCCTGCCGAATGGTGAGCGGCTTCGTTGTCTTCTTCGTCATGTCTAACTCTCCTGTTCGTGTGAAAGTGCGGCACTGGCGACCGCGGTTAGTGATCAATGCGCCGTCATCCCTTCAGGATCTCGACTCCAGGCTCTCACGGTGACGAAGCGGATCGGCGTGTTCACGCCGCCAGCCTCTGCGGCACCTGCGCCGGCGCGAACGTCAGTCGGCGGTGCAGCTCGCGCGTGGCGCGCGTCGTCGGCGCGTCGCGCGCCACGTCAGCCAGGCGGCCGTCGCGCACCGCGGGCCACACGTCGGCGCCGCTCATCGTCTTGCCGGCCAGGCCGAGCACGCGGCACAGGCGATCCAGACCGATCGTGCCGCGCGCGCCGGCCCAGGTGGCTGTGGTGTCGAACACCGCGTCGCTCCAGGGCTGGGCGTTCTCGGCCACCAGAACGGCTTGGCGGCACGCCGATGCACGACCGCGCGGCGCCACAGGAACGGCAAGTCGAAGCCGATGAGGTTGTGCCCCACCAGCACGGGCTTCAGGCCATGCGTGCCGCCGTACTGGCGCTCCAGCGCGGCGAAGACCTCGCTGAGCAGCTTGCGCTCGGCGTTGGGCCCGAGGTCGCTGGCGACGTAGGTGGTCGGCTCGTCGTCTGCCGCGGCCATGCTGACGCAGACGACCTGGCCGTAGGCGGCATCCAGCGCCGTGTCCAGCCAGGCCTTCTCCGCCGCTGGCGCCTTGTGCTCGGCCTCCCACTTGGCGATGGAGTCGGCGAGCTTGTAGTTGGCCGGCGGCTTGATGGTGGCGGCGATCTCCTCGCGCAGCTCGGCCGCCTGGCCGGGGATCGTCTCGATGTCGATGTAGATGCTGGGCATCGCGGGTCTCGCTGTGGTTAGGTCGGGCCGGCCGAGGCGCAACCCTCGGCTATCGGGATGGGGAGGGAGGGAAGAGGAGACTGATCCCTCACGGCGCAGTGCCGCCGGCCCGGTTGATGGGTCACGCAGGAGCGCCAAGAAGAGCTTCCGCCAAGCCTGCGCCCTCACCGCGCGCAGCCAGGGCGCCCGGCGCATCGATGCTGCCGAGCTGGCCATCAGCCTCGTCTTCGTCCCGCCCGACCGGCGCGCCCGCGACCTGGACAACCTCATCGCCGCCATGAAGGCAGGCCTCGACGGCCTGGCTGACGTGCTCGGGGTCGATGACTCGCGATGGCGGCACGCCAAGCCGCCGACCATCGCGCGCGGAGAGATCGGCGGGCTCGTGCGCGTGGAGGTGTCGCCGTGGCAGGCAACGAATGCGGCTTGACGCCAAAGCAGCAGCGCTTCGTCGAGGAGTACCTCGTCGACCTCAACGCCTCGGCGGCGGCTCGGCGCGCTGGCTACAGCGTTCGAACGGCCGAATGGCAAGGGCCGCAGCTGCTCGGGAAACCTCACGTTGCCTCGGCCGTCGCCGCTCGCCGCGCCGAGCTGCAGGCCGAGACCGGCATCACGCAGCGCATGGTGCTCGACGGCCTGCGCCGCGAGGCCGAGTTCGACGGCGAGGGCTCGTCGCATGCGGCGCGCGTGGCCGCCTGGAGCTGGCTCGGCCGGCACCTGGGCACGTTCGAGGCCGACAACAAGCAGCGCAACCCGCTGGGCAACTTCGAGCCCAAGCGGTTCATGGCGGCGGTCCTCGGCTCGGCATGAGCACGTTCCACGAAGGCCAGCTCGCCATCCTGCGCACCGCCAAGCGCTGGAACACCGCCGCCTGCGGGCGCCGCTTCGGCAAGACGGCGATGGCGCTGGCCATCACTGCGTTCGGTTGGCCAGCGTGCCCGCAGGGCGTGCTTTCCGGCTTCGATGTCGGCTGGTTCGCGCCGAGCTACAAGTACCTGGACGAGGCCTGGCGCGCGGCAAAGCGGGCCTATGGCGGCGAAGGCCTGGTGACGCGCACCGACTCGCAGCAGCACCGCATGGAGCTGGCCACGGGCGCCGCGCTGGACTTCTGGACCTTGGAAGACGACGACGCCGGGCGAGGCCGGCGCTATGGCCTGGTGGTGGTCGACGAGGCGGGCCTTGCGCGCAACCTCAAGCACGTGTGGGACTCGGCGATTCGGCCGACGCTGACCGACCACGCCGGCGGCGGCTTCCTGCTGGGCACGCCGAAGGGCTGGAACGACTTCCACGCGTTCGCGCGCAAGGCTGACAGCGACGACACTTGGGCGCACCACCACGCGCCCACGAGCGCCAACCCGTTCATCCGCGCCGACGAGATCGACGCCGCGCGGCGCGACCTGCCCGAGCGCATCTTCGCGCAGGAGTACCTGGCGCAGTTCCTCGAGGACGGTGGCGGCGTCTTTCGGCGCGTCACCGCAGCCGTCGATTCATCGCTGCCGACCGACCCGCACCAGGCGCGCGCGGCCAACGACGGCAGGGCCTACGTGATCGGCGTGGACTGGGGGCGGCACGAGGACTTCACCGTCATCACCGTCATCGACGCGCGCGACATGGCGGTGGTGGCGGTGGACCGCTTCACGCAGATCGACTACGCCATACAGCTCGCGCGGTTGCAGGCGCTGCACCAGCGCTTCCCGCTGGCGCCGATCCTCGCCGAGAGCAACAGCATGGGCGGGCCGCTCGTGGAGGCGCTGCGGCGCCAGCAGATGCCCGTGCGCGCCTTCCAGACGACATTCGCGAGCAAGGCGGCGGCGATCGAGTCGCTGGCCTTGGCCTTCGAGCGTGGCGAGCTGCGCATTCCGGCCGTGCAGTGGCTGATCGACGAGCTGCTCGCGTTCGACCAGGAGCGACTGCCCTCGGGCTCCATGCGCTACGGCGCGCCCAAGGGCATGCACGACGACGGCGTGATGAGCCTGGCCATCGCCTGGCACGGCGTGAAGGTGGCGCTCACGCCTACGCTGGCGGTGGCCAACGTTCAGGGCCTGTGAGTGCAATGAGCACCGTCTTCGAGTTCCTGCAGGAGCTGCGCTGGCACTGCAACCTCACCGACGCGCAGGTGCAGCGCGCCGTGGTGGTGGCCCAGGGCTTCGGGCGGCAACTCGTGCCGATGCCTTCGAAGCGCCGGCTGCTCCTGGCCGACGCCGGTGATCGCGCCTATCACCTGCTGGCCATCGGTACGGATCGGCCGACCGTGCGCGACAGGCTCATGCACATGGGCCTGGAGCCGCAGCGCCAGCTATCGCGTCATCGCGCGCGCCGCGGCCAGGCTGCGCCGCGGAAGGCCTGGCGCACGCGCATGCCGCTGCCTGACGCCGCGGCCGACGACCTGGCGCGCCGCTTCGGCGTGCTGGTGGCCACGCTGGCGCGCGCCCAGTTCGCGCGCCTGATGCGCGCCATCCAGGCCGGCGACGACGCAGCCAAGGCACTGGCCGACAGCCTGGCCGGCTTCACCGGCGGATTCGCCGACAGCCTGGCCGAGGCGTTCAGCGAGCTGCTGCGGCGCTCGGTCTTCGTCAAGCAGGTGCTGGCCCTGCCGGTGGCAGGGCTCACGCTGAGCCAGCACCTCTACCAACACCGGCGGCGCACGCAGGCCGAGGCGCTGGAGGTGATCCGGCGGCACGCCCGCGGCGTGATCCAAGCGCGCGAGCTGGCGCTGGCGCTGTACGACGGGTACGACCCGAAGGACGGCATCAAGAGGCCCCTGGAGGGCTCGGCAAGGGCCTCGCTGCCCAAGTTCCTGCGCGAGCTGACCGAAGACGCCATCGTGCGCCGCGATCTCGACCAGGTGCTGGCGCGCGGTCAGGCGCAGGCGGCGCGCGTGAAGAGCGCGCCGCTGCGCGCGGCCTACATGGAGACGCTGGCGGCATGGGAGCGCGGCGCCGCGCCCGAGGCGCTCAAGCGGCGGCTCGACGTGGCGGTGCGGGAGAAGAACCGCTACTTCGCCAACCGCATCGCGCAGACCGAGCTGGCGCGCGCGCACCAGGCGCAGGCGGCGGCCGAGTTCATGGCCGACCCGGAAGTCGAGATCCTGCAGGTGGTGATGAACCCGCAGCACCCGAAGACCGACATCTGCGACCTGCACGCGCAGGCCAACCTCTTCGGCCTCGGGCCCGGGCTGTACCCGAAGGCCAAGGCGCCGCGGCCGCCGTTCCATCCGCACTGCTGGTGCAAGCTGCGCAGCCGGCCGAGCCTGAACGGCGCGCGCTGGCGCGAGGCGCCGCGCGGCGAGGCGGCGTTCCTGCGCGGGCTGCCGGCCGGGGAGGCAGCCAAGGTGATGGGATCGCTCGAGCGCGCGGCGCGCGTGCTCGACGGTGCCGGCGTGGCCGACGTGGTGAACGCCGGCAAGGATCCGATGTATCGGCTCGAGCTGGTGGGGCAGGGCGCCGATCACCCGCTGCTCTCGGCAGCGGGCGCGCGCCAAGCCTACGAAGAAGCGAAGGCTTCAGGCGGTCGGCATCACGGGTTTCTTGTCCAGGTGCGCGCGATGGGCCCGAACCAACGCCGGAAGTCGTTGGACTCGAAGCGCGAACTGGTTGATCTGCACCTTGACAAGCTTGCCAACCCGAAGAACTATGTGCCGGATTGGGACTCTCTCAGGGAGTCTCACCGAGCAAGCCTGATGCGCCGATGGTCTCAGGAGGTTTCCGATCAACGCGAGCAGATCGCGATTCTTGAAGGGTACGAAGATGAGCACCGCTGACACCAACGTCGAGGCCGCGGCTCTCGCCTGCTTGGCAGAGACCGTGGCGCAGCTGATGGAAGAGGGCGAGCGGAAGGCGGGAACCGAGGACGGGCTGTTCGCCTACGCAGTGCTCAATCGCCTGAAGAACAACGCTGCGTCGATGGGCGTGCCGCTCGAGGCCATCGGCCTCGCCTCCTTCAACCCCGACTCGCTGCTGTCCAAACCCAAGAAGGCGGCCTGACCCCTCAGGTCAGCACATCCACCCGCAGCGCCATCAGCTTGTAGGCGTCCACCCGGTCCTCGTCGAACACCGTCTCGCGGTGGATCACCGTTGCGCCGGCCAGGTTGCCCAGCGCCGCGACGAGCGCCTCCTCCATGTCCAGCAGCGACTCGTACAGCGCCTCCAGCCCGTCGCTGAACTCGTGGATGGGCTGCCCGAAGTAGACGAGGCAGCCGTACTGCCGGCCGTCAGCCAAATCGTTTTCGGCGCCGCCGACATCGCTGAGCACGACGCGCACCATCGGGTAGTCGGCCGGCGTCATGTTCGCCTCCAGCCCGATCTTGCAGGTGGCGACGCCCTGCACCTCGGCCAGGTGGTCACGCAGCGCCGCCAGCGCGGCGAAAGCGGCGCTCACGAGCGCACCAGCTCGACGGTGAAGGGCGAGGCGCCGCCGGAGGCAGAGCCGGACGCGGCGTCGAGCGCGTCCTGCGCCGCGCGGGCCTGCGCCAGCACGTCGGCCCACTCCTTGCGGTACGCGGCCAGCTTGGCGGCGAAGAGGTCGTCGGGCGCCTTCTGGCTTTCCAGGCACGTCAGCACATAGGCGCGCACGGCGACCAGGCGCGCCACGTAGGCGGCCGGCAGCGTGCCGAGCTGCGCCACGTCAGCGATGGCCTGCGCCTCTCGCGCCTGGCCAACGAGCGGCGCCAGGTAGGCGTCGGCGTAGGTGTAGGTCATGGCCATTGGTCAGGCTCCTTGCTGATGATGTTGGCCAGGTGGCGCGCGAAGATGTCCGGCGCCAGCGCCGCGGCGCGCACGAGGTAGGGGTCGCCCTTGTAGCCCGGGTGGTGCACCTTGCCGGCGAAGCGGAAGAAGCCCTTGGGGCCGCGCTCTTCGCTCGGGTAGGACTTGCCATCAACAGCCCAGCGCAGAACCTTCTGGCGCCGCGGCGCGATGGTGTGCGGCTTGGTGCCCCAGTGGACGAAGAGCGCATATGGAGCCGAGCTGTCGTGCCCCACGAGCCAGGCCAGGGGCGACAGTTTGGCCTTGGTGACGCTGCGAGCGAGCGCGCCGGTCTTGGTGTGCTTGGCGGCTTGGCGTGCACGTAGTCCTCGACGTCCTCGGCCGTGGCTGCGAGCGCGCGCTGCGCGCCCTGCGCACCGATGCGCAGCAGCGTGCGGCGCACTTCCTCGCTGCCGGTGACCTTGGCGACGACCTTCATCGCGGATCCAGCACCGTCATCGTGCGGTGCTCGACGAAGACCGAGCCGTCCGGCGCGCTGCACTGAAAGCGCAGCATGTACGTGCAGCCGCTGACGCCGCCGACGATCTTCTGCACGACGATGCTGCCGTTGACGCTGGCCGCGCCGCTGATGATGGCCTCGGGCGTCGGGTCGGCGGCGCCGGCGAAGCGCGTGGCGGTGACGACGGGCGCCGACGGTGTGGCGGTGAGGCGCTTGAAGTCGACGCCGGTGAAGACGGTCTCGCCTGGTGCCTTGGGCGACAGTGACTCGGGGGCTGCGGTGATGTTCATGTTGAGTACCGGCGTGCTGAGGCGATTGAGTAGTGCCGTGAGGAGGCGGCGGAGAGGTATCGCGGTGGAGGCAGCGCCTCTGCTGACGCGGCGCCCACTGCGGACAGCGTGGTAGAGCTGGTAGCCGTGGAGACGGCGCCCACGTAGATCTGGCTTCCGGCCAGGGCTTGCAGGGTCGTCGCGCTGATCGCGCCGACCACGCTGCCGTTGTGAATCTGCGTGCCAGAGGGCACCGCCAGCGCGGTGGCGGTGCTCAGCGGCGCAACGGTTCCTGTCAGCGCACTCGTGCCGGCTGCCGTTGCCAGCGCCGTCGAGATGACCGCGGCGGACGCGGCGCCCACGTAGACCTGCGTGCCCGCTGGCGCGCTGGCAGCAGTGCTGCTGGTGGCCGCGGCCACTGTGCCGTTGTGCGTTTGCGCTCCGGCGAGCGGCGCCAGCGCGGTGGCCGACGACAGCGGAGCGACGGCGCCGTCGATGCCGCTGCCGCCACCGGCGACGGTGGACAGCGCCGTGGCGCTCACGGCCTCCGCGACGGTTCCGCTGTAGGTCTGGGTGCCCGCCGGCGTGCTGGCGCTCGTCGCCGACGACGCGGCCTGCACCACGCCGACGTGTGTTTGAGTGCCTGCCGGAGTCGCGAGCGCTGTTGCCGTGCTGAGCGGCGCGACGGCGCCGTTCTGGTTGCTGTCGCCGGCCGTCGTCGAGAGGACCGTTGCGCTCGCGGCAGCGGCGACGGCACCGTTGTGCTGTTGCGTGCCGGACAGGCCGGCTGCGGCGGTCGCACCGGCTGCGCCGGCGACGGTGCCGCTGTTCTGCTGCACGCCTGCCGGCGCGCTCAGGGCCGTCGCGGTTGAGGCCGGAGCGACGGACCCGTTGGACGTTTCCGTGCCGACGAAGGTTGACAGCGCCGTGGCGCTCGCGAGCGACGCTGCGGCGCCGGCATAGGTCTGCGTCCCGGCCGGCGTCGATAGCGCGGTTGCGCTGGATGCTGCGGCCACCGTGCCGCTGTAGGTCTGCGCACCGGCTGGCGTACTGAGCGCTGTCGCGCCGGTCGCGGACGCCACCGTGCCGTTGAGCGCACCCCCACCCGCGCTCACCGGCACCCAGATGCGGCGGGGCAGGTCGAGGTAACCAGACCTGGCGCGTACCTCGAACCGACGCCGCTGACGCGCTACCGGAGTCGGCGGCGTCCCCTCAGCGCCTCGCCACAGCAGGCGGCGCCGCCGCTGGTGTAGAGGCGCCACACGGCGGATTACTCGGTGATGAGCGTGATGTTCAGCGCGTCCGCGCCGGTGGCGGTGAATCGCAGCGCGACCGTCTTGCCGTCCATCTCCGAGGCCGACAGATCGACCTCGTAGAGCCCGTTCGCCAGCTCGGTCACCGAGTCGGCCAACGCGGCCGAACTGCCGCCGTCCTTGCGCACCGCGGCCGAGACGGTCAGGCCCGTCGCCGGCAGGTGCGTCGTCGAGTCCGTCATCTCAAAAACGAACTTTGGCACCGCCACCGCGCGCTTCAGGCCGCGCTGATCCGCGAGGCGCACGCGCCCACCGATCACGATCATGCCGGTTACCGTGCCGCCGATCGCCACCCAGTCAGCGCCCGAGGCCCAGGCTGCATCGGGCAGGTCGAGGCGGTACACGCCATCGCCGATGTGCAGGATGCCACCATCGGTGTGCGCGTCCGTGAGTGCAGACAGCGACGCCTCGGTGATGCTGGTCTTCGCGGCACCCTGCCTGCGGTACCAGAGGTCGATGCCGCTTGTGTTGTAGACGACGCCCGTCTCCGGCGTGCCGTCCGTCGAGTCGATGATGCTGATCTCGACCGACTGATCGACCGAGCCCTTGGTGATGATGTCGAGCAGCATTGGCTACGCTCCGCGCAGTTGACGTTGGATTTTTCGCAGGTGGCCGCCGCCACCCCCGCCAGCGGCGTCCTTCAGCGCTAGCACGCAGCCGACCCAGGCTCTCGAGCTGTCGATGCTGGCAGTCGCCGTGTACGTTCCGGCACCGGATGTGCATTGGTAGGCGACGGTGCCGTAGTCCCAAATCGCCGCGAGTGAGGCCGCCGTCCAGGGCGAGCCGGGTTGCGTGTACGACCCATAGCCGTAGCTGGACTGGATGGCGCCGATGACGAACCCGGCGGCCGTGGTCGTGATGCTGCCGCTGCTCGGCGCTGTCGACGTGCCGCTCGCATTGTTGCTGCCGTCGAGCGGCGATGTGGCGGCGAGGCCAGACACCTCGAAGATGTCGATGTCGCGGCGCTGAATGTTTGGCCCCGAGGCCGTCACAGTGCATGCGCCGGCGCTGGCGATCTTTGCGAACCACAGTCCCGTCGTGGAGTCGCTGCCGCCAGTAGACGTGATCGTCGCGATCGGCCCGGCCGTATATGCGTTGCCGAGGCTGTCGGAGATCGTGATGCTCGGCGGCGAACCCGTCGTGTGCTGCGACCACCTCGCGCGCACAACGATGTAGTGGCCGGCCGCGACGTTTGATCCGAACGCGGCAGCGATCGACGAGCCAGTGCTCGACGATCCTTGCTGTACGTGCGCTTGTGCGAGGGCGGCCATCAGTGCAACCTGACGAAGTTGACGTTCGCGGCGCCACTGCCCATGCACACACAGCCGCGCAGACTAGAGACGTAGCGGAAGCGATTGAAGATGCCGCTGCCCTGGACCGTCGCAGGCGTCACGCCGGTGACGCTTAGGATTGCCATGTCCCACGTCGTCCCGCCGTTAGGCGTGATGGCGTAGACGCGGGCGGTCGAGCCGGCGCCGCTGTACCACAAAAACTTGTCGAGCGCCGGCACGTAGTCCATGCCGGCGTGGATGCCCGCGTCGGACTGGAATTGCGTGTAGGCGCTGCTCGCGCTGAAGGTGATCGTGTCGCGCGTCGCGCCGTCCATGGCGAACCGATGCGCGCTGACGCCTGAGCCCCCCCCCTCGCCGTTGCCGATCGACAACGCGAATAGCTTGTCGCGCGATGTGTCATGCGCGAGCGGGTAGCCGAGCGTCTCAGACCCCCACGTCCCGAGATCGCTGCTCCATGTGTCAGTGGCCGCGGTCCATTTGCGGATCGAGTGCTGCGAGTTCGTGAACGCCCAAACGTTGTCGTAGGCGTCGCGGCATCCGGGTGTGCTCCCATCAGCCCATGTGCCGTCCGCGTCCCATGCGTTTGTGCCGAGGTTGAATCCGTTGGAGTCGTTGAAGCTCACCGCGCTGCCGTAGACAAAGCGCGAGCGGTGCAGCATCAAGCGGCTGCGCGTGGTGCTGTAGTGCGTGGACCAGTAGGTATGCCTGCTGCTCGGGCGGCCGTCGCCGTAGTACGCGACATCTGCCGTCACGCTCGCCGTGCGCGCGAGGCGCAGCGTCCATGTGGGCGAGTCTTGCGACAAGTCGATGGACGTGACCTCGTTGCCCGAGTAGTCGCCGTGACCTCCACATGCGGCCAGCACCAGTTCCGCGCCCACGAGCCCCGCGCCGGAGTAGGCGAGCCGCGACGTGCTGCGGCCGTCGCTGGTCGGATCGCCAGCGGACCCAGCGTGCGTCGTGCCGCTGATGGCGATCCACTCGTTCACCGCCGCGCCGGACAGCCACGCGGGCATGCCACCGGCCACGCCCCGCGGCCTGATGCCGTGCACGATGCCGCGCGTCATGGAGCGACCCACCGGAGCGCGCCGAACAGCGTGCGGCTGCGGCTGGGGATCAGCGTTGCGCTGGTCATGCGCGATCAGGTCGGCTGGTTCACGTCGTACGTCCACGCCGGGACGTTGAACGTGCCGCCAGAGGTCAGCACCTGGTCGCTCGTCTCGTCCGTCACCAGCAGCACCGCCGAGCCGGTGGAGTCCACCACGGCGATGTGCAGGTTCGGCGATGCGCCCGAGTTCGCCGTCAGCGTGATCGCCTTGGCCGCGACCGTCGTGCGCCGGTTGCTGCCGTTGCTCGACTGCGCGAAGTCGGCGGCGGCCATGTCGAAGCTGCCGCACGAGTTGCCCGTGACCGTCGCGTAGCTGTCGCCGGCAGCGTACGCCTTGATGACGTGCATCTTCACCCGCGAGGCGGTGCCCGCGAGGGTCCGAATCACGTCCGAGCCGCCATCCAGGACGGAACTGTTTGCCCACTTTGCCACGTGCGAACTCCTTCAGGTTGATGGCAGGGGCGCGCCTGCCGGCGCTTCCTGCGCCTGCTCGTCGATGGCCGCCATCACGGCGGCCTTGGTTTCTTCGTCGGCGGCGTCGAACTCGGCACCGGCGATGGCCTTGCGCTTCGCGGCCTGCACGAGCGGTGGGAACCCTGTGCTTTGCATCGACAACAGGATGTCGAGCTCGGCCTGGGTGTCCAGCAGGTTGAAGTCGCTGGGCCACTCGACGGTGTTGCGCGGCGTCGTGCCGAGCGCGCGGTGGAACAGCGCCCACATGCGGCGCTCGAGCTGCTGCATGCGCGAGGCGAACACGGCCAGGTCGGCATTCAGCGCCTCGAAGCGCATGCGCCTGGCGACGCCACTCTCCGCAGCGGAAGAGGCGTCGGAGGTCGACTCCTCCATCGTCACGCGGCGGATCGACGCCTGGAGCTGGTCGATGACAGCCAGGTAGGTCTGCGCCGGGCCCGAGTCGGGCGCGATGAAGCTGGGCGCCGTGGTGCCGCGGTGCACAAGCATGCTGTGCGTGCCGATGGCGGCCGTGGCGCCGGCGACGGCCTTGTCGTCGGCCTCGGGAGGCACCTGCAGCGTGAGCAGGCTGAAGGTCTGGCTGCGCAGGATCTCGTCGAGCTCGCTGCGCGCGTTGAAGATGCGCCGACTGAGATCAGCCACCTGGCTGTACTTGCCGACGACTGGGAAGGGATCGCCGCTCTCGGTGAAGGCGAGCGCAGGGCACTGGCCGAAGGGGTGCGTGCCCTCGGCGACGACAGTGCCGTCGCGGCGCACGGACCAGCCTTCGTGGGTCCACTCGCGGTCGACCTCGACCGCCTTGCCGCCGACGATCTCGATCGCCTTGATGCGCACGCGCTCCAGGAGGCCCGTCTCGTCGTCGACATCGAACTCGTCGACCAGCTCGGGCGCGATCGCGCGCAGGTACGGCACGCGCCGGCGCTGCACCTGGTCCAGAAGGCTCAGCAGCGGGCTGCTGTCGCGCGCCAGGTCCACCAGCAGCAGCATGCTGCCGCGCGCCTTGGCCTGAAGCGCGAAGGCCGACAGGAAGGTGTCCAGCGAGTTGCCGCGCAGGTCCGCGTCGTCCAGCAGCAGCTTGACCAGCGGCGCGTCGGCATCGGTGCGGACTGCTCGCCGGCGGGCCAGGAAGCCGCAGAAGCGCTCGCACGCCGAGCGCAGGTGGTTCTCGTAGGTGGCCAGCGCCGCGCGGCCGGCGTACTTCTGCGCGCTTTCGCGCGCGTACGGCACCAGGAAGCTGGCCGTGGCGTAGTCGGGCAGGCGGCGCGTGGAACCGTCGGCCAGCGTCTCGTTGCGCCAGCGCACCACCGGCGCGTACCCGCCCGAGCCGTCGAAGGCCTGGGCCAGGTCGCTGAAGCGCTGGCGGGTCTGGGTCCACATGCTCCCGCCAGCATCGTCGCGACGCGTCCCGATTCGCTAAGCAAAGCGGGACTGCGCCCGCGCATGCTCGAAGTCCAAGCGGGCCGCGATGGCCTGCCGCGACCCGAGGCCGCGATGGCCTGGCGCAGCTCAACGAACCCACCCATGGACATCGACAGCCTCAAGGACAAGCTCGGCGACGAACTGCACGGCAAGCTCGTCGCGCACGTGGCCGCCCTCACCGAGCAGCGCGACGCTGCCCGCAAGGAGAGCATCGACGGGCGCAAGGGCAAGGACGCCAGGATCAAGGAGCTCGGCGAGCGGCTTGCCGCATTCGCGGAGCGTCTGGGCGTCGAGCCCGACGTGGACCTGGAGACCTTGCCGAGTGCGAAGGGCCAGGCCGAGGCGGCCAAGCAGTTCGAGGCCCAGGTCAAGAAGCTCACGCGCGAGCGTGACGAGGCGGCCAAGGGGCGCGACGAGGCGCTCGGCCGGCTCACGACCGAGAAGCGCGATCGGTTGATCGCGCAGGCGGTGTCCAAGCACGCCTTCATCGACGCGGGCGACGCGACGACGCTGCTGTCCTCGCGCGTGCGGCAGGAAGGCGACGACTTCCTCTTCGAAGGCGAGGGCGGAAAGCTCGTGCCCATCGAAGACGGCGCGGCCTGGCTCGCGAAGACCAAGCCGCACCTGGTGAAGGCGTCCGGCGCCGGCGATGGCGGCAGCGGGTTCAAGGGCGACAAGAGCGGCGCCGGCGCCCAGAAGGCGGGCGACCTCGGCGGCGACCGCGCCGCGCGCGTGAGCGCGATCGCGGCGAAGTTCCCGGAGCTCAAGAGCGCCGCCTGACAGCTGCGCACCGATACCCACAAGCAAGGAGCTGAGCGATGTCTCTCTCGCAGATGCAGGTCTTCAACCAGTACATCATGCCCGCGACCATCGAGACGCTGGCGCAGATGGTGGACAAGTTCAACGCGGCCAGCCGCGGCACGATCCGGCTGACCACGGCCAGCTTCGACGGCGACTTCATGCAGGAGTCGTTCTTCCAGTCGATCCACAGCGCGCAGCGGCGCGTGAACCGCTACGCAGCGCAAGGTGCGGCGGCCGCCACCGACCTGACGCAGGCCAAGATCAGCAAGGTCAAGGTCGCCGGCGGTTTCGGGCCGATCCGCTTCGAGCCCTCGCAGATGACGTGGCTGAACAAGCCCACGGCCGAGGGCATCGAGGTCGCCTCGCGCAACTTCGCCGAGGCGCTGCTGCGCGACCAGATCAACACCGCCATCGCGGCGCTGAAGGCGGCCATCGCCAACCAGGCCAGCGCCACCAACGACGTGAGCGGCTCGGGCGGCATCAACTACGCGGCGCTGAACAACGCGCACGCGAAGTTCGGCGACTTCAGCGGCGGCATCCTGGCCAACGTGATGACCGGCGAGGTCTTCCACAAGCTCATCGGCCAGAACCTGAGCAATGCGCAGCAGCTCTTCCGCGCCGACACGGTGACGGTGGTGGACATGCTGGGCAAGGCGATCATCGTCACCGATGCGCCTTCGCTGTACGTGGCCGGCACGCCGAACAAGCAGTACGTGCTCGGCCTGACCGAAGGCGCCGCCACGGTGATGGACTCCAGCGACGTCATCACCAACATCCAGACGACCAACGGCCAGACGCGCATCGAGACGACGCTGCAGATGGACTACAGCTTCGGCCTGGCGCTCAAGGGCTACACCTGGGACGAGACCAACGGCGGCAAGAGCCCGAGCGACGCGGCGCTGGCCACCGGCACGAACTGGGACCTGGTGATGACCAGCATCAAGCAGACCGCCGGCGTCTGCGCCATCGGCAACGCCGCGCTGAACTGAGGAGCCTGACGCAATGGCAGACACCCTCGTGAAGGGCGACGACCGCAAGGTCTGGCTCGTCGAGCACCCGACCTGGCGCTACGTCGAAGACGTGAAGGCCCTGGCGCGCAAGGCGGGCCTGGTCGTCATCGACGCGGCCGTGGCGAGCGACGCCGATCGCGCCGTGGCGACGGCCGACGCGCCCAAGCTCACGCTGCGCGACGAGTTCAAGCCCGCGGCCAAGCCCGCGGCCAAGACCTGAAGGAGGAGAGATGGCCAAGATCAAAGCCGTCGGCCTGACGCTGGCAATCGCCTCGGCCTACGCCACCTCGCTGCCGTTCACGGCGGCGAGCAACGCGGCTGAGACGGTGCTCAGCATGGCGAGCACGACCGGCCTGGCCGCGGGCGACTACGTCGAGGTCACCAGCGCCTGGAGTCTGCTCGACCAGCGCGTCGCGCGTGTCAAGTCCGTCGTTGCCGGCACCAGTATCACGCTGGAGCTGATCGACACGAGCGACACGTCCAAGTTCTCCGGCAGCGGCGCGGGCGGCGTGCGCAAGATCAGCACGTGGACGCAGATCACGCAGCTCACGTCGAACCTGCAAACCAGCGGCGGCGAGCAGCAGTTCGCCGATGTGACCGAGATCAGCGACCTGACGCAGCGCCAGATCCCCACCACGCGCAGCGCGGTGACGATGACCGCGCCCGTGTACTTCGACCCGGCGCTGAGCTGGGTGGCCACCGTGCGCTCGGCGGCCGACTCGGGCGCCGCCAAAGGCATGCTGATGGTCTACCCCGGCGGCAGCCGCACGGTGGGCAACGCCTACTGGGGCCTGCGCGAGATCCCGACCATCGAGGACAGCACGCTGCGCGGCGAGGTGACGTTGTCGTTCGCCTCGCTGCCGGTGGTCTACCCGACCTGACGGGGCCGCACGCGTGGGCCTGAAGATCAACCCGGCGCCGACCTTCGAGTTCGATGCGCAGCTCACCGTGCCCGGCGCCGCGCAGGCAGCGACGGTGCGCGTCACGGCCAGGCACAAGGGCCGCGAGGCGCTCGCCGCGTGGATCGAAGGGGCCGCGGGCAGCCGCGACCCGGAGTTTCTCGGTTCGGTGGTCTCGGGCTGGTCGGGGGTGTTCGATGCCGACGGCGCCGAGGTGCCCTTCAGCACCGAGGCGCTGGCGCGTTCTCGACGCCTACCCGGCGGCCGGGCGTGAGCTGTTCGAGCAGTACATCGCCGCGCTCACGGAGAGCAGGCGAAAAAACTGATCGCCGCCGCCGAGTGGCTGTACAGCAAGCCACCGGACGAGGCGGCGCTCCAGGTCTTCGGCGCGGGGGCCTTCGAGCACGAGCCGCCCGAGTTCGGGCCGTGCTGCGCGCTTCCCGTGGAGGTGTTCTGCGCGCTCGGCACACAGTGGCGCATCGGCCCGAGCGGGCAGCCCTACGGGCTGGATCACTCTGCGGTGGAGGCGACGCTGCGCATGCTCGCGGTGCCGCGCCAGCAGTGGCGTGAGCTGCTGGCCGACCTGGCGGTGATGGAGCGCGCGGCGGTGGGGGAGATGAGACAGTGAGCTACCTGCCCAGCAGCGCCTTGAAGACGCCGGCCAGTTCGAGCAGGAAGGCCAGCGGGAACAGCACTGCGGCGCCGATGGCCACGAACGCCATGACGCTGCCGCCTGGCCACTGCATGAGCTGCGTTAGGAACAGCAGAACCAGGCTGGCGAGCGTGACCTGGGCGACGGCGATCGAGACGGGCATGCGGAGAAGTTTGCCATGACGCAGCCTCGCGTAGTCATCCAGTTTTCGGCCTCCGGCCAGGGTCAGGTCGAGCAGGCGCTCGGAGGCGTCGAGCGCGGACTCGGCAAGGTGCAGGGCGCCATCCAGAAGGCCAGCCACTACGGTGGGGCGCTGGCGGTTGCGCTCGGAACAGACCTTCTGGGACGTCTGAGCGCCATCGGCCGCTCGGCGGTTCAGGCGGCCGACGACATGACGAACATGGCGTCGCGGCTGAGGCTGGTGAGCGGCTCCGCGGTGCATGTGGCGCAGGCGCAGGCGCGGCTTTTCGACATCGCGCAGACCTCGCGCGTTTCGTTCGTGGCCTTGGCCGAAACGTACGGCGCGCTGGCGCGGGCTGGCAGCAACCTGGGCGTTTCTCAGGATCGCATGCTTACCGTCACCGAGGCCGTCGCGCAGGCGATGGCGCTGTCGGGCGGGTCCGCCGAGTCGATGCGCGCGGCCCTCGTGCAGCTCGGGCAGGGCTTGGCCAGCGGCACGCTGCGCGGCGAGGAGCTGAACTCCATCATGGAGCAGGCGCCGCGGCTGGCGCAGGCCATGGCCGATGGCTTGGGGGTGCCGCTGGGCCGCCTGCGGTCGCTGGGCGAACAGAGCAAGCTGACCTCTGCCGAGGTGATCCGCGCGCTGGAGAAGTCGGGCCCACAACTGGCGAAGGAGCTTACGCAAAGCACGCTGACCGTCGGCCAGGCGATGACGACGCTGGGCAACAGCTTCACGCGCGCGATCGGCCAGCTCGACAAGACGACCGGCGCCTCTGCGGCGGCGGCCTCGTCACTGAAGCTGCTGTCCGGTGGCGTCGATGCCGTTGGCAAGGCCGCGCGGGAGAACGAAGGCGCGATCAAGCTCATCGGCGGCGCCCTGACAGGAGCGGCGAGCGCGGCGGCGCTTGTTGCCTCTCTCGCCGGCGTGCGCCTGGCCATCGCGGCGATCGGCGGCGTGCTAGTGGCGCATCCTGCGGTGGCCGTGCTCCTCGGCATCGGCGCCGCGGTGGGCGCCGCCGTGTCGGTCGTGGCGCGTCGCCGCGAGGAGATCGCCAGTCTCGCCGGCAAGATGCAGGAGCTGGGCATCGAGGAGGACAAGCTTGCGCGCCGGCGTGCGCTGCGCGGCGAGAACAACATGAGCGACCCCTTGAGCGTCGCCATGGAAGCCAACGTCAAGAGGCTGCGGGCGGAAGTGCTGGACGCGAAGCAGCGAGCGCGGGACGAGTTCCGCAAGTTCGAAGCCGCCGACATGGGCCGGGCAAGCGGGCCTTCCCAGGCGCCAAGGATCTCGACGGGGTGCGTGCCGAGACCGACATCGACATCCAGCGCAAGTACGCCGACGAGCGCCGCGAGGTCGAGCAGTCGTTCCAGCAGCGCATCTTCCAGGCTTCTGACGCCACCGAGCGTGCAGCGCGCGGCGGAGCTGCGCAAACGGCTGGCTGGCATGCGCCAGCAGGAGGCCGAGGCCTCAACCGGCTCGCCGCGAAACGCTCGGCCGGCGCTGCGCAGCCGCGGCGAGCAGGAGCAGGTTGTCGCTCGCCGAGCAGGAGAGCATCTCCGACATGAACATCCAGCCGCAGCAAGCGCGAGCTGGATGCGCTGGAGGAGGACAGCCGCGCCGACTTCGGCCTGGTACGGCGACGAAGTACGCCGAGAAGAAGCTGGAACTGGAGCGCGCGGTGCTGGCCGGGGAGATCCGCATCGCTGAGGCGCGGCTGCGCGCCGAGCAGGCGACGCCGGCCAATCCCGGCGCCGGCGGTACGGACGCCAAGGAGGCGGCGCTCATCGCCATTCGCGCGCAACTCGCCGCGCTGCGCGAGCAGAACACCGCCACAGGCCAACTCAGAGGAAGCCTTCCAGCGCTTCGACCGCGCTCAGACCGAGCGCACGCTGCAGAGAACAAGGACTTTCACCGCCAGCGCCTCGACGCAGCCACCGGCAGCGTCCGCGCCCTCATCGAAGCCAACCGCGTCGGCAACATCGCCCTGATCCGCGACGACCGCACGCGCGCGGCGAAGGCGCAGATCGCGCTTTTCCGCGAGCAGGAGCTGGCGAAGATCGAGGCGCTCAAGAAGAGCAACGACCCAAGGAGTACGCCCGCGCGCAAGGAGGCCATCAACGAGGCGGTGCGCATCAAGCACACCGAGCTGACCGGAAAGCCTCAAGCCCGAGTGGCAGCGCATGCTCGAAGGCTGGCAGGGCAGCCAAGCTCATGCAGCAGGCCATGGACAACGCCATGACCAAGCACGCTGCGCGCGGCGCCGAGGACGCGTTCGTCGAAGCCTCGTCACCACGGGCAAGGCGAACCTGAAGAGCCTGGTCAACGTGGCCGCCAGTTCGCGCGCGCGCAGTTCCGCCAGGCAATGGCGGGGCTGGTGAAGTGGGCGGCCTCGGCGCTCGGCCCGAGCAACACGCAGAGCGCCGGCGGCGATGCGATCAAGAACGCGCTGGGCGGCGTCTACTCGTCCGCCGGCCGCCTCGCCTTCGCCGCCGGCGGCGTCGTCACCGGACCCACGAACTTCCGCTTCGCCCAGGGCGGTGCGCTGCGCAAGGGCCTCATGGGCGAGGCCGGGCCCGAGGCCATCATGCCGCTGCGCCGCGCTGCCGACGGCAGCCTGGGCGTCATCGCGCAGGGCGGCAGTGGCGCCACGTACAACATCACCGTTGCCGGTGACGCCACGACCAACACCGTGCGCATGATCGAGACGGCGCTGGCGAAGTACGACCGGCAGCGCCGGCAGCGCGGGGACTGAAGCCGTGGCCACGCTCGACTGGCCCACCGGTGCCGCCTGGCGGCCGATGCGCGTGCGCTTCGGCGTCAACACGCCCAAGAGCGGCTGGCGCGCCTTCTACACCGGGCAGCGCCAGTCGGTGAGTCCCCTCGCGGACCGGCTGCGCCCCACGCTGTGGCTGCCGCCGGCGCGCACGCCTGCCGTCGCGGCCGCGCGCGAGGCGTTCCTGGCCGGGATCTCCAGCACCGGCGACTGGGTGCGCTTCGGCCACTTCCGCCGGCCGGTGCCGCTTGGCACTGCGCGCGGCACGATGACGCTGGCCAGCTCGGCGGCCGCCGGCGCGCGCACCGTCGTCATCACCGGCGTCACGCCGGTGAGCACCGGCACGCTGCTGGCCGGTGACGTGCTCGGCATCGGCGGCAACCTGCTCATGGTGGCGGCCGACTGCACCGCCAACGGCAGCGGCCAGGTCACGGCCACGCTCGTGACGCCGCTGCTCGCCGCGGCCAGCTCGGGCGCCGCGGTGACGTGGAACACGCCCGTGGGACAGTTCGAACTGGTGGGCGACGCGCCCTTCGTCGAGTACGGCGCCGCCGGGCTGCAAGACGGCTTGCAGCTCGAGTTCTCGCAGGTGATCCCGTGAGGACGATGAACGCCGCTGCGCTGGCGCTGCTGGCGCGCATCCAGGCCGGCGAGAAGATCCCGGTGGTGCGCCTGGTGGAGCTGATGTTCGCCGTGCCCGAGCGCTACTGCACGGCCGGCGCGCCGGTGGTGTGGGCCAGCAGCACCTGGCTGCCGCTCGGCCTGGCCATCGAAGCGGTGGAAGACACCGCCGGCGAGATGCCGGCGCTGACGCTCGCCGTGCCCGCGGTGAAGAGTTCGGCGCAGATCAGCCTGGCGCTGACGCAGCCGGTGGCGGGTACCGCGGTGCGCATCTACGAAGCGCTGGTCGATCCGGCCACGGGCGTGGTGGCCGATGCGCTGCTGAGTTGGTCGGGCGAGCTTGGCGTGCCCGGCGTGGAGGACAGCCCGCGCGCGACCATCACCGTGCTGGCCGAGCACCGCGGCACGGTGGCCACGCGCAGCCGGCCGACCGCTACACCGACGACGAGCAGCAGGCGCCTGTACGAGCGGCCTGCGATGCTGAAGTTCGACCCGGCGCTGGATGCAGCGCCGCTCGCCTGGCCGGCGGCCAGCTACTTCCGCAGGCGAGCGTGTGACGGGCTCGGGAAGCTTCTTGTCGCTGGCGTTCTACGTCGCCGCGATCTTTTCCGCCGGCAGCTGGTTGGCTCATGTTGGCCGCGGCGGCGATCAGTTTCGCCGACGCCCGCGAGGACATGCGCCGCGCCAAGAACCAGGCGCGCGACGCGTACAACGCAAGCCTGGCCGATCGGCTGGAGATGGTGGACGTGTCGCCGACCAGGCGCGCGCACCATCGTGCTCGGCCGCGTGCGCTGCACGTCGAGGGCGTGCGTCGGCGTTGGGTGAGCGGCGCCAACAACCAGAAGCTGACGATGGTCGTCAGCTTCGCCGGCCACGAGATCGACGGCTTCGAGCAGTTCTTCTTCGACGACGTGGCGCTGACGCTGGACGGCAGCGGCTACGTGACGACCGCGCCCTACGCCAAGAGCCGCGACGAGGCTGCTGACTACACCGGCACGTTGGATGGCAGCGGCGGCGGCTCCTTCACGCTGCCATACACGCCGGTGGCCGGCTCGGTGAGTGCAGTGACGCCGGTTGGCAGCGGCGAGTTACTACTACGAACTGCCATGCCGTGGTCAGCGTCGTCGGCAACGTGGTGACCCTGAGCGGCGGCCCTGCGGCCAACGCGCAGTGAACATCGTCTACGCGCGCACTACCATCGTCACCCCCACCGCGCGCATCCACGACCGTACCTGGGCACCACGACGCAGAACATCGGCTCGGCGCTGGCCCAGCCCGATACCCCGGCAAGATCACCAGCACCGACAAGTTCGCCGGCATCGCCTGCGCGGTGGTGGACATCGATTACGACCCGGACGTCTACCCGCAGGGCCGGCCGAACGTCACCGCACTCCTGCGCGGCGCCAAGGTGTACGACCCCGCGCAAGGACCCCAGCACGCAGTCCTGGCGGCAGCGGCGCGCCGCGCGGCGGACGCCACCACGTGGGAGTTCAGTGAGAACCCCGCGCTGCACGCGCTGCACTACGCGCGCGCGGCCAGCAGCCTGGGCGGTGCCACGGCGAGATCGACTTGGCCGACGCGATGGCCGCGGCGGCCGCGTGCGACGTGTCCACCGTCTTCACGCTGCGCAAGTCCGACAACAGCACCGAGACCGTGACCCTGCCACGGCACCGCTGCGGCATCGTCCTCAAGAGCGACGCCGACCGGCGCGCGATGATGGACGAGATCATGAAGACGATGGCCGGCCGGCACGGCTGGGCCGGCGGCGTGTGGCGCATGCGCGCGGGCACGATGGCCAGCAGCGTCTTCGCGGTGGACACGAGCTGGATCGTGCAGCTGCTCAACGAGGACGGCGAGCCGGCCAGCAGCGACGAGCCGGTGCTGCGCATCAGCAACGGCGTGGCGCGCGAGAACCGCGTGACGCGCGTCACCGGCAAGTGCATCCACCCGGCCGAGCGCTGGCAGCCGCTGCCGTTCCCGGCGGTGCAGGACGCCACGCGCATCGCCGCCGACGGCGGCATCCCGATGCCACTGGAGGTGAGCTTCGAGGGCGTGAATCACCCGGCGCATGCGCAGCACCTGGCGAGCCTCTTGATCCGCCAGGCAGCCGCCGGGCTGCGCATGCAGCTGCGCTGCAACCTCAACGCCTTCCGCTGCGAGCTGTTCGACGTGGGCACCGTCACGCTGGACCGCTTCGGCATGAGCGCCAAGACCTTCGAGGTGCTCGGCTGGCGCTGGCACCCGGGCGAGGGCGTGCAGCTCGAGCTGGCCGAGATCGCCTCGGCGATGTTCACGCCGCTGGCCGAGCTGAAGGGCATCGATCCCGCGCCCGACAGCAATCTGCCGCCGCCGTGGGACGTGCAGGCCATCACCGGCCTGTCGGTGGCCAGCGGCACCGCGGACCTGGCCGACAGCAGCAGCATCCTCGCGCGTGTGCGCGTCTCGTGGGACGCGGTGACGCAAGGCAGCGTGCGCGCCGGCGGCCAGGTGGAGGTGCAGTACGTCGAGGTCACAGCGCTGGCCGGCGGCAACTGGGCGAGCTGGGTCGAGACCGGCTCGGCCACCTCGGCGGTGATCCCGGGCCTGAAGAGCGGCGTGCACTACGCGTTCCGTGCTCGCGCCATCCAGGCGCTGCCGCTGGTGCGCGGGCCGTGGTCGGCACTGGTAGTGGCGGCGCCGGTGGTGACGGCCGGCACCGCGGCCATCGGCGGCGGCAACCTGTTGAGGAACAGCAGCTTCGAGGTGGACAGCGACGCGAACGGCCTGGCCGACTCGTGGCTGAACTACACGAGCGGCACTGCCGGCACCGTCACCTACTCGCAGCAAACCGGCGGGCTCACCGGCGGCAGTACCAGCGCGTGACGGCCTCGAACCTGGGCACGACGGCGGGTGACCAGGCTGGCCTACACCAGATCGTCGAGCTGGCGGGGCAGGGCGGCAAGGCGTTCTGCTTCACTCGAACCTGCGTGGGCTCGGCGGCGGCACCGGCGGCGTGGATCTGCGCCTGTCCATCGACTTCTACAGCGCCGCCGCGGGCACGGGATCGGCCGTTGGCTCGGCGAGCAAGACCGTCGCGGCGATCGACACGGACTACGTTGGATTCAAGCGCGAGCTGCTCACCGGGCGGATTCCGACGAACGCGCTGAGCGCGCGTGCATACGTGTGGATGGCCTCGCGCGGCGGCAGCGCCGGTGCGGCGCACTTCGACTGCGACGACTGGCAGTTCGAGCTGGGGGCGGCGCCGACCGGCTACGCGCCGAGGGCGGATGAGCTGCTGGCGGGGGTAGTCGGTACATCCCACGTGGCGAGCGGCGCCATCACGCTCGGCTCCGTCACGGACACCAGCACCACAACTGGCAGCACGGGCAGTCCCGGGTCCAGTGTGCGAGCGAGCTTCTTCGCGGGCCCGCAGGTGCCGACCGACGCGGGCGATGAACTCGACATCTTCGTGCTCGGTAGGCACGAGGACACGTTCTGGTCGAGCGCCGCATACGCCGAAGTGGAGGTGTGGCTCACGTCGGCGGACACGTTCGGCGGTACCGAGACGGAGGTCACTTCGGTGCGGCGGCGCTTCATCGCCAGCGTACCGCCCGCCGGCGCAACCGCGTACTTCGACGTTGGCCTGCGCGCTAACTACGTGCCTGGCGCGGCCTCGAAGTGGTTGGTGTGCCGCTACAAGATCAGCTTCTTCGACTCGGGCGGCGCCGCCAAGCAGTGCGCGAAGGACTTCTCCGCGCTCGCTCAGTGGCAGGTCGTGCGCCGCCGCCGCTAGCCGGGCTATTCGCTGGTAACCAAGGAGAACGAGTCGGTGATGGCCGTCAGATCCTCAGCGCCGCGCGGGGGGCGAACCACAGACCACACGGCCTCGACCCGCATCTCGACGCCGGCGTCGACTTGCACGGCCGCATGCTCTTCCTGGCGAACGACATGGCAGCCCGGTGCGATCGGCAGCTTCAGCTCGTCCCGGTCCGTGCTGGCCAGTGCGGCGACGAAGACGCCATTGCGGTACACGCGCAGAAAGTGGTACGCGGCGACGCCACCTTGTGCAGTGGATGAATTGACGGCGACTCCTGAGCGCGTCTCCAGAAAGCGGTTTGCAGTCAGCGTCACTTGCATCGTCCAAGGCGCGTTGCGCGCCGGGACGTCAACAGCCTGCGTCAACAGGATCGCTCCGAGGCCCGGCTCGACGATGACGCGCTGCGCGCTGCTGCTGCCGCATGAAGGCGGCATGTCTTCTCCACCGCCACCACCACAAGCGGCCAGCGCGGCGACCAAGGCGGACAGGAAGACGACGATGAACTTGCGCATGACATGCTCCGAAACGTATGGCAAGCATACGCCTGAGAACATGTAGCCGTTGACTATCGATAGGCACTCTGAAGGAGGAACCAATGCCACTCCCCAAAGACAAGATCCAGCACCTGACCTGGGGCGCCGGCCTGGCGCTCATCGTCGCCTGCACCGTGCTCGCCGCGCGCGCCAGCCCGGCGCTGGCCATCGCGCTCGCTTCGGCGGCGCTGGGTGTCGGCGTCGAGCTGTACCAGCGCGCGCGCAACGAGGGTGAGCCGAGCTGGCTGGATGCGCTGGCAACCGCGACGCCGGGGCTGCTGCTGGCCGGCATCGTGCTGCTGGCGGGGGTGGGCTGATGGCCGAGACCAAGCCCGGTGACCTGGTGGGCCAAGACGCGGCCGGCCGCGTGCGCATCGACCGCGTGATCCCGCTGCCGTGGCTGCTGGGCGGCATCGGCGCGATCGCGGTGCAGGGCATGGCGCTGTACTACAGCCAGCAGCAGACCGGCGACACGGTGCGCAAGATCGAAAGTCGGCTCGACGCGCTCGTGTCGCTGCAAGGCACCTCGCAGATCGCCGATGCCGAGCTGCGCGCCGAGGTGCGCGAGTTGCGCCGCAGGATCGAGAGCATGGAGGCGCGGCGATGAGACGCTCCCACGTGTGGCTGGCGATGATCGTGTGCGCGATGTTCGCCGCTGCGATGGCTGCGCTGTACCTGGTTGAGCTCTGCCAGGCGCACGCGAGCCGCTGCTGCTGCTCACCGGCTCGCCATGGCGGCGTTCGGCGCGGTGGCCGCCTACTGGTTCGGCTCGTCGAGCGGCAGCGCAGCCAAGAGCGAACTGCCGCCCAGCAGCGCGATGGTGCCGCCGCCAGGTCGCCCGCCGCGTGACCTCGCCGGCGTCGCCTCTGGCCTGGCGCCGCTCAGCGTCACGCCGAGCCAATGGACCAGCCGCTCCCGCTGCCTGGCCAGCGCATCACGCCGTGGAGTGGCCTTCGCGGCGAGTACCGCGGCCGATGGCCGAGCGGCGCTGCGCGGCAACCACGTGGCCGCCGACGCCTGGCGCGTGGCGGCGCTGATCGCTGACCTGGTGCTGACGGCCGAGCCGGGCAGCGTGGACTTCGGTTCGAGACGAGGTGAGCGCAATGCAGATCACGGTGACAGCGGGCCACGGCGACGGCGACCCCGGCGCCACCTACGGCGGGATGACCGAGGCCGACCTCATGGCCGATCTGCGCGACCTCGCTGCCGCGCGGCTGCGTGCCGCCGGGCACGAGGTGCGCACCGACGGCGAGGCAAGATCGGGCCCCGCGCGCTGACCTACGCGATGCAGCTCATCGGCGGCGCCGACGTGGCGGATCGAACTGCACACCAACGCCAGCGACAACCCCTCACCGGCGTCGAGGTGATCGCCCTGCCCGAGCAGCGCGCGCAGGCGCATGGCGCGCGCGATCGCTGCATGCCTGCGGCTGCGGCTGCGCGGGGATGGCGGGTGGATCGACCAGTCGATGAGCGCGAGGGGTCGCCTCGTTCGTGGCGTGCGGCGGCATGGTGGTGGAGGTGTTCTTCCTCAGCAACGCCGCGACCGCAGCGCTCTATCTCGTGTCGCGCGAGGCGGTGGCCGACGCGATTGTGGAGCGGTGACGGCGTGATCGCTCGCGCCGGCCTTCCCGCGCCTCGTCGCCAGGCTGCCCGGCAAGGCCCGCAATCGCCCTGCGGCGCCGCGTTCGCCGGCTGGGCGCCATCCACGCATCACCCTCGCCCGAGGCGCCCTGAGCCTCCTGCTCTACGTCGCGCTGGCCGGCGGCATCGCCACTGCGGCCGGCTCGGCTGCCTACTGGCGCGCTACGCCGCCTGGGCACCGACCAAGCCGAGCAGTAGCAGCCGCCGAGCGCGCCGACATGAGCGCCGCGGCACCGCGCTTGAGCAGACAAGCTGCGCGCTGACGCGCAGGCCAAGTTCGACGCCGCGCTGCTGCCGCGGCCGAGCGATACGGACCGCATCGACACCGCCCGCAAGGAGGCCCAGCATGCCCTGCTGTCGAGACCGCCTGGTGCACCGCGCTCGGCATGCCACGGCGAGCGATGCGGTGCGCGGCGACCTGGCTGCTGCTGTGCGCGATCGTGACCGCATGCGCGACGCCATCGCCAGCGCCGCTTCCGGTGGCGTCACCGAGGCCGAGGACACCGCCGGCGCCTGCCGTGTCCGAGCCGATGCCATCGGGCGAGTATTGGGCGAGGCACTGTCGGCTCATCGACAGTGCAGCCTCGACGCTGAGGATCTCGCTGCCGGACTGCGAGCCCTCCGGGCCTGGGCTGGCGCCGTCGAGGCCAGCGAGCGCGCCGCCGAGGTAACGCCGTGAGCGTGCTCGACGGCGCGGTCTGCCGCCTGGTGTGGATCCGGCGCGCGGCGGCGCCGCTACTCGCAAGGGGCTGCATGGTGCGCCTGGCCGAGCTCTCCTGACCCAGGCGGCGGGCCGGTGTACGCCTGCGACGGCCACAGCCCGCGCATCGTCGCCAGCGTCACACGCGCTGTGAGTGAGCCCGCTGGCGACATGCTCGCGGCGGAGATCGCGGCGGCCGGGAAGAACTGCTGCGCTCGTTCGTGCCGTCGCAGCCTGCGCCGCTGGCCTGGAAACCGTGGACTCGGGAACCCGCGCCACTACGTGCTGAAAATGCAGCACTCGTTCCCACGGAGCGCACGCAACGCCGCGCCTACGCTCGATTGAGCGTGGACTCTTAATCCGTTGGTCGAAGGTTCGAGTCCTTCAGGGCCCACCAACATCTGCTAACGGAAAAGACGTTGAAAATCAACGCTCCATGGCGACGCTAGGCCGTTTTGCTTGTTACAGCCGCTGCCGGAAACGCCGAATCTCTGGACATTGGCACAGAACTGGCACAACAGAAGACTGGCGATGAACCCATCCAACCGGGTCATCGCACATGGCAACAGTCACCAAGCGGGGCAAGTACTGGCGGGCGCAGGTCCGTCGTCTCGGCTATCCGCCACAGCACTGGACACCTATTGAGCCGGCAACCTCGAACTTGAATCAAGCCGCATAACGAATTGGCTCATGCTCGAAGTACTTGCGAATGCGCTCGGGCTGACGCTGCACGCTGCGCAGATGCCGCGAGGTGGCTTTCACCAGTTGCAGCTTGGTACGCGCCGGCGCGAGCTTCGTCACCGCCTGCTTGAGGTCCGCGTTGGCCATCTCGTCGGGGTTCAGCTCGGGGCTGTAGCTGGGCAGGTAGAAGACCTCGATCACCTCGGCGTGCTCGGCCAACCAGGCTTTCACCGGCTTGCTGTAGTGCACGCGCAGGTTGTCCAGGATCAGGAAGATCTTCTTGGGCGCTGCACGCACCAGCCGCTTGAAGAAGTCGATCAGGATGTCGGCGTTCGCGCCGTCGAAGATCTTCCTTGCTTTGGCATCTGCCCCTTGTTGGTGACGGTGGAGATGACCGACAAGCCGTGGCGCTTGTTGTTCACCCGCACCACGGGCGTCTGGCCGATGGGCGCTAGCCGCAAGTGGCCGCGCACATCGCTGCTGCGCAGACCACTCGTCGCCCCAATGAATCCCCGCGCCCTGGCCTTGGCCTGGGCTGCGATCGCCGGGTAGTCTCCGCGAGCCACTTTCTTCACCGCCGCAGGCGACTGCTCGTAGGCCTTGCGCAGGGGCTTCTGCGGCGTGAAGCCCCAGCGCTTCAAGTACACACCCACGCCGCGCACCGACAGCTTGATGCCGAAGCACTGCTCAATGAGCTGCCCCACCGCCGCGCGCGTCCACAGCGCGTAGGGCATCTTCACTTGGTCCGGCGTCTTGTCCGCGATCAGTTGCCGCACCAGCAGCTCCTGCGTCAGGTCCAGCGCCCGGCCTTGTCCCACTTGCCGGCCGCCCGGCGCATCCCGCAGCGCCTTGGCTCCGGCCTCGCGATGGCGCTTGCAGATGTTGAACACGCCCGTGCGGCTGAGTCCGGTCTGCTCGGCAATGGCGTCGTAGCCGTGGCCGGCCTTGCGCAGTCGAACCACCTGAACGCGCCGCTCGTGGCGCGCTTCAGGGCTCAGCGATCTCATGTCGGTTGCTTGCATCGCTCCAACATGATGGCGCACTTCAGAACTTCAAGAGCATTCTTGCCGGATCAATAAGGCCCAGGCAATAGCCGGAGTTCTGCCTCAATCGATCGATCCGTCCTCGGCAAGCATGCGCCTCGCCTCGATGGTCAACGCGTCGAGGGCGCGGTTGAGGGCCGCATATTCCTGCTCCGCCAGACAGTCACGGAAGCGCTGCTGGCGCTTCAGCGATTCCACAAGGCCTTGACGCAGCAAGTCGATACCGGCCGGGGTAAGGGCAAGGGTCTGCTTGCGACGGTCATGGGGGTCGGCGCGCATCGTGATCAGGCCCTTGTCGGCCAGTTCGTAAGACACCCGGCTGACCTGGCTGTGGTCGAGCGGACTGTTCGCCGCGATCTGGCCGGAAGTCGACGGGCCGAACCGATTGAGCAACATCATCACGCGCCATTGGCGGCTCGTCAGGTCGAGAGGCTGCGAAACCGAACGCTCGACGATCTGACCGATCAAGTGCGACAGCATAGCGACGCGGTAAGTGATCAGCTCCTCGGGCTTGATGCTGCGCAACAGGGCCTGCGAGACGCGCAGCGGGGCAGTGGTCTGCCGGTTCGATGTTCTTGTCATCGCAAAGGTTGCTATAGCAAGTAGTGTGGGCTAGACTGAGGTCCGTCAAACGATCGGGAGTCTGTCATGCTCCGCTCCACGCTGTGCCGCGGTGTCGCCGCCGTGCTATGCCTGGGTGCCTTGCCCGCGATTGCGACCGAGCCCTTTCCGAGTCGGCCGATCACGCTGGTCGTGACGCAGGGGGTTGGGTCGGGCAGCGACGTGGTTGGGCGCCTGATCGCCAGCTATCTCGGCCCGGCATTGGGCCAGGCCGTGGTGGTGGAAAACCGCGCGGGCGGCACCGGCATCATCGGGCATCAATCGGTGATGCGTGCCGCAGCGGACGGGTACACGCTGCTCCTGACGTCGACCTCTGCGCTGTTCATCGTCCCAATCATCAATCCGAACGCGAAGTACGAACCCTCCGACTTCGCGCCGGTCGCGTCTGTCAGCCGCGCCCCCTTTGCCGTGCTGGTCGCGAACACGCCTGCTGCGCCGCAGAACTTGGCGGCGCTCACGGCCGCGCTTGCCGCTCGTCCACAGAGCTTTGCGTCTTCGGGTGTAGGCGCCCTGACGCACCTTGGCGCCGAACTCCTTCTGCGCCGCATCGGCGCTCAGGCGACCCACGTGCCGTACAAGGGCAGCGGCGCTGCCCTGACCGACCTGGCCAGCGGGCAGGTGCTGTTCGCCGTCGATTCGCTCACGGCGGCGATGCCGCTTATCCGCGGGGGCAAGCTGCGCGCGCTTGCGGTTTCGGGAAATGCGCGGGCGAAGTCGCTACCCGGCGTGCCCACTTTGGCCGAGGCAGGTCTGCCGGGGCTGGAGATCTCCGCAGTCGCCGGTTTATTCGCGCCCAAGGGAACGCCAAGCGAGGTGGTCGACAAGATCGCCACGGCGACCGCCAAGGCATTGGAGTCCGAAGAAGTGCAGCAGCGCTTTGCGGCAGTGGAGACGGAGCCGTTGGTAATGCCGGCCAGGGCCTTCGTCGATCTGCTGCGTCAGGAAGGGGCCGTCTGGCAGCCCCTGGTCCGCCGCCTCGAGATCAAGATGGACTGAGCCCCATGCCCATCCCCGCTTCTGTGGCGAACCTGCCGCGAGTCACCTTGACGCCCGACGCGCAAGGGCCTCTCGCCGGAGTGCGCGCCGTCGACCTGTCCCGCTTGGTCGCGGGCAACATGCTCAGCCTGCAGCTGGCCGATCTCGGTGCCGACGTCATCAAGGTCGAAACCGCGGGACGTGGCGACGCGCTACGCGACTGGTCCGAGCCGCACGACGACTATCCTGCCGGCGTCAACGGTTGGTGGCGCGCCTACTGCCGCAACAAGCGCAGCGTGGCCCTCGACCTGCGCGAGCCGGAAGGTGTGGCCTGGTTGCGCAGGCTGCTGGACACCGCCGATGTGCTGGTCGAGAACTTCAAGCCCGGCACGCTGGAAGCCATGGGACTTGCGCCTGAGGTGCTGCACCGGACGCGGCCGCAACTGGTCATCGCGCGGATCTCGGGTTGGGGTCAGACAGGCCCCTACAGCGGGCTGCCGGGATTCGGCAGCCTTGTCGAAGGCTTCTGCGGTTTCGCACACAAACACCGTGATGCAGCCGGCCATCCTCACCTGCCGAACCTCGCGCTGGCCGACATGATTGCCGGATTCGCCGGCGCGTTCTCAGTGATGGCCGCCCTGCGCGAGGTCGAGGTGCGCGGCGGCAAGGGGCAAGTGGTCGACGTTTCGCTGTTGGATCCGATCGTCTCGGTCATGGGTCCGGACGTGACGATGTACGCGGCCAAGGGCGAGATGGTCGATCCCATGCGCAAGATCTCCTCGCCGCGAGGTTCTTACCGTTGCAGTGACGGCAAGTGGGTAGCCATGTCGGGCTCCACCGAACCCATGGCGCGGCGTGTGTTCGACGTCATCGGCAAATTGCACCTGATGGACGATCAGCGGTACGCCACGAATGCCGCGCGGCTGGAGCGCGATAGCGAGATCGACGGCATGGTTGCCGATTTCGTGGGCGCTCGCACGCAGGAGGAGGTGCTCGCGCTGTTCCGGGCAAAGGGTGTGACGATGGGCCCCATCCTCGACCCGGAGCAGTTGCTGGAACACCCGCACGTGGCTGGTCGCGGCGTCTATGTCCGACTCGACGACGGCAGCGGCGAACCCCCGACGGTGATGCACGGCATCACGCCACGGCTTCTCGGCACGCCGGGAGCCTTCCGGCGGCGCGCTCCACGCCTGGGCGAACACACTGCAGAGGTCCTGGCGGAGCTGGGTGCGATCGCGAGCGATCTCCCGTGATGGGGCTTCAAGTTCGGAAGGTGTGCCGATGATCCGCTGGCGCTCCCTGCTGTTCGTCCCCGCGCTGTCGACGCACATGCTGGCCAAGGCACATGCGCGTGGCGCCGATGCGCTGGTCATCGACCTGGAGGATGCGATTCCGCCGGATCGCAAGGCCGAGGCGCGCCCCGCGGCTGTCATGGCGGTGAAGATGCTGGCGGCGAAGGGACAACGCTTGCTGTTGCGAGTCAACGGCGACCCCGAGATGTGGCGGCCCGACATCGAAGGATTCCCCGATGGCGCGCTTTCAGCAGTGATGCTGCCCAAGGCCGAGTCGGTGGCGGCGGTCGATGCGCTGGCGACCGCGTTGGCGAGGCAATACGAACGGTCACCCGCCATCGTGCCCCTGATCGAGAACCCGCGCGGGTTGCTGGCCGCTGCCGATATCGCTGCCTATCCAGCGGTGGTGGCACTCGGCTACGGTGCCGAGGACTACGCCGCGGCTATCGGTGTGCGCGCCACGCCGATGTCCGTTGGGGTGCCGGCTTATCACGTGATCGCCGCCGCCCACGCCTACGGCCGGCAGTGCATTGGACTGCCTGCGAGCATCGGCGACATCGCCGACCTGGTCGCGTTCGAGGAAGCCGTTCAGATGGCGCGCGCCATCGGCTTCACCGGCTCGGTGTGCGTCCACCCGCGTCAGGTCGAGATCCTCAATCGCGGCTTCAGCCCGACCGCTGAAGAACTCGATTGGGCGCGCCGTCTGGTCGCTGCGGACGATGCTGCGCGAGCCGAAGGCAAGGGTGCGTTCATGTTCGACGGCCGGCTGGCCGACGGCCCAATCGTGAAGCGTGCGCGCACGCTTCTGGAGACCTCGACTCTCGGCGCCTAGCTCCTACGATAGGTCGCACTTGCGCACCATGCGTGCACTCCCGCGAAGACAGGCGCTGCTGCGCGGCACCCGGCTGTTGGCACTCTTGCCCAGCATCGCGCGAGCTGCAACAACGGACTCTGTCGCGCCCGGGCTGCAGGGTCGTTGCACGTTCGCAGTCGCCGAACTGCGCCGAGGTCAGCCCATCGAACGGCCCGATGGAGAGATCTGCCGCACTTCCTCGGGGTCACAGGCGGTGTTCCAGGCCGCGTCGCTTGCGAAGCCGCTCGTGGCAACCTTGGCGCTGAAGCTTGTGTTGCGCGGAGCGTTGGACCTCGAACGGCCGCTGAGCGACCTTCTCCCGGAGGGCTACGTACATCGGCAGAATCTCTTCGCCCTCCGCGAAGCGCCCACCGTCGACGTCGTGCCCAGCGAGATGTTGAAGAAGCTGACCGCGCGCAAGCTGCTGTCGCACACCTCGGGACTGCCAAACTGGTCCGATCGTGGGCCGCTCCAACTATTATAAGAAGTGGAGGCGTCTGTGTGCCGTGGTCTCCTTCGAGCCACCACCGACTCGACACACCGAACGACCGACTCAAGACAGAACAATCGCGCAGACTCTGTTTGCCACACGCGTTATCCAATCCTCAGTAGAAGGCCCTTTGCTTTGGTGACTTTCATTTGGGCCAGCAAATGAAAGTTACCCGGCTGCCGGGCCGGGACCCGGCCTGGTGGAAGTAGCAACCGCCACCCTCGGCAAGAGCCCCTCGAAAGGGAACCTGCCAAGGCGCCCAAGCGTGCCTACCGCTTGCTCCCCTTCGCCGCCTTCTTCGCAGTGGAAGCAGCGCCGCCACCGCCGCCTTTCGCGAGCAGGTCGTCCAGCGTCTTCTGGATCTCGGCTTCGATCGTCTTGGCGAAGGCGCCGACGAGGAAGCCGAGCTTCGCTTCGAGGTCGAAGTGGTCGGCGGCGACGATCAAGCGCCCGTTCACGCCGCTGCGCGTGAACTCCACCGTGTCGGAGAAATCGCCTTCGATCACGGTGCATTCCATGCCGAACTTCTTCTCTGCCTCCTCGGCCCATTTCCACGCCACCTTGCGGGCGCGTTCAAGGCCGAGGGCGTGTTCGCGGTGGATGCGCAGGTCGGGCATGCGCGGAGGCTAGCACGCGGCCGCTCGGCGGCCGCCTGCCCTGCGTCGCTCAGGCCGCTGCGAGCCGGAACACGCCCACCGTCCGCGCCAGCCGGTCGGCCTGCTGCTTCAGGCTCGTCGCCGCGGCCACGCCTTCTTCCACGAGCGCGGCGTTCTGCTGCGTCGTGCTGTCGAGGTCGCTGACGGCGGTGTTGACCTGGCCGATGCCGGCGCTCTGCTCGTTGGCGCTGGCGGTGATCTCGCCCATCAGGTCGGCGACGCGCTTCACCTGCTCCACCACCTGCTGCATCGTGCGGCCCGCCTCGCCCACCAGCGCGCCGCCGGCCTCGACGCGGTCGACGTTGTTGCCGATCAGGCTCTTGATCTCGCGCGCCGCCTCGGCGCTGCGCTGTGCGAGCGTGCGCACCTCGCCGGCCACCACCGCGAAGCCGCGGCCCTGTTCGCCGGCGCGCGCCGCCTCGACGGCGGCGTTCAGCGCCAGGATGTTGGTCTGGAAGGCGATGCCGTCGATCGTGGCAATGATCTCCGCGATGCGGCGCGAGCTCTCGTGGATGGCCGCCATCGTCTGTGCCAGCGCCGCGACGTTCTCGCCGCCGCGGCCGACGACGCCGCTGGCCGAGCGCGCCAGCTCGCTGGCCTTGTGCGCGTGCTCGGCGCTGGAGGCGATGGCGCCGCGCAGCTGCTCCATCGAAGCGGCCGACTGCTGAAGGGCGCTGGCCTGCGACTCGGTGCGCGAGCTGAGATCCGCGTTGCCCTGCGCGATCTCGCTGCTGGCGGAGGCCACCTGGCGCGCATTGCCGCGCACGCCGTCCACCACCGCGGCCAGCGACGACTGCATGTGTGCCATCGCCGCCAGCACGCTCGACTCGTCGCCGCGCGCCAGCGGCAGCGCCGTCGCCAGGTCGCCGGCCGCCACGCGCGCCGCGGCAGCTTGCAGCACGTCGGGCTCTGCCCCCAGCCGCCGCTGCAGCCAGCGCCCGGTGTATGCCGCAACGCCGATGCCCAGCGCGAAGAGCATGAGCACCGCCGCGCCCATCACCGCCATCGCGAGGCGCGTGTCGTGCACCTGCGTGATGAGTTCGCTGTCGAGGTCGGCGATCAGCCGCGCCTGGGCTTCGTACATCGCGTCGATGATGCGCGTCATCTCGGCGATGAACGCGGGCCCCGGGTGCGTCAGCGTCTCGGCCTCGAGGACGTGCTGGCGCGTGTAGGCGATGCCCGCCTGGCCGAGGTCGCGCAGCGCCGTCATCGCTGCGTCCACCGCGTCGCTGCGGTGTCCGCCGGCGGCGGCAGAGAGCTCGATGTTGAAGGTCACCTGGCCGAAGTGTTCGCGCAGCCGGTCGGCGAGCGCACCGTACTGCGCGCGCGCCTCGGGCGCGGGCTTGCCGCCGGCGGCCAGCAGGTTGGCGCCGCGGGCGCGCATCTGGCCCATCAGCTCCACCGTGCGCGGCGTCTCCTGCAGCACGCCGATGATGAGGTGGTAGTGCTCCGGGCTCGCTTCCAGCAGCAAGCCCCAATGCGACAGCACGTGGTCGAGCACGGTCAGCAGTTGCGCGATGGCCGCCGTGTGCTTGGTCGAAGACGCGGGGCCGTCGATGCGCCGCTCCTGCACTTCGCGCGCGAGGGCAGTCCAGGCATCGCGCGCCTGCTTCCAGGCGCGGCCGACGGCAGCGTCGCCGGCGCCGTCGCTCTTCAGGTGGGCTTCGAACTCGGCGATCGCCTTGTCCACCGCTTCGGCCTTCGCCGCACGCGGAGCTGCCTGGTCTTCGCTGCCGCCGAGCCATACGGCTGACAGGCCGCGGTGCTGCTGCTCCAGTTGCAGGACCTTCAGCAGCGAGCGCGCCGGCGCCAGGCCAGCGTGCTCGCGCTGCAACGATTGGACGTTGGACCAGGCCAGGCGCGAGTACAACGCGCTCGGCACCACGATGGCCAGGCCGCACAGCGCCACCAGCAGCGCGAAGCGGGCCCGGACTCCGAGCGCGTGAAGTTTCATGACGGGTCTCCGTGAACTGCCTCGGTCTTCGGCAGTGCGACCCTGTGCTTTAGGGAGGCGGCCAGTCATGAGCAGGGGCAACCCCCGCTTCTGGGCCTCAAGAAAGCGCTGTCCTGGCCGAGGGCCCCGTCCTCGTCGCGGTCAAGCCGCGCTGCGATGACCCAGGCGCGCCGACAGCGCTTCGGCGGCATCGCGCAGCGCGCCGGCCACGGCGCCCGCTGCGCGGCTGTCGAACACCGCCGTCGGGCCGATGGCGGTGAGCGCCAGCGTGATGGCGCCACGCGCGTCGAACACCGGCACCGCGAGCGCGCTGACGCCGGGCAGCACCAGGTCGGCAGCGTGGGCAAGGCCATCGCGGCGCACTTCGGCCAGGCGAGCCGCGAGCGCCGGGTCGACCTTCGCTGCTGCTGCTGCTGCTCCTGCTGCCGCGCCGCGGCCGCGCCGGCGCGTGGCGCTTGTGGCCACCGCGACTGTTGTCGCCGCGCCGTCGGCCGCCGCCTCGCCGCGCAGCGCCGCCAGCACCTGCGCGCGCGGCAGGTACGCCGCGAAGAGCAGCCCCGACGCCGTGCCGCGCAGGCTCAGCACCGTGCCGTGGCGCATCGACACGTAGATGGCGCTCGCCGGCCGCGCCACGCGCACGATGGTGGCGCCGCGGCTGCCCCACACTGCAATGGCCACCGTGTGCCCGAGCCGCGCCGCGAGTTCTTCGATCGCCTCGGTGGCCAGCGCCACCGGGTCGAGCTGCTGCAGGCTGATGAGGCCGAGCTGCATCGCCAGCGGGCCCAGGCCATAGCGGCCGCTCGCCGCCTCCTGCTCGATCAAGCCCAGCTTGCAGAAGCTCACGAGATACGGGTGCGCCTTGGCCGGCGCCATGCCCGCCTCGGCGGCCAGTTCCTTCAGCGGCAGCGCGCGGCCGTGGTGGGCGAGTGCCTTCAGCAGCGCACCGCCGACCTCGATGCTCTGGATGCCGCGCTGCTGTGTGCCTTGTCCGCCGTTGATCGGGGCCATGACTGGAAGTTTGACTAATCCGAACGGATTAGACAATAGCGAACTCGAAGGCTATGATGCGCGCCCGCTGCGCCGGTGCCCCGGCCGGCCACCCGCTGCATCCAGGAGAAGCCCGCGCATGACCGAGAAGAAAGCCTTCGCCAGCCAGGCCGACCTCGAAGAAAAGAAGGTCACCTTCAGCAAGCTCTCCGAGCACGCCTACGCCTACACCGCCGAAGGCGACCCCAACACCGGCATCGTCGTCGGCGACGACGCGGTGATGGTCATCGACACCCAGGCCACGCCGGTGATGGCCGAGGATGTGATCCGCCGCATCCGCGCCGTCACCGACAAGCCGATCAGGTACGTCGTGCTCAGCCACTACCACGCCGTGCGCGTGCTCGGCGCCTCGGCGTACAAGCCCGAGCACGTCATCGCCAGCGAGGACACGCTGGCGCTCATCCGCGAGCGCGGCGAGCAGGACAAGGCGAGCGAGATCGGCCGCTTCCCGCGCCTGTTTCGCGCGGTCGAGAGCGTGCCGGCGGGGCTCACCTGGCCCACGCTCACCTTCACGGGCAAGATGACGCTGTGGCTCGGCACGCTCGAAGTGCAGCTGCTGCAGCTCGGCCGCGGCCACACCAAGGGCGACACGGTCGTGTGGCTGCCGGGCGAGCGGATCCTCTTCTCCGGCGACCTGGTCGAGTTCGACGCCACGCCGTACGCCGGCGACGCCTACTTCACCGACTGGCCGGCCACGCTGGACAACCTCGCGGCGCTGAAGCCGGCCAAGCTCGTGCCCGGCCGCGGCGCGGCGCTGGAGAACGAAGCGCAAGTGGCCGCGGGCCTGAAGGGCACGCGCGACTTCATCGCCGACGTGTGGGCCAGCGTCAAGGCCGGCGTCGCGCAAGGCAAGCACCTGAACGCCGTCTACAAGGAGACGATGGCGAAGCTCAAGCCCAAGTACGGCCACTGGGTCATCTTCGACCACTGCATGCCGTTCGACGTGACGCGCTGCTACGACGAAGCCACGCAGTACCGCGACCCGCGCATCTGGACCGCCGAGCGCGACATCCAGATGTGGAAGGCGCTGGAGGCCTGAGGCACTTCCGCTCGCCGGCGTATTCGGGAAGGGAGGTCGGCATGAACGCGATGTCGAGGCCGTTGATGGCCTTTGCCCGCGGCGTGGCTGCTGGCGGGTTGCGCATCGATGGAAGAAGACTGGGAGAGGACGAAGAAGCTCGACAGCAGCAGCCTGTACGAGCAATTCGTGCGGATGTCGGACGGTCCGCACGTGGCCGAGGCGAAGCAGCGGGCCGCAGCCGTCGTGGAACGCGTCTACGCACGAACGAAGACCACCAACACGCGCGACGGATACCGCCAGTTCATGCAGTTGTTCCACAACTACCCGCGTGCCAAGGATGCCGAGCGCGACCTCGAGGACCTGGCGATGGGCCGACACCAAGGGGGCGAGCGACCGGGCCGGGCTGCGGGCCTACCTGCGCAGTACCCGCAGGGTCGCTACGTGGCCGAAGGCCGCGCCGCCGGCGTGCTTGCTCCTTTGCTGGCCGCTGCGAGCTGGGACTCAGGCGAGGCCTGGGGCTGCAATTGGGTGTGCCGCGGGACGACGAACTGCTCGATGCCGGCGCGCCCGGACCGCTGATGCTCAAGACGCTGGCCTACGCGAGCATGAAGACACCACCCGACATGCGACCGGGCACGCTCTTCCAGCACGTCGCCAACGACGTTCTTGCCGGCGGCAAGCCGATCATCTCTGACACAGCCGCCGCAGCGGTGCGGGCGTCGGTCCACTTCACGATCTGCCGCCAGTCCGATCCCCGGTCAGCGCATCCTCGACATGGCCGGCGGCACCATGTGCCGTGATCGAAGGCGGAGAAGGACCACCGTCGAGCCGGAGCAGATGAAGGCACGGCAACGCGACTACGCGGCTGAAGCTGCACGAACACGAACCCGAAGCCGCTGCAACCCACAGCTTGATCCGCACGGCGAGGAAGACCCGCACCATGAGCCTGCAACGCATCCACCATGTCGCCTACCGCTGCCGCGACGCCAAGGAAACCGTGCAGTGGTATCGCGAGAACCTGGGCATGGACTTCGTGCTCGCCATCGCCGAGGACCGCGTGCCCTCCACGCATGCGCCGGACCCGTACATGCACATCTTCCTCGACGCCGGCGGCGGCAACGTGCTCGCCTTCTTCGAGATCCCCAACTCGCCGCCGATGGGCCGCGACGCCAACACGCCCGAGTGGGTGCAGCACATCGCGTTCAAGGTCGGCTCGGTCGACGAGCTGAAAACGGCGAAGGCGAAGCTCGAAGCCAAGGGCATCCCGGTCATCGGCATCACCGACCACACGATCTTCCAGTCGATCTACTTCTTCGACCCCAACGGCCACCGCCTCGAACTGGCCGCCGACACCGCCACGGCCGACATGAGTGCCAAGCTCGACAGCGTGAAGTGGGCGATGCTCGACGAATGGGCGCGCACCAAGCGCGCACCGCGCCACGCGGCGTGGATGCACGAGAAGGAACTCGCCGGCACGAGTGGAATGTGAGGCGGCATGTGAGGCGGCATGTGAGGCGGCATATGAAGGCTGCGCCCCAACGGCCATCGCAAGAACAACAACCGCATCCCCACGCCGCGCGCCGATGCTGAGCACCTACACCTACCCGCGCTACGCCTACCGCCGGCCGGCCGAACTCGACCGCCTGGCCGACGTGCCGCGCCACCGCGTCGTGGTGGTCGGCGCCGGGCCGGTGGGTCTGGCCGCGGCGATCGACCTCGCGCAGCACGGCGAGCATGTGCTGCTGCTGGACGACGACGACACCGTGAGCGTCGGCTCGCGGGGGCTGTGCTACGCCAAGCGGGCGCTGGAGATCCTCGACCGCCTGGGCTGCGGCGACCCCGTCGTCGAGCGCGGCGTGAGCTGGAGCGTGGGCCGCACGTTCCACGGCGAGGAAGAAGTGTTCCGCTTCGACCTGCTGCCCGAGGCCGACCATCGGCGCCCGGCGATGGTGAACCTGCAGCAGTACTACCTGGAGCAGTTCCTCGTCGAGCGCGCGCAGGCGCTGCCGAACATCGATCTGCGCTGGAAGAGCAAGGTCACTGCGGTGCAGTCGCGCTCCACCGATGGCGTAGGCGCGCGGCTCACCGTGGAAACCGCCGACGGCCCGTACGCGCTCGATGCCGACTGGCTGGTCGTGGCCGACGGCGCACGCAGCCCCATCCGCCGCATGCTCGGCCTGGACATGGACGGCAAGGTGTTCCAGGACCGCTTCCTCATCGCCGACGTGGTGATGAAGGCCGACTTCCCCACTGAGCGCTGGTTCTGGTTCGACCCGCCGTTCCACCGCGGCCAGAGCGTGCTGCTGCACCGGCAGGCGGCGAACATGTGGCGCATCGACTTCCAGCTCGGCTGGGAAGCCGACCCCGAGGAAGAGAAGAAGCCCGAGCGCGTGATCCCGCGCATCCGCGCGATGCTCGGGCCCGAGCACGAGTTCGAGCTCGAATGGGTCAGCGTCTACACGTTCCAGTGCCGGCGCATGCAGCGCTTCCGCCACGGCCGCGTGCTCTTCGTCGGCGACGCGGCGCACCAGGTGTCGCCCTTCGGCGCCCGCGGCGCGAACTCGGGCATCCAGGACACCGACAACCTCGCCTGGAAGCTCAAGCTCGTGCTCGACGGCAAGGCGCCCGAACGGCTGCTGGACAGCTACAGCGAAGAGCGCGTCGCCGCCGCCGACGAGAACCTGCTCAACTCCACGCGCTCGACCGACTTCATCACGCCCAAGAGCCAGGCCTCGCGCGACCTGCGCAACGCCGTGCTGACGCTGGCGCGCGAGCACGCCTTCGCCCGCGCGCTCGTCAACTCGGGGCGCCTGTCGGTGCCGGCGCACCTCACCGCCTCGACGCTGAACACGCCCGACGCGGAGGCGTTCGAAGGCGTGATGCACCCGGCGCGCCGATGGCCGACGCGCCCGTGCGCCACCAGGGCCGCGACGGCTGGCTGCTGGCGCACACGGGGCAGCGCTTCGTGCTGATGCTGTTCGTGCGCGATCCGAAAGACCTCGCCGCGCCGATGCTCGCCACGCTGCGCGCGCTGGCCGACGCGGACATCCCCGTGCACACGCTGCTCGTCACCGAGCAGGACGGCGATGCGCCGGCCGGCCTCATGCGCGTGGCCGACGTGCGCGGCGTCGCGGCGCAGCGCTTCGACGCGCGCCCCGGCACCGCGTACCTGCTGCGCCCCGACCAGCACGTGGCCGCGCGCTGGCGCCGCTTCGACGCGGCCGCGGTGCGCGCCGCGCTGGCACGCGCCACGGCCAACGCCTGAGCCGCGGCAACGACGAAGCGAGAACGAGGAACACCGCGCGATGCCGACCCTCAACACGCAGCCCAACTTCCACACCCCCGGCGTCAAGCCGCTGCGCGCGTTCACGCCGGGCGACGACTTCTACGAGGCGCTGATCGAAGCGCACCGCGGCTTGTCCGACGACACGAGCCGCCTGCTTAACGCGCGCCTCGTGCTGCTGCTGGCCAACCACGTGGGCGATCTCGGCGTGCTGCGCGAGGCGCTGGCGGCGGCGCGCGCCGGCGTCCGCCCGGCGGCGAACGAAGGCGGAGCCGGGAAGCCCACGCCGAGCGCCTGAGCCCGCGGCGCGGCATCATGGCGCCGATGAACGACGCCAAACCTCTTGCTCACGAACTCGCCAGCGAACCCGCCTACCAACTCGCCTACCAGAGCGGCTTCGGCAACGAATTCGCCAGCGAGGCCGTGCCGGGCGCGCTGCCGCAGGGCCGCAACAGCCCGCAGCGCGCGCCGCACGGGCTCTACGCCGAGTTGCTCAGCGGCACCGCGTTCACCGCGCCGCGCGCGCTGAACCGCCGCACGTGGATGTACCGCCGCCGGCCTTCGGTGGTGGGCGGTGCTCGCGCACCGTACGCACCCTACGAGCAGCCGCTGTGGACGAGCGGCGCCGCCGGCGGCGTCGAGGCGCCGCCCGACCCGCTGCGCTGGCACCCGGTGCCGTTCCGTGACGTGCCTGTGGACCTGATCGACGGCCTCGTCACCGTCGCGGCCAACGGCGACGTGCAGGCGCAATCGGGCATGGCCGCGCTCGTCTACACCGCCACGCGCTCGATGGCGAAGGAGCGCGCTTTCGTCAACGCCGACGGCGAGATGCTCTTCGTGCCGCAGCAGGGGCGGCTCGCGTTCACCACCGAACTCGGCCGCCTCGAAGCGAAGCCGGGCGAAGTGGCGCTGCTGCCGCGCGGCATGGCGTTCCGCGTCGAACTGCCCGACGGCCCTTCGCGCGGCTACGTGTGCGAGAACTACGGCGCCTTCTTCCGCCTGCCCGAGCTGGGGCCGATCGGCAGCAACGGCCTGGCCAACGCGCGCGACTTTCTGGCGCCCGTGGCGGCCTTCGAGGAGGAAAGCGCGGACCGGCCGTTCGAGCTGATCCGCAAGGCCGGCGGCCGCCTGTGGCGCAACGCGCAGGCGGCGACGCCCTTCAACGTCGTCGCGTGGCACGGCAACCTCGTGCCGCTGAAGTACGACACGGCGCGCTTCATGACGATCGGCACCGTCAGCTTCGACCACCCCGACCCGAGCATCTTCACGGTGCTCACCTCGCCCAGCGACACGCCGGGCACCGCCAACTGCGACTTCGTGATCTTCCCGCCGCGCTGGATGGTGGCCGAGGACACCTTCCGCCCGCCCTGGTACCACCGCAACGTGATGAGCGAGTTCATGGGCCTGGTGAAGGGCCAGTACGACGCCAAGCCCGAAGGCTTCCGCCCCGGCGGCATGAGCCTGCACAACAGCTTCGTGCCGCACGGCCCCGACGCCGAGGCGTTCGAGCGCGCCAGCGCCGCGGCGCTGGCGCCGCACAAGCTCGACGACACGCTCGCCTTCATGTTCGAAAGCCGCTGGGCTTTCCGCCCCACCGCGTGGGCGCTGGCCGCCGGCGGCTGCCTCGACCGCGACTACGCGGCCTGCTGGGCGGGTCTGCAGGACCGCTTCAAGCGGTAGCCTTGGACGAAGAAACGATCGACGAACAAAAGAGGGAGCCACGATGCTGATGACCGATGCCACCCACGACCCGGCGCTGAAGAGCTGGGTCGAAAGCGCCAACACGCCGGGGCACGACTTCCCGATCCAGAACCTGCCCTACGCGCGCGTGCGCGCGGCGGGCAGCGACGAGCCGTGGCGCGTCGGCGTGGCCATCGGCGACCAGGTGCTCGACCTCAAGCTCGCCAGCCGGCAAAGCCCCTGGGGCGAAGGCGTCGACCGCCTGCTCGAGCCGCTGGCCGCAGGCGACCTGGCCGCGTTCATGGCGCTCGGCGCCTCGGCGTGGAAGCTGATGCGCCAGGCGTTGTCGCTGGCGCTCGCGGCCGACAGCGACCAGGCGCCGTTCCTCGAGCTGTGCCTGCTCGACCCGCACAAGCTCGAGTACGCGCTGCCGTGCCCCATCGGCGACTACACCGACTTCTACGCCGGCATCCACCACGCGCGCACGGTGGGCTCGTTCTTCCGGCCCGACAACCCGCTGCTGCCTAACTACCCATGGGTGCCGATCGGCTACCACGGCCGCGCTTCCTCGGTGGTGGTGGAAGGCGGCCTCGTGCAGCGGCCGCTCGGGCAGATGAAAGGCGACGCCGCCGAGCCGAACTTCGGCCCCTGCAAGCGGCTGGACTACGAGCTGGAACTCGGCTTGTGGATCGGCGAGGCCAACGAGATCGGCCAGCGCGTGGACATGGCCGCGGCGGAGAAGCGGCTCTTCGGCATCACGCCGCTCAACGACTGGTCGGCGCGCGACATCCAGGCCTGGGAGTACCAGCCGCTCGGGCCGTTCCTCTCGAAGAGCTTCACGACTTCGGTGTCGCCGTGGGTGGTGACGTTCGATGCGCTGGCGCCGTTCCGCCGCCCGTTCCAGCGCGCCGAGGGCGAGCCGCAGCCGCTGCCGTATCTCGACTCGGTGCGCAACCGCGAAGCCGGCGCGCTGGACATCCACCTCGAAGCGTGGCTGCAGACGGCGCGCATGAAGGCGGCGCGCCAGGCCGCGGTGCGGCTTTCGCAGGCGAACATGCGCGAAGCCGCGTACTGGACCCCGGCGCAGCTCGTCGCGCACCACACGAGCAACGGCTGCAACCTGCGCGTGGGCGACCTCTTCGGCACCGGCACGCTCTCCGGCCCGGGCGCCGGCCAGGGCGGCAGCCTGCTGGAGCTGAGCGGCGGCGGCAAGCGGCCGCTCGAACTGCCCGGCGGCGAGACGCGCACCTTCCTCGAAGACGGCGACACGCTGACGCTGCGCGCGTACTGCGAGGCGCCCGGCGCGGCGCGCATCGGCCTGGGCACGGTGAGCGGCACGATCGCGCCGGCGGCGGTGTAGCAGCGGGCGGCGGGGAAGGCGCCCCGCTTCTCGCCCCCGGTGGCCCTCGCGCTGCGGCGGGCGGCGCTTCACGCACCTCGCTGGCGTCGCGCTCCCGCGCCCGCGCTCCCACGCTTCCGCGAGCCGAGGGCCGAACAGCGGCCTTCGCACCGGCCAATTCCGGCGCCGCCGGGCCGGGCGCTCTCGAACAATGCTGCTCAGCATGGCCGACGAGCGCGCGAACGACGACCTGGCGGCCCGCGTGGTGGCCTGGCACAACCGGCACCCACTGGCGCGGCGCATCACCGCCGCGCAGGTGGTTTCGCTCGGCTGGGTGTCGTTCCCTTTCTTCGCGCCGGGCGAAGCGGGCAACGGCATTGCCGAAGGGCCCGGATCGACGCCGCCGCAGCGGGCCGCAGAGCGAGCCGCAGCGGGCTCGGCATCGGCGAGCGCGCAGGTCGCCGCGGAAGGCACCGCGCAGGACACCGCGCAAGACACCGCGCAAGACACCGCGCAAGGCTCCGCGGAACCGATCGCACAAGAGGGCGCGGAAGACATCGCGAACGGCGTCGCGGAAGGCGCTGCGCATGACGCCGCGCCGGAGAACGCGCAACAACAGCCCGTGCCGGAGACCGCGCAAGCGCCCGCGTCGGGGCTGACGCAGGAAGCCCCCGCCGCGACGAGCCTGCGCGAGCGGGCTCGTGCCCGCGCCGCCTCGTCCGCAGCCTCGTCCCCGCAAGCGGTGACCGCGCCATCGAACACCGCGCGGCGCGCTGCCACGCCCGCGAGCCGCCTTCGCTTCGGCAGCGGCCCAAGGCGCGGCTGGCTGCCCGCGTTCGACGAAGACCTGTTCGCGCCGCTGGCGCCGGCGGCCGTGGCGCGCTGGGCGCTGCGGCACGGCAGCGATGCCGGCCCGCGGCAAGCCAACCGGGCCGACGCGGCCGTGCGCGATGTCGTTGCCGGTGCGCCGCTGCCCGCGGCCGCGCGGCGCGGCAAGCGCGGCGCCGCCGGCAGCACCACGCTGCGGCGGCTGTGGGTGCGCACCGCCGCCATCGACCTCGGCGCGCAGCGCGTGCGCGTGCTCGTGTCGCCGCTCGATGCGCGCCACGTCCTCGGCCCGCGCATCGGCGCCGGCACGCGGGCCGGCGCGCTCGGCGCCGTGGCCATCGCTGCCGGCGCCGCCGCCGCGGTTTCGTTGTGGATCGCGCCATCGCGTGCGCCGAGTGCGGGCGGGAACCGACTGCGGCTGCGGCCACGGCGTCTGCGCGTCCCGCGTCGGCTGCGGTGCTGGCGCAGGCGCAGGTGCAGACTCCGGCCGCGGCTGTCGTCGAAGCTGCACCGCCGACGTCCGCGCTGCCCGCGCCACCGGTTTCCGCGGCGCCTTCCGAATCGCTTTCCGCGCCGGCTGCTGCGCCCGCCTCTGCCCCCGCGACTGCGTCGGCGCAGGCGCCGCATGACGCGACGCACGCGAGCGCACCAGCACCCCCGACGGCGCACGCGAGCGCAGCAGCGCCCCCGACGGCGCACGCGAGCGCAGCAGCGCCCCCGATGGCGCACGCGAGTGCACCAGCGCATCCCAGCGCGCACGCGCCCGCACCACCGCCTTCGGCCTCGGCCGCAGCGGCCGCTGCCGCGCAACCGCCGCGCTTGCCGCGGCCGACCGTCGTCGCACCCGTCGAGCGGCACGGCCCGCGCCTCGTGCCGCCGCTCGACGATTCGGTCCGCCGCGCAGCACGCGAGGCCAGCGAGGCCGCCCGGGAAGAGCTCGCCGCACGGGGCGCGCACCGCCACGACGGGGGCCCTTCGCACGCCGGCGCCGCCGCGACGGCCGCCGTGGCGCTTTCGGCGCCTTCGGCGCCTTCGGCATCATCCCCCGCCGCGCAGGCGGCGCGGGTTGCGCATGCGGCCGCACCGCTTTCGCGTGCTGCGACTGCCGCCGCCGCCGCGCCCCCTGCGACGGTCGCCTGGGCCGTGAGCACGCGCAACGCTGCGCACGCGCTTCGAATCCGAGCAGATGCTCGCGGCGCTGCGCGACGTGGCCTACCGCAACGGCCACGGCAAGGAGCTGAAGCTCGAAGTGCTGCCGGCCGGCGAGGACTGGCGCGCGGTCGGCTGGCCGCTGGCCACGCGCGACGAGGCCGAGCGCCTGCGCGCCGCGCTGGCCGCGCGCGGGCTCAAGGTCGAGATCGTGCAGTTCTGATAGGGACTCGCCATCAATCGCATAAGAACCCGTTCGGGCTGAGCCCTTCGACGACCTCAGGACAGGCTTGTCGAAGCCCCTTGCAGTCCCGTCGAAGGGCGGCGCTTCGACAAGCTCAGCGCGAACGGTTCTTGTATGACGGCGGCCCGGCCACGGCGCGCGCGCGGCGTCTTCGGCTTGCCCTTCAGCGCCGCCGCAGCAGCACGAGCAGCCCACCGATCGGCTGCCGCTGTTCGTGCCTGAGCGTCGTGCGCTCGGCAGCCAACCACTCGAAGGCGCCTTGCGCGGTGGCGAGTTCGCGCAGATAACCTTCGGCGTGTGCATAGCGCGAGCTTGGCCGCAGTTCGTAGCGGGCGACGCTGGCCGCGGCTTCCTCGACCGAGAAGGCGAACAAGCCGCCGGCATCGAGCACGCGCGCCACGCCGGCGAACACCGCTTCGAGCGCGCCGATGTAGACGAACACGTCGGCCGCGGCGACCAGGTCGTATCGCCGCGCGGTGCCGGCCAGGTGCTCGGCGATGTCGGCGTGCACGAGGTCGCGGTAGCAGCCGAGTGCGCGCGCCTTGGCCAGCATCGCCGGCGACAGGTCCACGCCGTCCAGCGCCGCGCAGTGCGGCGCCAGCAGCGGCCCCAGGAGCCCCGTGCCGCAGCCGAGATCCAGCGCTGACGCGAAGCGCCGGCCGGCGCCGCCGTGCCGGACGACGAGTTGCTCGATGAGCCACGGCGTGCGGTAGCCGAGCTTGCCGACGAGGTGCTCGTCGAAGCCTTCGGCATAACTGTCGAACAGTGCCTGCACGTAGCGGCGCGGTGCGCTGTCGGGGGCCGCCACGGCTTCGCTTCGGCCGCTACTGCCTTCGGCGTCGCCTTCGCTGCTGCCTGCACTGCTGCCTGCACTGCTGCCCGCGCTGCTGCCAGCGCTGTGGCCTTTCCCCGCTCCGTGCCCTTCGACCGAGGCGAGGAAGTAGCGGTTCAGCTCCGCGTCGCCGCCGTGCGCGAGCGCCTGGCGGAAGCTCTGCGCCGCCTCGACGAGCCGGCCCATGTCCTTGAGCAGGCTGCCGCGCTGCGTCCAGGCGTCGCCGTGCCGGGCGTCGAGCGCGAGCACGCGTTCGTAGGACGCCAGCGCCTCGAGCGGACGTTCCAGCACTTGCAGCAACTGCGCGCGGTGGAACCACGCGGCGAGGTCGTCGGGTGCCGCCGCCAGCGCCTGGTCGAGCGCCGCCAGCGCCTCCTTGTCGCGGCCGAGGCGCTGGTGCACGGCGGCGAGATTGACGAGCGTCGAGGCGCGCCCGGGCACGAGCCGCAGCGATTCGATGAACGACGCTTCGGCGCGCGCCAACTCGCCGGCCTCGAACGCCTGCACGCCGGCGACGAACGCTGCGCGCGCCGCCTCGAACGTGGCGTCGCCCGGCTGCGGGCTCGCCGATGTCGTGGTCGTTGTTGTTGCGTCGTTCACTGGCATGCGGGCACTGTACCGTGCACTTCGCGAAGGCCGTGGTTCCGGCGCCTCGTCGGCCTGCTAGCCTCGCCGGCACGATGCCCGCGATTCGCAGAACCACCGACGGCCGGCGCGCCCCTCAGCCGACCGCCCCGCAGACCGCCCTGCCGACCATCCCGAAGAAGGCGCCGCCGATCGACCTCGCGCTGCAAGGCGGCGGCTCGCACGGCGCGTTCACGTGGGGCGTGCTCGACCGCCTGCTCGAAGAGCCGTGGCTCGCCTTCGACGGCGTCAGCGGCACGAGCGCCGGCGCGCTCAACGCCGCGGTGCTGGCCACGGGCATGGCTGCCGGCGGCCGCCCGCGCGCGCAGGCCGCGTTGCGCGAGTTCTGGGAAGACGTGGCCGCCGCCGGCGCGCCGTTCGGCAGCGCGCAGGGCGGCCTGCTCGCGCCGCTGCCGCTGCTTCCGGGCGTCGGGCTGCCCGGCTTCCCGCCCTTCGGCCGCGAGGCGCTGGCGCAGTGGATGGCCGAGCTGACGCGCTACGCGAGCCCGTACCAGTTCAACCCGCTGGATATCAACCCGCTGCGCCAGATCGTGCGCCGGCACGTCGACATCGCCGCCGTGAGCCGCGGCAAGCTGGCGGTGTTCGTCAACGCCACCGCGGTGACGACGGGGCGGCCGCGCATCTTCCGCCGCGAAGACCTCTCGCACGATGCGCTGCTCGCCTCGGCCTGCCTGCCGCAGCTCTTCCGCGCCGTCGAGATCGACGGCGTGCCGTACTGGGACGGCGGCTACAGCGGCAACCCGGCGCTGTGGCCGCTCATCTACGAGACGCCGGCGCTGGACATCGTGCTGGTGAAGATCGATCCGCTCGAGCGCGCCGGCACGCCGGACACGCCGCTGGAGATCCAGGACCGCATCAACGAGATCAACTTCAACTCCGGCCTCGTGGGCGAGATGCGCGCCATCGCCTTCGTGCAGAAGCTGCACCGCGAAGGCCGCGTGCGCAGGGGCGAGTACAAGGACCTGCGCATGCACATGGTGGCCGACGAGACCGCGATGACGGCGATGACCGCCAGCAGCAAGCTCGACACCGGCATCGCCTTCCTGCGCGAGCTGCACGACCAGGGCCATGCCGCGGCGACGGCGTGGCTGAAGCGCGATGCGCGCTGGCTCGGCCGGCGCAGCACGCTCGACGTGCGCCGCACGTTCCTCGGCGAGGATGGCGCGGAAGCGCCGGCGGTGAACGTCGCAAGAAAGGCGGTGGGGAAGGCGGCGGCGAAAGGCGCAGCGAAGGGAACGCAGAAAGGGCCGCAGACGGCCGCGCGGCGTCCTCGCTCAGCGCCGCGGCGAAGGGCCCGGCGCCGCGCCGCGCAGGCCTGACAGCAGCGCCGCGGCCTGCACGCGCGAGCTGAGGCCGAGCTTGCGCAGGATGTGCTGCACGTGGATCTTCACCGTCGCTTCGGCGATGCCGAGCGAGCGCGCGATGACCTTGTTGCTGTCGCCGCGGGCGATGAGTTCGAGCGTCTCGCGCTCGCGCGCCGACAGCGCACCCAGTACGCGAGCGACACCGCTGTCGTCGTGAGCAGCCGCGCCCCCGCGCTCGGCCGCCGCGGCCTCGCTGCCCGCCGCGGCGTTCGCGACGGCACCATCAGCCTCCGGCGCGACCAGGCGGAACGCCGAGGCCACCTTGGCCGTCATCGGCGCGCTGATGCTCGACTGCCCGGCGAGCGCGCGCACGATCGCTTCGCCCAGCTCGTCGATGTCGGCACTCTTCAGCAGGTAGCCGCAGGCGCCGCCCTTCAGTGCCGCGGCGAGGTCGTGCTCGTCCTCGCTCATCGTCAGCATCAGCACGCGCAGGCCCGGCGCGGTGGCCAGCAGCGTCGGCAACGCGGCGACGCCGCTGACGCCGGGCAGGTGGTTGTCCAGCAGCATCACCTGCGGTGCGCGGGCCGCGTCGCCGGCCAGGCGTTGCAGCACCTGCTGCGCCTGCGCCGTGTCGCCCGCTTCGCCGACGACTTCGAAGCGGCCGTCGGCGGCGAGCAGCGCCACCAGCGCGCGCCTGAACAGCGTGTGGTCGTCGACGACGACGAGGCGGATCGGCAGCGAAGCGCTTCCGCTCATGGCGTGCTCGCGGCGTGTTCAGGGCGTGTTCAGCGCATGCTCAGGGCGTGCTCAGGCAGCGAGCCGGCCCGGCGCCGCATCGGCGGCCGGCTGCGCCGCGGCCGCGGGGCTCGCGCCCGGCGGCCACTCGAGCGCGACGCGCGTGCCCGCGCCCGGCGCCGAGGTCACCGTCACTTCGGCGCCGATGCCGGCGGCGCGCTCGCGCATGATGCGCAGGCCCACGTGCGTGTCGTCGGCGCCCGTGCCGGCGCCGGCGTTGGCCGCGAAGCCGCGGCCGTCGTCGCGCACCTCGAAGCGCCATTGCGGGTGCTGCTGCACGGTGAGCCACACTTGGCCGGCCCGGGCGTGCTTGCGCACGTTCGACAGCGCTTCCTGCACCACGTGCAGCACCTGCACCTGCACGTCCGGCGCCAGCGGCACGCCGCGGCCAGACACGTCCAGGTGCGTGGCGATGCCGGTCTGGTGCTGGAACTTCTGCAGCGTGGTGCGAAGCGCCGCGACGACGTCGTCGCCCTGCGCGCGCGTGCGGAAGTGCAGCAGCAGCTCGCGCACGTCGGCCATGCTCTCGCGCACGCCGGCGTCGAGTTCCTGCGTTACGCGCCCGGCCTGCTCCGCGTCGCCCTTGCGCAGCGACGTGCGCAGGAGCTGGATCTGGATCTTCATGAACGCCAGCGCCTGCGCGATGGAGTCGTGCAGTTCGCGCGCGATCAGGCTGCGCTCTTCGGAGACGGCGGCCTCGCGTTCGAGCGCGGCGACGCGCATGCCTTCCATGCCGCTGGCCAGCTGCGCCGCCAGGCTCTCGATCAGCGCCTGGTCCTCGGGCGAGCGCTCGGGCCGCGCGCCGCGCCACAGCAGGTCCACTTCGCCCAGCAGCTGGTCCTGCAGCAGCACCGGCACGGTCAGCACATGCGTGAAGCCGAACGCCTCGCAGGCGCGGCGCGGCGCGTTGCCGGGGCCGGCGATGGCGATGACGCGCGAGGCCGGCCGCGGCGGTGGCGGGCCTTCGGCGGTGTTCGGCGCGGCCGCGGTGGTGTCGAAGGTGTCGGGGGTGGCGGCTGCGCTGGCGGCGCCGTGCGAAGTGACGTCGGCCCCCGCGTCTTCGCTGCCCGCGCTGCGCACCGGCACCACGCCGCAGTGGCAGCGGCCGTGGTCGAGGCATTGCTCGACCTTCAGCATCTCGGCCGGCACACCGTCGGTGGCCAGCAGCACGAACTGCTGCTGCGCGCTGTCGTTCCAGCGCAGCAGCGCTGCGTCGGCGCGGCCGGCGCGGCGAACGCGCTCGGCGAAGCCGTCGGCCAGCGCCTGCAGGCTCGGCGCGCGCGCGACGAAGCGCGTGGCCTCGTACAGGACCGCCAGCCGCTCGCGCTCGGCGCGCAGGTTGGCCGTCTTCTCGGCCACCGCGCGTTCGAGGCCGCGGTAGAGATCGGCCAGGCGCGCCGCCATGCGGTTGAAGCCTTCGCCGACGCGGCCGAACTCGTCGGCCGAAGCGACCTCGACGCGCGCCGTGAGGTCGCCTTGCTCGACCGCGCCGAGCCCCGTCTGCAATGCCGCCAGCGGCCGGAAGATGAACAGGTGCGCCGCGTACAGGAGCGTGATGCCGGCGGCGATGGCCAGCCCCATCAACAGCAGCTGGAACAGCGTCAGCAGCGAGGTCCAGTGCGACAGGCGCGCCTCGATGAGGCCGACGAGGCGGTCGACTTGTTCGACCAGCGCATCGGCCTCGGCCGCCACGGCAGCGGCCGTGGGCGCTTGCGTTGCCGGCGCAGCCGCGGCCTTCAGCCAGCGCGCGCGCTGCGCGGCCCAGTCCTGCTGCATCGTGCGCAGCGCCGCGCGCGTCTTCGCGTCCGCCGGCACCAGGAGCGGCCGCGCCGGGTCGCCGCTGCGCAGCAGCGTCACGCTGTCGTCGAAGCGGCGCGCCAGCTGCTCGGCGCGCGCTGGGTCGCCGGCGCTGACGGCCTGCGCCAGGCGCCAGCTCTGCATGCGCAGCCGGCCGGCCTCGTTGACCGCGGCGGCGCCGCCTTCGAGCTGCCACGTGACCCACAGCGTCAGCGCGATCGAGCCGAGCGCGAGCACCATCAACGCCGCGCCGAGCGTCCCCAGCTTGGCGGCGAGCGAAACGGGCCTGCGCGGGCGCGGCGGACTGAGCCTCATCGACGACGATTCTGAGATGGCTGTCCTCGCATTGCTCGTCAAAGGGCATGGCCGCGTTGTGCCTATCCGGCGAGCACGCTGCCCGGCTCCGCGCTGCAAGGGGCGCTGCCCGCAGCGGCCCCGCTGTCCTACCGCACCCTGCGGGCCTACTGCACCAGCGGCGTCTCGCTGCCCGACAGCACCTGCAGATACTGGCGCAGCGCGGTGATGTACGCCTGCTGGCGCAGCGACTGCGTCACCGCGGCGCGCACCGCCTCGAACGCCGGCACGACACCGGCCCGGCGCTCGAGCACCTCCACCACGTGCAGGCCGAAGCGCGAGTGCACGAGGCGCGGCAGCACGCCCACTTCGGCGTGACCGAAGAAGATCTCGCGTGCGAACTCGGGCGCGCAGTCGTCGGCGCCGAGCCAGCCGAGATCGCCGCCCTCGGCGCCGCTCGGGCAATTGGAGCAGTCGCGCGCAGCGGCGGCGAAGCGCGCGTCGGTCTCCGCTCCGGCGGCGCGCAGGTCGATCAGGCACGCCTCGGCGCGTTGCCTCAGCGCCGCCACGTCGACGCCGGGCGTCACGGCGAAGAGCACGTGGCGCAGGTGCGCTCGTTCGGCGCCGCTGCCGCCGGCGGCGAAGCGCGCCGGGTTGGCCGCGTGGTGGCGGCGGCACGCGGCTTCGTCGGGCTCGGGCACGTGCAACTCGCGCTCGAGCAGGCGTTCGATCGCATCGGCCGCCGCAATGGTGGCGATGCCGTCCGCGGGCGCCGGCTCGGCCGCATCGAGCAGCCCGGCGCGCACCGCTTCGCGCTGCAGCAGCGTCAACGTTTGCTGGGTGTGCAGTTCGTTCGCAGCCATCGCTTGCGCCTCCGTTCGTCGTGTCGGGATGGACTTGAAGGAATCGCGGCGTGCCGCTTCAGCGCACGCCCGGCAGGTTCTGCCCCGCCGGCACGTTCAGCCGCCGTGAGCGCACCACCTGGTACGGCCTGAAGACGTAGGCCAGCGACGCAAAGCCGCTCCACACGTGCACGAGGCGGCTGAAGGGGAAGAGCAGGAAGATCGTCATGCCGAGCACCATGTGCACGAGGAAGTGCGGCTCGATGCCCACCAGCAGCGAAGCGTCGGGGCGGAAGATCGCCACGCCTTGCAGGTACTCGGCGAGCACGAGCATCGTCTTCGGGTCCGAGGCGTGCTGCAGCGAAGAGGGCAGCGTCGCCAGGCCCAGCGCCAGCTGCAGCCACAGGATCACGAGCACCGCGATGTCGGTGCGGTGGCTCGTCATGCGGATGCGCGGGTCCGCGAGGCGCCGGTGCAGCAGCATCGTCAGGCCGACGAAGCAGGCGGCGCCGGCGACGCCGCCGGCGATGACCGCCAGCCATTGCTTCTGCGCCGACGTGATGAGCACGCCGTAAACCGCGTGCGGCGTCAGCTGCCCGAACAGGTGGCCGAAGAACAGGAACAGGATGCCGCCGTGGAACAGGTTGCTGCCCCAGCGCAGCTGGCGCGCGCGCAGCAGCTGCGAGCTGTCGCTCTTCCACGTGTACTGGTCGCGGTCGAAGCGCGCGAGGCTGCCCATCAGGAACACCGCCAGGCAGATGTACGGGTAGACGTTGAACAGGAAGTTGTGCAGCAGCTTCATGGTTGCAAAGCCTCTTTCGGGCGGCGTCGCTCAGGCGGCGCGGCGGTGGATGTGGATCGGCTGCGGCTGCTCCGGCCGCGACTGCCCGGCCGACGAGCAGCCGCCGAACGCCTCGGGCTCGGCCCACGCTTCGTCGAGCGTGGGCTCGTCGGGCAGCTTGACGCGCTCGGCGCGCTCGCCGGCGAGGTCGAGCACGGCGGCGAGCACCGCGGCGTAGGGGCTGCCGTGTTCGACGAGCGCGGTGAAGAGCGCGCGCACGATGTCCGCCGTCTCGCGCAGGAACTCGGCCGCTTGCGCCGGCGGCTGCGTGCTGGCGTACTCCAGCACCACGGGCAGGAAGTCGGGCAGCTCGCCGTCGGCGAGCATCAGGCCGGCGCGCTCGTAGGTCTGCGCGAGGTCGATCATCGCCTGGCCGCGGTCGCGGCTGTCGCCGTGCACGTGCTCGAAGAGGTTGAGCGATGTGCGCCGGCTGCGGTCGAACTGGTCGACGTACTGGCCTTCCGCGCGCAGCTGCGGCAGCGCGGCGAGGTGCTCGATCAGGCGGTCGAGCTCGCCCAGGCGCGCCGGGCTCAGCGCGCGCTCGGCGCGCAGCGCGTCGGCGAGGCCCGGCAGGTGCTCGCGCGAAGCGGCGTCGGGGTAGCGCAGCAGCCAGGCCAGCGCGCGCAGCGTGTGCGCGACGCGGCCGCTGCCGCCGCCGGGCGAGGAAGGAGCGAAGAGTCCCATCGCGTCAGACCTCCGCCTTGATCGGGATGGTGCGCTTCTTCTCGCTGCCGAACAGGCTCGTGTTCGTCACGCCTTCGCTGCAGCCGTTGCCGAAGCTGAAGCCGCAGCCGCCGCGCACGTTGAACGCGTTCTCGGCGTACTCGCGGTGCGTCGTCGGGATGACGAAGCGGTCTTCGTAGTTGGCGATGGCCATCGTGCGGTACATGTCCTCCACCGTCGCGGCGCTGACGCCCACCTGGTCGATGGCGGCGAAGTTCGGCTGCCCGTCGACGTGCTTGGCGCGCATGTAGGCGCGCATCGCCAGCATGCGTTCGAGCGCGCGCACCACCGGCGCCGTGTCGCCCGCGGTGAGCAGGTTGGCCAGGTACTTCACCGGGATGCGCAGCTGCTTCACGTCGGGGATCTCGCCGTTGGTGCCCATCTGGCCGGCGTTGGCCGCACCGGTGATCGGCGACAGCGGCGGCACGTACCAGACCATCGGCAGCGTGCGGTACTCGGGGTGCAGCGGCAGCGCCACCTTCCAGTCCATCGCCATCTTCCACACCGGGCTCTTGCGCGCGCCCTCCAGCCAGGCCTCGGGGATGCCGTCGGCGCGCGCCTGGGCGATCACCTGCGGGTCGTTGGGGTCCAGGAAGATGTCGCACTGCGCCTGGTAGAGGTCGCGGTCGCGCTCGACGCTGGCCGCCTCCTGGATGCGGTCGGCGTCGTACAGCATCACGCCGAGGTAGCGGATGCGGCCGACGCAGGTCTCGCTGCACACCGTGGGCTGGCCGGCTTCGATGCGCGGGTAGCAGAAGATGCACTTCTCGGCCTTGCCGCTCTTCCAGTTGTAGTAGATCTTCTTGTACGGGCAGCCCGACACGCACATGCGCCAGCCGCGGCACTTGTCCTGGTCGATCAGCACGATGCCGTCTTCCTCGCGCTTGTAGATCGAGCCCGACGGACACGATGCGACGCAGGCCGGGTTCAGGCAGTGCTCGCACAGCCTGGGCAGGTACATCATGAAGGTGTTCTCGAACTCGCCGACCATGGCCTTCTGCATGGCGTCGAAGCCGTCGAAGTTCTTGTCGGCGCTGCGCTTGCTGAACTCGCCGCCGAGGATTTCCTCCCAGTTGGGGCCCCAGACGATCTTGTCCATCTGCATACCGGTGATCAGGCTGCGCGGCCGTGCGGTCGGGCTGGCCTTCATCTCCGGCGCGCTCTGCAGGTGGTCGTAGTCGAAGGTGAAGGGCTCGTAGTAGTCGTCGATCTGCGGCAGGTTGGGGTTGGCGAAGATCTTCATCAGCGACTGCCACTTGCCGCCTTGCTTCGGCACGATGGAACCATCGGCCTTGCGGACCCAGCCGCCGTTCCACTTGTCCTGGTTCTCCCACTCCTTGGGGTAGCCGATGCCGGGCTTGGTCTCGACGTTGTTGAACCAGGCGTACTCCATGCCCGGGCGGCTGGTCCAGACGTTCTTGCAGGTGACGCTGCAGGTGTGGCAGCCGATGCACTTGTCCAGGTTCAGCACCATGCCGATCTGTGCGCGGACTTTCATGCGTTCTCTCCTTGCGTTTCTCCGCGAGGGAGTTGTGTGGGGCGGCTGGCCTGTTCCGCTGCGCTCGTGCGGGGAGGGCATCGCGCGCCAAGGCCGCCGCGGGATTCGGCGGCTGCGCGCGCCAAGGCCGCCGGGGGTTCGGCTCCGCTCGTGTCCTCTTTCGGCCGCCCAGCTCCGCAAGCTCCGCTGGGCGCCCGAATGCCCCTTTACCTCGCTGAGCCGAACCCCCGGCGTCCTTGGCGTGGCACCGGGGTTTGTTTTCGACGAGGGAATGCCACCGGCGATGCCGAGGATCGGGATGGCAGGGGTGTCCTGCCTGGCGAAGTAAAGGGGGCATTCGAGGGCCACGCGAAGCGGGGCCCTCGAAGAGGACATGAGCCGAGCCAGGACCCCGCCGTCCCGATCCCGCCACCTGCCCGTCGAAGTGCGCAGCAGCCGACGGGCACGTTGCAGGGCCCCGAGAAGCGCATCGTCTTCATGGGCTCTCACCCTGGCTCTGGAACACCGGCGCGAGCTGGTCGTCGCGCGGCGTGTCGAGCCAGTCGACCTTCGCCATCTTGCGCACGACGACGAACTCGTCGCGGTTGGTGCCGATGGTTCCGTAGTAGTTGAAGCCGTAGCTCAGCTGCGCGTAGCCGCCGATCATGTGCGTCGGCTTGGAGACGATGCGCGTCACCGAGTTGTGGATGCCGCCGCGCGCGCCGGTGATCTCGGAGCCCGGCGTGTTCACGATCTTCTCCTGCGCGTGGTACATCAGCACCATGCCGGGGTTGACGCGCTGGCTCACCACCGCGCGCGCCGCGATCGCGCCGTTCAGGTTGAACAGCTCCACCCAGTCGTTGTCGACGATGCCCGCCTTGCGCGCGTCATCCTCCGACAGCCAGATCACCGGCCCGCCGCGGTTCAGCGTGAGCATGATCAGGTTGTCGGTGTAGGTGCTGTGGATGCCCCACTTCTGGTGCGGCGTGATGAAGTTCAGCAGGATCTCGGTGTTGCCGTTGGACTTCACGCCGTGGATGCCGTCGGTGGCCTTCAGGTCCACCGGCGGGCGGTAGCTGCTGAAGCCCTCGCCGAAGGCGATCATCCACGGGTGGTCCTGGTAGAACTGCTGCCGCCCGGTGAGCGTGCGCCAGGGGATCAGCTCGTGCACGTTGGTGTAGCCGGCGTTGTAGGAGACCTTCTCGCTCTCCAGGCCGCTCCACGTGGGGCTGCTGATGATCTTGCGCGGCTGCGCCTGCACGTCGCGGAAGCGGATCTTCTCGTCTTCGCGGTGCAGTGCCAGGTGCGCGTGCTCGCGGCCCGTGGCCTTGCTCAGCGCCTCCCACGCCTTCACGGCGACGTGGCCGTTGGTCTCCGGCGCGAGTTGCAGGATGACCTCGCAGGCGTCGATGTCGCTGACGATGCGCGGGCGCCCTTCGCTGTCCATGCCGTTCAGGTCAGCGAGCTGCGTCACCTCGGTCTTCGTGTCCCAGGTGATGCCCTTGCCGCCGTTGCCGGCCTTGTTCATCAGCGGCCCGAGCGACGTGAAGCGCTTGTACAGGCTCGGGTAGTCGCGCTCGACCACCGTGATCGCCGGCGCCGTCTTGCCCGGCACGAGGTCGCACTCGCCGCGCTTCCACTCCTTGGGTTCGAACGGTTGCGCCAGTTCGGCCGGCGTGTCGTGCATCAGCGGCGTCAGCACCACTTCGCGCTCGACGCCGAGGTGGCCGACGCAGACCTCGCTGAACGCCTTGGCGAAGCCCTTGTAGATCTCCCAGTCGGAGCGGCTCTGCCACACCGGGTCCACCGCCGCCGAAAGCGGGTGGATGAACGGGTGCATGTCGCTCGTGTTGAGGTCGTTCTTCTCGTACCAGCTCGCCGTGGGCAGCACGATGTCGCTGTACAGGCACGTGGTGCTCATGCGGAAGTCGAGCGTCACCAGCAGGTCGAGCTTGCCCTCGGGTGCCTTGTCGTGCCACTTCACCTCGGAGGGCTTGGCGTCGTCCTGGCCGAGGTCCTTGCCCTGCACGCCGCTGCTGGTGCCGAGCAGGTGCCGGCAGAAGTACTCGTGGCCCTTGCCGCTGGAGCCGAGCAGGTTGCTGCGCCACACGAACATGTTGCGCGGCCAGTTCTGCGGCGCGTCGGGGTCCTCGCAGCTCATCTCGAGCGTGCCGTCGCGCAGCGCCTTGACGACGTAGTCCTTGGGGTCGAGCCCGGCGGCGGCGGCGTCCTTCACCACCTTCAGCGGGTTGGTGCGCAGCTGCGGCGCCGAAGGCAGCCAGCCCATGCGCTCGGCGCGCACGTTGTAGTCGATGAGATGGCCGCCGAAGCGGCGCTTGTCCGCCAGCGGCGACAGGATCTCCTCGACGCCGAGCTTCTCGTAGCGCCACTGGTCGGTGTGGGCGTAGAAGAAGCTGGTGCTGTTCTGCTGCCGCGTGGGGCGGATCCAGTCGGTGGCGAACGCCAGCGGCACCCAGCCGGTCTGCGGCCTCAACTTCTCCTGGCCGACGTAGTGCGCCCAGCCGCCGCCGCTCTGGCCGACGCAGCCGCACATCATCAAGAGGTTGATGACGCCGCGGTAGTTCATGTCGGCGTGGTACCAGTGGTTCATCGCCGCGCCGATGATCACCATCGACTTGCCGTGCGTCTTGTCGGCGTTGTCGGCGAACTGGCGCGCGACGGTTGTGACCTGGTCGCGCGGCACGCCGGTGATCTTCTCCTGCCACGCCGGCGTGTAAGGCGCGTCGTCGTCGTAGCCCTTGGCACCGCTGCCGAGGCCGCGGTCGATGCCGTATTGCGCCGCCTGCAGGTCGAACACGGTGGCCACCAGCGCCTGCCGGCCCTCGCCGAGCGCAAGCCGCACCGCCGGCACGTTGGCGTGGTTGAGGTCGCCGCCGGCCTGGCGGTTGGCGGGGAAGTGCGGCACTTCGGCGCCGGCGAAGTAGGGGAAGGCGACTTTCACCACTTCGTGCGACTGCTCGCCGTCTTCGAGCACGCTCAGCTTCAGCCGCACGTCGCTGTTGCCGCGCGCTTCCTTCGCTTCGAGGTTCCACTTGCCGGCGTCGCCGCGGCCTTCGGGGCCCCAGCGGAAGCCGATCGAGCCGTTGGGCAGCACGGTGCGGCCGGCGCTGTCGAAGGCGACCGTCTTCCACTCGGTGTTGTTGCTTTCGCCGAGAGCGCCGGCGAAGTCGCTCGCGCGCACGTAGCGCCCGGGTGCGAGCACCTTCATGCCCTTGTTCGGGCCGTCATCGAGCGTGCGCTCTTCCAGCAGCACCAGGAGCGGCAGGTCGGTGTAGCGGCGCGCGTAGTCGTCGAAGTAGGCGCTGCGCTTGTCGAGGTAGAACTCCTTCAGCGCCACGTGCCCCATCGCCATCGCCAGCGCCGCATCGGTGCCCTGCTTGGGGTGCAGCCAGATGTCGCACAGCTTGCTGACCTCGCTGTAGTCGGGCGTCACCGCCACCGTCTTCGCGCCCTTGTAGCGCACCTCGGTGAAGAAGTGCGCGTCGGGCGTGCGCGTCTGCGGGACGTTGCTGCCCCAGGCGATGAGGTACGTCGAGTTGTACCAATCGGCCGATTCGGGCACGTCGGTCTGCTCGCCCCACACCTGCGGGCTCGAAGGCGGCAGGTCGCAGTACCAGTCGTAGAAGCTCATGCACACGCCGCCCATCAGCGAGAGGTAGCGGCTGCCGGCGGCGTAGCTGACCATGCTCATCGCCGGGATCGGGGAGAAGCCGATCACGCGGTCGGGACCCCAGGTCTTGATCGTGTAGACGTTCGCCGCGGCGATGAGCTGATTGACTTCGTCCCAGCTCGAACGAACGAAGCCGCCCATGCCGCGCACGCGCTGGTAGTCGCGCCGCGCCTCTTCGTTCTCGACGATCAGCGCCCAGGCATCGACCGGTGTCTTCGCCACCTTCAGCGCCGCGCGCCAGCGCTCGAGCAGGCGGCCGCGCACCATCGGGTACTTCACGCGGTTGGCGCTGTAGAGGTACCAGCTGTAGCTGGCACCGCGGGCGCAGCCGCGCGGCTCGTGGTTGGGCAGGTCGGCGCGCGTGCGCGGGTAGTCGGTCTGCTGCGTCTCCCAGGCGACGATGCCGCCCTTGACGTAGATCTTCCAGCTGCACGAGCCGGTGCAGTTCACGCCGTGCGTGCTGCGCACGATCTTGTCGTGCGCCCAGCGGTTGCGGTAGGCGTCCTCCCACGTGCGGTCTTCGCCCGTGGCGATGCCGTGCCCGCCGGCGAAGGCCTCCTTGGGCAGCCGGAAGTGCGTGAGGCGGTCGAGGAAGTGCGACATGGAAACGGTCCTTCTTGTGAACGGGCCCCTAGCAGGGCAGCGGCGCCCCGGGGCGCGAGTACTGCCACCAGTTGATCGCGAGGCAGGAGACGTAGAAGACGACGAACATCGCCAGCGCCGGCGCGGCGCTGCCGCTGAACGCGAGCGCGGTGCCGACGCTCTTGGGCACGACGAAGCCGCCGTAGGCGGCGATGGCGCTGCAGAAGCCCAGCGTCGCCCCGGCCTCGGTGTGCGCCTGGCGCTCGGCGGTCTCGCTGCTGGCGAGCGCGGCGTCGCCATTGACCGCGGCACCATGCAGGCGCGCGAAGACGAGCGGGATCATGCGGAACACGCTGCTGCTGCCGATGCCCGCGGCGGCGAACAGCAGCAGGAAGCCCGCGCTCACCGCGGGGAGGCGCGCCTGCGCAAGGGCGGCGTCGGCGCCCACCGGCGGCAGCTGCTGCCACAGCGCCAGCGTGCCCAGCACCATCGTCGCCAGGCACCACTGCGTGACGCGCGCACCGCCCAGGCGGTCGGCGAGCCAGCCGCCCAGCGGCCGCAGCACCGCGCCGACGAGCGGCCCCAGCCACGCCCATTGCGCAGGCGCGCCGCTGGCCGGGAAGTGGCTCGCCAGCAGCAACGGGAACGCCGCGGCCAGGCCGATGAAGCTGCCGAACGTACCCAGGTACAGCCAGCAGGTGAACCACGTGTGGCGGCGGCGAAAGATGACGGCCTGCTCGCTGAAGCTGCCGCGCACCTCGGCGAGGTCGTTCATGCCGAACCACGCGGCAATCGCGCTGGCGGCGATGAGCGGCACCCACACGAAGCCGGCGTTGGCCAGCCACAGCGGCGCTTCGCTGCCGGGCTCGCCGTTGGCGGAACCGGCCACCTCGTTCGGCGGCAGGCCGAACAGCGAGAAGCCGATCACCACCGGCACCACCGCCTGCGCCAGCGAGACGCCGAGGTTGCCGAGGCCCGCGTTGACGCCGAGCGCCCAGCCGACGCGGTGGCGCGGGTAGAAGTGGCTGATGTGCGCCATCGAGCTGGCGAAGTTGCCGCCGCCCAGGCCGCACAGCAGTGCGAGGCCCACCAGCACCTCGTAGGGCGTGGCCGCGTCCTGCAGCGCGAAGCCCATGCCGAGCGCGGGCACGAGCAGGCTCGCGGTGGACAGCGCCGTCCAGCGCCGGCCGCCGAACACCGGCACCGCGAAGGCGTAGACGACGCGCAGCGTCGCGCCCGAAAGCGCCGGCAGCGCCGCCAGCCAGCAGCGCTGGTTGGTCGTGAAGCGAAAGCCCGCCGCGGGCAGGTGTACGACGACCACCGACCACAGCATCCACACCGCGAAGGCGAGCAGCAGCGCCGCCACCGACAGCACGAGGTTGCGCGAGGCCACGCGCGCGCCGCCGCGCCTCCACGAGGTGGAGTCTTCCGGATCCCAGTGCGCGATCAGGCGCCCGGTGGAAGTCATGGCGGTGGTCGTCATCGTCTTGGAAACGGGGAAGCGGGTTCGTCGCGTCGCCGCAGCGGCGAGCCGTCAGCAAGCGCTCAGGGGTTCTTCACGTAGGCGCCGCGGCGCAGGTAGAACCACCAGTTCAGCACCAGGCACACCGCATAGAAGGCGGCGAAGCCGTACATGGCGATCTGCGGCGTGCCGGCCTTGATCTGGTCGCCGATCACGATCGGCGCGATGAAGGCGCCGTAGGCGGCGATCGCCGAGGTCCAGCCCAGCACGGGGCCGGCCTGGGTGCGGTCGAAGATGACGCCGATGGTGCGGAAGGTCGAGCCGTTGCCGATGCCGCTGGCGGCGAACAGCACGACGAACAGGCCCAGGAAGGCGGGGAAATACTGCTCCGGCGTGGCCGACTGGTAGGCCTGCATCATCACGTAGCCCACCGCGACCGAGGCCGCGACCATCACGGCGCTGATCACCTGGGTGACGATCGAGCCGCCGACCTTGTCGGAGATCCAGCCGCCGATCGGCCGCACCGCGGCGCCGACGAAGGGGCCGATCCAGGCGTAGGCCAGCACGGTCGGCGCGTTCGGGTTCGGCTTGGTGTGCTGCAGCACGCCGGCGGCGTCGGGCAGGTGGCTGACGCCGAAGATCACCTTCATCGCCAGCGGCAGCGCCATCGAGAAGCCGATGAAGGAGCCGAAGGTGACGATGTACAGCGCCGTCATCGACCAGGTGTGCTTGTCCTTGAAGATGGCGAACTGCTTGGTGATCGCTTCCTTCATCGTGCCGAAGGCGGCGAGCTTCATGATCAGCAGCGCGCTCACGATGTCGAGCGGGATCGCCACCCACATGCTGATGAGGCCGAGCCCCGTGGGCTTGGGCAGGTACAGGTACAGGCCGAGGATCGAGGGGATGAAGGCCAGCGTGTAGAGCCACGTGATCTTCAGGAAGGCGACGACGGGCGAGCCGGTGTCGGGCGAGACCGTCTTCAGGTTGTTCATGCCGAACCAGCACAGGATCGACAGCGGCACCAGCGACAGCACCCAGGCGAAGCCGGCGTTCTGGATCCAGATCTGCGTGCCGATGGGCACCTTGCCGAAGATCCAGCCGCTGGCCTTCTGCAGCGGCATCGGGTCGCCGCTCAACGCGCCCAGCAGCGGCACCGACATCACCAGCGGAATGACGATCTGCATGGTGGTGACGCCGAAGTTGCCCAGCCCCGCGTTCAGGCCCAGCGCGGTGCCGCTCATGCGCTTGGGGAAGAAGCTGCTGATGTTGGACATCGAGCTGGCGAAGTTGCCGCCGCCCACGCCGCACCACAGCGCCATCAGCTGGAAGGCCCACAGCGGCCAGTCCTTGTGCTGCAGCACGATGCCGGTGCCGATGGCCGGCGCCAGCAGCATCGAGGTGGTCAGGAAGATGGTGTTGCGCCCGCCGGCCAGGCGGATGAAGAACGACGACGGGATGCGCATCGTCGCGCCGGCGATGCCGGCGATGGCGGTCAGCGTGAAGAGCTCGGCCTGGCTGAACGGGAAGCCCAGGTTCAGCATCTGCACGGTGATGATTCCCCACATCCCCCAGACCGCGAAGCCGCACAGCAGCGCCGGCACCGAGATCCACAGGTTGCGGTAGGCGATGCGCTTGCCGGTGCTTTCCCAGAAGGCGTCGTCCTCGGGGCGCCAGTCGGCGATGTCGGCGCTGCCGGCGCGCCGCGGCGCGGCGGGGTCGGTGGTGAGCGTGGCCATGGGTTCCCTCGCTTCGGAGCGGTGAACGTCGAGCGGTTCGTGCAGCCGGGGTGCGGCCGAGTTCAGCCGGGCTCAGCCGGCCAGGTGGAAGCCGGGCGAACGCGCGCCCATCAGCTCGGTGCGGCGCACCTCGGTCCAGTACATCCAGATCAGCGACACCCAGACCACGCCGTACATCAGCATGAAGGCGGTGGAGCGGATGCCCGTCGCGTCCATCAGCGCGCCGAACAGGATCGGCAGCACGAAGCCGCCGAGGCCGCCGGCCAGGCCGACGATGCCGCTGACGGTGCCGATGTTGTGCGGGTACTCGTCGCCGATGTACTTGAAGACGCTCGCCTTGCCGAACGCCCAGGCGACGCCGAGCACGGCCATCAGCACCGTGAACCAGACGACGTTGAGGCCGATGGCGAAGGTCTTCGGCCCGTTGACGGTGAGCACGGTGAACTGCGTCTGCGGGTACGACAGCAGGAACAGGCAGATCCAGCTCACCCACATCACCCACCAGGTGACCTTGTGGGCGCCGAAGCGGTCGGAGAGCACGCCGCCGATGGCGCGCAGCACGCCGCCGGGCAGGCTGAAGCAGGCCGCGAGCAACGCCGCGACACGGATGTCGAGGCCGAACTCGCCGACGTAGTACTGCACCATCCACAGCGCCAGCGCCACGTAGCCGCCGAAGACGATGCTGTAGTACTGGCAGTACTTCAGCACGCGCGGGTCCTTGAGCATCTTCAGCTGGTCGACGAAACGCGTGTCGGCCGAGACGACGTGCGCCGGGTCGTCGTGGCTGAAGAACCAGAACAGCACGAGCGTGCCGAGCATCACCGCGGCGTAGACCTGCGGCACCATCGTCCAGCCGAAGGCCACCAGCAGCACCGGTGCGACGAACTTGTTCACCGCCGAGCCCGAGTTGCCGGCGCCGTAGACGCCCATCGCCATGCCCTTCTGGTTCTTCGGGAACCAGCGCGCGACATACGGCGTGCCGACGCTGAACGAGCCGCCCGCCAGGCCGACGAAGAGGCCGATGACGAGGAAGTGCCAGAACTCGGTGGCGTAGGCCATGAGCCAGATCGCCGGCACGGTGACGGCCATCAGCACCGCCATGACGATGCGGCCGCCGTACTTGTCGGTCCAGATCCCGAGCGGCACGCGGATCAGCGAGCCGGTGAGCACCGGCATCGCGGTGAGCAGGCCGAACTCGGTGGCGTTGAGGCCGAGCTGCTTCTTCAGCGGGATGCCGATGACGCCGAACATCATCCACACCATGAAGCACACGGTGAAGGCGAGGGTGCTGACGATGAGCACCGACCAGGCCTTGCGGCGCGTGGCGGCGTCTCGTTCGGGGGTGGCCGCAGTGGCTACTGCGGCGGCTGCTGCGGCGGGGGTGGCGGCGGAAGCCATGTCCTGTCCTCTGAGTGATTGCCGCCACTGTGGCCGCGCGCGGGCGCCGCGCCTATCCGCCGGACGGACCAGCGGCGCGGCGGCAAAGGACTAGCGACGGCGCGGGCGGCGTAGTCCTTTCGAACTACGGCAGGCGCGAAATGCGCCGGGTTGGACGCAGATCAAGCCGGCGTTCAGCGGCGCGAGGTGCGGCGCCGCCTCGCCAGCAGCGCCAGCCACGCCAGTGCCAGCACTGCGAAGGCAGCGCCGGCGCCGAACGTCGCGGCCGAGCCGGCGCGGTCCCACAGCCAGCCGGCGATGACGCTGGCGGCGAGCATCGCCAGGCCGGCGACGAGGTTGAAGACGCCGAAGGCCGTGCCGCGCAGCTCGGCCGGCGCGCTGTCGGCCACCATCGCCGCGAGCACGCCTTGCGACATGCCCATGTGCACGCCCCACAGCGCGACGCCGGCGATCATCACCGCGGGGCCGGCGGCGAACGCGAGCACGAGGTCGGCGGCGATCAGCACCGCCAGCGATGCCGCGAGCAGCGTGCTGCGGCTCATGCTGTCGGCGAGCTTGCCGAACGGGTACGCGCTGGCGGCGTAGACGACGTTCATCGCCACCATCACCAGCGGCACCCAGGCGATGGCGAAGCCCACCTGCTGCGCGCGCAGCACGAGGAAGGCCTCGCTGAAGCGCGCCAGCGTGAAGATGGCGCCGAGGGCGACGATGGCGCCGAAGCCTGAAGCCGCGAATGCGCCGCTGCTGCCGCCGGCGAAGAGGCGGGCCAGCGCCTCGCGGCGCAGCGGGTTCGCGGCGGGCGTATCGGCACCGTTGCCGTTGCCGTCGCTGTCACCGCGACGCGCCGGCTCGCGCACGCCCAGCCACAGCAGCGTCACGCTCAGCAGGCCGGGGACCACGGCGACCCAGAACACGGCGCGGATGTCGCTGGCCCAGGCGAGCATCAGGCCCGTCGCCAGCAAAGGCCCGAGCACGGCGCCCACCGTGTCCAGCGCCTGGCGCAGGCCGAACGCGGCGCCGCGCTGTCCCGGCGGCGCCAGGTCGGCGAGCAGCGCGTCGCGCGGCGCGCCGCGGATGCCCTTGCCGACGCGATCGACGAAGCGCGCGGCGACGACGGTGCCCACACCGCTGGCCAGCGCGAAGAACGGCTTCGTCAGCGCGGCGAGCCCGTAGCCCAGCAGCGTCAAGCCCTTGCGCCGGCCGAGCCAGTCGCTCAACGCGCCGGAGAAGATCTTGACGATCAGCGCCGTCGCTTCGGCGATGCCTTCGACGACGCCGACGACGAACACGCTGGCGCCGAGCGTGCCGACGAGGAACAGCGGCAGCAGGCTGTGCACCATCTCCGAGGCGACGTCGGCCAGCAGGCTGACGAAGCCGAGGACCCAGACGGCGGCGGGCAGAGGCTGATGCAGGGGTTGGTGCGGGCGCGGCGGCGTCATGGCGCGGCCGGCATTGTCGCGGCGTGCGCGCCGGCACGCCGAGCGGCGGAGCGCCGCCGCTTCAGTGCAGCACCAGCAACGGCAGGCTGCTGCCGGCGAGCACCGCCTTCGTCTGCGAGCCGAAGAGGAACTCGCCGAAGGCGCCGCGGCCGCGCGTGACCATGACGATCATGTCGCAGCCTTGCGATTCGGCCGCCGCGATGATGGCGCGGTCCACGCGCGGCACCTGGGCGTGGCGGCCGACGAAGGGCACGCCGGCGCGCTTGGCTTCGGCCTCGAAGCGCGCCAGCACGGCGCTCGCGTGCGCCGCGGTCATCTCGTCGTGGTCCTCGGCCTCCTGGCGCATCAGCGAGGCTTGGCGGCCCGGCGTGGGCAGCGGCGCCAGCGGCTCGGCGATGAAGCCGGTGATCGAAGCGCCGAGCTGCTGCGCGAACTCGACGCTCGCAACGATGGCGCGCTCAGTGAGTTCGCTGCCGTCGACGGGAACGAGGAGATGCTTGAACATGTTGGGCTTTCGGAATGCACCGCGCCCTGCGCCCGCACGACATGTCGTGCCGCCGCGACGCGGGCAGCCAATCTAGTCACTCGACCCATTCCTTTCCTTGCGCTGACGCAAACGGCGGTGCAAAGACCGGCGGCGGCCCGCAAGGGGAGGGTGCGGCGCGGCGACGCGGCTCCTACACTCCGCCTCCATGCTGCCCTGGGTCCGTTCGCGCCTGAAGACCGGTGCCTGGCTCGCGTCGATCGCGATGCTGGCTCTGGCTTTGCTGCCGACGGTGTCGCGGGCGCTGGCGGCGAGTTCGCCGGCTTCTTCGGCGTCCTCGGCGCTGTGGGCCGAAGTCTGCACGACGCAAGGCGTGCTGATGCAGACGGCGCCCGGCGCGGCCATGCCGGCTGCCGGGGTCGCTGCAAGCGTCGGCAACGACGGCAGCGGCGGCAACGACGGTAGCCAGGCCGCGTGGCCAGCCGGCGCTGCGGCGCTGGACCGCTGC
>JAXMEZ010000017.1:0-76852 GCA_046348035.1 Rubrivivax sp. | reverse complement strand
GCACCAGCGCCGTGGCGACCGCGGCGGCGGAGGCGGCAGACACGGCGGCGCGCACGCGTTGCGGCAGGCGGGCATGGCGGAAGGTGAGCGCGGGCACGAGCATCGGAGTCGAAGGAGGAACGGTTGGAGGACAGAGCCGCGCGGCTTCGCGCGTCGGGGCACAGTCGGGAAGCTTCAGGCTTTGCCGGTGGCCCCCGCCGCGGCACGCGCGAGCCGGTCGCGCACGCCTTCCCACGCACTGCCCGAGGGCACCCGCTCGACCCAGATCGCCGAGGCACCGGCTTCGTCGAACCAGCGCAGTGCGGCGAACAGTTCGTGCGCGGCTGCGTCGGCGTTGGCGGGCATCGGTCGGTGCAGCCAGCCGGCGCCGGGCACGACGCGGGAATATACGCCCACGCCTGCGTCGGCCGGCCCGGGCACGGCGGCCACGCGTGCAGCGAGCGCGGCGCTGTCGATGAGGCGCAGCGCCGCCTTCGGCGCGTAGTGGGCTTCGAGCGTGCCGGGAGCGCGCGGCGAGGCCGAGTCGCGCTCTGCGAGGCGAACGCCGAGCACGGCCTCGATGCGGTCGCGGCCGAGCTGGCCGGGTCGCAGCAGCACCGGCGGCTCGCGCGTGCAGTCGACGATGGCCGATTCGATGCCGATCGGACAGGCGCCGCCGTCGAGCACGCGCAGCGCCGCGCCGAACTCGGCGCGCACGTGCGCCGCCGTCGTCGGGCTGACATGGCCGAAGCGGTTGGCGCTGGGCGCCGCCACGCCCGGCACGCCGCGCGCCGCGGCGGCGCGCAGCAGCGCCAGCGCCAGGGGATGCGAAGGCATGCGCAGGCCCACCGTCGGCTGGCCCGCGGTGGCCGCCGCGGCAACGCCGCTCCTGCGCGGCACGATGATCGTCAGCGGGCCGGGCCAGAACGCTGCCATCAGGCGGCGCGCGGAGGCGGGCAGTTCGGCAGCGAAGGTCTCGGCCGCGGCGATGTCGGCCACGTGCACGATCAGCGGGTGCTCGGCCGGCCGGCCCTTGGCGGCGAAGATGCGCGCGACGGCGCTGTCGTCGTCGGCGCGTGCGGCGAGGCCGTAGACCGTCTCGGTGGGCATGGCGACGAGCTCGCCGCGTTCAAGCGCGGTGGCGGCTTCTTCGACGGCTTGCGTCGCGGCATCGCTGGCCCGGCCGGCAAGCGCTGCGGCGGTTTCGTCGACGGCTTGCGCCGCGGCATCGCGGGCACGGCCAGCTACCGCTTCGATGGCGGAACCCGATGCAGCTTCGCCGACAGCGGCGTTGCGCGGCGATGCCGGCGATGCGGGCATCGTGTCGTGCAGCGGCGGCAAGCCGAGGCGGCTGGCCGCAAGGGTCGCGATACGACGCGCTTCATCGGCACTGGCCGCGGTCACCGTCAGGTGGCCCATCTTGCGACCGGGCCGCGCCTCGCGCTTGCCGTACAGGTGCAGGTGGACGCCGGGCAGCGCCAGCACGGCGGGCCAATCGGGCTCGCGCGCGGCACCGTCATCCGGCGCGAACCAGAGGTCGCCGAGCAGGTTCAGCATCACCGCCGCGGAATGCTGGCGCGGCACGGGCAGCGGCAGGCCCAGCAGCGTGCGCACCTGCAAGTCGAACTGCGAGAGATCGCAGGCGTCGATGCTGTAGTGGCCCGAGTTGTGCGGGCGCGGCGCCATCTCGTTGGCGAGCAGGCGGCCGTCGTCGAGCACGAAGAACTCGACGCAGAGCACGCCGACATAGCCGAGCGCCTCGGCCAGGCGCGCCGCGTGCGCGAAGGCCGCGTCGGCCGTGGCCGCCGGAACGCCGGGCGCGGGCACTTCGGTGACGGCGAGGATGCCGGCACGGTGCACGTTGGCTTGCAGCGGCAGGTGCACCGTCTGAGCGCCACGGCCTCGGCCGCCGTGGCTGCCGTGGCTTCCACGGGCGACGATGACGCTCAATTCGGCGGCCAGCGACAGCCGCTTCTCGAGGACGCACGGCGCGCCTTTCAACGCCGACGTGAAGGCCGTGCGCAGCGCCGCGCGCGTGGGCACCGTCACCTGGCCCTTGCCGTCGTAGCCGAGCGTCGCGGTCTTCAGGATGCCGGGCAGCAGCGCGTCGATGCGCGCGTCTTCGAGATCGGCTTCGCGCTCGATGAGAAGCCACGGTGCGCAGGGCACGCCGGCGCGTTCGAAGAGCCGCTTCTCGCGTGCGCGGTGCTGGCACGTGGCCACCGCGTCGGCCGCGGGCGCGACGCGGCAGCCGAGTTCGGCGAGCCGCTGCAGTGCCGCGGCCGGAACGTTCTCGAACTCGGTGCTCACCGCTTCGCACTGCTGCGCCAGGCGCTCGAGCGCGGCCGCGTCGTCATAGGCGGCGCACAGGTGCAGGTCGGCAGCCGCGGCGGCGGGGCTCGCCGGGTCGGGGTCGAGCACCGTGACGCGATGGCCCAGCCGCTGCGCGGCGTGCACGAACATGCGGCCCAGTTGTCCGCCGCCCAGCATGCCGAGGGCCGCCGGGCGCGTTGCGGCGCGAGCGGTCATCGCGGCGAGGAGGCCGGCGGCTCTGCGGTTTGTCGCGGTGCCGGCGGCTGCATCGATGGCTGCTGCGGCTGCTGCGGCTGCGGCTGCGACGGCGGCAGATCCTGCGACATGGCACGCGCCGCTTCGGTCTGGCGGCGGCGGAACTCGTGCAGGCGCTGGCGCAGCGCCGCGTCATCGTGCGCCAGCATCGCCGCGGCGAACAACGCGGCGTTGGCCGCGCCGGCCACACCGATGGCGAACGTGGCCACCGGCACGCCCTTGGGCATCTGCACGATCGAGTACAGCGAATCGAGCCCGCTCAGGTGGCGGCTGGGCACCGGCACGCCGAGCACCGGCACCGTCGTCTTGGCCGCCAGCATGCCCGGCAGGTGCGCCGCGCCGCCGGCCCCGGCAATGATCGCCCTCAGCCCGCGCGCCTCGGCCTCCTCGGCGAAGCGAAACATGTCGTCGGGCATGCGATGCGCCGACACCACCCGCGCTTCATGCGCGATGCCCAGGTCCGCAAGGATCTCGGCGGCGGGGCGGAGGGTTTCCCAGTCGGAGGAGGAGCCCATGAGAAGGGCGATGAGGGGGGGAGGGGTCACAGGCTCTAGATCCGGCTGAAAGCAGCTTCGGTATTGAAGGGCGCCAGCGTCCTGCGCAACGACGCGATGCCTTCCTCGTGTTCCTTAACGGCCGAGGCCAGACCGCTTCCGCCTGAGCAGCTTCCGAAGCCGCCGCAAGCTCGCGCGGCAGCAACCAGCGCCGCAGCGGCGACTACTTGATCGTCCGGTGTGCACTTGGCCAGCGCTTCAATGGGCGCTGCGGCAATGCAGGCCCTCGCCTCATCGCGTCGTCCAGTCATGGCCAAGCAGAGGGCGAGATCGCACCGGACGACGAGCGAGCGCTCCAGAGGACTCGTACTCGGCATCGTTTCGACCATCTTCTCGAGCGGCGCGAGCGCGTCGGCGTACCGCTCAGCAAGGATGTGGCTAGAAGCCAAGGCGTAGTCCAACAAGGCCGGCAGCGAGGTAAGTTGGGCGATAGCCTGGTAGTTGACTGCTGTCCTGACCTCGCTGGACAGCCGAGCGGCACGCGTGGCCTCCACCTGCGCCACGGCCGCGTGCAGGCGGGCCATGAAGGTACCCATTGCAGCCCGGTTGTATGTGAGCGCAGCAATCGTCGCGTGGTCGCCGAGCTTGCTGGCGTGCTCATGCACCTTCGCGTACCAACGATTCCCAACTTCAATTTGATCGGCTGCATAGAAGCCATCACCAAGCGTTAGGGCGAGCCGCGCAGCTGCTTCGTGATCTGTCTTCGATACGGTATCGAGGCAAGTCTTCGCGGACCTCGCCATCTCCTCGTGGCGGTGCAAGTTGAAGGCAATGTGGGCCAACCATGCCGACGTGAGCGGTAAGCGCAGCGTCTCGGCCAGCAACGCTACAACTGCGCACGCATCATTCGATCCCGGGCTTGCTCGCCGAGGTCTTTGTAGTAGATCAGCTGCGCTTCGGCACACATGATCATGATCGACACACGACCGCTTCGGCCGTCGCCGAATTCGCTGCGCAGATCCGCAATCTCTGCTTCAGCGGTTGAGAACTCGCCGAGCCGCGCAACCGACCCCGCCAGTTCAGCCCGGAGCATCGCCCGAATCGAAGGGTCTCGGGCGTCTGCAATTGCTTGCTTGAGTCGGTCAATGTAGGGCGACTGCTGCATGGGCTCCTCCTTGCCGGCAAGAGAACGGACGACCGTTCTCGCTGCGATTCTGACCGAACAAAAAGAGGCCCGGCACGGGCCGGGCTCGACTTGCGGACGGGCACGCAGGCGTGCCCTCAAGCGTCCTACGGCTTGTTGCCGGTCGGGAACGGCCAAGCGGCCGGATTCAGCGTCGTCTTCGCAGGGGCAGGGGCAGCAGGGGCCGCAGGGAAGCGGCCTTCTTCGCCGCCTTCTTGGCGGGCCGGCTTCTTGGAACTCGGCCGACGGGCCGACGTCTTCTTCGCCGCCGCCTTCTTCGCTGGGGCCCGCTTCTTGGCGGCCTTCTTGGCGGGGGCCTTCTTCGCTGCCTTCTTCGCGGCCTTCTTGGCCGGCGCCCTCTTGGCCGCGGCCTTGCGGGCCGGGGCCTTCTTCGCCGCCGCCTTCTTCGCCGGCGCCTTCTTGGCCGTGGTCTTCTTCGCGGCCTTCTTGGCAGCCTTCTTGGCGGGCGCCTTCTTCGCAGCTTTCGCAGTTGCCATGACGATCTCCTTGATCAAGTTGCAAAAGGCTCCGCACGGCTGCATGCCGCACGGAGATTCACTTCTCGCCCGATGGTCCGCTCGGTGGGCGTCAACGCCCAACGTTGGCAGCCCCGGTGCAAGAATGGGTCGCGGGATCCGGCTCCTGCTCCCGCAGCCATCCTTGTTGCCGGATGGTCCGCGGGGCGGTCTTGCTCTTCTTCGGCCAGCCGTGGTCCGCCATTTCTTCTTGATCTCTCAGTGGCGCCCGTTCGCCGCGCAGGCGCGCGGCGGTGAGGGGCGTTTGGGCAGCTCGTCGTTCATGGGTGCAGTGCTTGTGCCTGGTCCCTCGGCCGGGATCAGTCCCACGCCAGCGCGCCGCCGGTCTGGTAATCGATGACCCGCGTCTCGAAGAAGTTGCGTTCCTTCTTCAGGTCGATCATTTCGCTCATCCAGGGGAACGGGTTCTCCTCGTTGGGGAACAGTTCCTCCAGGCCGATCTGCGTTGCACGCCGGTTGGCGATGTAGCGCAGGTAGCCCTTGAACATCGAAGCGTTCATGCCGAGCACGCCGCGCGGCATGGTGTCCTCGGCGTAGCGGTACTCGAGCTCGACGGCCTTCTCGAACAGCGCCTTGATCTCGGCCTTGAACGCCGGCGTCCACAGCTGCGGATTCTCGAGCTTGATCTGGTTGATCAGGTCGATGCCGAAGTTGCAGTGCATCGACTCGTCGCGCAGGATGTACTGGTACTGCTCGGCCGCGCCGGTCATCTTGTTCTGCCGGCCGAGCGCGAGGATCTGCGTGAAGCCGACGTAGAAGAACAGGCCTTCCATCAGGCAGGCGAACACGATCAGCGACTTCAGCAGGCGCTGGTCGTTCTCGGGCGTACCGGTCTTGAAGGCCGGATCCATGATCTGCTCGATGAAGGGCAGCAGGAACTCGTCCTTGTCGCGGATCGAATCGATCTCGTGATAGGCGTTGAAGATCTCGGCTTCGTCCAGACCCAGCGACTCGACGATGTACTGGTAGGCGTGCGTGTGGATCGCTTCCTCGAAGGCCTGGCGCAGCAGGAACTGGCGGCATTCGGGCGCGGTGATGTGGCGGTAGCTGCCCAGCACGATGTTGTTGGCGGCCAGCGAATCGGCGGTGACGAAGAAGCCGAGGTTGCGCTTGACGATGCGGCGCTCGTCTTCGGTCAGGCCGTTGGGATCCTTCCACGTCGCGATGTCGCGCGACATGCTGACTTCCTGCGGCATCCAGTGGTTGGCGCAGGTGGCGAGGTACTTCTCCCAGGCCCACTTGTACTTGAAGGGGACGAGCTGGTTGACGTCGGTCTGACCGTTGATGATGCGCTTGTCGGCCACGTTGACGCGGCGCTGCGAAGCGCCGGCGGCGGACGCGCGTGCATGCGGTTCGGCGCTCGAGCGGACAACGGCTGGCACTGCGGACTGCAGCGCGGGCATCGGCATCTGGTCGATCGTCGGCCGGAAGGGAGCCGCTGCGGAGAGCGACGCAGCGGAGGCCGCGGTCAATGCAGAGGGCGAAACGAGAGGAGAAACAGAAGAGGTGGATGACGCGTTCGCGCTCCTCGGTGTGATGGAGGGCGCGGAGGGAGGTGGTGTGCGTGCGTCTTCTTCCCAGACCAGCATGTGAGTGCTTCCTGCAGCGTTGAATTATCCAAGTGTTGTGTGAGAACACCAAGCACTAGTTGACATGAAAGGGCTCATGGTGTTGCGGCATCGCATCGCCATCGCATCGTCATCGCATTGCAACGCGCGCATTGCGGACGACTCGGCGAAGCGCGCGCGACACATGAGCTGATCACGATCCGATCACGCACCGATGCGCGCGCCGCGACTACTGGCATGCCTCGCAATCGGGGTTGTCGATGGCGCAGAACTTGATGTCGCTCGCGGGCGCTTCCGCGACGGCAGCGCTCGCGGCACCGATGCCGTTCGCCGTACACTCGCGCCACTCGCGCCACTCGCACCTCACTCCCCGCACCCGTCGCCGTCGGCACCGCGTTCAGCGCCGGGGCCACCGTGCTCTTCTCGGCGTAGGTGGCGCTCGTCGTGCGCAGGTAGTAGGTCGTCTTCAGGCCGCGCAGCCAGGCGAGCTTGTAGATCTCGTCGAGCTTCTTGCCCGAAGCGCCGGCCATGTAGATGTTCAGGCTCTGCGCCTGGTCGATCCACTTCTGCCGCCGCGCGCCGGCCTCGACCAGCCAGCTCGCATCGATCTCGAACGCCGTGGCGTACAGGCGCTTCAGCTCCTCGGGCACGCGGTCGATGGCGCGCAGCGAGCCGTCGAAGTGCTTGAGGTCCATCACCATCACGTCGTCCCACAGGCCCAGCTTCTTCAGGTCGCGCACGAGGTACTCGTTGACGACGGTGAACTCGCCCGAGAGGTTGCTCTTGACCGACAGGTTGCCGAAGCTCGGCTCGATGGAGGCGTCGACGCCGATGATGTTGCTGATGGTCGCCGTGGGGGCGATGGCGACGCAGTTGCTGTTGCGCATGCCGTTCGCCGCGATGCGCTGGCGCAGCGCGCCCCAGTCGAGCGTGCTCGAGCGGTCGACGTCGACGTAGGCGGCACCGCCGCCCGCAGCGCCCGAGGCGCTGCCTCCGCGTTCCTCCGCCAGCAGGTCGAGGCTGTCCAGCGGCAGCACGCCCCGGTCCCACAGGCTGCCGCGGAAGCTCGAATAGCGCCCGCGCTCGGCCGCCAGCTCGGTGCTGGCCCAGTAGGCGTGGTAGCACACCGCCTCCATCGAGCGGTCGGCGAACGCCATCGCCTCGGCGCTGGCGTAGGGCAGGCGCAGCCGGTACAGGCAGTCCTGGAAGCCCATGATCCCCAGGCCCACCGGGCGGTGGCGCAGGTTGCTGTCGCGCGCCTTCTTCACCGAGTAGTAGTTGATGTCGATGACGTTGTCGAGCATGCGCATCGCCGTGCCGACCGTCTTCTTCAGCTTGTCCTGGTCGATCTCCCTCCCGTTCCCGCCGTCCTTCAGGTGCTGGGCCAGGTTGACGCTGCCGAGGTTGCACACCGCGATCTCGGTGTCGCTGGTGTTGAGCGTGATCTCGGTGCACAGGTTGGAGCTGTGCACGACGCCCGTGTGCTGCTGCGGGCTGCGAACGTTGCAGGCGTCCTTGAACGTGATCCACGGATGCCCGGTCTCGAACAGCATCGAGAGCATCTTGCGCCACAGGTCCTTGGCGGGCATGCGCTTCGCGAGCTTGATCTCGCCGCGGTCGACCTTGGCTTCGTACGCGGTGTAGGCCTCTTCGAAGGCGCGGCCGAACTTGTCGTGCAGGTCGGGGCAGGTGCTCGGGCTGAACAGCGTCCACTGCCCGCCCTCGATGACCCGCTTCATGAACAGATCGGGGATCCAGTTGGCCGTGTTCATGTCGTGCGTGCGCCGCCGGTCGTCGCCGGTGTTCTTGCGCAGCTCGAGGAACTCCTCGATATCGAGGTGCCAGCTCTCCAGGTACGAGCACACGGCGCCCTTGCGCTTGCCGCCCTGGTTGACGGCCACCGCGGTGTCGTTCACCACCTTCAGGAACGGCACCACGCCCTGGCTCTTGCCGTTGGTGCCCTTGATGTAGCTGCCGAGCGCGCGCACGCGGGTCCAGTCGTTGCCGAGGCCGCCGGCGAACTTGGACAGCAGCGCGTTCTCCTTCAGCGCCTGTAGATGCCGTCGAGGTCGTCGGCGACGGTCGTGAGGTAGCAGCTGGAGAGCTGGCTGCGCCGCGTGCCGGAGTTGAAGAGCGTCGGCGTGCTGCTCATGAAGTCGAAGCTGGAGAGCACGTCGTAGAACTCGACGGCACGCGCTTCGCGGTCGATCTCGTTCAGCGCCAGCCCCATCGCCACGCGCATGAAGAACGCCTGCGGCAGCTCGATGCGCACTTCGTCCACATGCAGGAAGTAGCGGTCGTACAGCGTCTGCAGGCCGAGGTAGTCGAACTGCAGGTCGCGCTCGGGCTTGAGCGCGGCGCCCAGCTTCGCGAGGTCGAACTGGCCGAGCTTCTCGTCGAGCAGCTCGGCGGCGATGCCCTGCTTCACGAAGCGCGGGAAGTACTCGGCGTAGGCCTCGCCCATCTGTTGCTGCGTGACCTCGCGGCCGAGGATTTCCTTGCGGATGGTGTGCAGCAACAGGCGCGCCGTGGCGCGCGTGTACGCCGGATCTTTCTCGATCAGCGTGCGCGCGGCCAGGATCGCGGCCTTGAAGACCTCGTCGATCGGCACGCCGTCGTAGAGGTTGCGGCGCGTCTCGGCGAGGATCGGCTCGGCGCTGACCTCGGCACCAAGGCCGGCGCAAGCCGATTCGACGAGCGCGCGCAGCGCCGCCATGTCCAGCGGCCGGCGGCCGCCGGCGTCGGTGACGAAGAGCTCGGGTGTGCGCGTGACCGGCGGCGTGGCCTGGCGTGCGCGTTCCTGGGCGCGCCGCTCGCGGTACAGCACGTAGGCGCGCGCGACCTCGTGGTGGCCGCCGCGCATCAGGCCGAGCTCGACCTGGTCCTGCACGTCCTCGATGTGGAACGTGCCGCCGCCGGGGCGCGAGCGCAGCAGGCCGCGCACCACGAGTTCGGTGAGCATCTCCACCGTCTCGCGCACGCTGGCCGAAGCGGCGCCCTGCGTGCCGTGCACGGCGAGGAAGGCCTTCATCAGCGCCACCGCGATCTTGTTCGGCGCGAACCCGACCACGGCACCGTTGCGGCGGATGATCTGGTAGCCCGAGTACGCCGAGGACGAAGGCGTTGCGCCGGGCATTCCGGCAAGGCCGGTCGATCCGGCCATCGTGAGTCCTTCGGCAAAGGCGGCGGGGGCAACAGGTTGCATGCAGGTTCCTCTCTTGAACTCGTGTGATTCGCGGCGGTTGGGGCTCGGCGGGATTCGTTTGGCGCAAGGGACTTCGGGCCGTTGCGCCGGACCCGGGCGCCGAGAGCGCACCGGGCCGCCACCGGGCCCGCTTGCCGGCCCGCCGGCAAAGGGGGGCGGGCCCGCACGTCTTCAAGGCACGTGCTGTCGTGCAACTCGGCCGTCTCGGACGCGGCCTCGGTATGGCTCGGGCGACCGATCGGCCGGGCATCCTTTGCGCTGGGCATGGACACTCTGTCGGCCGGTCCGGACACCGCGGGCCCCATGTCCTCGCGGCGCCGGCGTCATGCACTTCGACATCACTTGCGGCACCCCAGGGGCACTATATATGGTGTGCCGGGGCCTCACAAGGCACTAGCGGTAGCGTTACGCGGTGATCGCCACGCCTCAGGACTTTCACCGATGGCGGGCCGTGCCGGCGCGTCGCTTGCGGTGCGCGCACCGAGCGCGCTTCAAGCGCGGTGCGAGGGAACCTCGGGCACTTCGGTCACTTCCGGCACCAGCAGCGGCCGGCGCCTGCGCAGCACCACCGCCAGTCGTGCCCAGTCGAAGCCCGGTCCCGGGTCGTGCTTGCGGCCCGCAGCCACGTGCTCGTGGCCGGTCACTTCCTCGAGCGGATAGCGCAGCGCCAGCGCGCGCAACAGACGCGCCAGCGTCGCGTACTGCGCGGCAGCGAAGCGCCGGCCTTCGAGCCCCTCCAGCTCGATGCCGATCGACCAGTCGTTGCAGTCGTCGCGCCCGCGCCAACGCGAAGCGCCGGCGTGCCAGGCGCGCCGGTCGCACGACACGTACTGCTCGACGCGGCCGTCGCGGCGAACGAAGAAGTGGGCCGAGACGCGCAGGCCCGCCAGCGCCGCGAACGATTCGTGCGCCGCCGGGTCGAGCCGGTTGGTGAACAGGCGCTGCACCGCGTCGCCGCCGTAGCGGCCCGGCGGCAGGCTGATCGAATGCAGCACGACGAGCGTGACGCGTTCGCCGCGCGGCCGCGGCCCTTCGTTCGGCGAATCGATGCGCCTCGCGCCGGGCCACCAGCCTTCGTGCCAGCGTCGCATGGGCCGAGGATCCGCAGGCGAGGCGCGCTGCCCGGAGCGAAGCGACCCGCTCAGGCCGGCGGACCGCCCTCGGTGCGGTCGCCGCGCTCTGCGCGCTCGCCGCGTTCGGCCCGCTCACCGCGTTCGCCGCCGGCTTCGGGCGCCATCACGCCCAGGCGCGCCATGCGGTAGCGCATCTGCCGCAGCGACAAGCCGAGGCTGGCGCCGGCGGCCGTGCGGTTGTAGCGGTGCGCCGCCAGCGCACGTTCGAGGATGTCGCGCTCGACGCCGTCGAGGTAGGCCGCGAGGTCGGCCGGCAACGGCGCCGGTGAAGGCGCTGGCGAAGGCGGCTCGGCGACGCTCGCCTCGGCGATGCGCATGAAAACGCTGCTCGTCTCATCGGCGGTGGCTTCGCCGTCGGCATCGACGAGCCCGAGGTCGGCACGCGTGATCGAAGGCCCCGTGGACAACGCCAGCGCCCGGTGCAGCAGGTTCTCCAGCTCGCGCACGTTGCCCGGGAACGGGTGGCGCAGCAGGTGCTGCAAGGCGTCGGGCGCGAGGTTGGGCACCGGGCTCACGCCGGCGTCGCGGGCGATGCGCGCCAGCACCGCGCTACAGATCGCCGGCAGGTCGGCGATGCGCTCGCGCAGCGGCGGCACGGCGATGCGGATGACGTTGAGCCGGTAGTACAGGTCCTGGCGGAAGCGCCCGGCCTGCACCTCGGCGCCGAGGTCCTTGTGCGTGGCGCTGACGATGCGCACGTTCACCGCCGCCTCGGCCGCGGCGCCGAGCTGGCGCACGGCGCGCTCCTGGATCACGCGCAGCATCTTGCTTTGCATCGCCAGCGGCAGGTCGCCGATCTCGTCGAGGAAGAGCGTGCCGCCCTGCGCCATCTGGAAGAAGCCTTCGCGGTCTTCGTGCGCGCCGGTGAAGGCGCCCTTGCGAAAGCCGAAGAACTCGGCTTCGAGCAAAGCCTCGGGAATGGCGCCGCAGTTGACGGCGACGAAAGGCCCGCCGCCGCGCGGCGAGGTCTCGTGGATGGCGCGCGCGACGAGTTCCTTGCCGGTGCCGGACTCGCCGGCCACGAGCACCGGCGCCATGCTGCGCGCCACCTTCTCGACGAGCGAGCGCACCTGCTGCATCGCCAGCGATTCGCCGGCCAGCCGCGCCAGCGCGCTGCCCGGCGCGGCGCGGCCGCCGGCGGCAGCCGGGCGCCCTTCGCTGCCGCCGCGCTCGCGCGGCGGGCTCGGCGTGCGGCCGAGCGCCGCGGCGACGACGGCGCGGAACTGGCGCAGGTCGACCGGCTTGGTGAGGTAGTCGTAGGCGCCGGCCTTCAGCGCCTCCACCGCGTTCTCGGGCGACGCGTAGGCGGTGATCACCATCGCCTTCTCGCCGCGGCCGGCCGCTTCCATGCGCAGCAGCAGATCGAGGCCGCTGCCGTCGGGCAGCCGCATGTCGGTGATGACGAGGTGGAACGGCCGCTCGGCGAGCATCGCCCACGCTTCCTCGATGCTGCCGGCGCACTCGACGTCGTAGCCTTCGCGCAGCAGCGTCAGTTCGTACAGCGTGCGCAGGTCCGGTTCGTCGTCGACGACCAGCAGCCGCAGCGGGCCGCTGCCGGCGGCCGCGCCCGCGGCAGGCGGTGCCGCAGCGGCGGCGGGGCTCGGGGTTCGGCTGGGCAAGGCGGCTTCGCTGGCGGTCACGCGGGGCGGGTCGAAGGGCACGCAGGCAGATCAGGGATCGATCAGCGATCAATCAGGAATCGATCAGGTGTCCAGCGGCAGCACGGTCGCCGCCTCGGTCAGTTCGGCACGGCGCATCGTCACCACGAACTCGTTGCGGGCGCGTTCGCTGGCCGCGCGCTGCCGGTACTCGATGCTCGCGCCATAGCGCTCGCACAGCTCGCGGCAAATATACAGGCCGAGCCCGGAGCCGCGGCTGCGCGTCGAGTAGAACGGCTCGAAGAGGAAGCGCTCGACCTCGGGCGCGATCACCGGGCCGTCGGAGAGCACGCTCAAGCCCACCGTGGCCTTGTCGAGCGCGGCCAGCCGCACGAGCACCGCGCCGGTGGCGGCGCTCGCGTGGCGCTGCGCGTTGTCGAGCAGGTTGACGAGGACGCGGCGCAGGTGCTCGGCGTCGAAGACGACGCCCAGCGGCGTGTCGGCGATCTCCACGCGCAGCGGGCTCTCGGCGGCCAGCGGCCACTGCACGGCGGCGGCCCATTCGCCGGCCGCGGCGGCGACCGTGGCGCGGGCGTCGATGACGCTGGCCACCGGCGCCGCGTTCGGCGCCACCTCGAGCACGTCGTCCACCAGCCGGTCCAGCCGCGCCACGTTGTCGGCGACGATGCGCGCCAGCCGCTGCTGCGCCGGCGCGAGTTCGTCCTCCTGCAGCAGCGCGTTGGCCTGCGCGATGGCCGCCAGCGGGTTGCGGATCTCGTGCGCGATGCCGGCCGAGACGCGGCCCATCGCGGCCAGCTTCTCCTGGCGCAGCCGTGCCTGCGCGGTGCGCACGTCCTCGAGCAGCAGCACGACGAAGGGCTCGTCGGGCAGGTCGGCGCCGGTGACGCCACCAAGGCCGGCGCCGCTGCTGCCGCTGCTGCCCTCCTCGCCTTCGCGGGCGCCGCTGCGCATGAAGCGCACGCGCACGCGCACGTGCGCGCCAGGCCGTCGTCGAAGCGCAGCGTCAGGTCGCGGCCGGCTTCGGGCCAGGCGGCGGCGGGGTCGCGCGCCATGCGCACCACGCCACTCGCACTCACCGATGCCGCGTCGCCGCCGCCGAAAACGCGCTCGACCTCGTCGTGCAGCGTCCGCCATGCTGCGCGTTCGGCCAACCCGAACGGCGCCGGCGGCGCCAGCCCCTGGCTCACGAGCAAGCGCGCGCCGCCGGGTTGGCAGCGCGCACGCGCAGGCTGCGGTCGACGACGAGCACGCCGTCGGCCATCTCCTCGATCACCAGGCGGTTGAGCTGCGCCTGCTGGCGCGCCAGTTCGAGGCTGCCGCGCGCGGCCAGCTCTTCGCGCGCCAGGCGGCCGGCGAGTTCGCCGGCGAGCACCGTGATGGCGAAGAGGCCGAGCCCCGCCAGCCCCGATTGCAGCATCAGCCCCGGCAGCAGGGCGTCCATCGTCGAGGTGCGCCAAGCCACCACGAGCAGCGCCAGTGCGACGGCCGCCGCCGTGCCCAGCGCCAGCAAGCGCGACGTGAGGACGCCGGCCATCAGCACCGGCAGCACCAGCAGCGCAGCGTAGTTGAAGCTCGATCCCACCTCGAGCACGTGCAGGCTGGTGAAGGCGAGCACGTCGACGCCGATCGTCGCCAGCCACTGCCGTCGCCGCTGGGCAGCCAGCGGCTTCGGCTCGGCCAGCGGCCGGAAGCGCGGCAGCAGCCACAGCGTGATCGCCTGCACTGCGTAGGCGACGCTCACCAGCGCGAACAGCTCCGCCTGGCGCAGGCCGAGCAGGCTCGATGCGCCTTGCGCCACGACGAGCCCGACGCCGATGACGGCGCGCGCCGCCACATAGGTGCGGAAGACGCGCACGAGCGCCGTGTCCTGCGCCACGGCGATGCGGCGCACCTGGCGCAGCAGCAGGCGGCTGTCGGGCGGCAGTTCGCCAGCGGCCAGCCAGCCGGGGTCGAAGAACGATTCGCTCGGGTGGTCGCTGCCGAGCGTGCCGGCGAACAGCGTGTCGTCGCGCCGGCGGCCGCTGGCACGACGGCGCTCGTTGCCACGGCGATCGGTTCGGCGGCGCTCGCCGCCCGGCGCATTCATCGCGGTTTCATCGCCCGTTCATGGCGCGCTCATGGCCGTTCATCCGTTCATCGCATCGGCACGAAGCCACGCCGTGCGGCTGCGGCAAGGTGACGGTCGGCGTTCAAGAGCGGCGCGGTCCGGCCACGCGATGCGGTTCACCGCAGTACGGCAGGCCTTCGGCGTCGTAGCTCGCGTCGGGCCGCGGCAGGTGCACGCCGCAATGCGCACAGGCGACCATCGCGGTGGCGCCGGCTCGCGGCCCGCTTTCGTGTTCGCGGCGCCTGGATTGCGCGGCGGCTCGACGCGCTTGCGCCCCTTCAGCAGCCACAGCGCCACTCCGGCGACGATGGCGATCAGGATCAGGAATCGGGCCATGCGGGTCCTCGGGTGGTGCGCATGAAGAGCATGAGTGAAGACGGCGGCGTGAGCGCCGGGCATCAGGCCGCGGGCCGGCCGAGCAGCACCTCGAGCACGAAGCGCGAGCCGACGTAGGCCAGCAGCAGCAGCGCCGCGCCCACGTACAGCCAGCGCGTCGCCTGCCGGCCGCGCCAGCCGCGCAAGTGGCGGCCGAGCAGCAGCGCGGCGAACACGCCCCAGGCGAGCAGCGAGAACACCGACTTGTGGTCCCAGCGCCATTGCGCGGCGCTGAACACGCCCAGCAGCAGCGTCAGCGTGAGGACGACGAAGCCGGCCTCGACGAAGCGGAACGTCAGCCGCTCCAGTTGGAGCAGCGGCATGCCGGCCGGCACGGCGCCGTTCTTGCGCGCCGCGGCCGGCGCGGCGGCGCCGGCGCGCAGGCGCCGCTCGGCGCGGTCGAGCAGGCTCGCGTGCAGCACCGCGGCGGCAAAGAGCCCGTAGGAGCCGACGCCGAGCGCGAAGTGCAGCGGCGCCAGCGGCGAGCCGCCATGCCGCGCGTCGCCCGGGAATAGCACCGCCGCGATGACGCCGACGATGCCCGCCAGCGCCAGCGCCAGCCGCACCGTGGGCAGCGGCAGGAAGCGGCTTTCCACCGTGTGCACGGCGATCATCAGCCACACCGTCATCGACAACACCGGCCCGAAGCCCCAGCGCATGCCGTGCACCGTACCCCCGGGCCCGAAACCACCGATGTCGATGATCAACAGCAGCAGGTGCAGCACGAAAGCGCCGACGAGCGCCGCCGCACCGAGGCGCCGCCACGTGGCGCCCTCGAGCAGCGCCGGCAACGCCGCCAGCGCGTAGAGGAACAGCGTCACCGCGGCCAGCAGCAGGCCGCCGCCCTGGGCGAGTGGGGCCGACGCGCTCGATAAAATCACTGCACGAGTTTACCCATGGCCTCCACCCTTTCCGAACGACTGTCGCGCCTGGTCAAGACGATGCGCGGCCAGGCCCGCATCACCGAGAGCAATGTCGCCGACATGCTGCGCGAGGTGCGCCTGGCGCTGCTCGAAGCCGACGTCGCACTGCCGGTCGTGCGCGACTTCATCGCCCGCGTCAAGGAGAAGGCACTCGGCCAGCAGGTCGTGGGTTCGCTCAACCCCGGCCAGGCGCTGGTGGGCATCGTGCACAAGGAGCTCGCGGCGACGATGGGCGAACTCGATGCGAACGGCGCGCTGAAGCCGCCGGCCGACATCGACCTCGCGACGCAGCCGCCGGCGGTGCTGCTGATGGCCGGCCTGCAGGGCTCGGGCAAGACCACCACCACAGCGAAGCTGGCGCGGCACCTGATCAACCGGCGCAAGAAGAAGGTGCTCACGGTGTCGGCCGACGTCTACCGGCCGGCCGCCATCGAGCAGCTGAAGACGGTGACGAAGCAGGCCGGTGCCGAGTGGTTCGCCTCGACGCCCGAGCAGAAGCCGCGCGAGATCGCGCTGGCGGCGCTGGACCACGCGAAGCGCCACTTCTTCGACGTGCTGATCGTCGATACCGCCGGCCGCCTGGCCATCGACGAGGCGCTGATGGCCGAGATCCGCGAGCTGCACGCGGCGGTGAAGCCGGTGGAGACGCTCTTCGTCGTCGATGCGATGCAGGGCCAGGACGCGGTGAACGTCGCCAAGGCGTTCAAGGAAGCGCTGCCGCTCACCGGCATCGTCCTCACCAAGCTCGACGGCGACTCGCGCGGCGGCGCGGCGCTGTCGGTGCGGCAGGTGACGGGCGCGCCGATCAAGTTCGCCGGCACGAGCGAGAAGATCGACGGCCTGGAGGTTTTCGACGCCGAGCGGCACGCCGGGCGCGTGCTCGGCATGGGCGACATCGTCGCGCTGGTCGAGGAAGTGCACAAGGGCGTCGACCTCGACGAAGCAAAGAAGCTCGCCGAGAAGGTGAAGAGCGGCTCGGGCTTCGACCTCAACGACTTCCTGGCCCAGATCTCGCAGATGAAGAAGATGGGCGGCCTGGCCGGGCTCGTCGACAAGCTGCCCAGCGCGCTGGCCGAGAAGGCCGCCGGCGCCGACATGGGCCGCGCCGAGCGCGACGTGCGGCGCATGGAAGGCATCATCAACTCGATGACACCGCTGGAGCGGCGCAAGCCCGAGCTCATCAAGGCCACGCGCAAGCGCCGCATCGCCGCCGGTGCCGGCGTGCACGTGCAGGAAGTGAACCGCCTGCTCAACCAGTTCGAGCAGATGCAGGGGATGATGAAGAAGATGAAGGGCGGCGGCCTGATGAAGATGATGCGCCGCATGGGCGGCGGCATGGGCGGCCTGCCTGGATTGCCGCCGCGCTGAGACGAGGGCTTTGCCGCGGCAGGCGTCTTCGCCGCGTCGCGGCGGCCCGCCCGTCGGACAAGCGAAGGAGGCGCGGCCTGCCGCGGACACTTCCGGATACGTTTCTTGTGACTTGTGGGCTGGTCCGGTCGCCGAGTGTTGCCGATCGTACGGAATGGACCGGCCGCTGCGGCGCCCCGCGTCAGGGCGCGGGCCCGGTCCGTCCGTCCCGGCTTCCCGCCTCCCCCCGCACCCCCTCCACGGGCCCCTTCTCATTTCCGCGCCAGCACCCGACACTCCCGACCCGTTCGCCGATCCCGACGCATGGAAAGCCTTCCCTCACTTGCCACCTTCGCCGTCCCGGCCGCACTGCTGGCGGCGCTGCTGCTGTGGGCCATGCGCCGCTGGCAGCGCAGCGCACGGCCCGACGATGCGCGCGACAACGTCGACACGCTGGCCGGCTGGCCGCCCGAGGCGGGACGGATCCTCACCATCGACGAGCGGCAGGGCTACGACGTGCTGCGGCGCGCCTTCCCGCAACACCTGGTGCTGGCGCAGGTGCCGCTGTCGCGCTTCGTGCGCGTGCCGCTGCGGCGCAGCTACACCGAGTGGCTGCAGCGCGTGGGCTCGCTCAGCGCCGACCTGCTGCTGTGCGACTCGGGCTCGCGCGTGATCGCCGTCATCGACGTTCGCAGCGCGACTGAAAGCGAACGCGCCAAGCGCCGCCACGAGCGCATGTCGCGCGTGCTGCGCCAGGCCGGCGTGCAGGTGATGACATGGCGCGAAGGCGCCATGCCCGACGTCGCCGATGCGCGCTCGATGCTGCTGCCGTTGCTGCGGCCGGGCGGCGCCTCGGCCAAGGGCACGAGTTCGCGCCCGATGCCGCTGATCCCGGTGGCCGAGATGGAAGAGCTGCCCGAGGACGACCGCGGCTTCGCCGCTACCGTCTACGGCCCGCGCGTGCACGAGCACGAAAGCGCCGAGCCGGTGTCCTCCGACTACTTCGACGACCTTGAGGCGCTGCCGGTCAAGCGCTGACCGCGCGCCGCGCCGCTTCAGCGCAGTAGCGCCTGCGCGAACTCGCCGGCGTTGAACGGCCGCAGGTCTTCCAGCTTCTCGCCGACGCCAATGAAGTAGACCGGCACCGGCCGGCCGCCCTGGCTCCCGCCCTTGCCGTTGCGCTCGGCGCCCCAGCGCGCGATGGCGGCGAGCACGCCGCCCTTGGCCGTTCCGTCGAGCTTGGTGACGACGAGCCCGGTAAGGCCGAGCGCGGCATCGAAGGCCTTCACCTGCGCCAGCGCGTTCTGCCCGGTGTTGCCGTCCACCACCAGCAGCACCTCGTGCGGTGCGCCCTCCAGCGCGCGGCCGATGACGCGCTGGATCTTCTTCAGCTCTTCCATCAGGTGCGCCTGCGTCGGCAGGCGGCCGGCGGTGTCGGCGATGACGACATCGCAGCGCGGGCACGGCCGGCGGACACCGCGTCGAAGGTCACGGCGGCGGGGTCGGCGCCTTCCTGGCTGACGATCTGAACCTGCCCGCCGCCTTCGGCCGCAGGAGTGCCGGCACGCGTGGCCCATACCGCAAGCTGCTCGCGCGCCGCGGCGCGGAAGGTGTCGGCGGCGGCCAGCAGCACCTTGCAGCCGCCCTCGGCCAGATGGCGCGTGAGCTTGCCGATGCTGGTGGTCTTGCCGGCACCGTTGACGCCGACGACCATGATCACGGTGGGCTGCTGCTCGCCGACGACGAGCGGCTTCTCCAGCGGCCTGAGTTCATCGGCCAGCACGTCGGCCAAGAGCGCCTTCACCGCCGTGGGGTCCGTGGCCTTGGTGTCCTTGACGCGGCGCTTCAGTTCGTCGAGCAGCGCCTGCGTCGCCGCGCTGCCGGCGTCGGCCATCAGCAAAGCCGCTTCGAGTTCTTCGTACAGCGCCGCGTCGATGCGCGTGCCGGTGAAGACCGCGGCGATGCTGCCGCCGGTGTTGCGCAGCCCTTCGCGCAGACGCGCGAACCAGCGTGCGTCGGATGCCGGCGCGGCTGCGCTCGGCGCCGCGGCCGCAACAGGCGCGGCGGGCGTCGCGTTCGATGCGGCGGGAGCAGCGGGAGTGGTTGGCGCAGCGGCGGTGGCCACAGCGGCGGCCGGCGACGAGGGCGGCGACGCAGGCGCCTTCTTGCGGAAGAAGCTGAACATCGTTTCGTGGCCCGCGGCCCGCAGGCTCGATGGGCGTTTCGCGCCCCGCTGCACGGCCGGCTGGCCGAAGCGAGGCCGATATAATCTCGCGCTCTTGGCGCTTTAGCTCAGTTGGTTAGAGCGACGGAATCATAATCCGCAGGTCCGGGGTTCAAGTCCCTGAAGCGCCACCAGGATTCGTTCGAGATCGAAGACATCGCGGCCCGGGCACAAGCCCGGGCCTTTTCGTTGGCCCGGTCCCGTCTCGCCTGTCACAGCCACTGGATCCACACCATGCCCCGCTGTGCGTCTCTCACCCTCGCTGCGTCTCGTGCGGACACTCGCGCGGCCACGCGCACGCTTTCTCGTCGCGCGGCCGCCGCGGCGCTCGTCGCTGTCGCGGCAGCGTTGGCTTCGCTGGGCGCTGCGGCACAGGCGCCGCGCAGCTTCCCGGCCAGCGCGCTGCGTGGCGAGATCGTCGTCGCACAGCCGCCCGAACTGCTGCTCAACGGCAAGCCCGCGCGCCTGGCGCCGGGCGCCCGCATTCGCGGCGAGAACAACCTGATGCTCGTCAGCGGCGCGCTGGCGACGAACCAGCGTCTCGTCGTGCACTACACGTTCGACCGCGAAGGCCAGCTCGGCGAGGTGTGGATCCTCACCGCCGCCGAGCGCGCCCGCCAGCCGTGGCCCGAGACGCGCGAGCAGGCGGCCGCCTGGACCTTCGACCCCGTCGGCCAGACCTGGACGCGGCCCTGATCCTTCGCGCCGGCTCCGCTGCATTGCCATGAAGAAGGTCTTCATCCGCACCTTCGGGTGCCAGATGAACGAGTACGACTCGGACAAGATGGCCGACGTGCTGCGCGCCGCCGAGGGTTACGAGGCGACGAACAACGTCGACGAGGCTGATCTCATCCTCTTCAACACCTGCTCGGTGCGCGAGAAGGCGCAGGAAAAGGTGTTCAGCGACCTCGGCCGCGTCAAGCACCTGAAGAAGAAGGGCGTGCTGATCGGCGTCGGCGGCTGCGTCGCCAGCCAGGAAGGCGAGGCGATCATCGAGCGCGCGCCCTACGTCGACCTCGTGTTCGGCCCGCAGACGCTGCACCGGCTGCCGCAGATGATCGAGGCCCGCCGCAGCGAGCGGCGGCCGCAGGTGGACATCACCTTCCCCGAGATCGAGAAGTTCGACCACCTGCCGCCGGCGCGCGTGCAGGGTGCCAGCGCCTTCGTCTCGATCATGGAAGGCTGCTCGAAGTACTGCTCCTACTGCGTCGTGCCGTACACGCGCGGCGAGGAGGTGAGCCGCCGCTTCGACGACGTGCTCGCCGAGGTCGCCGGGCTCGCCAGCCAGGGCGTCAAGGAAGTGACGCTGCTTGGCCAGAACGTCAACGCCTACCGCGGCGCGATGACGGCCGACGGCGGCGAGGTCGCCGACTTCGCGCTGCTGCTCGAATGCGTCGCCGCCATTCCCGGCATCGAGCGGCTGCGCTACACGACGAGCCACCCGAACGAGTTCACGCCGCGCCTGGTCGAGGCCTACGCGAAGCTGCCGCAGCTCGTGAGCCACCTGCACCTGCCGGTGCAGCACGGAAGCGACCGCATCCTGATGGCGATGAAGCGCGGCTACACGGCGATGGAATACAAGAGCCTCGTGCGCCGCCTGCGCGCGGTGCGGCCGCAGATCGCGCTGTCGAGCGACTTCATCGTCGGCTTCCCCGGCGAGACCGAAGACGACTTCCAGCGCCTGCTGCGGCTGGTGGAAGAAGTCGGCTACGACAGCTCGTTCAGCTTCGTCTTCAGCCGCCGCCCGGGTACGCCGGCCGCTTCGCTGCATGACGAGACGCCGCAGGCGCTGAAGCTGGAGCGGCTGCAGGCGCTGCAGGCGCTGCTCGAACGCAACGTGCGGCGCATCAGCGAAAGCCGCGTCGGCACCGTGCAGCGCATCCTGGTCGAGGGGCGTTCGAAGAAGAGCGAGCGCGAGCTGATGGGGCGCACCGAGTGCAACCGCATCGTCAACTTCGACGGCGGCCCGAACGGCGCGCGCCTGGTAGGGCAGATGCTCGACGTGACGATCACCGAGGCGCTGCCGCACTCGCTGCGCGGCGTGCCGGTGCTGGCCGAGCCCGCCCTCAGCGCCGCCCCGGACCGAACCCCCGCCACCACAGCGTAGCCGCGCTCGCCAGCACCATCGCAGCGTAGGTGGCCATGCGGCCGTCGGCGCCGGTCCACACGAGGCCGGCGAGCGTGACCACCCCATTGATCCCCGCCGCGGGCAGCGCCAGCCGCCACCATCCCTGCGCCGCAAGTTCGTGGCGCCACAAGAGCTTCGCGAGTGCGGCCGCCACGGCGGCGAGGGCCAGCGCAGGCACGAACAGGTTGGCAAGGTGATTGGCGAGGGCGATCGGTTCCATGCGCCGCGTCAAGCGGAGTCGGCAGACCCGAAATCTACCATCGAGCAGTGAGCGTCATCGCCTTCGGCCTCAACCACCAGACCGCGCCGCTGGACCTGCGCGGCCGCATGGCGTTCGCCCCTGAGCAACTCGCGCCGGCGCTGCGCGGCCTGAACCAGCGGCTGGAGCGCGCCGCGCCCGAAGCGGCCATCGTCTCCACCTGCAACCGCACCGAGCTGTACCTCGCTGTCGGCGCGGCGGCGGCGCCACCGGTGCTCGAGCCGGCGCTCGACTGGCTGGCCGAGCAGGGCCGCGTCAGCGCCGAGCAGTTGCAGCAGCACGGCTATCTGATGCGCGACCGCGATGCCGCGCGGCACGCCTTCCGCGTCGCCAGCGGCCTCGATTCGATGGTGCTCGGCGAGCCGCAGATCCTCGGCCAGATGAAGCAGGCGGTGCGCCTGGCCGACGAAGCCGGCACGCTCGGCACGACGCTGCACCAGCTTTTCCAGCGCAGCTTCTCGGTGGCCAAGGAAGTGCGCACGTCCACGGAGATCGGCGCGCATTCAATCAGCATGGCCGCCGCCGCGGTGCGGCTGGCCGGCGAGCTGTTCGAGGACCTGCGCCAGATGCAGGTGCTGTTCGTCGGCGCCGGCGAGATGATCGAGCTCGTCGCCACGCACTTCGCGGCCAGGCAGCCGCGCGCGATGGCGCTGGCCAACCGCACGCTCGAACGCGGCGAGAAGCTCGCGGCGCGCTTCGGCGCGCAGGCGCTGCGCCTGGCTGACCTGCCGGCGCGGCTGCACGAGTTCGACGCCGTCATCTCGTGCACGGCGAGCACGCTGCCGATCATCGGCCTGGGTGCGGTGGAACGGGCGCTGAAGGCGCGCCGGCGGCGGCCGATCTTCATGGTCGACCTCGCGGTGCCGCGCGACATCGAGCCCGAAGTGGCGCAGCTGGCCGACGTCTACCTCTACACCGTCGACGACCTCTCCGAGCGCGTGCAGACCGCCGGCGAGAAGCGCCAGGCGGCCGTGCAGCAGGCCGAGGCGATCATCGACGCCGGCGTGCAGAGCTTCGCGCACTGGCTCGACCAGCGCGCTGCGGTGCCGCTGATCCAGGCGCTGAACCGGCAGGCCGACGACTGGGGCGCCGCCGAGCTCGCGCGCGCGCGCAAGTTGCTCGCTCGCGGAGAGCCGGTCGAGCAGGTGATGCAGGCACTGGCGCGCGGCCTCACCGGCAAGATGCTGCACGGCACGCTCGCCGAACTGCACGGCGCCGAGGGTGCCGAACGCGAGCGGCTGGCCGACACCGTCTCGCGCCTCTTTCTGCGCGGCAGCTCGAACCCCGGGCGCGGGTCCGGCGGCGGCAGCGGCAACAACGGATCGGCGCCGCGATGAGCGGCTCGACGACCGCGGGCCCGCTGAGCGCCGGGCTGCGCGAGCGCTTCGACCGCCTGGGGCTGCGCCTGGCCGAACTCGACGCGACGCTGGCCGACCCGGCGGTGGCCGCCGACATGAAGCGCTGGCGCACGCTGTCGCGCGAGCAGGCCGAAGTGCACGGCGTCGTCGAGCGCTGGCGCCGTTACCAGCAGCGCGAGCGCGACCTCGCCGCGCACGACCTCGCCGCCAGCGAGGACGCCGAGATGGCGGCGATGGCCGGCGAGGAGATCGAAGCCGCCGCGGCCGACCTCGAACGCCTGCAAGCCGAACTTGCAGGCGGCGCTGCTGCCCAAGGATCCGGACGACGAGCGCAATGCCTTCCTCGAGATCCGCGCCGGTACCGGCGGCGACGAGTCGGCGCTCTTCGCCGGCGACCTGGCGCGCATGTACCTGCGCTTCTGCGAGCGCGCCGGCCTGCGCACCGAAGTGCTCAGCGAGAGCGCGGCCGAGCTCGGCGGCTACAAGGAACTCGTGCTGCGCATCGAGGGCGACGGCGCTCTACGGCACGCTGCGCTTCGAGTCCGGCGGCCACCGCGTGCAGCGCGTGCCGGCCACCGAGAGCCAGGGGCGCATCCACACCAGCGCCTGCACGGTGGCCGTGCTGCCCGAGCCCGACGAGGCCGAGGAAGTGCAGCTCAACCCGGCCGAGCTGCGCATCGACACCTTCCGCGCCAGCGGCGCCGGCGGCCAGCACGTCAACAAGACCGACAGCGCCATCCGCATCACGCACCTGCCCACCGGCCTCGTCGCCGAGTGCCAGGACGACCGCAGCCAGCACCGCAACAAGGCCAAGGCGATGGCGGTACTGGTGGCGCGCATCCGCGACAAGGAGCGCAGCGAGCGCGCCGCGAAAGAAGCGGCCACGCGCAAGAGCCTCGTGGGCAGCGGCGACCGCAGCGACCGCATCCGCACCTACAACTTCCCGCAAGGGCGGCTCACCGACCACCGCATCAACCTGACGCTGTACAAGCTCGGGCAGATCATGGACGGCGACCTCGGCGACGTCATCGCGGCGCTGAAGGCGGCGCGCGCGGCCGAGCAGCTGGAGCAGCTCGAAGCGGGCGGGCGCTGACGGCTTCAGACCCCGACGCGGCGAGCGCGCGACGTGGACATCAGCACCTGGCCTGCGCAAGGGCGCGCGCGCAGCGCCGTGGCGTGGCGCGGCTGATCGCGCAGTCGCTGCTGGCGCACCACTCGGCCGGCCGCGAAGCTGGCTGCTGGCACATGATGACGAAGCGATCGAACCGGCGTTGCTGGCGCGGCCTGCAGAGCGACCTCGCGGCGCCGTGCCGGCGGCGAACTGCTGGCCTACGTCGTCGGCCAGTGCGCCCTGCGGCCTGACGTTGCAGGTGAATGCCGACGTGCTGGTGCCGCGGCCGGAGACCGAGGCGCCTGGCCGAGTGGGCGCTCGACCTGGCGCCGCGGGCGCGCTGCGGCGGCTGGTCGACCTGGGCACTGGCAGTGGCGCGATCGCGCTGGCCTTCGGGCATCGGGCACCCGCGGACTTCGACGTGCATGCCGTCGATCGCAGCGATGCAGCGCTCGCAGTGGCGCGCGGCAACGGCGAGCGGCTGCACTTGGCCGTGACGTGGCACGCGGGCGATTGGTGGCAACCGTTCGCCGGGCAGACGTTCGGCATCGCCGTATCCAACCCGCCCTATGTCAAGGCGGGCGATCCGCATCTGCCGGCGCTGCGCCACGAACCGGCGCGGGCGCTCGTGGCCGGTGAGGATGGGTTGCAGGCGCTGCGCGCCATCGTCGCCAGCGCGCCCGCGCACTTGGCGCCCGGCGGCTGGCTGCTGCTGGAACATGGCCATGACCAGGCCGTGGCCGTGGCCGCGCTGCTGGCGGCAGCGGGCTTCGAGGCGATCGAGACCCGCGCCGATCTGGCCGGCCTGCCACGCCTCACGGGCGGACGCCGGCCGATCGCCTGAGCATCCGAACCTCGGCCGTCAGCTCCGCAACGCCGAGCGGCGCCCTTGAGCCAGCGCCCGCGCGCCACTCCGGTTGTTGCGCCGCCGTCGCCGCAGCCGGGCCGGTTGTCGTCTCGTGCCAACTGTTGCCCGGCTGTTGCCGCGTTGGGGGGATGGCACCGTCGGTCGCCGGGCGCATCATTTGCTCCGAGCCGGGAACACGGAGCGCAAGGGGGTCAACGAGATGAACAACAGACCGCGGTCCTTCCCTTCAAGCCCACGAACAAAGGCCTTCGCATCGATGGTGTGCGCTCGCTTGCACAGGCCCGCGGCCTTCGCCGTTGCGGCACTGGCCGTCGCGGCCGGCACCGTTTGCCCGTTGCCGGCGCTGGCCAATCAGGGGCTTGTCGCCGCCTCCGGCGAATGGCTGTGGCCGCAACTGCAGGCGCGCGTGACGCTGCAGACGGCGTCGCTCACACCGCTGGCGCTGGCCCGCATGGCCGACCCGACGGCAGCGGTGGCGCGCGGCGTGCAAGGCGGCGCGCTGCTGGGCGACTTCGTCTTCGCGACGCCCAGCTTCGGCAACTTCCGCGCCACCAGCGGCGTGATGCTCGGCAACGCCGCCGGCGCGCCCGTGCTCAGCGCGGCGCCGTCGGCGCGCCTGGCCGTCACCGTGCTCGACAACGGCGCCAACTACGGCACTTCGGACGGGTTGGCGACGCTGCCTTACCTGGGCCTGGGCTACAGCAGCCCGGCGCTGTGGCGCGGGTTGTCGCTCAACGCCGATCTCGGCCTCGTGGCCGGGCGGCCTTCGGGGCTGGCCGGCGTCGGCCGTGCGATCTTCGGCAACCAGCCGATGGACTCCGCGGTGCGTGACCTGCGCCTGGCGCCGGTGCTGCAACTGGGCGTGCGCTACAGCTTCTGAACATTGGCCCCGCGGCGGAGCGGGCGCGGCACTTGCCGCATACTGCGCCTTTCGTTCTCCAGCAAAGGCAGTCGAGGTCAGCCGATGAGCGACGTGCAGCAACGCATCGACCAGTTGGTCAAGGGTAACCGGGTGATGCTCTTCATGAAGGGGACAGCCCAGTTCCCGATGTGCGGCTTCTCCGGCCGCGCGGTGCAGGTGTTGAAGGCCTGCGGCGTGGACGACCCCGCCACTTTCAACGTGCTCGAGGACGAGGAAGTGCGCCAGGGGATCAAGGAATACGCCAACTGGCCCACAATCCCGCAGCTCTACGTCAACGGCGAGTTCGTCGGCGGCTCGGACATCATGATGGAGATGTACCAGTCGGGCGAGCTGCAGCAGCTGCTGACGGCCAAGGCTTGAAGGTCGACTGTTAGACCCTTGGGGCCGCTACTGCTCCTTCAGCAGCCAGCGGCGCTCAGGCGGCCTTGACGTCCCACTGCCGCCGCGACGCGAGCACCGCGTTGGGATATTCGGCGCGGCCGCGGCTGCCGTTGTAGCGGCCGAGCGCCAGGAACAGGTCGCCGCGCTCGCGCTCGAGGTAGTGGCGCAGGATCACGCAGCCGAAGCGCAGGTTGGTCTGCAGGTGGAACAGGCGGTGCTCGTCGCCGTCGCCGATCAGGCGGGCCCAGAACGGCATCACCTGCATGTAGCCGCGCGCGCCGGCGCTGCTGATGGCGTACTTGCGAAAGCCGCTTTCCACCTGCACGAGGCCGAGCACCAGCGCCGGCTCGAGCCCGGCGCGCTTGCTCTCGTACCACAGCGCTTCGAGGAACTCGACGCGCGTGTGGTGGTCGGCCTTGCGCCGCTTCAGCCGCTCGCTCGCCGCGGCCAGCCACTTCAGGTACGTGAGCCGCTCCTCGATGTTGTCGAAGCTGGGTTTCGGCGGCGCGTCCTCGGCCACCGCGGCGGCGAGCGCCGTGCGCACCGCGTCGGCCATCGGTTCCTCGACCTGCGCGCCGGCGCGGGCCGGTGGCGCATAAGCGGCGAGCGCGCCAAGCGCGCCGAGCACGCCCGCCTGTGCGGCACCCAGCCACAGCCGGCGCCGGGTGACCGTCATGCGCCGAGGCGGCCCTTCACGAAGGCCGCTGCGTCGGCCACCGGCACCGCAGTGGCGGCGCTCTCGCGGCGACCCTGCACTTCCACGGTCCCGGCCTTGAGGCCGCGCTCGCTGACGACGATGCGCTGCGGAATGCCGATCAGTTCCCAGTCGGCGAACATCGCGCCGGGGCGCTCGCCGCGGTCGTCGAGGACCACGTCGACGCCGGCGGCGGCCAGCTCGTCGTGCAGCCGCTCGGCCGCCGCCTTGACGTCGGGCGTGCGGTCATAGCCGATCGGGCAGACCACCACGGTGAACGGCGCCAGCGCCGCCGGCCAGACGATGCCGCGCTCGTCGTGCCCCTGCTCGATGGCCGCGCCCAGCAGCCGCGTGACGCCGATGCCGTAGCAGCCCATCACCATCGGCTGCGGCTTGCCGCTCTCGTCGAGGTAGTTGGCGTTCATCGCCGCGCTGTACTTGGTACCGAGCAGGAAGACGTGGCCGACCTCGATGCCGCGCTGGATGGCGAGTACGCCCTTGCCGTCGGGGCTGGGGTCGCCGGCGACGACGTTGCGGATGTCGGCCACCGCATCGGGCTCGGGCAGGTCGCGGCCCCAGTTGACGCCGGTGTAGTGGAAGTCGGCTTCGTTGGCGCCGCAGACGAAGTCGTGCATCGCCGCCACCGTGCGGTCGGCAATGACCTTGACGGGCTTCTTCGCGCCGATGGGGCCGAGGTAGCCGGGCTTGCAGCCGAAGTGCGCTTCGATCTCGGCCACGGTGGCGAAGCGGTAGCCGCTTCTCAGGCCCTCGACCTTGCTCGCCTTCACCTCGTTCAGGCTGTGGTCGCCGCGCACGAGCAGCAGCCAGACGGTGGTCTTCACGACGTCGCCGCGCTCGTTTCTCTCGTCGGTGGCGAGCACGAGCGACTTCACCGTCGTGGCGAGCGGAATGCCCAGCAGCGCGGCCACGTCTTCGCAGGTGGCCTTGCCGGGTGTGGGCGCCTTCACGAGCGGCGCAGACGCGCTTGCCTTCAGCGGCGGCAGCGCCACCGCCTCGGCCAGCTCGATGTTCGCCGCGTAGTCGCTCGTCGGGCAGTAGATGATCGCGTCCTCGCCGGTGTCGGCGATGACCTGGAACTCCTGCGAAGCGTCGCCGCCGATGGCGCCCGAGTCGGCCGCCACGGCGCGATAGCTCAAGCCCATGCGGTCGAAGATCGCGCAGTAGGCCGTGAACATCGCCTGGTAGCTCTTGAGGCCGCTCGCGACATCACGGTCGAAGGAGTAGGCGTCCTTCATCGTGAACTCGCGCCCGCGCATCAGGCCGAAGCGCGGCCGCCGCTCGTCGCGGAACTTCGTCTGGATGTGATAGAAGTTCCGCGGCAGCTGCTTGTAGCTCTTCAGCTCCTGGCGCGCGATGTCGGTGACGACTTCTTCGCTGGTGGGCTGGATGACGAAGTCGCGCTCGTGCCGGTCCTTCACGCGCAAGAGCTCGGGGCCCATCTTCTGGAAGCGGCCGGTCTCCATCCACAGCTCGGCCGGCTGCACCACCGGCATCAGGAGCTCGATGGCGCCGGCGCGGTTCATCTCCTCGCGGATGATGGCTTCGACCTTGCGGATGACGCGCAAGCCCAGCGGCATGTAGTTGTAGATGCCGGCGCCCAGGCGCTTGATCAGGCCGGCGCGCACCATCAGCTTGTGGCTGATGACCTCGGCGTCGGCGGGTGCCTCCTTCAGCGTGGAGACGAAGGTCTGCGTGGCTCTCATCGGGCGGCGTGTCGTGCGTGCTGATGTCCGCACCGGACGCCGTTGAGGCGGCGCTCGCCGTGCCTCGTTGCATCGACCCCTGCGCTGAGGGGTCTGGCGCGCTGCGGGTTAGCGAGGGTTCGCCGTCCGCACGACGCCGGTGCAATAATGAAATCAGTCAAAGATTGGGGTCTGATTATGCTCGACAGGGACGGCTTCAGGCCGAACGTCGGCATCGTCCTCCTGAACTCGCGCAACCAGGTCTTCTGGGGCAAGCGGCTCAAGACGCACTCCTGGCAGTTCCCGCAAGGGGGCATCAAGCACGGCGAGTCGCCCGAGCAGGCGATGTACCGCGAGTTGCACGAGGAGGTGGGCCTGCTGCCGGAGCACGTGCAGATCCTCGCGCGCACGCGCGACTGGCTGCGCTACGAGGTGCCCGAGCAGTACATCCGGCGCGACGCGCGCGGCCACTACAAGGGGCAGAAGCAGATCTGGTTCCTGCTGCGGCTGATGGGCCGCGACAGCGACATGAACCTGCGCGCCACCGACCACCCGGAGTTCGACGCCTGGCGCTGGAACGACTACTGGGTGCCGCTGGACGTGGTGATCGAGTTCAAGCGCGGCGTCTACGAGATGGCGCTCACCGAGCTGGCGCGCTTCCTTCCGCGCGCCAACCACCACAACCGCTACCTGCGCGCCGGGCTGCGTGCGCAGCGGCAAGACCTGCCGCCGCATGCCGCCGGCCCGCTGCCGCCGCGCGACGAGGGCGGCCTCGTCAACGACTGACGACTGCCTGCGCGCCGCCCCGCAAGGCGTGAAAGAGCCGCAGCAGGCTCTTGCGCGCCTTGTCAGGCGAGCACGAGGTTGGTGCGGTGAATCATCTCCGGCTCGTTGGCGTAACCGAGCGCCGCTTCGATCTGCGACGAAGGCTTGCGCGCCACCAGGCGCGCCTCGCTGGCGGAGTAGTTCGCGAGCCCGCGCGCGATCTCGGTGCCGTTCCGGTCGCGCACGGCGATCACGTCGCCGCGCGCGAACTCGCCCTGCACCTCGGTGATGCCGATCGGCAGCAGGCTCTTGCCCTCGTCACGCAGCTTGGCCACGGCGCCGTCATCGACGATCACCGCGCCGCGCATCTTCAGGTGGTCGAGCATCCACTGCTTGCGCGCGGCGAGCTTGGGCGTCGTGGCGACGAGCTGCGTGCCGATGCGCTCGCCGGCGGCCAGGCGCAGCAGCACGTCGGCCTCGCGGCCCCAGGCGATGACGGTGCTGGTGCCGCTGCGCGCGGCGCGCTTGGCGGCCAGCACCTTGGTCAGCATGCCGCCACGGCCGATGGCCGAGCCGGCGCCGCCGGCCATCGCCTCGAGCGCCGGGTCGCCGGCGTCCGCTTCGTCGATCAGGCGCGCCGCCGGATCCTTGCGCGGGTCGGCCGAGTACAAGCCGCGCTGGTCGGTGAGGATGACGTACGCATCGGCATCGGCGAGGTTGGCCACCAGCGCGCCGAGCGTGTCGTTCTCGCCGAACTTGATCTCCTCGGTGACGACGGTGTCGTTCTCGTTGATGACCGGGATCACGCGGTGCTCGAGCAGCGTGAGAAGCGTCGAGCGCGCATTGAGGTAGCGCTCGCGGTCGGCAAGGTCGGCGTGCGTGAGCAGCACCTGCGCGCTGCCCATGCCGTGCGCGGCCAGGCGGCTCTCGAACATCTGCACCAGGCCCATCTGGCCCACGGCGGCGGCGGCCTGCAGCTCGTTGAGCTCCTTCGGGCGCACTTTCCAGCCCAGGCGCTTCATGCCTTCGGCGATGGCTCCGCTGGACACCATCACCAGCTCGCGCCCCTCGCGTGCCAGCGCCGCCAGCTGGCGCGACCAGTTGCCGATGGCCTCGGCATCGACACCGCGGCCTTCGTTGGTGACGAGGCTCGAACCGACCTTGACGACGATGCGGCGCGCCGCCTGGACGACGCTAGGAGGCATGCGCACCCTCGTGTCCCGGCGCAGCGGTGCCGTGGTCGAAGCGAACGTCGGCCGCGGGCTTCTCCTGTGCCTCGCGGGCGACATGCGCCCACACCGCTTCGACGAGCGGCTGCAGGCCTTCGCGCGCCAGGGCCGAGATCGCGAACACCGGCCCCTTGTGGCGCAGCCGGCGCACGTAGTCCTTGACGCGCCGCTCGCGCTCTTCCGCGGGCACCATGTCGAGCTTGTTGAAAACGAGCCAGCGCGGCTTGGCCGCCAGCGCCGCGTCGTACTTCTTCAGCTCGGCGACGATGGCGCGCGCCTGCTGCACGGGGTCGACGCCTTCGTCGAGCGGCGCCGCATCGACGACGTGCAGCAGGAGCCGCGTGCGCTGCAGGTGGCGCAGGAACTGGTGGCCGAGGCCGGCGCCCTCGCTCGCGCCTTCGATGAGGCCGGGGATGTCGGCGACGACGAAGCTGCGCTCCGGGCCGACCCGCACCACGCCCAGGTGCGGGTGCAGCGTCGTGAACGGGTAATCGGCGATCTTCGGGCGCGCGTTGGAGATCGCCGCGATCAGCGTGCTCTTGCCGGCGTTGGGCATGCCGAGCAGGCCGACGTCGGCCAGCACGCGCAGTTCGAGCTTGAGCTTCTTGGCCTCCCCGGGCCAGCCCGGCGTCTTCTGGCGCGGCGCGCGGTTGGTGCTGCTCTTGAAGTGCAGGTTGCCGAAGCCGCCGTCGCCGCCCTTGGCCAGCAGCGCGCGCTGGCCATGTTCGAGCAGCTCGACGAGGCGCTCGCCGCCGTCGGCGTCGCTGACGATGGTGCCCACCGGCATGCGCAGCTCGATGTCCGGGCCGGCGGCGCCGAACTGGTCGGCGCCGCGGCCGGGCTCGCCGTTGCGCGCCTCGTGCCGGCGTGCGTAGCGGTAGTCGATGAGGGTGTTGATGTTGCGGTCGGCAACGGCCCAGACACTGCCGCCACGGCCGCCGTCGCCGCCGTTCGGGCCGCCGAAGGGGATGAACTTCTCGCGCCGGAAGCTGACGCAACCCGCCCCACCGTGGCCGGCGGCCACGTCGATCTGGGCTTCGTCGACGAACTTCACGGTGCTGGAAGAGCGATGGTAGCGAGCAGAGCGCCCCCAGGAACGACGAAGCCCCGTCGCTGCGGGGCTTCGCTGGGGAGGCGAAGTGAAAAGCTCAGGCCGGCTTGACGCTCACGACCTGGCGGTTCAACGCCCCCTTGGTCTCGTACTTCACCGCGCCGTCGGTCAGTGCGAACAGCGTGTGATCGCGGCCGACGCCGACATTGGGACCGGGATGGAACTTCGTGCCGCGCTGGCGAACGAGGATCGAGCCGGCGCTGACCTGCTCGCCGCCGAACACCTTCACGCCGAGCATCTTCGGCTGCGAGTCGCGGCCGTTGCGCGTGGAGCCGCCGCCCTTCTTCTGTGCCATGTCTGTGTGCTCCTGGCCTCAGGCGACGATCGAGCCGATCGACAGCTCGGTGTACTGCTGGCGGTGGCCGCCGTGGCGCTGATAGTGCTTGCGACGGCGCAGCTTGAAGATGCGCACCTTGTCGTGCCTGCCGTGCGCCACCACCGTGGCCTTGACGCTGGCACCCGTGACCCAGGGTGAACCGACCTTCAACTCGGCGCCGCTGCCGACGGCGAGCACCTGGTCGATGACGACTTCCTGGCCCACGTCCGCAGCAATCTGTTCTATCTTGATCTTTTCGCCGGCAGCGACCTTGTACTGCTTGCCACCGGTTTTTATGACCGCGTACATGTGTGACCTCTCTCGATGAAGCAAGCTTCGCCACCGAGGGAACCGCGGCGGCGAAGCAGCCTTCCAGTATAGCAGGGAGCGCCTGCCGGCGCTGGGCTCGCCGGCCGGAAGGACCGCCGGAACGGCCCCTGCCTTCGCCCTTCCTATAATTCGCCGCCCTCGGAAAACGGCCCGCCGCGTGATCGAAAGCCCCGCCCACTCCACTGCCGTCGCTGACCCGGTCGACGGCGCGATGGCGGAAGTCGACAAGCTGATCCGGCAACGGCTCGCTTCGCGCGTGGCGCTGATTGACCAGATCTCGGCCTACATCGTCAACGCCGGTGGCAAGCGGATCCGCCCGCGCCTGGTGCTGCTCTTCGCCGAGGCCTTCGGCTGCAGCGGCCCGGAGCGCCTGGAGCTCGCCGCGATCGTCGAGTTCATCCACACCGCGACGCTGCTGCACGACGACGTGGTCGACGAGTCGGCGCTGCGGCGCGGCCGCGCCACCGCCAACGCCGCCTTCGGCAACGCCGCCAGCGTGCTGGTGGGCGACTTCCTCTACTCGCGCGCCTTCCAGATGATGGTCTCGGTGGACCGCATGCGCGTGCTGGAAGTGCTGGCCGACGCCACCAACGTCATCGCCGAGGGCGAGGTGCTGCAGCTGATGAACATGCACGACCCCGACCTGTCGGTCGAGGACTACCTGCGCGTCATCCGCTTCAAGACGGCCAAGCTCTTCGAAGCCAGCGCCCGGCTGGGCGCCGTGCTCGGCGAGGTCGATGCCGCCATAGAGGAGTCCTGCGCCGAGTACGGCCGCTGCCTCGGCACCGCGTTCCAGCTCGTCGACGACCTGCTCGACTACGAAGGCGACACCGCGGCGCTGGGCAAGAACGTCGGCGACGACCTGCGCGAGGGCAAGCCGACGCTGCCGCTGCTGCTGGCGATGGAGAAGGCCGACGCCGGCGAGCGCGAGCTCATCCGGCACGCCATCGAACAAGGCGAACAACAGCGCCTGCCCGAGATCATCGCCATCGTCCGCCGCACCGGCGCGCTGGAAGCCACGCGCGCCGCCGCACAGCAGGAAGCCGAGAAGGCGCGGCAGCGTGCGCTGGCGCTGCCACCGACGAGGGCGCGCGAAGCTCTGATAGACTTGTGTGTTCGATCGGTGCACAGGTCTTCGTGACCTGAATCACCGCCCCCGAGCCGCCCGCCTTGCCGCGGATGTGCCGGCGGTGCGCCGACCTCGGGGTGTAGCTTAGCCTGGTAGAGCGCTACGTTCGGGACGTAGAGGCCGGAGGTTCGAATCCTCTCACCCCGACCATCTTCCCGCCTTGACCGTGACCGAGCCGCCCCGCTGCGGCCAACTTCGGGACAAAGTCGCCGACATCTGCGGCCACGCCCTGCGGGGCGGCCGTTTACACCCGGGGGTGGATCGGCGATGATCTTCTGTCGTTCGCTGCGCTGAAATGCGGGTTCGACCGCGACCGTTGCCGCCCACCCTCCGCTGACCATTCGCCGATCCTTCCGCCGCACCCGTCGTCCATGGCCGCCGAGACCGTCGTCGAACCGCCGCCCTCCACCCTCTCGGGCGTAGCGCGCGTCCTCGTCAACGCCGGCAAGCTCAACGCCAAGACCGCCGAAGAGCTCAACAAGTCGGCGCGCGAGCGCAAGAGCAGCTTCGTCGCCGCGGTCGTCGGCGGCGGGGCGATGAAGCCCGACGAACTCGCGCACACGCTGTCCACGGCGCTCGCGCTGCCGCTGGTCGACCTGGCAGCGGTGGACCTGCAGAAGCTGCCGCGCAACCTGGTCGATCCGAAGATCGCCAACCAGTACCAGCTCATCGTGCTGGGCAAGCGCGGCAACCGTCTGTTCATCGGCGCCGCCGACCCCACCGACCAGGAAGCCGTCGAGCGCATCAAGTTCGCCACCCAGCTCACACCCGAGTGGGTGATCGTCGAGTACGACAAGCTCTCGCGCGAACTCGAGACGCAGGGCGCCTCGGCCAACGAGGTGCTCGAGTCGCTGGCCACCGCCGACTTCGATTTCGACGTCACCGAGGAGGACGCTGCCGCCAGCGAAGGTGCCGACGTCACCGCCGAGGTCGAAGACGCGCCGGTCGTGCGCTTCCTGCAGAAGATGCTGATCGACGCGATCAACATGCGCGCGTCCGACCTGCACTTCGAGCCCTACGAGTACAACTACCGCGTCCGCTTCCGCGTCGACGGCGAGCTGCGCGAGATTACGCAGCCGCCGCTGGCCATCAAGGACAAGCTCGCCAGCCGCATCAAGGTCATCAGCCGCATGGACATCGCCGAGAAGCGGGTCCCGCAGGATGGCCGCATGAAGCTGAAGTTCGGCACCAAGGCGATCGACTTCCGCGTCAGCACGCTGCCCACGCTCTTCGGCGAGAAGGTGGTCATCCGGATCCTCGATTCCAGCAGCGCCAAGCTCGGCATCGAGGCGCTCGGCTACGAGAAGATCGAGCGCGACCGACTGACCGCGGCCATCGCGCGCCCCTATGGCATGGTGCTCGTCACCGGCCCCACGGGCAGCGGCAAGACGGTGTCGCTGTACACCTGCCTCAACATCCTCAACCAGCCGGGCGTCAACATCGCCACCGTCGAGGACCCGGCCGAAATCAACCTGCCCGGCATCAACCAGGTCAACGTCAACGACAAGGCCGGCCTCACCTTCGCCGCGGCGCTGAAGGCCTTCCTGCGCCAGGACCCGGACATCATTATGGTCGGCGAGATCCGCGATCTCGAGACGGCCGACATCGCCATCAAGGCCGCGCAGACCGGCCACATGGTGATGAGCACGTTGCACACGAACGACGCGCCGACGACGCTGACGCGCCTGATGAACATGGGCGTGGCGCCGTTCAACATCGCCGCCAGCGTGCTGCTCATCACCGCGCAGCGCCTGGCGCGGCGCCTGTGCGAGAACTGCAAGAAGCCCGCCGACTACCCGCGCGAGTCCTTGCTCAAGGCCGGCTTCCAGGCCGAGGAGCTCGACGGCAACTGGAAGCCGTATCGCGCCGTCGGCTGCTCGGCCTGCAACAACGGATACAAGGGCCGCGTCGGTCTTTACCAGGTGATGCCGATCACCGAGGCGATCCAGAAGATCATCCTCAGCGAAGGGACGGCGCTGGACATCGAGAAGCAGGCCAAGCTCGACGGCGTGCGCGACCTGCGCCAGTCCGGCCTCGTCAAGGTGCGCACGGGCGTGACGACGCTCGAAGAGGTGATCACGGTCACCAACGAATAAGAACAAGGCTCCCTGCGCGCCGGCCGCCCTCCGCAACCTCCCGCCGAAGCATCCGCACCCATGGCAACTGCAGCACTCGCCAAGTCCTCGAAGGAAGCCATCTTCGAGTGGGAAGGCAAGGACAAGAACGGCAAGATCGTTCGCGGCGAGATCCGCGCCGGCGGCGAGGCGGTCGTCAACGCCAGCCTGCGCCGCCAGGGCATCCTGGTCAACAAGATCAAGAGGCGGCGCACCAGCGGCGGCCGTGCCATCAAGCAGAAGGACATCGCCATCTTCACGCGCCAGCTGGCGACGATGATGAAGGCCGGCGTGCCGCTGCTGCAGGCGTTCGACATCGTCGCCCGCGGCGCTGCCAACCCGCGCATGGGCAAACTGCTCAACGACATCCGCAGCGACGTAGAGACCGGTACCAGCCTGTCGTCGGCGTTCCGCAAGCACCCGCTGCACTTCGACTCGCTGTACTGCAACCTCGTCGAAGCCGGCGAGGCCGGCGGCATCCTGGAAGCGCTGCTCGACCGCCTGGCGATCTACCAGGAGAAGACGCTCGCCATCAAGCAGAAGATCAAGTCGGCGCTGATGTACCCGATCGCCGTCATCGTCGTCGCCTTCGTCGTGCTGACGGTGATCATGATCTGGGTGATCCCGGCGTTCGAGGAAGTCTTCAAGTCCTTCGGCGCCGACCTGCCGGCGCCGACGATGTTCGTCATCGGCATGTCGAAGTTCTTCGTCAGCTATTGGTGGGCGATCTTCACGCTGCTGTTCGGCGGCCTGTGGTTCTTCTTCCAGAGCTGGAAGCGCTCGGAGAAGATGCAGAAGTCGATGGACCGGCTGCTGCTGAAGGTGCCGGTGTTCGGTGACCTCATCAACAAGTCGGTCATCGCGCGCTGGACGCGCACGCTGTCGACGATGTTCGCCGCCGGCGTGCCGCTGGTGGAGGCGCTCGATTCCGTCGGCGGTGCCTCGGGCAACGCCGTCTACGCCGAAGCCACCGAGCAGATCCAGAAGGACGTCTCCACCGGCTCGGCGCTGACCACCGCGATGACGGCCACCGGCGTCTTCCCGACGATGGTGCTGCAGATGGCGGCCATCGGCGAGGAGTCGGGCTCGCTGGACCACATGCTGAGCAAGGCGGCCGAGTTCTACGAGGAGGAGGTCGACGAGATGGTCAAGGGTCTGTCCAGCCTGATGGAGCCCTTCATCATCGTCATCCTGGGCGTGCTGATCGGCGGCATCGTCATCGCGATGTACCTGCCGATCTTCAAGCTCGGCGCCGTCGTCTGATGCCCGCCGGCGGTGCCGCGGGCGCTGCCGTGGCCGATGGGGTGGCGCTGCTGCTGTCGCCCTGGGTGCTGGCCCTGCTCGGCCTGTGCATCGGCAGCTTCCTCAATGTCGTCGTGCATCGCCTGCCGACGATGACGATGCGCGGCTGGTGGGCCTTCGACGTGGCTGACTTCGCGCTCGCCGACAAGCGAAGCTGGCGCTCGGCCTTCGGCGCGCAGGCTGAACCCCCCGCCGAACTGGCCGCCGCCGCGCTCGCCATCAACCGCCAGCTCGAAGCGAGCCCGCCGCTGTCACTGCTACGCCCGCGCTCGCGCTGCCCGCACTGCGGCCACCCTTTGCGCGTGAGCGAGAACCTCCCGGTGGCGAGCTGGCTCGCGCTGCGCGGCCGCTGCTCGGCGTGCAAGGCGCCGATCGGGCTGCGCTACCCGCTCGTCGAAGCGGCGACGGCGGCGCTCTTCGCGCTCACCGCCATCACTCACGGCGCGAGCTGGTTCACGGCGATCGGTTGCGTCGCAGTGGCCCTGCTGATCGCGATGGCGCTCATCGACCTCGACTACACGCTGCTGCCCGACAGCCTGACGATTCCGCTGGTGGCCATCGGCCTCGCCGGCGCGGCGGCGGGTTTGTCGGTCGTGCCGTGGCAGGACGCGGCCATCGGCGCGCTGGCCGGCTACGGCGTGCTGTGGGCGCTGGGCGTCGTCTGGGCGGTGCTGCTGCGCAAGCCCAACGCGATGGCCGAAGGCGACATGAAGATGCTCGCCGGCATCGGCGCGCTGCTCGGCTGGCAGGTGCTGCCCGCCGTGCTGCTGGTGGCCGCGGGCATCGGCTCGGTGGTGGGCATCGGCCTCATCGCCTTCGGCGGGCACAAACGCGAGACGCCGATTCCCTTCGGCCCCTATCTTGCGTTGGCCGGTCTGGCGGCGCTGCTGCTGCGCCCGAGCTTCGTGGCGCTGGGCGAGACGATGCTGCCGCTGGTGGGCGGTTGATGTCGTGAACCGGTCCGGGCCTCCGCGCGGCTCGCACCGCGGCGTGCAAAGCGAAGGTCGCTCGTGAGCGCGGTGCGCCGAATCGGCCTCACCGGCGGCATCGGCAGCGGCAAGAGCACGGTGGCGCGGCTGCTCGTTCCAGTGCGGCGCGCACCTCGTCGACACCGACGCCATCGCCCGCGCCCTCACGCTGGCCGGCGGCGCCGGCATCGCGCCGATCGCCGCAGCCTTCGGCGCCGATGCGATCGCCGCCGACGGCGCGCTCGACCGCGAGCGCATGCGTGCCCTCGTCTTCGCGGATCCCGCCGCCAAGGTGCGGCTCGAAAGCATCCTGCATCCGCTGATCGGCGAGCACGCGCGCCCACGCCAGCGCAGCGGCGGTCGGGCAGGCGGTGGTCTTCGACGTGCCGCTGCTCGCCGAATCGAGCCATTGGCGTGACCGCGTCGAGCGCATCCTTGTCGTCGACTGCAGCGAGGCCACGCAGGCCGCGCGCGTGGCCGAGCGACCCGGCTGGACGCTCGCCGCGGCCCAGCGTGTCATTGCGCAACAGGCGCCGCGCGCAAGCCGCCGCGCCATCGGCGACGCGGTGATCCACAACGACGGGCTCTCGCTCGACGCACTCGCTGCCGCAGTCGGCCAGCTCTATCGCTGGTGGGTCGGCGAACCCGCGCAGAGGGCAAGGGACACGAACGCCCTGTGAAAATCGATTCGGCGAGGCAGTGCGCCCGCCGCTTCGTGTTCACGGCCCGCAGACTGCTCTCGCCTTGGTCCTCTACGAGTATCCGTTCCACGAAGGCATCCGCACGATGCTGCGGCTCGAGCACCTGTTCGAGCGGCTGCACGCTGCTGGCCTCGCGCGAAGCGACGGTGGACCACCACTTCGCGCTCGCCACGATCTTCGAGATCATGGACGTGGCCTCGCGTGCGGACCTCAAGAGCGACCTGCTGAAGGAACTCGAGCGCCATCGCGCGCTGCTGCAAACGTACCTCGGCCACCCGGGCGTCGACGCCGCCTCGCTCGACCAGTGGCTCACCGGCCTGGAGCAGGCCTTCGACGGCCTCAACCAGCTGCAGGGCAAGGCCGGCCAGGCGCTCACGGCCAACGACTGGCTGATGAGCATCCGCAGCCGCATCAGCATCCCCGGCGGCACCTGCGCGTTCGACCTGCCGGCGTATCACGCCTGGCAGCAGAGGCCGGCGCCGCAGCGGCAAATGACCTCGCCGGCTGGATCGCGAAGCTGGCACCGCTGGCTGAGGCGTTGCGGGTGCTGCTCGGCCTCCTGCGCGACAGCGGCCAGGCGCAGCGCATGATCGCCGCCAACGGCCAGTACCAGCAAGCCTGCCTCAAGGCAAGACGTACCAGCTGCTGCGCGTTCGCTTCGACGGCGCGGACGGGCTCGTGCCGGAGATCAGCGGCCACCGGCTGCTGGTGTCGATCCGCTTCATGCGCGCCGACGCCGAAGGCCGCCTGCGGCCGGCGAGCGGCGACGTGACTTTCGAGCTGACTCTGTGCGCCTGAGCGCACGCTGGCTTCAAGCGCACAGACCATGAGCAACCCGGCGCTCCCGCGGCTCGTGCCCTGCCCGACGTGCGGCACACCGGCGCCGTTCGCGCCATCGAATCGTTGGCGGCCGTTCTGCAGCGAGCGCTGCCGCAGCGTCGACCTCGGCGCCTGGGCCAGCGAGCGCTTCCGCGTGCCGGCCGATGCCCCGCCGGACTCGCCACTGCCCGACTCGCCCGCCGACGGCGAGCCAGCACCAGGACAGCCGCCGCGGCACTGAGGCAAGGTACGCTTGGCGGCACATCCCCGACGGCAACGTCGCGGCGCAACCTGCCGCACCATCGCGCCACCGCCGCCCCGAAGACCAGGACCTGCCGTGCTGCTCTTTCGCCAGCTCTTCGATCCGGTCTCCTGCACCTACACCTACCTGCTGGCCGATGCCGGCGAGGCGATCCTCATCGACCCGGTGTTCGACCAAGCAGCGCGTGACGCGGCTCTCGTGCGCGAACTCGGGCTGCGCCTCGTGGCCACGGTGGAAACGCACGTGCACGCTGACCATGTCAGCGCCGGCTGGCTGCACAAGAGCCAGAGCGGCAGCCGCATCGCCATCGCCGCCGCTTCTGGCGCCGAGGGCGCCGACCTGCGGCTCATGCACGGCGACCGGGTCGCGTTGGCCGGCGCTTCATCGAAGCCCGCGCCACGCCGGGCCACACCGACGGCTGCATGACCTACGTTCTCGATGATGCGAGCCGCGCCTTCACCGGCGACGCCTTGCTCGTTCGCGGCTGCGGCCGCACCGACTTCCAGCAAGGCAGCGCCGAGCGCCTGCCGCTCGGTGCACGGGCAGATCTTCACGCTCCCGGACCACTGCCTGCTCTACCCCGGCCACGACTACCGCGGCCTCACCGTCAGCAGCGTCGCCGAGGAGCGCCGCTTCAACCCGCGCCTGGGCGGCGGCTCCAACCTCGGCGACTTCGTCGGCCACATGGAGCACCTGGGACTGCCGCACCCGAAGCTGATCGACATCGCCGTGCCGGCCAATCTTCGTTGCGGCAGGCCCGAAGGCGCGGCGGCGCTGGCCAGCACGCCGGCCTGGGCGCCGCTGACGCTCACCTTCGCGGGCATCTGGGAGATCAGCCCCGCGGTGCTCGAGGAGCTCGGCCAGCGAGGTGCAGATCGTCGACGTGCGCGAGCCGGCCGAGTTCGACGCCGAACTCGGACACATCGCCGGCGCGCGGCTCATCCCGCTGGGCGCGCTCGGCGGGCGTGCCGCAGCCGAGCTGGATCCCCGGCGGCCCGTGGTGCTGGTTTGCCGCTCGGGCACGCGCTCGGCGCAGGCCACTGTGCTGCTCGGTCGCGCCGGCTTCACCCAGGTGGCCAACCTGGCCGGCGGCATGCTGCGCTGGCGAACCGAAGGGCGAGCGGCAGTCAGCGCGCTCGATTGATGTCGCACCGGGTTTTCCCTAGGCCGCCGCGCGACCCCGGACGGTCTTGAACGCGGAAGAGCGGTCCCTATAATCTTCGCTGCTAGCACTCGCCGAGCGCGAGTGCTAACGCAAGCAACAAGGCGGAAGCCGTCGCGCGGCCGCCCCTAGCGAATGTCAGCAAGGGCCAACTTGCTGACCCACTGAGAGAACCGGCGCCCACCTCGGGCCCGGACCGTTCTCTTCCCATGAAGGAGATGGAATGAAGCTTCGTCCTCTGCACGATCGCGTGATCGTCAAGCGCCTCGAAAACGAAACCAAGACAGCCTCGGGCATCGTGATCCCTGACAACGCTGCCGAGAAGCCCGACCAGGGCGAGATCCTCGCGGTCGGCCCCGGCAAGCGCAACGACAAGGGTGACTTCGTCGCCCTGAACGTCAAGGTCGGCGACCGCGTGCTGTTCGGCAAGTACAGCGGCCAGACCGTCAAGGTCGACGGCGACGAGCTGCTGGTCATGCGCGAGGAAGACCTCTTCGCCGTGATCGAGAAGAAGTAATCCACCAGAACCCGGAGTAATCACACATGGCAGCCAAAGACGTCGTCTTCGGTTCCGACGCCCGTCACCGCATGGTCGAAGGCGTCAACATCCTCGCCAACGCGGTCAAGGTGACGCTCGGCCCCAAGGGCCGCAACGTCGTGCTCGAGCGCAGCTTCGGCGCCCCCACCGTCACCAAGGACGGTGTGTCGGTGGCCAAGGAGATCGAGCTCAAGGACAAGCTCCAGAACATGGGCGCGCAGATGGTCAAGGAAGTCGCTTCCAAGACCAGCGACGCCGCCGGTGACGGCACCACCACCGCCACGGTGCTGGCGCAGAGCATCGTGCGCGAGGGCATGAAGTACGTGGCCGCGGGCATGAACCCGATGGACCTCAAGCGCGGCATCGACCGCGCCGTCGCCGCCCTCGTCGACGAGTTGAAGAAGATCAGCAAGCCGACGACGACGAGCAAGGAGATCAGCCAGGTCGGCGCCATCTCCGCCAACGCCGACGACAGCATCGGCAAGATCATCGCCGACGCGATGGACAAGGTCGGCAAGGAAGGCGTCATCACCGTCGAGGACGGCAAGAGCCTGAACAACGAGCTCGACATCGTCGAGGGCATGCAGTTCGACCGCGGCTACCTGAGCCCGTACTTCATCAACAACCCCGACAAGCAGGTCGCGGTTCTCGACAACCCGTACGTGCTGCTGCACGACAAGAAGATCAGCAACATCCGCGAGCTGCTGCCGGCGCTGGAAGCGGTGGCCAAGAGCGGCCGCCCGCTGCTGATCGTCGCCGAAGAAGTCGAAGGCGAGGCGCTGGCCACCCTGGTGGTCAACACCATCCGCGGCATCCTGAAGGTCTGCGCCGTGAAGGCGCCGGGCTTCGGTGACCGCCGCAAGGCCATGCTCGAGGACATCGCCATCCTGACCGGCGGCAAGGTCATCGCCGACGAGGTGGGCCTGACGCTCGAGAAGGTGGCCTTGCCGATCTCGGCCAGGCCAAGCGCATCGAGATCGCCAAGGAGAACACCACCCTGATCGACGGCGCCGGCAAGGCCGCCGACATCGAAGCGCGTGTCAAGCAGATCCGCATCCAGATCGAGGAAGCCACCAGCGACTACGACCGCGAGAAGCTGCAAGAGCGCGTGGCCAAGCTGGCCGGCGGCGTGGCCGTCATCAAGGTCGGTGCCGCCACCGAAGTCGAGATGAAGGAGAAGAAGGCCCGTGTCGAGGACGCCCTGCACGCCACCCGTGCGGCGGTGGAAGAAGGCATCGTCGCCGGCGGCGGCGTGGCGCTGCTGCGTGCGCGCCAGGCCATCGGCAAGCTCAAGGGCGACAACCACGACCAGGACGCCGGCATCAAGATCGTGCTGCGTGCCGTCGAGCAGCCGCTGCGCGAGATCGTCTTCAACGCCGGCGACGAGCCCAGCGTCGTCATCAACAAGGTGCTCGAGGGCAAGGCCAACTACGGCTACAACGCCCAGACCGGCGCCTATGGCGACATGATCGACATGGGCATCCTCGACCCGACGAAGGTGACGCGCACGGCGCTGCAGAACGCTGCGTCGGTGGCCGGCCTGATGCTGACGACCGAAGCGATGGTCGCCGAAGCGCCCAAGGAAGAAGCACCCGCGATGCCGGGCGGCGGCGGCATGGGTGGCATGGGCGGCATGGGCATGGACATGTAAGTCCAGCCGCGGCAGTGCCGGGCCTGAACCAGGCCTGCCGCGACCGTGCAAACCAAGGGCCTGCGTGCAAACGCAGGCCTTTTTCGTTGCCTGGGCACTGGGAGGCGGGGCAGATAATCGGCCGCCAACGCGCCTTCGCGATTCACGTCCCGCCCATGGCCCGGCCACCGCCTTCACCGGCGTTCATCCAGTACATCGACGACGAGTTGCTGCGCGCGCCGATGCTGTTCGACCAGGTGGTCGAGGGCACGGTCGACCAGCTCCGGCGCGGCCTCGCATCGCTGGGCGCCGCCGACCGCAGCGCCACTTCCGACCTCATCCAGGGCCTGACGGTGCACCGCGCGCGCCTGGGCCAGATCTACACCGAGGCCTTGCGCGCCGGGGCCACCGCCGAGCGGGCGCGCGAGACCGCCCCGCCGGCACCGGCGCATGGCGTGGTGGCGAAGCCGGCGCGGGCGATGAAGCTCGCCCTCGTCGAGGAAGACGAGGTCGCCACCGACGTCGAGCTGCAACACACGATCGAGCGCATCAAGACCCACGCCGAACACGAGCTGCGCGAGCTGCGCAGCTACGTCGCGGCACTGGTGGGCGACCTCGACGTTTCGGCCGACCACAACCCCTTCCGCCCCGAAGCGCACGCCAAGGCGCTGTGGGCCGCGGCGCAGGCGCTGCCCACCTCGCGCGGCTGGCAGATGCACTTCATGCGCCAGGCGAGCGCGCCGCTGGCGGCGGTGCTGCGCCAGTCCTACGCGGCGGCGTCGTCGCGGCTGGAGGGCATGGGCATCGAGCCGGCGAGCTACCGCACGGTGATCATGCCCAGCGGCTCGCGCCGATCGGCCGGCACCGAGACGACCTACACGCCCGACCTCTATCGCATGCGCGATTCGATGCGGGCGCCGCTGGACGAAGCCGCGCCGCTGCGCTACGAAGGCCAGGCCGGCGGCCAGCGCCGCGAGAACTGGGCCGAAGTCGCGCGCCAGGCGCCCAACCGCCTGGACCGGCAGGCCATCGAGCTGGTGAGCCGCCTGTTCGAAGCCATCGTCACCGACGAGCGCGTGCCGCCCGACGTGATCCTGCTCATCAGCCGCCTGCACGGCCCGGCGATGCGCTTGACGCTGCGCGACTCCAGCGTGCTCGACCAGCAAAGCCACCCGCTGTGGCGCTTCATCCACCTCGTCACCTACGAGGCCGAGATGGCGCCCGACACCGCCGACCCCGAACGGCGGCGCCTGCTGCGGCTGGCGCAGCAGCTCATCGACCAGATCGCCGCCGATCCCGACCAGCGGCCGACGATCTACCGCCGCGCGGTGCAGACGGTGGAGGAGGTGCTGCGCCAGCGGCTGCAGCGTCGCCTTTCGGGCCAGGCGACGCAGGTCGGCGCACTGCAGAAGCTCGAGCACCAGGTGCTCGATGGCGGCGACGGCGGCCCCGACACGATCGGCGGCATGGTCGATCTGCCGGTGATGGACACCGTCTCGGCCGACATCCTCGTCGAGGCGCAGGCCAGCACCACCGCGCCGCCGCCGGGCGCAGCGGCAGCAGCCACCTGGCTCGCCTCGCTCGAAATCGGCACCTGGGTGCGGCTGTTCCTCGACGGCCGCTGGGTGCACGCGCAGCTGCTGTGGGTGGGCGACCGCGGCGAGGTCTGGCTCTTCGGCGACGGCGCCTCCGATTCCACCTGGGCCGTTCGGCGCGGCGCGCTGCTGCGGCTGCACGGCGCGGCGCTGGCCAAGACGCTGACGATGCGCTCGCTGCTCGGGCGCGCGGCGCTGAAGGTGCAGCAGCAGGTGGCCGTGCAGGGGCAGCGTTAGCCGCGCCACCCGCCGGTGACCGCGGCAGCAGCCGCGGCCCGCAGCTCAGACCGACGGCGCCGCGCTCGTGCGCGCGCGCAGCGCCTTCAGGCCCTGCTCGATGCGCTCGGCCACCTCGCGCTCGCGCTGCAGCGCGCGCAGCGTGTTCTGCGCTTCCTGCAGCGTGAAGTCCAGGCGCGCCAGCTGGCCGCCGACGTGATCGATCTCGGAGCGCTGCTCGCCGAGGATCTCCAGCTTGAGCTGGATGTCGCCGAGCAGGTGGGTGATGGTGTCGGTGTGCGACTTCACCTCCTCGACGACGGCGCGGCGCGCCTCGATGCCGGCGAGCTTGCCATCGGTGTCGGCGGCGCGGCCGGCGAGATCCTCCACCTGCGAACGCAGCGCAGCGAGCGCGGCCTCGCGCTCGCTGACGAACTGCACGTCGGCGCGGCTGCGCTCGCCCACCTCGCGCAGGGCGTCGATCTCGGTGCGCAGCGAAGCGAGCAGCGCCCCACGCTCGGCCAGCGCGTCCAGTTTGCTCTCCATCGCCCCGGTACCCTGCCCCAGCGCGGCGAGTCGCCCTTCGAAGGCATTCACCGCCTGTTGCGAAGCCTCGAGCGTCCCGGCCAGCGCCGCCGCCTGCGCCGCCACCGGCAGCAGCCGCTGCTGCACGGCGGCCACGTCCTCCAGCCGCTGGTGCGCCTGCACCATCTGCTCGACGAGCGCGTCGGCGAGCGCCTTCAGGCTCTCCACTTCCGAGCGGCGCGACAACTGCGCCGACAGCCGCCGTTCGACATCGGCCACCACCGCCTGGAGGTTGCCCACGCGCTGCTCGAGCCGGTCGATGAAGTCCAGCCGCTCCTGCACGCGCGCCAGTTGCGCGTCGAGCTCGCCTTCCATCTCGGCCAGGTGCCGCGCCGACACATGGCCTTCATCGGCGAGCGTCATCTTGCCGAGCACGGCGTCCTGGCGCAGCTCGAGCTCGGCCTGCCGGCGTGCCACCTCCTCGGCCTGCTCGAGCAACGCGGCGAAGACGCCGGCCAGCGCGTCGGCCCGCTGTGGCGTCGGCGGCTCGGGCTCTGGCAGTTCCACCGCCGCCAGCGGCGCCAGGCCCGGTGACTCGCGCGCTGCCGCGGCCGGCTTCTTCGCGCGCGAGCGCAGCGGCGCCTGCGCCGCTTCGCGCGCATCGCCCAGTTCGAGCACGCAGGCAGCGAGCGAGCGGCCGCCCGGCAGCGCCACCTTCTTCGAGCGCAGCGCGAAGCCCGCTTCGACCAGCACCGCGGCGAGCTGCGGCGAGACGAGCACCTCGCCGTCGGCGGCGCCGGCGGCCAGGTCGCCCGCCTGCACGACGCTTTGCGTGCTGATGTCCAGGCCCTCGGGCGCCGCCGCGCTCACCTCCTTCTGACCGGCCGCGAAGCCGAAGCGCAACAACGCAGCAGCGCCGCTGTCGCGCAGCGCGCGGCAGGCCATCGACACCAGCTTGGCGTCGGTGGCATGGAAGCGCACGAAGGTCGCCGACTGCGCGCTGCGCACGAGAACGGCGGCGCGTTCGCGGCGCGCCTGCGCGACGAAGGCGTCGATCTGTTCGCCGGCCGGGCGCGCCGCGAGGACGCAGCCGACGATGTGGAAGCTGGCATCCATGGCGGGGCGACGCATTCTGCGACCGCCCGCTCGCCTCGGGCGGTATCGCCCGCCGCCGTGCGTGCATACGCCATGGTCACTAAATCACAGATGCGCGCGACTGCCCGCCAGGCGCGAAGCAAACACACGAACAAGTGGCGCCACGCCGCAGTAGAACCCAGTACAAAGCCTTCGCCACGCCGCTGCCCGCGCGCAGGGCACGCACCTCCCCCTCTCCCGATTCCGCGGCCCGCCGCGCGCGAGCCGCCTGCACGCCTCTTCCGAAACGCCCACCCGCCCGGGGACAACGACATGCTCGATACGATCTTCAAGAATGGCGAGCGCAAGCAAGCCCATGACGAACTGCGTGCGCTGCTGATGCAGGCGCGCAGCGAGCGCGCCGCGCTGCGCGCGATGCTCGAGCAGGCCGGCAGCGTGGCCGAGAAGCTGGCCCGCACCGACAAGGCGCTCGACGAGCTCGGCAGCAAGGCCGCCGGCATGACAGCGCAGATCGACAAGCTCGCCGCGACGGCCGCGGCCTGCGACGAGCGCGCGCGCGGATTCGACACTGTCGAAGCGCGCGTCAACGAACTGCTGGCCGAGGTGGGCGAAGCGCGGCGCGCCGCGCAGGCGCTCACCGCCGCCGATGGCGACCTGCGCCAGCACCGGCAGGCGATGGACGAGCTCGGCGCGCAGGCGCGCGAGGCGCAATCGACGCTGGCCGCGTTGCGCCAGGAAGGCGCGGCGCTTGGCGAGCTGCGCTCGCTGGTGCAGCGCACGGCCGCCGAAGCCTCGCAATCGGCCGAAGGCGTTGCGGCACTGAAGGGCGAGATGGCTTCGCTGCACGCGAGCGGCAGCGCGCTGCGCGGCGAGATCGATGGCCTGCGCGAAGCAGCGGGTGCGGCGAAGGACGACTCGGCCGCCGCCGCCAAGGCGGTGCAGGAAGTCGACGCTCGGCTCGCTTCCCTGGCGCAGCTGCAGGAAGTCACGAAGGACACCGAGAAGCGCCTGGCCGCGCTCAACGCGCTGGCCGAGCACGTGGGGCACAAGTCGCGCGCGCTCGAGACGCAGCGCCACACGGTCGAGCACGCCGTCGTCGAGGCGACGCGGCTGAACGAGATGGTGTGGAACATGGACGCGCAGATCGCCAAGCTCAGCGACGGGCGCGACCAGCTCCAGCGCACCGAGGAGATGGTGGCGCGCATCGAACAGATGGCGAAGGCGGCGACGCAGGATCTGGCTGCCGCCGGCGCCGCGCGCGAGGCCTTCGTGCAGGAATCGGCGCAGCACGAGACTCAGGGCCGCGCGCTTGCCGAGTCGCTGCGCTCGACGATCGAGCGGCTGGCCGTGGACAAGAAGGAACTGGAAGCGTTCGACCAGCGCCTGAAGTCGGTCGCCACGGCGGTGGCCGAGACCGAGACGCGCGTGCAGGGCGTGCTGGCGCGCGACGAGGCGCTGGCCGTGATGCAGCAGAAGTCGGAGGCGCTGGGCAAGGTTTTCGCCGCGCTCAGCAGCGACGCCGCCGACCTGGCGCACCGGCAGGACGGGCTGGCAACGCTCGCCGAGCAGCTGATGCAGGTCGACGCGCTGGGCAAGCGCACGGCCGCGCAGCACCAGAGCCTGATGCAGTCGCAGCGCGACCTCGAAGCGGTGCGCGGCGAGCTCGCCGGCTTCCACGCCGCGCACGCCGAGGCGGTGCAGCTGCGCGACAAGCTGGCGCTGGACCGCGCCGCGCTCGAGGCGTTCGCCGAGCGCACGACGACGATGCTGGCGCGCACGCCCGAACTCGAGGCGCGCCTCGATGCCGTGCTCGGCAAGATGGCGCTGGTCGACGAAGGCAGCAAGTCGGCGGTGCGGCTGGCGGAAGTGGCCACGGGCCTGGACGAGCAGCTCACCCGCGTCACGGCGCGGCAGCAGTTCGTCGAGCGCCTCGAAGAGCGCGTCAACGGCCTGCACAGCGTCACCGCCGATGTCGAACGCAAGCTCGGCGAGCAGCTCGCGCGCCGCTCGGAGGTGGACAGCCTGAAGAGCCTGTGCGACACGCTGGCCGCGCAGATCGTCGACGCCCAAGGCAAGCTCGACGGCGTCGCGGCGCAGCAGGAGCGGCTGGCGCCGGTGGCGGCGCAGGTGGCGGCGCTGGAGCAGACGCTCGTCACTTCGCAGAAGCTCGTCGAGACCGTCAAGCGCGACGAGACCGCGGTGCAGGAACAGCAGGCGCGGCTGGCCGACCTCACGCTGCAGGGCCGCCAGCTCGCCGCCGAGGCGGCCGAGCGGCTGAAGCAGGTGCAGGCGGCCAACGACGACCTCGGCCGCGCCGCGGCGCTGAAGGAACAGCTGCTGGCCGAACTGGCACGCGTGCAGGCCGGGCAGCGCGACGCGCTGGCGCAGATCGACGTCGTCGACGACCAGCTCAAGCGCGCCGAGGCGATGGCCCGCCAGCTCGACCAGCGCCGCACGCAGCTGGCGCAGACCGAGAAGACGATCGCCGCGTTCGAAGGGCGCCTGGGCGATCTCGACCGCGGCGCCGAGGCGGTGGAGCAGAAGATCAAGTCGCTCGCCGACCGCGAGGCGCTGGTGCAGGCAGTCAAGTCCGAGGTCGACAACATCCGCGAGATCAGCGGCAAGAGCCGCGCCGACCTGCAGTTCGTCGCCGACCACCGCAACGACGTCGCCGACCTGCGCGACAAGGTCGAAGGGCTCATCGGCCGCGTCGAGGAGACCGACGGCAAGATCGCCCTCATCGAATCGCGCCGCAAGGTCGTGGAGGAAGTGCAGTCGCGCGCCAGCACCATCACCAGCATGCTCGGCGACATCAACCTCAACCTCGAGATGCTCGGCGAGCAGCGCGCGGTGATCGACCACGTCGGCGAGAAGCTGGCGCGGCTGGACTACACGGTGCAGGAAGCGCAGAACACGCTGCGCGCACTGCAGCGCGAGCGCGAGGTGGCCGAGCGCATCGAGCAGGGCATCAAGGCGCTGCGCACGCGCGGCGGCGCCGCGCGCCGGCCTGAGGCGCGACCGAGCGAGCGAAAGGGAGCGAGCGGAGGCGCCGAGCGCGCCGGACGCGCCGCTACGCCGCCAGCAGCCGGCGGATCGTCGCGGCCACGCGCTGCGGCTGCTCGTGCACGATCCAGTGGCTGGCTTCGGGCACGCGCTCCACGGTCAGCTGCGGCACCCAGCGCTCGAGGCCCGTCAGCAGCGCGGGCAGCAGCGCGCGGTCGGCATCGCCCCACAGCACGTGCGTGGGCACGCGCACGGTGACCGCCGCGTCGTCGAGCACGATCTGCTGCAGCGCTTCGTCGGGCCGCGTCGCCGGCCGCAGCGGCGAGGCGCGGTAGTAGTTCAACGGCCCGGTCAGGCCGCCTCGCCAGGTGGCGCGGTACTGCCTTCGCGCACTTCGGGCGTCAGCCACGCCGGCTGGCCGAGGAACGGCCACAGGCGAGCGAAGTCGTTCTCCGCCAGCAGCGCCTCGGCATCGGGCCGGCAGAGGAAGTTCATGTAAGCGCTCGCCTGCTGCTGCGCGGGGTTGGTCTTCAGTTCGCGCAGGAATGTGGCCGGGTGCGGCGAGTTGATGATCAGCAGGCGCCGCAGCAGTTCGGGCCGCTGCGCGGCCAGTGCCCAGGCGGCGGCGCCGCCCCAGTCGTGCGCGACGAGCAGGTCGATCGGTGCGCCTTGCTGCGCCACCAACGCCACCAGGTCGGCCACGAGGTGCCTGGCGCGATAGGCCGCGACCTCGGCCGGCGCCGACGAGCCGGCATAACCCCGCAACTGCGGTGCCCAGCACAGCGCCTCGGCGCCGAGGAGGCCGATCACCTCGTCCCACACGAAAGCCGCCTCGGGGAACCCGTGCAGCAGCAGCACGCGCGGCGCGCCGGCGCGCGGCGGCGGCGCGCCCGTGCGGCAGGCGAGCGAGATGCCGTGCGGCAACTCGGCAACGAAGGTGCGGATGGTCGTTTCCGGCGTCATGGCTGCATCACGGCAGCGTCATCGGCCACGTCATGCTGCAGCGGCGCGCCAGCCGTGCAGCACCTCGGCCACGTCGGCGAGGCCCTGGCGCGACAGCGCGGAGAAGAGCGTCACGCCGATGTCGGCTTCCTCGCCGCCGTCGGCCGGGATGTCGGCGGCCAGCGCCGCCAGCGCCTGTTCGCAACGCTCGAGCGAGCGCTGTCCTTCCCGGCGGTTGAGCTTGTCGGCCTTGGTCAGCAGCACCAGCAGCCTGACGGCGCCGCCGGCCAGGCGCGGCGCCAGCAGCGCCAGCAGCCGCTGATCGAGATCGGTCAGGCCCAGCCGCGCGTCGGCCAGCAGTACCACACCGGCGAGCGACTCGCGAGCTTGCAGGTAGTCGGCCATCACGCGCTGCCAGCGCAACTTGGCGGCGCGCTCGACCGCGGCGTAGCCATAGCCGGGCAGGTCGGCCAGCAGCGCGTCGGGCCGCTCGCGCGGGCCCACCTCGAACAGGTTGATGTGCTGCGTGCGCCCGGGCGTGCGCGACGAGAAGGCCAGCCGCTTGTGCTGCGCCAGCGCGTTGATCGCACTGGACTTGCCCGCGTTGCTGCGGCCGACGAAGGCGATCTCGGGCAGGTCGGGGGCGGGCAGCTGCTCGAGCCGGCTGGCGGTGGTGAGGAAACGCGCGCTGTGCAGCCAGGCCAGCGCGGCGCGTCCGGCGTCGCTGTCGGCCGCTGCGGATGCACTCGACGCAGCGCCGCCCGGGGCCGAGGAGCTCGGCCTTTGCCGGGCGGACGGCGCGTCTGCGGGCGTGGTCATGGTGCATTGTAAAATTCCGGGTTTCGGTCCTCGCCCGCCCTGTCTTCCCGGGAGCGGGTGGCGCCGGCACCGCGGCGCCCCGCTCGGGGCCCGCAGGGCCGAGCCGACGTCGAACGAACTCCCCAAGAAGATCAGCAAGAGGCCCTTTGCATGAAGCCCCTTCAACCGCGCGCCGGCTTTGCCCCCTTCCTCGCCGCCCTCGCTGCCCTGGCGGTCTACGCGCAGGCACCGGCCGCTTTCGCCGCCGAGGCCGCCGCCGCGCCGTTCAAGCCCGACCTGGCGCGCGGGCAGAAAACTGCCGAGACCTGCGGCGCCTGCCACACGTCCGACGGCACGCGCGGCGCCCCGGCCAACCCGATCCTGCAAGGGCAATACGCCGACTACCTGGTCAAGCAGCTCACCGAATTCAAGGCCGGCAAGCGCAAGAACCCGATCATGCAGGGCATGGCGGCGCCGCTGTCCGACGAGGACATGAAGCACGTGGCCGCCTTCTATGCCAGCAAAAGCGCCAAGCCCGGCTTCGCGAAGAACAAGGAAACCGTGACGCTGGGCGAGCGCCTGTACCGCGGCGGCAACCTGGCCGCGAAGGTGCCGGCCTGCGCCGGCTGCCACACCCCCACGGGCGCCGGCGTGCCTTCGCAGTACCCGCGCCTTTCAGGCCAGCACGCCGAATACACCGAGACGCAGCTCACGGCGTTCAAGAGCGGGCTGCGCACCAACAGCCCGCAGATGGCGGCCATCGCCGCCAAGATGAGCGAGCGCGACATCAAGGCAGTGGCCGACTACATCGCCGGCCTGCGCTGATTCCGACCTCCAGCGCTTCGATCGCGCCGCGCTGATCGCGCAGCGCTCGGCCGGCATCGCTCCGGACAGCGGAACCCCGGGGCGACACGAGGGCAGCGCGAAAGCTGTAAGGTGGTGCCGTCGCCGGCGACCGAGTTTGCGTGCCGGTGCGCAACGGTTGCCGGCCAACCCGGCTCTCGACGGAGGCTTCCCCATGCATCTGCTGCGCGAGCGCGGCTTCGTCCATCCGCTGGCCTCGGAAATCACGCCGCGGGCGGCGTACCTGAACCGCCGCCGGTTCGTCGGTGCGCTGGCGACGACCGCAGCGCCGCTGCTGCTGCCTTCGGCGCCGCCTCCGCGCAGGCCGCGCGTCCCGGCAAGCTGCCGCCGCTGCCCGGCGGCAAGAGCGCGGTGTCCGGCGCGCTGGTGATGGACAAGCCCACCGCGTACACGGACGCCAGCACGTACAACAACTTCTACGAGTTCGGCACCGACAAGTCCGACCCGGCCCAGCACGCGCACACGCTGAAGCCGCGCCCGTGGACGGTGGCGGTCGAGGGCGAAGTGAAGAAGCCGGGCACGTTCGACCTCGACGGCCTGCTCAAGCTGGCGCCGCTGGAAGAGCGCATCTACCGTCTGCGCTGCGTCGAAGGCTGGTCGATGGTGATTCCGTGGACCGGCTACTCGCTCGCCGAACTCGTCAAGCGCGTCGAGCCGACCGGCAACGCGAAGTACGTGCAGTTCGTGACGCTGGCCGACCGCAACCAGATGCCGGGCCTGCGCAGCTCGGTGCTCGACTGGCCCTACGCCGAAGGCCTGCGCCTGGACGAAGCGATGCAGCCGCTGGCGCTGCTGGCCTTCGGCATGTACGGCGAAGCGCTGCCGAACCAGAACGGCGCGCCGGTGCGCGTGGTGGTGCCGTGGAAGTACGGCTTCAAGAGCGCCAAGAGCATCGTCAAGATCCGCTTCGTCGAGAAGCAGCCGAAGACGAGCTGGGAACTGGCCGCGCCGAGCGAGTACGGCTTCTACAGCAACGTCAATCCGCAGGTCGACCACCCGCGCTGGAGCCAGGCCACCGAGCGCCGCATCGGCGAGGACGGCTTGTTCGCCAAGCGCCGCGCGACGCTGATGTTCAACGGCTACGAGCCGCAGGTGGGGCAGCTCTACGCAGGCATGGACCTGCGCCGGCAGTTCTGAGCACCATCGCATCCTTGCGTTGCGCATCGCCGGCCGCCGCGGCGCGGCCCGCGGCGCGCCGCACCCTCACGCCTTGAAGAACCTCAACGCCCTCCTGCTGCACCCGGCGACGAAGCCGCTGCTCTTCGTGCTGGCGCTCGTGCCCTTCGCCTCGCTGCTCGTGCGCGCGCTGGCGAACACGCTCGGCGCCAACCCGGCCGAGGCGCTGATCCGCGGCACCGGCGACTGGACGCTGCGCTTCCTGTGCCTGACGCTGGCGGTGACGCCGCTGCGCCAGTGGACCGGCTGGCACGCGCTGGCGCGGCTGCGCCGCATGCTGGGCCTGTTCACGTTCTTCTACGGCTGCTGGCACTTCCTCGCCTTCGCGTGGCTGGACATGGGCTTCGACCTGCAGGCCATCGTGAAGGACATCGGCAAGCGCCCTTTCATCCTCGTGGGCAGCGCGGCACTGCTGCTGATGGCGCCGCTGGCGGCGACGTCGTTCAACCGCGCCGTGAAGGCGCTCGGCGCGGCACGCTGGCAGGCGCTGCACCGGCTCGTCTACGCCATCGTGCTGCTGGCGCTCCTGCACTTCTTCTGGATGCGCGCCGGCAAGAACGACTTCGCCGAGTGGAGCGTCTACGCTGCCATCGTGGCACTGCTGCTCGGCTGGCGCGTCGTGCGCTCGCTGCGCACTTCGCGCGCAAAGCGCGGCCCTGCGGGCGCGCGCCGGCCTTCGCTCACCTCATGAAGCCGGGCAGCCACAGCGACAGCGGCTGCACCTCTAGCACGACCACCAGCGCCACCGCGAGCGCGGCGCAGAAGAGCCACACGCCGCGGAAGATCTCGCGCAGCGACACCTCGCGCAGCAGCGCGTTGAGCACGAACAGGTTCATGCCCACCGGCGGGCTGATGAGGCCGATCTGCACCACCAGCACGATCAGCACGCCGAACCACACCGGGTCGAAGCCGAGCCCGGTGACGATGGGGAAGAAGACGGGGATCGTCAGCAGCACCATCGACAGCTCTTCCATGATGGTGCCCAGCAGCACGTAGATCAGCATCATCGCGCCCACCACCATCAGCGGCGACAGGCCCAGGTGCAGGATCCAGTCCTTCAGGTCGCCCGGCATCGACGTGAGGTTGACGAAGCTCGAGAAGACGTTGGCGGCGATGAGGATGGTGAACAGCATCGCCGTCGTGCGCGCGCTTTCCACCAGCACCTCGTACAGCACCTTCCACGTCAGCGCGCGCCGGCCGAGCGCGAAGAAGAACGCCCCCGAGGCGCCGATGCCCGCGCCTTCGGTGGCGGTGAAGTAGCCGCCGTAGATGCCGCCCAGCACCACCACCACCAGCAAGGCCACGCCCCAGATGTCGCGCAGCGCGGCGAAGCGGCCGCGCCAGCTCGTGCGTTCGCCGGCGGGGCCGGCCGCAGGGTCGCGCCAGGTGATCCAGGCGACGCCGGCCATCAGGAACGCCGCGCACAGCAGGCCGGGCAGCACCCCGGCGGCGAACAGCTTGCCGATGTTCGTCTCGGTGACGATGCCGTAGATGATCATGATCGTCGACGGCGGGATCATGATGCCCAGCGTGCCGCCGGCGGCGATGACGCCGGTGCTCAGGTAGTCGGCGTAGCCGAGCCGCTTCATCGACGGATAGGCCACCTTGCTCATCGTCGCCGCGGTGGCGATGCTCGAGCCGCAGATGGCGCCGAAGCCGGCGCAGGCGATGACGGTGGCGTGCGCGAGGCCGCCGCGGACGTGGCCGATGAACGCGAACGCGGCGCGGAACAACTCCTGCGCCAGCCCGGCACGGGCGACGAAGTTGCCCATCAGGATGAACAGCGGCACCACCGACAGCGTGTACGCGAAGCCGGTGTCGTAGACGTTCTGCGCCACGTTGGCCAGCGCCGGCTCCCAGCCGCGCAGCAGGCCGAGGCCGACGAAGCCGACCGCGCCCATCGCGAAGGCCAGCGGCACGCGCAGCAACGCCAGCGCGAAGACCGCGGCGAAGGCGATCAGTGCTGCGCTCAACCCGCGCTCCCGAAGCCCGCGCCGGCGTCGATGCGCGCGCGTTGGCTACGCCGGCCCGGTGACACCGTCATCGTCAACGCCGACATGGTGATGCGCGACCGGCTGCCACGCGATCAGCAGGTGCGCCAGCGCCGCCAGCCAGATGAGCACGCTCATCAGGTGCACGAACACGCCCACCGGCAGCCGCAGCTGCGCCGTCGTGTCGCCATACCCGGTCATCTGCGAGCCCTTGACCCACATCAGCCAGGCCAGCGCCCCCAGCGCCACGGCACACAGCATTTCGATCGCGGCCTGCTGCGCCCGCTGCAGCCACGGCGGCAGCCAGGCATCAAAGGAATCGAACACCACGTGCTCGCCGGCCAGCGCCACCAGCGGCAGGCCGCTGAAGATGACCACCACCAGCAGCAGCTCGGTGAGCTCGAGCGAGCCCGGCACCGATGCCGACAGCGCCTTGCGCCCGCTCACGTCCACGAGCGTGAGGATCATGATGGCGAACAGCGCCAGTGCGGCGGGCAGGCCGCACAGCAGGCGCAGGGCTGGCTTCACCGAGCGGCCGCCCCGGGCGCTCAGGGCTGCAGCTTCTTGATCTCGGCGCGGTAGTCGGCGAGCAGCTTGCGCGGGTTCGGCAGGCCCTTCGCTTCGGCCGCCTTGACCCAGGCGTCGATCACCGGCGCCGTCTTCTCGCCCACCGCCTTGACGAAGGCGGGGTCGGCTTGCGTGAACTGCACGCCGGCGGCCTGCATGAACGCCAGGCCGCGGCGGTCGACGTTGTCCCAGCCGCGGCCCATCATGCGCGCCGCGTATTCGCCCGACATCTCGTCGACCACCTTCTTCACGTCGGCGGGCAGGCCGTCGTAGCGGGCCTGGTTCATGATGAAGACGAAGCTCGTGTTGTACAGGCCGCCCGGGAAGCGTGTGGCGTACTTGATGATCTTGTCGATCTTGAAGCCCTCGACGCTCTCGGCCGGGAACAGCGTGCCGTCCATCACCCCCGAGGAGAGCAGCTCGTAGCTCTCGGAGGCCGGCTTGAGCGTGACGTTCATGCCCAGCGCCTTGGTGATGTCGTTGATCATGCCGCCGCCGACGCGCCACTTCATGCCGACGAGGTCGTCCATCTTCGTCACCGGCCGCTTGGTGTTGAAGACGATGCCCGGCCCGTGCGTGAACACGGCGATCACCTTCACGCCCTTGTGCTCCTCGGCGAACTGCGGCACCTTGTTGTACATGCGCTGGAACGCCACCGAGGTGGCCTCGGCCGAGTCGCCGAGGAACGGCACTTCGACCATCTGCGTGAACGTGAAGCGGCCCGGCGTGTAGCCGTGCACGACGAAGGACATGTCGGCGAGGCCGTTGCGCACGGCGTCGAAGGTGCCCGGCGGCGCGGCCACCGCGCGCGGCAACGGGTTGCACTTGATCTTGCCCTGCGTGCGCTTGGAAAGCTCCTCGCACCACGCCTTCTGCGTCTCGGTCAGCGTGTGCGCCGGCGGTACCCACGACGACAGCGTCAGCGTCGTCTGCGCCGAAGCGCCGCTGGGGGCCAGCGACAGCAGTGCAGCCGCACTGGCGGCAGTGGCAAGCACGGCGTGGCGAACATTCGATGCCATCGGGGTCTCCTTCGAGGAGGAAGTGGGGGGCTGAAGCGGCCGCGATTCTTGCCGCAACGACTTCGGCGGGCCATTGCAGAAAACGCTCAGGCCGCTCGCTGGGGAAAAGGGCCTGCGGCACGGTGGGCTCGTGAAGCCTGCACGCCGCGCACCCGTGTCCACGGGGACCGCCGCGGCAGCGGCCGCACCTAGGATGCCAGCCATCGAAGAAGAAACCGCCGGCACCATGTCCGCCTTGTCGCCCGCGCCCCTAGCCAGTGCCACCGAAGCCGCCCGCGACCGCCTGCGCCGCGCCTGCGCCAGCCTCGATCTCGCCGAACTCACCGGCAGCCCGTTCGCGATGAGCCAGGCGCTCGTCGAGGTGGCGCGCAGCCACCGCGAACTCAACGACGAAGCGGCTGCGGAACTGCATTTCGCGGCCGCGGTGCGCTGGGCGCGCCTGCTCGGCAGCGTCGATCAGCTCGCCGAACTGCTGTGCGAACACGCCGACGCAGCGGTGCGCGTGGCGCTGGCTTCGGAGCTGCAGGTGATGCTGTCGAACACGGTGCCGGCCGGCGACACCGGACCCGACGAGGCCTTCGCGGGCTCCACGCCTGCCGGTCATGCAGCCCGCGAACGGGCGCGCGATCGCGCCTTCGAAGCGAGCCAGCTCGTCAGCCGCGTCTCGGACCCTTCATGCGAAGCGCGGCTGCTGCTGCGCGTGAGCGAGGTTCTCGAGCGCTGTGGCGATCACGCCGATGCGCTGCAGATGCAGCAGCGGGCCCTGAACCGCCTGGGCGGCATCGCGCCGCGCGACGCCGAGTGGCTGCCGGCGCTGGGCCGGCTCGCCGATTCCTAGGCAGGCCGAAGCCTGCCCATCGCTGTTCGGACGGCGTCGGCCGCGAGCGGCCGTGCGACCGGGGCTCCCTCGACCGGCAGCGCCTGGGCCATCGGCTGCGCAGCGATGGCGCGCTGCGCGGCGACGAACTCGCCGAGCGGCTGGCCGCCGCTTTGCGCACCCATGCTCTCGACGACCGCGACGACGACGGTGAGGCCGATCAGAGCGCCGACGAAACCGCTGGCGAAACGGGTGGCGCGGCTGGCTGGCTGGTAGCTGTGGCGGGTCATGCTGCTCTCCTTGGGGACCTTCTCGGTGCGGCACCTTGCCTCACCGATGGAACGCATTGCACCGCGCGCCGCACCGCCGGAACATGACACCGAGGTATCAGGGCACGGCCGGCTCCCGCTGCCCGCGCCCTTCGCGCTGCGCCCGGCCGCGCGCCAGCACCGGCGCCAGCGCGGTACCGGTGTGCGTACCCGCCGCCACCACCCCTTCCGGAGGCCCTTCGGCGACGATGGCGCCGCCGGCGGCACCGCCCTCGGGCCCGAGGTCGATCACCCAGTCCGCCTCGGCGACGACGTCGAGGTCGTGCTCGATGACGACGACGCTGTGGCCGCCATCGACGAGCCGGTGCAGCACGCGCACGAGCTTCTCGACGTCGGCCATGTGCAGGCCGACCGTCGGCTCGTCGAGGACATAGAGCGTCCTCGGCGCTCGGTTCCCTCGCCGCGTGACGTCGTCGCGCACCTTGCTGAGTTCGGTGACGAGCTTGATGCGCTGCGCCTCGCCGCCGGAAAGCGTCGGCGAAGGCTGCCCGAGCGTCAGGTAGCCCAGGCCCACGTCCTCCAGCAGCTGCAGCGGGTGGCTCACCGCCGGCATGCTGGCGAAGAAGCCCACCGCCTCGTCGACTTCCATCTGCAGCACGTCGCCGATGCTCTTGCCGCGCCACGTAACGGCCAGCGTCTCGGGGTTGAAGCGGGCAAGGTGGCAACGGTCGCAAGGCACCTTCACGTCGGGCAGGAAGCTCATCGCGATGGTCTTCATGCCCTGGCCTTCGCAGCCCGGGCAGCGGCCTTCGCCGGTGTTGAAGCTGAACCGCGCCGGCCCGTAGCCGCGCGCGCGTGCTTCCAGCGTCTCGGCGAAGAGCTTGCGGATGGTGTCCCAGAAGCCGATGTAGGTGGCCGGGCACGAGCGGGGCGTCTTGCCGATCGGCGTCTGGTCCACTTCGAGCACGCGGTCCAGCGCCTCGAAGCCTTCGAGCCCCTGGCAGCCGGCCCAGGCGATGCTGCCCTTGCGGCCGCCGTTGCTCGCCAGCGCCGACTGCACGCTGGCCAGCAGCACGTCGCGCGCCAGCGTGCTCTTGCCCGAGCCGCTGACGCCCGTCACCGCCACCAGCCGCGCCAGCGGCACGCGCACGTCGATGTCGCGCAGGTTGTGCATCGAAGCGCCGCGCAGGCGCAGCGAGGGCGTATCCGGCGATACAGCGCGGCGCGGTTGCAGCGGGTGCAGCGGCGGCTGCGCCAGCAGGCGGCCGGTCACCGACTCGGGCTGCCGCACGAGATCGGCAGCGCTGCCCTGCGCGACGACGCGGCCGCCGCGCTTGCCGGCACCGGGGCCGATGTCGATCAGGTGCTCGGCGCGACGGATCGTGTCCTCGTCGTGCTCGACGACGACGAGCGTGTTGCCCGCCGCGCCGAGCTTGCCCAGCGCGTCGAGCAGGATGCCGTTGTCGCGCGGGTGCAGCCCGATCGTCGGCTCGTCGAGCACGTAGCACACGCCTTGCAGGTTGCTGCCCAGCTGCGCCGCGAGGCGGATGCGCTGCGCCTCGCCGCCGGAGAGCGTCGGCGCGGCGCGGTCGAGCGTCAGGTAACCGAGGCCCACCTCTTCGAGGAACGCCAGGCGGCTCTTGATCTCGCCGACCACGTCGCGCGCGATCTCGGCATCACGGCCTTCGAGGCGCAGTCCTTCGACCCACTGCCGCACCTCGCGCACCGACAGGCGTGCCACCGCGTCGATCGGCCGGCCGTCGAAGGTGACGGCGCGCGCCACGGCATTGAGCCGCGCGCCGCCGCACTCGGGGCAAGGCTCATCGACGAGGCCTTCGACTTCGGCTTCCTCGCTCGGGAAGCTCTGCTCGCGGCCCTGCTCATCGTCCTTGATCGAATCGTCGAGCGCGCGCCGCTGTTCGCGCGTCAGCCTCAACCCCGTGCCGACGCAGGCCGGGCACCAGCCGTGCTTGCTGTTATAGGAGAACAGGCGCGGGTCCAGCTCGGCGTAGCTCGTGCCGCAGCTCGGGCAGGCGCGCTTGGTGGAGAAGACCTTGATGCTGCCGATCTCCTCGCCGGTCTGGCCGTCTTCGAGTTCGGCGGCCAGACCGTCGAGCGGGTGCAGCAGGTGCAGCACGCCCTTGCCGAGTTCGAGCGCCTTGGCCAACAGCCCGCGCAGCTCGGCTTCGCGCTCGGGCGCGATGACGAGGTCGCCCACCGGCAGCTCGATCGTGTGTTCCTTGAAGCGGTCGATGCGCGGGAACGGCTGCACCGGCAGGAACTGGCCATCCACGCGCAGGTGCGTCTGGCCGCGCGCCTTGGCCCATTTCGCGAGGTCGGTGTAGACGCCCTTGCGGTTCACCACCAACGGCGCCAGCAGGCCGACATGCTCGCCGCGGTGGTCGCGCAAAAGCTGCGCGGCGATGCTGTCGGTGCTCTGCGCGCGCACCGGCGAGCCGTCGCGCGTGCAGTGCTGCAAGCCCAGCTTCACCCACAACAGGCGCAGGAAGTGCCAGGTCTCGGTGGTGGTGGCCACCGTGCTCTTGCGGCCGCCGCGGCTCAGCCGCTGCTCGATGGCCACCGTCGGGGGGATGCCGTACACCGCGTCGACTTCCGGCCGCCCGGCCGGCTGCACGATGCTGCGCGCGTAGGCGTTCAGGCTTTCGAGGTAGCGCCGCTGTCCTTCGTTGAAGAGGATGTCGAACGCCAGCGTGCTCTTGCCCGAGCCGCTGACGCCGGTGATCACGTTGAACCGGCCGCGCGGGATCTCGGCGTTCAGGCTCTTGAGGTTGTGCTCCTTCGCGTTGACGATGCGGATCGCATCGTCGAGCGCCGCCTGCGTCTGCCGCCGGGCCGCCACCAGCGTCTGCAACGGCCGCCCTTCCTCGACGGCCAGCGTGCCGACGCCGAGCGCGGTCTCGTACTCGCGCAACGCCGCGCCGGTGTGCGACGTGCGGTGCGCCTTCACGTCGTCGGGCGTGCCGGCGCAGACGAGCCGGCCGCCCGCTTCGCCGCCTTCGGGGCCGAGATCGACCACCCAGTCGGCAGCGCGAATGACATCCAGGTTGTGTTCGATGACGAGCAGCGAATGCCCGGCATCGAGCAGCTTGCGCAACGCCCGCATCAGCTTCGCGATGTCGTCGAAGTGCAGACCGGTGGTCGGCTCGTCGAAGAGGAAGAGCGTGCCGCGCCGCGCCACCGGCTGCTTCGAAGCGGCCACCGCCGCCTCGGCCAGAAAGCCGGCGAGCTTCAGCCGTTGCGCCTCGCCGCCGGAAAGCGTGGGCACCGGCTGCCCCAGGCGCACGTAGTCCAGGCCCACGTCGACCAGCGGCTGCAGCCGCGCCACGACTTCGCGGTCGCCCTGGAACCAGTGCACCGCCTCGGCCACCGTCAGCTCCAGCACGTCGGCGATGCTGAACTGCTGCGGCCCGCGCATCACCTTCACGTCGAGCACCTCGGCGCGGTAGCGGCGTCCGTCGCAGTCGGTGCAGCGCAGGTAGACGTCGGAGAGGAACTGCATCTCCACGTGCTCGAAGCCGCTGCCGCCGCACGTCGGGCAACGGCCGTCGCCGGCGTTGAAGCTGAAGGTGCCGGCGGTGTAGCTGCGCTCGCGCGCCAGCGGCGCGTTGGCGAAGATCGCGCGCAGCTCGTCGAAGGCACCGACGTAGCTCGCGGGGTTGCTGCGCGCCGTCTTGCCGATCGGGCTCTGGTCGACGAACACCGCGTCGGCGAGTGCGTCGGCGCCGAGCAGCCGCTCGTGCGCGCCCGGCGTCTCGGTGGCCTTGCCGAAGTGGCGCGCCAGCGCCGGGTACAGCACGTCCTGCATCAGCGTGCTCTTGCCCGAACCGGAAACGCCGGTGACGCAAACGAGCCGCTGCAGCGGCAGCTCCACCGTGATGCCGGCGAGGTTGTGCTCGCGTGCGCCTTCGAGCACCAGCCGCGGCGTTGCCGGCAGCACCGGCCGCCGTAGCCCCAAGCTCACCTGCTTGCGCCCGCCGAGGTAGGCGCCGGTCAGCGTGTCGGCGTGGCGCGCCGCGTCGGGCGGACCGTCGAAAACGATCTTGCCGCCGCGCTCGCCAGGCCCGGGACCGAGGTCGATCAGGCGGTCGGCAGCGAGCATCACCGCCGGGTCGTGCTCGACGACGACGAGCGTGTTGCCGGCGTCGCGCAAGCGGTGCATCGCCTGCACGATGCGGCCCATGTCGCGCGGGTGCAGGCCGATGCTCGGCTCGTCGAGGACGAACATCGTGTTGACGAGCGACGTGCCGAGCGCGGTGGTGAGGTTGATGCGCTGCACTTCGCCGCCGCTCAGCGTGCGGCTCTGGCGGTCGAGCGTGAGGTAGCCGAGGCCGACGTCGCACAGGTACTTCAACCGCGTACGGATCTCGTCCAGCAGCAGCTTCAGCGCTTCGTCGAGCAAGGCGCTCGGCAGCTCGACGCCTTCGAAGAAGCGGCGCAGGCGCTCGATCGACAGCTGCATCAGGTCGTGCAGGGAAAGGCCCGGCAGCGCTTCGAGCTGCTCGCGCGACCATGTCGTGCCGGCGGGGAGGAACCGTTGCGCCGGCGCGAGCACGGCGTCGGCATCGGCTTTCGAGCCGAGCCGCCACAGCAGCGCCTCCAGCTTCAGCCGCGCGCCGCCGCACACGGTGCATGGCGTGTAGCTGCGGTACTTCGACAAGAGCACGCGGATGTGCATCTTGTACGCCTTGCTCTCGAGGTACTCGAAGAAGCGGCGCACGCCGTACCAGGCCTTGTTCCAGTCGCCCTTCCAGTTCGGCGAACCGCCGATCACCCATTGCCGCTGCGCTTCGGTGAGCTGCTGCCACGCGGTGTCGCGCGGGATGCCGGCCTCGCCGGCGTAGCGCAAGAGGTCGTCCTGGCACTCGGCCCAGGCGGGCGTCTGCAGCGGCTTGATGGCGCCGTTGCGCAACGTCTTCTTCGCGTCGGGGATGACGAGGCCCCAATCGACGCCGATCACGCGGCCGAAGCCGCGGCAGGTGTCGCAGGCGCCGTAGGCGCTGTTGAAGCTGAACAGGCCCGGCTGCGGGTCGGCGTAGCGGATGTCGCTCTCGGGGCAGTGCAGGCCGGTGCTGTAGCGCCACGCCGCTGCTTCGTCGCCAGCAAACACGTTCAACCGCCCGCCGCCACGCTTGAGCGCAACCTCGATCGCCTCGACGACGCGCACCTTCTCGGCACCGGCCAGGCGCAGGCGGTCGGCGACGACATCGAGCACCTTCTTGCCGTTGACGACGCGCTCGCCGGCCACGCGCGGGAAGCCGCTCGCCGCGAGCCACTGCTCCTGCTGCTCGGCGCTGGTGTCGCTGGGCAGCTCGACGGGGAACGTGAACACGAGCCGCGGGTCACCACCGGCGGCGGCACGCGCGACGAGGTCCTCGTAGATCGTCTCCGGCGTGTCGTGCCGCACCGGCAGCGCGGTCGCCTTGTCGAACAACTGCGCGGCGCGCGCGAACAACAGCTTCAGGTGGTCGTTCAGCTCGGTCATCGTGCCCACCGTCGAACGCGACGTGCGCACCGGGTTCGTCTGGTCGATGGCGATCGCCGGCGGCACGCCTTCCACCTTGTCCACCGCCGGGCGGTCCATGCGGTCGAGGAACTGGCGCGCGTAGGCGCTGAAGGTCTCGACGTAGCGGCGCTGGCCTTCGGCGTACAGCGTGTCGAAGACGAGGCTCGACTTGCCCGAGCCGCTCGGCCCCGTGACCACCGTCAGTTCGCCGGTGGCGATGTCGAGGTCGAGGTTCTTCAGGTTGTGCTGGCGGGCGCCGCGGATGCGGATGACACCTCGGGACATGGCGGGTCGATTCGGGCTTGCGATTCGTGCTCTCGCTCGCGCGGCAAGCCCGCGGTAGAAGCACTGGCGCCTGGGGGCAATCGGCCAGTATAGGCAAGCGCCTTCGCGGCCGACGGCGCAGGTGTTTCGCTGCGCCGCGTGGAACGGCTTCGGCTTCATCGCACGCCGGTCGGGGCTGGAAAACCCCAGCAACGCGAACTTGGGGGGTTGTCCCGGCGCGCGCGGGTTCCGACCATCGCGGTCGCACTCGCCGAAGCGGCGGCCGACACGCGCGAGACGGCCGGCCGGCAACAAAGGAGGCTCCCTTCATGCTCGCATTCGCGCCGCTGCCGGCGCGGTGGCTCCTTTGTGCGCTCGCGGCGGCCTTCGCGCTCGGTGCATGCGGCGGCGGCGGTGGAGAACCCGCGCCGGGCGTCGTCGTCAAGCGCGCGCCGCAGGTCACCTCGGCCCCAGTGACGACGGCGTCGGTCGGCGTGCCCTACGTCTACGAAGCCAAGGCCAGCGACGCCGAGGGCGATGCCTGGTCGCTCACGCAGGCGCCGGCGGGCATGTCGATCGATGCCGCCAGCGGCCTCGTCACGTGGACGCCCGCAGCAACGCAGGCGGGCAACCAGGCGGTGGTGTTGCGCGTCGTCGACCCGGCGGGCCTGGCAGCCACGCAGTCCTTCTCGATCGCGGTGACGGCCGCCAACGCCGCGCCGCGCATCACCAACACGCCGCCGGCGACCGCGGTCGTCGGTGCTCTCTATCGCCACCCGGTCGAGGCGAGCGACCCCGACGGCGATGCGCTCGCCTACACGCTCGACGCGGGCCCGACGGCCTCGCGCTCGACGGCGCGAGCGGTGTCCTCGCCTGGACACCGCGCGCCGACCAGTTGGGCAGCCACGCCGTCACGCTGCGCGTGGCCGACGCGCGCGGGCTGTCGGCGACGCAGTCGTTCACGCTGACCGTCGTCGCCGGCAACGCGCCGCCACAGATCACCTCGGTGCCGGTGACCACGGCTTTCGCCGGCGCGCTCTACCGCTACGTCGTGCGCGCGGTCGACCCGAACGGCGACGCGTTCACGCTGTCGCTGGCCCAGGCGCCCGCGGGGATGGCGATCGACACCGCGAGCGGCGCAATCACGTGGACACCGTCGGCCCAGCAGCTCGGCGCGCAGGCGGTCACCGTGCGCGCCGCCGACGCCGGCGGGCTCGCCACGACGCAATCCTTCTCGGTCGTCGTCGGCAGGGCCAACGCGGCGCCGCAGATCACCTCGGTGCCGGTGACCGCGGCGACGACCGGCCAGCCCTACAGCTATCTCGTCGTGGCGGCCGACCCGGACGGTGACCCGCTCGCCTACGCTCTACTCCAAGGCCCCGCGGGCATGACCGTCAACGCCGCGAACGGCCTCGTCAGCTGGACGCCCGCGGCGGCGCAGGCGGGCTCGCACCCGGTGAGCGTGCGCGCCGCAGACCCTGCGGGGCTGGCGGCGACGCAGTCGTTCGCGATCGCGGTCGCGCCGGCAAACGCGGCGCCGCAGATCACCACCACGCCCGTCACGAACGCCGTGGCCGGCACGGCCTACCGCTACGACGCCGACGCCGTCGATCCGAACGGCGATGTGCTCGCCTGGTCGCTCGTGCAGGCGCCGGCCGGCATGACCATCGATGGCGGCAGCGGCGTCATCGCGTGGACGCCTGCTGCGGCGCAGGCCGGCACCGTGGCAGTCGTCGTGCGCGTGGCCGACCCCGGCGGGCTGGCCGCGACGCAGAGCTTCTCCATCACCGTCACGCTGCCCAACGTCGCGCCGGTCATCACCTCGTCGCCCGTGCTCACGGCCAGCCTCGGCGCGGCCTACGTCTACAACGTCGTCGCCGCCGACGCCAACGGCGACGTGCTCGCCTACTCGCTCGTGCAGGCGCCGACCGGCATGGGCATCGATGCGGCGAACGGCGTGATCGCGTGGACGCCTTCGCCGGCGCAGGTCGGCCGGCAGGCGGTGACGGTGCGCGTCGCCGACCCCGGCGGCCTCGTTGCCACGCAGTCGTTCGAGGTCGTTGTCAGCGGCACGACGCGCGTGGACATGGCCACGCCCGCCAGCACGACGGCCGAAGCCGGCGGCACGGCGACGATCACGTTGAACTGGGTGCGCGTGCCGGCGGCCACCGACACGCTGCAGTTCATGCACCTCGTCGGCAGCAGCGGGCAGGTGTGGTCGGTGGACGACCACTGGACCGCTTCGGCCACCTGGGCCGCCGGCACCTTCACCGAGGCGCGCACGATCACCGTCCCGGCCGGGCTGCGAGCGGGCAGCTACGACATCCGCGTCGGGCTTTCGGGCGGCAACCCGTGGGGCAACTTCGCGCTCGCCGCCGGCGCCGGCGTCAGCGACCCCGCCGGCGACCACCGCTACCGCGTCGGCACGCTCACCGTCGCAGGCACGTCGGCCGGGGGCTCGATGCAGATGGCCTGCGCCGACGGGGCGGGCTGGCAGTGCAGCGGCGAGACCGTGCTGAGCATCGACCGCGGCGTCGCGCTCACGCGCTCGGGCGTGCAGGCCTACGGCCGCTCGACGAGCGACATGGGCGCGACGAACCCGAACCGCTCCACCGCCTTCGGCCTCGCGCTGGCCAGCGGCGGCGTGGCCGAGATCCGCGTGCGCAAGGACGGCAGCGCGGCGCCGGTCGATGCGGCCGTGCTGCTCAGCGACCTCGACATCTTCTGGAGCGGGCAGCAGAACCGGCCGCAGATCATCGAGACGTTCAACCCCACGGCCGGCCGCGTCTTCCTCGAGGGTTCCGGCGCGCTGGGCGCGGACGGATTGCCGCCCAGCTCGGACCTCGACTACTACGACTTCGCCCGGCTCGGCACCGCGGGCACGCGCGAGAACTACGCCAACAACCGCTACTTCCCGCGTGCCGCGCCGCCCCGCTGCGTGGCCGGCGGCTGGTGCGCGACCTACGAGACCCAAGGCCTGCAGTTCGGCAGCGGCTCGTGGCGCTCCGGCGGCAGCGACCCCGACCGCATCAGCGGCATGCGCAACCACGAGGACGGCGACGTGCACGCCGGCGACGGCCTGCCCGACGGCAACGGCAACCCCACGTTGCTGCCCGGTGCCAGCGGCTTCGGCGTGCCGATGCCGGGGTCAAGGGCTACCGCACGCTCGACCACTGGAGCTACCGCTACGGCAACCTGGCCTCGTGGTTCACCGAGGACACCGTGAGCATCGCCGAATGGGCGGCACCAACGAACACAACAAGAACCGCCGCGGCTTCGTCGCCTTCGGCGACACCACCGACCCCGCGACCGTGCCGGGCGGCGGCACGGCCACCTACTCCGGCATCGTGCGCTTGCGCCACGGCCAACAGCAGCGACCCGGCCCTGTACAGCGGCCAGGCCACGGTGGTCGTCAACTTCGCCAGCCGCACGGCGACCCTCTCGATCCAGGGCACGCCGGTGGACATGACGGCGACGGCGACGCTGGCCTCAGGCGCCAACGCCAACGTCCTGCAGGGCCGCCTCCGGCGGCGGCCTGAGCGGCGGTCTCGGTGGCCGCCTGTTCGGCCCGCTGGCGGGCGGCAGCACAGCAGCGCGCCGGCGGAGATCGGCGGCGCGTTCTCGCCACGAACGGCAGCGCGGCCGCGGTCGGCGGCTTCATCCGCGCGGCTGCAACGCAAGCCGCAAGCGCCGGCGGCCAACCGCCCGGCCATCGCCGTGCCGGCCGATGCCTTCCCAGTGCGCCGGACCGGCACGCTGACCTGACGGTGCCCGCGAGCGGCAAGAGGGCGAAGGGCACGACCCCGTTCGGGCTGAGGTATCCAAGCCCGCCCCTGGCTCGCACGAACCCGCTTCAGCGCGCGCCGGCGTCCTCCAGCAGCTTCACCATCGCCGCGTAGCCGCGGCCGCGCGCCAGCGCCAGCGCCAGCGGCGTGCGGCCTTCGCGGTCGGCGAGCTTCGTGCTCGCGCCGGCGTCGAGCAGCGCCTTCAGCGTCGCCTGGTGGCGAGCGCCGCCGTCACCGAGCACGATCGACTCGATCACCGCGGTCCAGTGCAGGTTGTTGACATGGTCCAGCGGCGCGCCGGCGCGGATGAGCTGGCGCACGACGCCGTCGTGCCCCAGGTGCGCCGCGGCGATCAGCGCCGTGCCGTCGTAGCGGCTGGTGACGAGCTTGGCGCTGGCACCGGCGGCCAGCAGGATCGCCAGCGTCTCTTCGTCGTCGGCGACGGCGGCGATCGTCACTGCGTCATAGCGGCCGCTCTCCAGCGCCGCGTGGTCGGCGCCGGCGGCGAGCAGGGCCTTCACGGCGGCGCGCTGCCTGGCGAACGTGGCCACGTGCAGCGGCGTGCGGCCGTGCGCGTCGCGCGCTTCGAGCGCGGCTTTGTCGCCGCCTTTGTCACCGACCGCACGCGTGATGGCTGCCGTGTCGCCGCGCCAGGCCGCGGCATGCAGGCCGCGGTAGGCCGAAGCCTCGGCAGCCGACGGCGCCACCTGGGCCCGCGCCGTGCCGGCGGCGGCCGCCGGCCAACACGACCGCGGCCGCGAGCGTGATCCTCGCGATCCTCGCGATCGGCGCCATTGCCGCGAACGGCACGCGCGCCGCGATCGATGCGGCCTTCGTTCTCACTTCAGCAGGTCCTTGATCTTCTCCAGCGCGGCCACGGCGCACTGCTCGTCGAGATGGCCGCCGGGCGCACCGCCGACGCCGACGGCGCCGATCACCTCGTTGCCCACGCGGATCGGCACGCCGCCGCCCAGCAGCAGGAAGCCGGGCATGTAGACGAGGTTGGCCGCGGCCGGGTTCTTCTGCGCGTTCTCCATCATCGCCAGCGTGCTGGCCTTCGCCGAAGCCGACGTGTAGGCCTTCGCCTGCGACGACGACAGCGTGTGCGGGCCGGCGTTGTCGGCGCGTTGCAGCGCGCGCACTGGCCGGCGCGGTCCACCACCGCGGCGGCGACGTTGTGCCCGTTGGCCAGGCAGGCGGCCACAGTGGCGCCGGCGATCTGGTTGGCCAGGTCCAGCGAGATGTTGCGCTCGGTGCGCACCGGCGTCGATTGCGCCTGCGCGGCCGTGGCGGCGGCAACGGCCACGGCGGCCAGCGCCAGGCGGGAGAGGAGGGTGTTCTTCATCGCGTTCGTGCTCCTGTGCGTGGCCGCTGCAGGGGCGCAGCAGCCATGCCCGGCACTCTAGGCAGCCGAGGCGCGGCGGACCATTCGCGCGGCTACCGGCGCGACAGCGTAGTTCTACGGAGCGCCGCGGGATGGCGGGTTCGGCGCGGCTGCGGCGCCGCGCCCGCGTCACGCGGGACCGGCGGCGCCCTCGGCGAGGTCGGCGTAGCGCCGCACCAGTGCGCCAGCGACTCGACCGCGAGCTTGGCGAACAGGTGCGCGCGGTGCGTCTCCACCGTGCGCGGGCTCAGGCCGAGCGCGCGGCCGACTTCCTTGTTCGTGAGGCCGGCGACGATGAGCCCGAGCACCTCGCGTTCGCGCTCGGAGAGGCGGCCGTAGCGCTCGCGCGCCTCGCGGTCGCCGCGCTGGCGCTGCCGCTGCCGCGCATGCGCACGCACGGCTTGCTGCAAGGCGTCGAGCAGCGCCTGGTCATCGACCGGCTTCTCGAGGACCTCGGCGGCGCCGGCCTTGAAGGCGCGCCGGCACATGTCCACCGTGCCGTGGCCGGTGAGCATGATCACCGGCTGGTCGACGCCTTCGGCCAGCAGGCGCTCCAGCACCATCAGGCCCGAGAGCCCCGGCATGCGAACGTCCAGCACGATGGCGCCGATCGCGTCGCGGTCGAAGCCGGCGAGGAAGGTCTGCGGGTCGCCCCACGGCGCCACGCGCAGGCCGACGGTGCCCACCAGCAGCGCCAGGCTCTCGCGCACCGCTGCGTCGTCGTCGACCAGGTTGACCAGCGGCGAGGTGCTCGCAGCGGCCGCGCCGCCCGCGCTGCCCGCGATGCCCGTGCTAACGGGCGACATCTGCTGCCTCCGCCGTGCCGGCGCGCGGCAGATCCAACCGGAACACGGCGCCGCGCCCGCCGGGGGCGTTGCCGCCGCTCAGGCGGCCGCCCATGCCGCCGGCCAGCGTTTCGCACAGGCTGAGGCCAAGGCCGAGGCCGCCTTCGCGCGTGGTGAAGAACGGCTCGAACAGGCGCGGCAACGCCTCCGGTGCGATGCCCGGGCCGCTGTCGCGCACCGTCACCACGCCGCGCGGCCCCTCCGCCGCGGCGACAAGCTCGAGCCGCCGCTCGGCCGTCGGCACCTGCTGCAGCGCCTGCGTCGCGTTGCCGATGAGGTTGTGCACGATCTGCTCCAGCGCCACCGCGTCGGCAGCCACGCGCAGGTCGGGCGGGTCGCAGCGCACGCTGGCGCGCACGGCGGCGCGGTCGAGTTCGGGCTGGCGCAGGTCGAGCGCCGCCTCCAGCAGCGTCGCCAGCGGCACCGCCGTCTGCGGCCCGGCGCTGCTGCCGGCAGGTTCCACCAGCCGCCGCAGCCGTGCCAGCACGTCGCCGGCGCGGCGCGCCTGTTGCGCCGCCTGCGTCATGGCCCCCAGTGCCTGCGGCAGCGCCTCGGCGCCTTCGTCGGCGAGCAGCCGCTGCGCGGCGGCGGTGTTGGCCACCACCGCCGTCAGCGGCTGGTTCAGTTCGTGCGCGATGCCGGCGGCCAGCTCGCCCATCGCGTTCAGCCGGCTCACCTGGCCCAGCCGCAGCAGCTCGCGCGTGCGCCGCTGCTCGGCACGCTGGCGCAGCCAGGCCGCCGCGGTGCCGACGGCCAGGGCGCTCAGCACCGACCACGCGAGCATCCAGGCCCACGGCCACTGCGCCCAGTGCAGCCGCTCGCTCACGCGCACCTCGAACGGCTGGCTCTCCGCCGCCAACGCCTTGGCGAAGTCCAGCCGCGGCCCGCTGCCGGACGCTGGCGGGCCGGCGGCGCCGCGGGCATCGCCGCCGGGTGCGGTGCCCGGTGCGGTGCCGGCCGCGGTGCCAGCCGCGGTGCCGGCTGCGGTGCCGGCTGCGGTGCCGGCTGCGTCGGCCGCGGCCCGTGGCTGAAGCACGAAGCGCTGCCCGGCATGCGCCAGTGCGACCACTGCCGCGGCCGGTGCCGCCACGGGTCCCTCGCCGACGGGGGGCAGGGCCGCCAGGTCGATCTGCAGCGCGTAGCTCGAAGGCTCGGCCGCGCGCACGAGCCAGTAGCGGCCGCGCGGCAGGTCCACTGGCCCGAGGGCGGCACGCGCGGCAGCGCGAGGCGGCCTCGGCCGTTGCCAGGGCCGCGGCCTCGGTGCCGGTCACGCCGGCCCAGGGCTCGCCGCCCGTGCGGCGCAGCACCCGCAGCACCTGCGGGTAGAGCGCGGTCAGCCGCTGCTCGGGCGCGTCACGGCCCTCGATGGCCGGCTGCAACAGCGCCAGTGTCGCCAGGATCGCGTCGTGCTGCACGACGCGCTGGCTCAGCACGCGGTGCACGATGCGCGCATCGGTCTCGAAGCGCGTGCGGTGCTCGTCGTAGGCGCGCAGCGCGATCAGCAGCGCGCCGCCGGCGGCAAGCAGGACGCCGGCCAGCAGCCAGCCGATCCATCCGAACCCCGCAGGACGCATGCGTCGATTCTTGCACTCGCGCCCGCGGCGCCGCGCGGGCATCGGCGCGGGGCTGCTCGCCGGCGCGGCGAATCCCCGTAGCATCCGCCGACCGTTCCAGCCCGGGCGGCCACCCGCCGCGACCGCTCCATGAGCTACCTCGAGACGCGCCGCCATGAGCTGCGCAAGACCCGGCTGGCGATGGTCGACGGCAACCTCGCGGCCAACCTGCGCAGCGTGCAGGGCGGCGTCAGCGCCCGCGCCTACCGCGACGGCTACTGGGGCTTCGCCTCGGCGCCGCAGGACGACGCCGCCGCCATCGAGCGCGTGCAGCGCGAGGCGCGCGACAACGCCGGCGCGATGGCCGTCTTCGGCGGCCGCCGCGCGCTGGCGCTGCCGGGCGACATCCACGTCGGCGAGCAGGCCGCGCACGGCGGGCCCGAGCTGCCGGCGCAGCAGACGATCGAGCGCCTGGCCGAGCTGCACGCGCATTGCATGAAGGCCTACGCCGGCCTGCGCAGCACGCGCCTGATGGCCACCGACGAGCACCACGTCAAGCAGCTCGAAAGCGCCGACGGCAGCCGCTCGCTGGCACGCATCCAGCGCGCCGCCGCCTACGTGACGCTGGTGATGGAAGACGCCGAAGGCCAGCCGCTGGAGCTGACCGAGATCGTCTCGGGCATCGGCAGCCTGGCCGACATCGACTGGTCGCTCGCCTTCTTCCGCCCCAGGCTCGACGCGCTGTACGAGCACCTGCTGGCCAAGCGCGAGGCGGTGCCGGCGCGCGGCGGCCTGCGCCGCGTGGTGATGGCCGCCGAACTGGCCGGCATGCTGGCGCACGAGGCGATGGGCCACCCCTGCGAGGCCGACTCGGTGCTCGGCGGCGCCGTCACCGCCGACCTCGCCGGCAAGGCGGTGGCGAGCGAACTGGTGACGATGGCCGACCTCGCGCACCACTACGAAGGCCGCGAGCTGATGGTGCCGGTGTACGTCGACGACGAAGGCACGCCGGCGCGCGACGTGACGATGATCGAGCGCGGCGTGCTGCGCGAGTTCATGCACAGCCGCGAGACGGCCGCCCGCATGGGCCTGGCGCCAAGCGGCAACGCGCGCGCCTACGCGCCCGACGACGAGCCGCTGGTGCGCATGCGCAACACCGCCATCCTGCCCGGCACCTCGACGATGCAGCAGATGATCGAAGGCGTCGATGACGGCTACCTGCTCTTGAAGACGAGCAACGGCCAGGCCGACTCGACGACCGAGTTCATGTTCGGCATCAACCTCGCCTACGAGATCAAGGGCGGCAAGCTCGGCCGCGCCGTGCGCGACACGACCGTCTCGGGCTCGGCGCTGAAGGTGCTGCAAAGCGTCGACGCCGTAGGCAACGAGATGGAGTGGAGCTGCAACGGCTACTGCGGCAAGAAGCAGCCGATGGTCGTCTCGGTCGGCGGGCCGGCGTTGCGCGCAATGGCGCACCTGGGTGGCCAATGAAGGGCGGGCAGTGAACACGAGCGCAAGGCAGGACCCGACATGACGCTCGAAGTCGACTCCATTGCCGAAGTGGCGCTTGCGCGCCTGCGCGAACGCGGCTTCGACGCCGCGCAGGCGACGGTGGCCGAGACGCTGCGCCGCGAGGTGAACATCGCCCACAACGAGCCGAGCCTCTTGCACAGCGGCGAGAAGCACAAGCTGGCGCTGGTGGGCATCAAGGACGGCCGCCGCGCGGCCAGTGAAGGCAGCGACACCAGCGACGCCGGCATTGCCGCGCTCGTCGATGAGCTGTGGCGCTCCACGCTCGCCGCGCCGCAGGACGAGGCGAATGCGCTCTCGGCCGGCCAGCGCGCGCGCTTCGAGCAAGGGCCGCGCGAAGGCGACGCCGCCGAGATCACCGGCGCGGCGCGCGCGCTGCTGGAGTGGCGCGCCCGCGAAACGCCTTCGATGATGATCGAGGAAGCGCTGGCCGCGCACATGCACCTGCGCCAGCGCACGCTCACCAGCGGCGGCAGCGACATCGCCTGCGATCTCGGCTGGTACGAGTTCGGCGTCTTCGGCCTCGCGCGCGAGGGCGGCCAGGCCAGTTCGTTCAACTACAGCGGCGGCCAGGCCGACACGCTGGCCGGCGTGCCGGCGCGCTTCGGCGCCGAGACGATGATGCGCGCGCTCGTGCGCCAGGTGCACACGCAGCCGCTGGCCGAACGCTTCGTCGGCGACGTCGTGTTCACGCCGGCCGCCGTCACCGACCTCATCGGCTGGCTGATGCAGCAGCTCGGCGACGGGCCGCTGATCGACGGCAGCTCGCTGTACCGCGAGCGTGTCGGCGAGCTCATCGCGAGCCCGCTCCTGACGCTGCAAAGCCGCTACGACGCGCCGGGCTGCGTGCCACTGACGGCAGACGCCTTCGTCGCACCGGCGGCGACGCTGCTCGACGCCGGCCGCCTGACGCAGCTCGCGCCGAGCCTCTACGGCAGCCGCAAGACCGGCGTACCGCACCGGCCGCTGGCCGCATCGGGATGGGAGCTTGCGGCCGGCACCATGCCGCTGGCCGACATCATCGCCGCCGTGTCGCGCGGCGCGCTCGTCGACCGCCTGTCGATGGGCATGCCGGCGCCCAACGGCGACTTCTCCGGCGTCATCAAGAACAGCTTCCTCATCGAAGGCGGCCGCGTCGGCGCGGCCTTGTCGGAGACGATGATCGCCGGCAACGTGGCGCAGATGCTGCGCGACGTGGCCGCCGTCAGCCGCGAGCGGCTGGACACCGGCGCCGAGTGCCTGCCCTGGCTGCGCGTGCCGGGGCTGCATTTTTCCTGAGCGCCCGTCGCACGTCGGTCGGACGCGACCGCGATCGCCGGGAGGCTGTCGCGGCCTCGTGACCGAACTCACAGTCGGCCCTCCTTACAGAGAGAGCCGACCGGCCGACTCGGTGCGGCCGCCGTTCGGCGGAATCGCGTGGCAAATCAATGGCCTCACGCGCCCGGCTCGGCGCCTGGCCCCGTTCGTGCTAGTGGAATGTCCAACATCAACACAAGAGAGAGCCGAATGGGCAAGCAAGGATTCCACCGCCTCGTGGCTGCCGGCAGCTTGGCCGCCGCGTGCCTGGGCTTCGGCGTGGTGGGTGGTGTGCTCGCTGGAAGGTTCGCGCCTGGTCGCCGCCGACAGCGTCGGCAACGGCGCCGGCGACGAGCCGGCCCCGGCGCGCGCCAGCAGCAGCCTCGAGCAGTGCCCGTTCTGCGCTCCTTCAATGGCCGCGGCACCGCCGCCTTCGCCGCTCGTGCTGCCGGCCGTCGCGCCGGCGCGCGCGATGCCGGCCCTGTTCCTGGCTGCACCGCGCACGCTGCACGCGTGGCGCACGGCGCAGCCGCGCGGGCCGCCGTCGTTCCTCTGAAACCCTGACCGCCGGCAACGCGGCGGCCCGTTGCGGCCGCCCGCGCGGCCGCATGTGCTTCGGCACACCCTTGCCTCGCGGCGCGCCGCGCGGCGCACGAAGGTTTCGGATGAACCACTTCCCTGTTGCGCGCCAACGGCGCGCGCTCGCACACGTTGCCGCGGCCGCACCGGCCGCCCTCGTCCTGCTGTGCCCGCCGGGCACGGCGACAGCGCAGACCGCCGCGGCTTCGGCCGTGAGCGCCGCACCCGCCGCACCTGCCACGGCCGCCGCGGCCGCCGCGGCGCCCCCATCGTCGTTACCGGCAGCGCGCCGGCTCGGCTGGACACGCCAGCGGCGTCCACCTCGCGCCTGGGCACCAGCGTGCGCGAGACGCCGGCCAGCGTCACCGTGATCGAGCGCGCCGACATCGAGGCCTCGGGCGCGCAGGACACGCAGGCCGTGCTGGCGTCGATCCCCGGCGTCACCTTCTCCAGCCAGCCCGGCGCCCCCGGGTCGGTCTTCTACCGCGGCTTCGGCGCTTCGAGCCTGGCCCAGCTCTACAACGGCATCTCGGTGCAGTACGACGCCATCGCCGCGCGGCCGGTGGACAGCTGGATCGTCGAGCGCGTCGAGGCGATCGGCGGCCCCTCCAGCTTCCTCAACGGCGCCGGCGCCGTGGGCGGCACGATCAACGTCATCACCAAGATCGCCGACCTGCAAGGCGACCTGACGCAGTGGCGCGCCGGCAGCGGCGAGCAGCAGCAGCTGGCGCTCGGCCTGCAGCGCGCCTTCGGCGAACGCGACGCCCTCGCGCACGTGCTGCGCCTGGACCTCAACGGCACGCGCGCCAGCGGCAACCGCCTGTGGCACATCGGCCGCGAACGCGATGCCTGGCAGGCTGCCGCCTCGTGGCGCGCGGCGCTTGGCGGCAGGCTCGGCGGCGCGCTCGTGCACACGCTGGCCGTCGAGCGGCAGCACGAGAAGGTGACGCAGCCGTACTGGGGCACGCCGCTCTTGCGCGACGGCGCCAACGCGGTGGCCGGCGAAGTGCGCATCGACCCGGGCACGCGCGGCGTCAACTACAACGCCATCGACGGCCGCTACCAGCAGGACGTGACCTGGGCGCGCTCGATCCTCACGTGGGCCGTGGCGCCGGCCGTGCAGGCCACGCACACGCTGTACCACTACGACGCGCTGCGCGACTACGAGAACATCGAGACGGCCACCTTCGTCAACGGCAACACGCAAGTGCAGCGCTCCAACGCGCTGCGCCAGCGGCACGACCAGCAGGTGTTCGGCAGCCGCGCCGAGGTGTCGCTGCGCACCGCGCTGGCCGGGCTGCGCTCGGACTTCGCGTTCGGCTGGGACTACGCCTTCAACCGCCAGACGCGCTACCCGCAAAGCGTGGCCGGGCCGTTCGACAGCACCGACCCCTACCGCCCGGCGGACCTCGCCTTCTACGCCACGCCCGGCATCACGCCGGCGCTCGCGCCCGACGCCACGAACCGGCTGCACATGGCGGCGCTGTTCGCCGAGAACCGCACCGTGTTTGCCCCGGGCTGGGCGCTGACCAGCGGCCTGCGCGCCGACACGATCGGCCTTTCGCGCCGCTGGCAGCGCGCCGTGAGCGCCAGCAACCCCGAGGTCTACGAGCGGCGCTACAGGCCGGTCACCGGCCGCCTGGGCGTGGTGCACGACCTGGCGCACGAGTGGCAGGTCTACGCGCTTTACAGCACCGCGGCCGACCCGCCCTCGGGCGTGCTGAGCACGGCCGGCTTCAGCGCGCTGCGCGACTTCGAGCTGACGCGCGGCCGCCAGGTCGAGCTGGGCACCAAGGCCGGCTTCGACGCGCGCCGCGGCGAGCTGGCCTTCGCGCTGTACGACATCGTGCGCGAGAACCTCGCCACCACCGACCCGAACGACCGCACGCGCGTCGTCGCCGTGGGCCGGCAGTCCAGCCGCGGCGCCGAGCTTTCGCTGCGCTGGCGGCCGGCCGCGCCCTGGCAGCTCGGGCTGCAACTGGCGTGGACGCGGGCGGTGTACGACGAGTTCACCGAAGTGGTCGGCACGCAGGCGGTCTCGCGTGCGGGCAACCGGCCGAGCAACGTGCCCGATGTCGTGGCCGGCGCCTCGGCGGCGTGGACGCCGGCGCCCGGCTGGACGTTCCTGGGCGAATGGCGCTACGTCGGCAAGCG
>JAXMEZ010000016.1:0-77933 GCA_046348035.1 Rubrivivax sp. | reverse complement strand
TGCACGCTACCCGCAGCCGGTGGCCGGCGCGCTCGGCATCGAACGCCTGGCCGAGCACGGCGTGCAAGGCCGCGGCGTGCTCGTCGACCTGGAACACCACCTCGGGCGCAAGCGCCAGGCCGTGGGCTACGACACGTGGATGCGCATCCTCGAAACCGACCGCGTCGAGGTCGAGGCCGGCGACATGGTCTGCGTGCATACCGGCTTCGCCGACACGCTGCTGGCGATGAACCGCAAGCCCGATGTCGCGCGCCTGCACGAGACCGGCTCGGGGCTCGACGGCTGGGACGCGAAGCTGCTGAACTGGATCGTCGACGCGCGGCTGGCCTGCCTCATCGCCGACAACCCGGCCGTGGAACTGATCGTGCCCAAGCTGATGCAGCCGCGGCCCGATGGCCGCGGCCTTCGCCAGCCGCGCCTGCCGCTGCACGAGCACTGCCTGTTCAAGAACGGCATCCACCTCGGCGAACTGTGGTACCTGACCGAGCTGGCCACGTGGCTGCGCGCGCAGGGCCGCAGCCGCTTCCTGCTGACCGCGCCGCCGCTGCGCCTGCCGGGCGCCGTGGGCTCGCCGGCGACGCCGATCGCGACGGTGTGACGATCGAAACCCCGCACCCTGATTGCTCGACGGAGACGACCCCGACATGAAGCGACGAACCTTCCACCGAACCCTGGCCTCGCTGGTGGCAATGTCCGCCGCGTTCGCCTTCGCCCCGGCGCAGGCGGCCTGGCCCGACAAGCCCATCAGCATCGTCGTGCCTTACGCGCCCGGCGGCACCGCCGACGCGCTGGCGCGCGTGGTGGCGCAGCATCTGCAGACGCGGCTGAAGACGACCGTCGTCGTGCTCAACAAGGCCGGCGCCAGCGGCGTGATCGGCGAAGGCGAAGTGGCGCGCGCGCCGGCCGACGGCTACACGGTGCTCTACGACGCCACGCCGCTGGCGATCAACCCGCACTTGCAGAAGCTGCCCTACGACCCCGACAAGGATCTGCAGCCGCTGACGCTGGTGGCGGTGACGCCGATGCTGGTGGCCGTGCCGAAGAACTCGCCCTACAAGACGCTGGCCGATCTCATCAAGGCGGCCAGGCAGTCGCCCGGCAAGCTGACCTTCGGCTCCGGCGGCCAGGGCACCGTGCAGTACATGGGCGCCGAGCTGTTCGCGCAGAAGGCCGGCATCCAGATGACGCACGTGCCGTACAAGAGCGGCGGCCCGTTCATCCAGGCCATCCTCGCCGGCGAGATCGACCTCGGTTTCGGCAACGTGCCGGCGCTGACGCCGCACGTGAAGAGCGGCATGGTCAGGCCGCTGGCCATCACCTCGGGCGCGCGCCACCCCGGCTATCCCGACGTGCCCACCGTCGGCGAGAGCGCGGTGAAGGGCTACGAGGTGTACGAGTGGAACGGCCTCTTCGTCCCCGCCAGCACGCCGGCCGACATCACCAGCCGGCTGCACGCCGCGGTCCGCGACGTGATGGCGCTGCCCGAGGTGAAGGAGCGCTTCGAGGCGCTCGGTTCGCGCATCGTGGCCTCTTCGCCGGAGGAGTTCCGCAAGTTCCTCGCCGCCGAGCGCACGCGCTGGGCCGAGACGGTCAAGGCCGCCGGCATCAAGAAGGAATGATGTTCCTGCTGCAGCCGCCGCAGGTGCGCGAGACCGAGGTCTTCGCGCGCCTGCCCGAGCGCTTCCGCCGCACGGGCGCGCGTTCGGCCTGGGCCGACGCCAACCGCGGCGGCCAGCCGACCGACTCGTTCCTCGAAGGGCCGGTGTTCGATGCGGCCGGCAACCTCTATGTCAGCGACATCCCGTTCGGCCGCATCTTCCGCATCGACGCGCTGGGCGAGTGGACGCAGGTCGCCGAATGGGACGGCGAGCCGAACGGGCTCAAGTTCATCGACGACCGCGAGTTGCTCGTCACCGACTACCGCAACGGGCTGATGGCGGTCGACGTTCGCAGCGGCGCCGTGCGGCCGTATCTCGACCGCCGCAACAGCGAGCGCTTCAAGGGCGTCAACGACCTCGTCTTCGACAGCCGGGGCAACCTGTACTTCACCGACCAGGGGCAGACCGGGCTGCACGACCCGACCGGCCGCCTCTACCGCCTGCGGCCTGACGGTCAACTGGATGCGCTGCTGACCAACGTGCCCAGCCCCAACGGCGTGGCGCTGTCGCCCGACGAACGCGTGCTGTACCTCGGCGTGACGCGCGGCAACCAGGTCTGGCGCGTGCCTTTGCTGGACGATGGCAGCGTCTCGAAGGTGAGCGCCTTCTTCACCTCCTACGGCCCGAGCGGGCCCGATGGCCTGGCGGTGGACGAGGCCGGGCGGGTGATCGTCGCCAACCCTGGCCTGGGCTATGCGTGGGTGCTGAACCACCGCGCCGAGCCCGAGGTCGTGCTGCGCAGCTGCGCCGGCTCGTCACTCACCAACATCGCCTTCGGCGGGCCCGAGCGCAAGACGCTGTACTGCACCGAATCGGTCACGGGCAGCGTGCTCCGAGCCCACCTCGACCACGCCGGGCTGCCGATCCATCGCGCGGCGCAATGACAACAACGCACCCTGGACACAAGCCGATGAAACGCACATTCCCTTCGCTGGTGCTGCTGGCAACACTCGCTGCCGTTCCCGCACTCGGCGCGGCGCAGACCTGGCCGCAGCAGCCGGTGAAGCTCGTCGTCGGCTTCGCCGCCGGCGGCCCTTCGGACATCGTCGCCCGCGCCTTCGCCGACCATCTTGGCAAGGCCGTGTCGCAGACGGTGATCGTCGAGAACAAGCCGGGCGCCAACGCCGTTCTGGCGACCGAGGCGGTGGCCTCCGCCAAGGCCGACGGCCTGACGCTGCTGGCGGCGGCGACGAACCACACGATGATCCCGGCGCTGTACGGCGCGCGCATCAGGTTCGATGCGGCCAAGTCGTTCGCGCCGGTGTGCACGCTGGCCGGCAGCGCCACCGTGCTCGTCGTCGGACCCTCGCTGCCGGTGAAGACCGTGGCGCAGTTCCTCGAGCGCGTGAGGGCGAAGCCGGGCAGCGCGACCTATGCGACGCCGGGGCAGGGCAGCTCGCCGCACCTGGCGACCGAGCAGTTCCGCAAGCTCACCGGCGTGCAGATGGTGCACGTGCCGTACAAGGGCGCGGCGCCGGCGGTGACCGACCTGATCGGCGGCCAGGTCGACCTGTCGTTCGCCACCGTGGGCTCGGTGCTGTCGCACCTGAAGTCCGGCAAGCTGACCGCGCTGGCGGTGGCCTCGAAGCAGCGCTCGGCGCTGCTGCCCGACGTGCCCACGTTCGAGGAAGCGGGCGTCAAGGGCTTCGTCATCGACACCTGGTACGGCCTGCTGGCGCCTGCCGGCACGCCGGCCGACGCGATCGGCGCACTCACCCGGGCGGCCAGCGACTTCGCTCGTTCGGCTTCGGTGCGCGAGCGCCTGGCCAACGCGGGGCTGGAGCCGCAAGGCGTGTGCGGCGAGCCTTTCGCGGCACAGATCGGGCGCGAGATCGACGCGAACACGCGCATCGCGCGCGAGCTGAACCTCAAGGCAGAGTGAAGCGCGCTGCGTCGTCGGCACCGACGCCGTGCTGAGGGCGCTCACCGTTGCCGGCGAATGCGCGCGCGCGAACCGCGCCCGTTTCGAGATGCTGCCTTAAGAACCGTTCGGGCTGAGGTATCGAAGCCCCGCGCGGCGCCGCCCTTCGATACCTCAGGGCGAACGGACAGTTGGCTTGCGCAAACTTGAGTCGCCGAACGCGAAGCCGTATTGGATGTCGTTGCCGGGCCGCGGACGCCGCGCGTCGATCAAGCGGCCATCAGTTCCCGCAGCGCCGCGACGATGGCCGCCTCGTCGGGCACGGCCGCTTTCTCCAGGCTGCGCGCGAACGGCATCGGCACGACCTCGGTTCCGAGGCGCGCCACCGGCGCCTTCAGCTCGCGCCAGCATTCGCTGCCGACCAGCGCGGCGATCTCGGCCGTCGAGCCGCCGGTGCGGATCGTCTCCTGCGCGACCAGCACGCGCCCGGTGCGGCGCGCCGACTCGAGGATCGTCGCCGCGTCCAGCGGCACGATGCTGCGCAGGTCGACGACCTCGGCCTCGATGCCTTCGGCGGCGAGCCTCTCGGCCGCGCCGAGCGCCTTGCGCACCATCGCCGCCGAGGCGACGACGGTGGCGTCGCGCCCCTGGCGCTTGACGTCGGCGCGGCCGATGGGCACGACGTAGTCGTCGTCGGGGATCGCGTCGCGCTGGCCGTGGTACAGCGCCATGTGCTCCATGAAGAACACCGGGTTGTCGTCGCGGATCGCCGCCTTCATCAGGCCCTTCGCGTCGTACGCGGTCGCCGGCACGACGATCTTCACCCCCGGCGTGTGCATCAGCCACGCGTGCTGGTCGTAGGCGTGGCCGTGGAACGGGCCGACGCCGAACTTGCCGCGCACGACCAGCGGCACGCGCGCCGCGCCGCCCGAGTAGTAGTGCATCGCGCCGCCGTCGCAGCCGAGCTGCTGGATGACCAGCGGCAGGAACTCGCAGAACATGATGTCGACGATCGGCCGCTTGCCCGCGAGTGCCGCGCCGACACCGGCACCGACGATGCCGCCTTCGGAGATCGGCGTGTCGATGACGCGGCCGCTGTCGCCGAACTCGTCCCACAGGCCCTTGCACGAATTGAGCGGCCCGCCGAAGCGGCCGATGTCCAGGCCCATGATGAAGACGTCGCGGTCGCGCCGCATCTCTTCGGCGATGCCGGCGACGATCGCTTCCTGCATCGTCTGCCCCTTCATCGTCGGCCGTTTCATGCTGCGCTCCCGGCGAAGACGGCGTCGGCGCCCAGTGTCGAACGGTCGGGGTCGGGGTCGGCTTTCGCCTGTGCCATGGCGGCCTCGGTCTCAGCGCGGATCGATTCGCGCAACGCCGCGTCGGCGGCGTCGTCGAGCATGCCGCGTTCGACGAGATGCGCGCGCAGCCGCGCCACCGGGTCGCGCGCGCGCCAGGCCTGCAGTTCACCGGAGTCGCGGTAGGGTGCCGCGTCGGAGGCGAAGTGGCCCGAGACGCGGTAGGTCAGCGCCTCGACGAGCGTCGGCCCGCCGCCCGAGCGCGCCCGCGCGACCGCCGCTTCCAGCACCGCGCGCAGCGCGATCACGTCGTTGCCGTCGACGGCGACGCCGGGGATGCCGTAGCCGGCGCCGCGGTCGGCGATCGAACTGGCACTGACGGCGCTGGCCGAAGGCGTCGAGATCGCGACCTGGTTGTTCTGGCACACGTAGACGGCCGGCAGCTTCAGCACCGCGGCGAGGTTGAGCGCCTCGTGGAAGTTGCCGCGGCTGGAAGTGCCGTCGCCGAACACGGCCAGCGCCATGCCGTCGCGGCCATCGACCTTGGCCGCCAGCGCCGCGCCGGCAGCGTATTCGAGCGTCGGCCCGAGCGCGCCCGAGTACAGGCCGATCAGCTTGAACTCGATCGGCGCGCACACGTCGCTGCGGTAGCGCCCGCCGCTGTAGCTGGTCGCCTTGCCGAGGACGCCGGCGAAGAGCCGCCTCAAGTCGGCGCCGCGCGCCGCCGCCGTGGCGACCATGCCGCGGTAATGCGGCGCGATCCAGTCGTCGGCGCGCCAGAGCGCGTAGCAGGCGGCGATCACCGCCTCCTCGCCCTCGGCGGCGTGCCAATGCCCGTCGACAGCAGCGCAGGCGCGGTCGATCTCGCGCGAGCGCAGCATCAAGGCGTACAGCTCGGTGAGCAGCGCGCGGTCGGCGGCCACGCGCTCGCGGGCGGCCTGCTGTTCGAAGGCGGTCATGGCCTCGTCTCCAGCGTTGCGATCACCGCGCCGACCGCCACCGGGTCGTCGCGCGCCACGAGCTGCGCTGCGAGCACGCCGGCGGCCGGCGCCGCGATCTCGACGTTGACCTTGTCGGTCATCACGTCGGCCACGGGGTCGCCTTCGGCGAGCGCGTCGCCGGGCTGGCGGTGCCAGGCGACGAGGATCACTTCCTGGCGTCATTGCCGACCTCGGGCACGCGGATCTCGACAAGCATCACGTTCCTCCTTCAAGCTCCGATGGGCCGCGGGCGCTGTGACCGGGGGCGGGTTCACTGGCGTACCTTCGTGCTTCGCACTTCGGTAGCGAGCCCTTCGGGCGGCCGGGCGGGCTCATGCCGCCGCCTCCGGCGCTTCGATGGCGGCGATCATGCGGTCGAGCAGCCGCGCGAGTTGCGCTTGGGCGCCGCCGTCCAGCCCGGCGAGCAGCGCGCCCTCGCGCGCCTTGCCGGCAACGCCGATGGTGCGGAACAGGCGCTCGCCGGCGGCGTTGAGGCTGAGCAGCGTGCGCCGCGCGTCGTGCGGATCGAGCCGCCTGGCCAGGCGGCGGTGGCGGTCGAGGGCAGCGATGGCGCGGCTGACGCTCATCTTGTCAAGGCCCGTGGCGCGCGCCACCGGTGCGCGGCGCAGCCGGGGTGGCGGGCGACGACGATCATCACCCGCCACTCGTTGAGCGAGATCCGGTGCTGCCGCGACAGCGTCTCCACGAACGGCCGCGACATCAGGTTGACGATGCGTACCAGCTTGAAGAAGAGCCCGCTGTCGTCGGGCAGGCGCACGCCAACGCCCGCCGCCGGCCGCGGCGCCAGTGTCTTGTTGCGCGCCACGGTCATACGAAGCCGCTTCCAGGTCACCTTCCCGGGATGGTAACGATCGTGACTATCGCGGGGGCTGCGGTAAACCCGCGTGCCGGGTTCGTCAGTCGTCGTCCGGTTCGGCGGCCGGCAAGGCGGCCGATACGGCGGCAGAGACCGCAGCCGATGCGGCGGACACGGCGTCGGCGCCCGAATGCAGCGGCAGCAGCCCGTTCGGCGACTCGCTCCACTGCCAGGCACCGAAGGCGAACACCGCCACCAGCAGCGAGCCGGCGAGCCACCGCCGCTGTGCCGGCACCAGGTCCGGCCCGGCCCCGGGCACGCGGCCGCTGAGCATCGGCCGTGCCTGGTTCTGACGGCGCACGATGCTCATCAGCGCGATCAGGCCGACGTGCAGCAGCACGAGCGCCAGCATCACGTTGGCGAAGGCTTCGTGCACTTCCTCCAGCCACTCGCCGGCGCTGCTGCCGATCCTGCCGCCCCACTCGGCATAGGTCGCGTAGCCGCTCAGTGCGAGCGGCGCCAGCAGCAGCATCAGCGCAGCCATGGCCGCGGCCATCAGCAGGTTCTGGCCCTGGCGCCATGGCACCGCCGTGCCGCCGCGGCGCAGTCCTGCGGTGACGGTGCGCAACCAGGAGGGCCAGCCGGCGAGGCGCCGCGCCAGCGACGACCAGCGCGCCGGGCGCGGACCGACGAAGCCGTAGACGACGCGGAAGGCGAGCAGGCCGGCCATCGTGTAGCCCAGCGTCACGTGCAGGGCCCGCCACTGCTCGGAGTCGCCGGTGATCCAGGCGAGCGCGAAGCTCACTGCGAAGAGGGCGTGGAACATCCGCGTCGGCGCGTCGGTGACCCAGCGGCGGGCCGCGGCCGCGGTGAAGCGCTGCGCCGCGGTGCCGGGCGCCGGGGCCGGGGCGCCTGCGTTGGCAGCGGCGCCAGCGGCCGCTGCGGTGGAGGCAGAGAGCGTGTTCATCGTCGAGGTCTTTCCTTGTTTCGTTCAGTGCCGCCAGCCGCGCGTCAACCGCGCATCGAGGCCGGGCGGCGTGCGCAGGGCGTGCTCGTCGAAGTCGCCGCGCTCGGCGTCGGGGTGGCAGGCGGCGCAGTTGGCAGCGCTCTTCACGCTCGCGTGCGCCCACACGGCGGCATCGACGCGGCGGTGCTTGCGCACGAACCAGTCGGCGCGCGTGATGCGGTCCTGCGGCGGCTCGGTGGCGCAGCTTGCGCGAGCTGGCGGCGTTGGCCTGCAGCCATTGCGTCAGCTGCTGCACGGTGGCTGCGTCATCGAGCGAGGCATCGCTGCCGAAGTGCTTGTCCAGGCCCGTCATCACGCGTTGCCACGAACGGCCGGCAGCAGCCCCGGCGGGTAGGCGATGTGGCACGAGCCGCATTCCTGCGTGTAGACCTTGGGCACCACCGCCGGCAGGCGCGGCCCCTTGTCGGCATGGGCCGGGGCGGCGAACGACAGCGCCAGCGACATCGCCAGCGAGATCGCGAGCGACATCCCCATCAACGGCGCGGCCACGGCGGCACTGGCGGGGCGGTGGCGCGATGGGTTTCGTGGAATCGGCATGATCTCTGTCCTGTGGTGAGCGGGGGGTCGTGAAGGGTGTCTTCAGCGCGCCTGCGCGAGCAGGTAGGCCAGCACGTCGGCCTTCTCGCCTCGCGGTGCACTCGCGCTTGAGCACGTCGTTGCAGTTGCGCCGGAACCACTTGTCGACGCGCGCCGTGGTGGTGAAGGCGGCGGGGTTGAACGCGGGCGCCAGCGGGTCGATCACCTTGCCGGTGTTGGCGTGCTTGCCGTTGGCCGTCGGCGGGCTGCCGTGGCATGACGAGCACGACCACTGGCCGCCGTGGCGCTCGGTGAAGAAGATCCGGCCGCGCTCGGGCTGGCCCGGCGTGCCCGCGTCGGCGGCGAACCGGGCCAGTTGTTGTGCCGGGCTCGTGTCGGCGGCGCGGGCGGCCGTGGGCACGGCGAGGAGTCCGACGGCGAAGCCCGCGCTCAGGGTCAGGAGCGCGTTGCGCAGCGGGCTGCGTAGCCGGGTGCGCAGGAGGGTGCGCAGCAGGGTGGGGGCGGAGGTCAGGCGCATGATGGGTCGATGTCGATGGATGTCGATGAGCCATTCTTCGGCGCTGCCTTTGAAGCGCGCCTGAACCGCCCGTTCATCCGTCGTTCAGGTTCGCGCAGGCAGGCTCGGACCCATGCCCATGCCGTCGTGCACCGAGTCATCGTTGAACGCCCGCCACGCCCCTTCGCCGGCGCCGGGGCGGCGGCGCGCACTCGTCTGGCTCGCGGCGGGGCTGGGCGCGCTCGCTGCATCGGGCGCGTGGGCCAAGGACGACAAGGGTCGCGACCGCGACCACGAGCGTGATCGCGACCACGATCCGTGCGCGACGCGGTGCGCGCCGGCGAGGTGATGCCGCTGGATGCTCTGCGCGAGCGCCTGCGCCGCGACCATGCCGGCGAGCTGCTCGAGCTGGAACTCGAGCGCGAGGACGGCCGCTGGATCTACGAGGTGAAGCTGCTGCAGCCGGACGGGCGCATCGTCAAGCTCGAGGTCGATGCGCGCAGCGGCGAGGTCATCCGCGAGCGCCGCGAACGCCGGGACAGCCGCGACCGTCGCGACAGCCGCGAACCTCGCGCAAGCCGGCCGCGCTGACGCTGCTGCACCGCTCGCATTCGTGCCACCATCGCTGCCGATGCGCGTGCTGCTGGTCGAAGACGAACCGACGCTCAGGGCCCAGTTGCGGCTGGCCCTGCACGATGCCGGCTATGCCGTCGACGAGGCCGACAACGGCCGCGACGCGCAGCACCTGGGCGAGACCGAGCCGTTCGACGCCGTGGTGCTCGACCTCGGCCTGCCGCAGCTCGACGGCCTGAGCGTGCTGCAGCGCTGGCGCGCCGCGGGCCTGGCGATGCCGGTGCTGATCCTCACCGCGCGCGACAGCTGGACCGACAAGGTTGCCGGCATCGATGCCGGCGCCGACGACTACCTCGCCAAACCCTTCCACGTCGAGGAGCTGCTGGCGCGGCTGCGGGCGCTGATCCGCCGCGCCCAGGGCATCGCGACGCCGGTGCTGCGCTGCGGCCCCGTCACGCTGGACACGCGCAGCGGCCGCGTCAGCGTCGACGGGCGCGCCGTCGTGCTGACCTCTCACGAGTACCGGCTGCTGGCGTACCTGATGCACCGGCCGGGGCAGGTGGTGTCGCGCACCGAACTCACCGAGCACCTCTACGCGCAGGACTTCGACCGCGACTCGAACACGATCGAGGTCTTCATCGGGCGGCTGCGGCGCAAGCTGCCGGCGGCGGCCATCGAGACCGTGCGCGGGCTCGGCTACCGGCTCGATTGCGTACCGTGAGGGGCGCACCGTGATGGGCGCACCGTGATGGGCGCACCATGAGCCGCGCCGCGCGCGCCCCGCTGTCGCTGCGCTGGCGGCTCTTGCTGGCCACCGCGGTGGCCGTGGCGCTGGCCACGGTGGCGGCCGGCTGGACGCTCTCGGCGCTGTTTCGCGACCACGTGCAGCGCCAGTTCGCTGCAACGCTCGTGGCGCAGCTCGACCAGGTGACGGCGCGCCTGGACCTCGACGCCGAGGGCCGGCCCGTCGTCGACACCGAAGCGCTGAGCGACCCGCGCTGGAGCCGGCCCTACTGCTGGGGCCGTACTGGCAGATCGACCGCGGCGAGCGTGCGGGTGCGCAGGTGCGGGTGCTGGTGGTGTGCGTGGTGCGGGTCCGGAAGCGGCACTGCTGCGCTCGCGTTCGCTGTGGGATGCGGAGCTGGCGATGCCGCTCGATGCGCTGGCCGACGGCCAGGTGCATGAGCACACGATTGCGGGGCCGGCGGCGGCGACGCTGCTGGCCGTGGAGCGCACGGTGGCTGGGCAGCGGTGCCGCGCAGCCGTGGCGCGTGGCGGTCGCGGGCGATCTGGCGGCCACGCGCGTGGCCGCCGGCGACTTCGACCGTGCGCTCGCGCTGCGCTGCTCGGGCTGGCGCTGCCGCCGGTGGCCGCGGCCGTGGCGCAGGTGGCGGTCGGCCTGGCGCCGTTTCGGACCTTTGCGCGCTTCGCTGCAGGCCCTGCACGCCGGGCGCCGCAGCGGGCGCGCCTCGAAGGCCGCTTTCCTGCCGAGGTGCAGCCGCTCGTCGACGACTTCAACGCCGCAGCAGCGGCGCGAGGAAGTGGTCGAGCGGTTCCAGCACGCAGGCCGGCAACCTGGCGCATGTGATCAAGACGCCGCTGGCGGTGATGGCGCAGGCGGCGGCGCAAGCAGCACAGACCATGCAGACGGCGTGACCATGCAGATGGCGGAGACCATGCAGACGGCGGCGAGCGCGGCCGCGGCCGGTGAGGCGGCACGCGCGCTCGCGCGCACGGTGGCCGAGCAGGTGGAACTGGCGCGGCGCCAGGTCGAGCGCCACCCGGCGCGCGCGCGTGCGGCGGGAGCGCCGGGCATGCCGGGGTTGCGCACCGAACTGCTGGCTCCGGTGGTCGGGGGCCCTGTCAACGCGATGGAGCGGCTGCACGCGGCGCGGCGCTGCGCATCGAGTCGCGCATCGCGCCCGGGCTTGCCGCGGGCAGCGAGGTGCAGGACGTGCAGGAGATGGTCGGCAACCTGCTCGACAACGCCTGCAAGTGGGCGCGCAGCGAGGTCCGCGTGGCGGCCGAGGCGCGCGATCAGGGCCGCCTGCCGGCGGTGGCGATCACGGTCGACGACGACGGGCCGGGCATCGACGCGCGGGCGCGCGAACGGGCGCCGGAGCGCGGCGCGCGCCTGGACGAGACAGTGCCCGGCAGCGGGCTGGGCCTGGCGATCGCGCGCGACCTCGCGGCGCCAGCGAAGGCCTGCTCGCGCTCGAGATGCCGGAGCTGGGCGGGCTGCGTGCCACGCTGGTGCTGCCGCGCCGCTGATCGGTGAGCGGCTCATACGCCGCGGCGGCGCCGGCGCTCCTCGCCGGGCGAGGCGCGATGCCCGGCCCGAATGGAAAGGGCTTCGATACCTCAGCCCGAACGGCAAGGGCTTCGATACCTCAGCCCGAACGGGAAGGGGCAGCCCGAACGGTTCTTATGCGATCGAACGCAGCACCTGGTTCAGTCGCCGGGTTGCGTCACCGCGACCAGGCGCAGCCCCTTGCCGCGGCTGAAGTAGTACTCGCCTTGCGGGCTGATGACGACGGCGCGGCGTGCGGCCGGGTCGCTGAAGTAGCGCCAGCCGTGGCCCGGCTCGCCGGCGCGGGTGCTGGTCGGCACGACTTGCATCGCGCGGTCGAAGGCGTGATGTTGCGGCGCGTGCGCTTGCCGTGATCGCCGGCCAGCGACGGGGTGGCGACGGCGGCGGCGAGCAGCGCGATCGAGGCGAGAAGAAGCGGCGACTTCATGGCGGTGTCCTCTGCATGGAAGCCCAGTCGACAGTGACTGTGCGTGCAGTCTGAAGACACTGCGCTGTACCGACGGTGAAGGCGGCGTTCATCTGCCGTTCATCGGCGGCGCGCATCCTGATGAAGGTCAAGCGTCGTGCGCGGCCCGCTCCACAGAATGGCCTGCGTCCGGCGCCTGCGCCGCATGAACGACTCCCCGCCTGAACGATGACCGCGCCGCAGCTGCTCGCCTGGATCACGGCAGCGCTGCTGCTGCAGGTGGCCGCCGGCATCGCGTGGACCCTTTGGCGGCGTGCGGCCGTGCCCGCGGGCAGCGAGCCCGGGTGGCGGCGCCGGCGGCAAGGAGCGATGGGCTCGGAGCGGATGGCGGTGAATTCCGCGCTGCCGCGCGCGAGCACGAGGATGCTGCGCGCACGCAGTGCTCGTTCCATCTGCAGCCTGTGGACGGGCGGCCCTTGCCGCCATTCAAGCCCGGCCAGTTCCTGACCTTCTCGCTCGACGTGCCGCAGCGCGCAGGCGATGGCGCAACCGATGGCGCAACCGATGGCGCGGCAGGAAGCCGCACGATCACGCGCTGCTATTCGCTGTCGGAGCGGCCTGACCCTGGGCAGTACCGGGTAACGATCAAGCGCGTGCCGGCGCCGCCAGATCACCCGCAGTTCGAGCCGGGCCTTTCGTCCAATCACTTCCACGACCGCGTGCAGGTCGGCGACGTGCTGCGCGTGAAGGCGCCCTCGGGCCATTTCTTCATCGACCCGGATGCGGCGGTGCCGGCGGTGCTGATCGCCGGCGGCATCGGCGTGACGCCGATGATGAGCATGCTGCGCTGGTGCCTGGCCGAGCAGCCGCAGCGCACGGTGCACTTCTACTACGGGCTGCGCAACAGCGCCGAGCATGCGTTCAAGGCGCAACTCGAGGCGCTTGCGGCGGCCCACCCCCTGCTGCGGCTGCACGTCGTCTACAGCCGTCCGCTGGCCGCCGACGTGGCCGGCCGCGACTACCAGCAGCGCGGGCACGTGGACGTCGAGTTGCTGCGGCGCACGCTGCCGCACGGGCGGCACCAGTTCTACGTCTGCGGGCCGCCGGCGATGATGGGCTCGCTCGTTCCCGCGCTTGCCGAATGGGGCGTGCCGCTGGCCGACCTGCACTACGAAGCCTTCGGTCCGGCCTCGGTCAGGCTTGCCGGCGCGGCGCCTGCGTCGGCATCTACTTCGGCATCGGCATCGGACCCCGCCGCCGGCGTGGCGGTGCGGTTCCGGCGCTCCGCGCGCACCGTCACCTGGGACGGGCGCGACGCAACGCTGCTGGACTTCGCCGAGCGCCATGGCATCGCGGTGGAGTCGGGCTGCCGCTCGGGCGGCTGCGGAAGCTGCGAGACGCGCGTGCTCGAGGGCTCGGTGCAGTACGAGCGCGCTCCCGACCACGACGTCGCCGCCGGCCACTGCCTGCTGTGCGTGGGCCGGCCCGCCGAAGCGCTGGTGCTGGAGGCCTGATGCCGCTGCAGGCCCGGCTCTTCCGGCGCGAGGTGCTGCCGTTCGTGACGGCCTTCGCGGCCCTGGGAGCGATGGCGCTGGCGCTGGACGGCCTGCTGCACTGGCTCGACCTGCTGTGGGTGGGGCGCTGGCTCGGCATCCCCGGCACGCTGCTCATCATCGGCTCTGCGGCCTACTCCCTGCGCAAGCGCAAGCTCATCCGCAGCGGCCAGCCGGCCAGGCTGCTGCGCTGGCACGAGTTCCTCGCCTGGCTCGGGTCGCTGCTGGTGCTGGTGCATGCCGGCGTGCACTTCAATGCCATCCTCGGCTGGCTGGCGGTGTGGGCGATGCTGGTCAACGTCGGCAGCGGCCTCACGGGCAAGTTCCTGCTCGACCGCTCGCGCCGCCGGCTGGAAGAGGCGCGGCGGCGCATGCGCGCGCACGGCCTGCCCGAGGCCGAGCAGGAGGACCAGCTCTACTGGGACAGCCTCACTTTCGACGCGGTGAGGAAGTGGCGCGTCGTTCACTTCCCCATCACGCTGGCGTTCTCGGTGCTGGCCCTGGCGCACATCGTCGCCATCTTCCTGTTCTGGGGCTGGAAGTGAAGAAGCCGCCGCTCCTTCTGATCGCCGTCGCCCTCAACGTTGCGGTGCTGGTGGCGCTGGCGTTCGTGTACCCGCATCTCATGGTCAGCCCCGGGCCGCTGGTGAAAGGGCACGAGGAGCTTGCCACCGACTGCTTCGCCTGCCATGCGGCCTGGCGCGGGGCGTCGGCGCCGCGCTGCGCCGAGTGTCACGTCGTGGCCGATGTCGGGTTGCGGACCACCAAGGGCGTGCCGATCGCTGCGCGCACCGTCAAGGTCTCGTTCCACCAGGAGCTGATCGAGCAGGACTGCATGGCCTGCCACAGCGACCACCAGGGGCCCAAGCTCACCAAGCGCAGCCGCAAGCCGTTCTCGCATGGGCTGCTGAAGGCTTCGGTGCGGGACCTGTGTTCGTCATGTCATGCCGCGCCGAAGGACACCGTGCACCGCGACCTGAAGGCCGAGTGCGGCCAGTGCCACGGCGACAAGGCATGGAAGCCGGCGCGCTTCGACCACAACGTGCTGGCGCGGGCCGTTCTCGAGCGCTGCGAGGGCTGCCACAACGCGCCCAACGACCGCCTGCACCGCCAGGTCAAGGGCGGCTGCCAGTCCTGCCACAAGACCGAGGCCTGGAAGCCGGCGACGTTCGACCACGACAAGTCCTTCGTGCTCGACCGCGACCACCAGGCCTCCTGCGAAACCTGCCACCGCAACAACGACTACAGCCGCTACACCTGCTATGGCTGCCACGAGCACTCGCAGGCGAAGGTGCGCGAGAAGCACGTCAAGGAGGGCATCGCCGACTTCGAGAACTGCATGGAGTGCCATCGCGACCCGGGCGTCGAGCCCGAGAAGCGCGGGGGTCGGGAACGCGACCGCCGCAAGCGCGACTAGGCTGGGTGAGCGGGCAGGGCCGCGCACTGCATCGCGGACCGGCCGCGGAAGCAAGGCCGCGGCCACGTGCCGTGCGGGCGCTGGATGCCGCGCCCCGCGAGGGACAACGGCGTCAGGCCTCGATCGGGCGGCCTTCGCCGGCTTCCTCGTGCGTGATGCCGTCGCGGATGTGGTACAGGCGCCGGAAGGTCGGGATGATCTTCTCGTCGTGGGTGACGACGATGATGGCCGTGCGGTAGCGGCGCGCCATGTCGTCGAGGATGCGGATGACCGCCAGCGCGCGCTCGCTGTCCAGCGGCGCGGTGGGCTCGTCGGCCAGGATCACCGGCGGGTGGTTCACCAGGCCGCGGGCGATCGCCACGCGCTGCTGTTCGCCGCCGGACAGTTGCGAGGGCATGGCCTTGGCGCGGTGCTGCACGTCCAGCGCGGCAAGCAGTTCCAGCGCGCGTGATCGCGCCTGCGCGTTGGGCATGCCGGCCAGCATCGGCAGCAGGGCGACGTTGTCGGTGACGTCGAGGAACGGGATGAGGTAGGGCGCCTGGAAGACGAAGCCGATGCGGTCGCGGCGCAGCGCGCGCAGGTCGCGCACGCGCCAGCCGTCGTCGTAGATGACCTCGTCGCCCAACGTCATGCGGCCGGCCGTGGGGTCGATCACCGCGCCCAGCGACTTCAGCAGCGTGCTCTTGCCCGAGCCCGACGGACCGATCAGCCCCACCACTTCGCCCGGCGCGACTTCCATGTTCACGTTCTTGAGCGCGTCCACCGCGGTGTCGCCCCGGCCGTAGCGCTTGCGCAGGCCTTCGATGCGGATGCCGCGCTCCGCCATCTCAGCCACCGATCGCTTCGGCCGGGTCGACCCGCAACGCCATGCGGATCGCGATCACGCTGGCCAGAGCGCAGATCACCAGCACCGCGCCGAAGCCGGCCAGCGAGTCCTGCGGCATCAGCAGCACGTACTTGGGAAACAGCGGCGCGCTGAAGGTGGCGGCGACCTTGGCTACCGCGAAGCCGATCGCGCCCAGCGCCAGCGCCTGCTGCAGGATCATCCACGCGATGGTGCGGTTGCGGGTGCCGATGAGCTTGAGCACCGCGATCTCGCGCAGCTTGTCCATCGTCAGCGTGTAGATGATGAAGGCCACGATCGCCGCGCTGACCGCCGCCAGGATCACCAGGAACATGCCGATCTGCCGCGCCGAGGTGGCGATCAGCTTGCCGGTCAGGATCTCCTCCATCTCGGCGCGGGTGTAGACCGTCAAGCGCTGCCAGCGGCGGATGGCGTCGGCGGCCTCGTCGGCGTCGGCGGCGGGGCGCAGCCGCACCAGCACCGCATTGACCGAGTTGCTGCTGCTCCTGGCGGCCGTCACCGATTCCAGCAGGCCCGGCACGCCCGGCCGGTTGAAGGCCGGGTTCGCCGCCGTGCGCCGGCGGTCCTGCACGATGGCGTCGTTGTCCTTGAGGAACTGCGCTTCCTGCGCGTCCCTCAGCGGGATGAACACCATCGGGTCGCCGCCGGAGGAGACCATGCGCCGCGTCAGCCCGACGACGGTGAACTCGGTGCGGCGGATGCGCAGCGTGTCGCCGAGGTCGAATCCGGTGGCGGTGTCCGCGATCGCCTCGTAGTGCCCGCGCGTGATGCGCCGGCCTGCCACCAGCGACGGCGGCCAGCCCGGCGCGCCCCAGCTCTCGCCCGGCACGATGCCCACCACCATCGCGCGCACGTCGCGTCCGCCCTGGCGCACCTGCATCGTGAGGTAGGTGACATTGGCGGCCTCGGCCACGCCGGGCATGGTGCGCAGCGCGCGCTCGGTGTCGTCGGGAACGCTGGAGGGCTCGGCATACGGGCCCAGCGTGTCGCGTTGCACCACCCACAGGTCGGCGCCGCTGTTGTCCAGCAGCGCGTTGCCGTCATCGACCATGCCGCGGTAGACGCCGGCCATCACCAGCGTCACGCCCAGCAGCAGGCCCAGGCCCAGGCCGGTGAAGACGAACTTGCCCCAGGAGTGGACGATGTCGCGGCCGGCGAGGCTGATCACCGGGCTACCCCGGCGATGCGGTCGACGACGTGGATGCGCGAACCGGCGTCGAGGGCCTTCTCGCTGTACAGCACGATGGCATCGCCCGCCTTCAGGCCCTCGAGCACCTGGACGCGGCCGTCCAGGTCCGAGCGCCCGAGCTTCACCGGCACGAACGCCAGGCGGTCGCCGCCGGTCGTCCAGACGCCGATCTGGCTGCCGCGGCGCTGCACCGCTGCGTTGGGAATCACCGGCGCTGCGGGCAGCGCCGGCAAGTCGACGGTGACCTCGGCGCGCTCGCCGATCGGCGGCAGGGGCTCGGGCACCGAGCGGAACGACACCTTCGCCAGCAGCTCCTCGGTGACGGTGTCGGCGCGCGGCTCGGTGCGCAGCACCCGGCCTTCGAGGGTCTGGCCGCGGCGCGAGCGCAGCGCGATGCGCGCCGGCAGATCGGCCGCCAGCCCCGCCGCGCTGACCTGGTCGAAACGCGTATTGACCCACAACGTCCGCGGGTCCACCACTTCGACCACGGCCTGCCCGGCCACGACCGTGGTTCCGGGCTCGGCATCGCGCGCCGTGACGATGCCGTCCACCGGAGCCAGCAGCCGCAGGCTGGCGCGCTGCGCGCGCAGGGCTTGCAGGTCGGACCGTGCGCGCGCCTGGTCCTCCGTTGCTGCGGCGAGCGCGGCCGCGGCCCGTTGCAGGTCGTGGCGGCGCGCCGCCCGCCACTCTTCGGTGACCACCCTCTCGGCGAAGAGCTGCTCATAGCGCCTGGCCTGGGTGCTCGCGTGGGCGTGCCGGGCCGTCGCGTCGGTCAGCACGGCCGCGGCGCGCTCGAGCAGCGCCTGCTGCGAGCGCAGGCGGTCGTCGCTGTCCACCGGGTCCATCTCGCCCAGCACCTGGCCGGCCTTCACGGCAGCACCGACTTCGACGTCCACGCGCAGCAGCCTGCCCGGCGCCGTGGGGCCGATGCGGTGCAGTTGCCGGGCCTCGACGGTGCCGACGCCGAACAGCGCCGGTCGCAGCGCATTCTCGATTCGACCTTCACCACGGTGACGGCCACCGGCGCCAGCGGCCTCGAGCGCGCGGCGACCCAGGCCAGCAGGGCGGCCAGCGGCACGAGAACGGCCAGGATGCCCAGTGCGGCGCGCTGATGGGCATGCGATTCATGCGACCGTGGGCGATGCCGCGCAGGTAGATCGCGAAGGCGCGCGGCGCGTCGCGACGGATGCGATCGAAGTCGCCGGCAATCAGGGCCTGCATCACCAGGCCCTGGACCGTGCCGACGAACAACGTGGCGGCCGCTTCGACGTCCAGCTTCGGATCGAATTCGCCGCTCTTGCGCCCTGCCGTCAGCAGGTAGTGCAGGCGCTCGCCGTAGTGGCGCAGCAGCGTCGCGGCGAGCCGCTTGGGAGCCGTCGAGCGGGCCCGCTGCAGTTCGCCGAACATCATGCGGGGCACGCCGGGGTGCTCGGCGACGAAGGCGGTATGGGCCAGGAACATGGCCTCCAGTGCGGCGCTCGCCGTCGGTGCCGCCTTGGCAGCACGATCGATGCGCGACAGCAGCCGCTCGGCCACCCATGCCATCACCGCTTCGAGGATGGCGTCCTTGGTGGGGAAGTGCTTGAAGAGGGCGCCTTGCGTGACGCCCATGTGCCGGGCGATGACGGTTGTCGTGATCTCGCCCGGGTCATGCCCGGCGGCGAGCTGGATCACCGCATCCACCGTTGCGGCGCGGCGTTCCTCGGCGGGAAGGGGTTTGGTGCGGCTGTCCATGCCAACCTGGATAGTAACTTATTACTCGCCAGTCGGCGCGCACCGGCAGGCGTGGTGCAGCGACACCGCCGGTGCCGTCGGTGAGCTGCCGCGCTGCCGCGCTGCCGCGCAGCCGTCAGCCCGCCGCGGCCGGCCTCGCCGCGCTGGGCGTGAACGCGTCGGAGAAGCAGAACTCCTCTTCCATGCCGTGGGCCACGAAGTCGGGCACCGCGGCCTCGACCATCTTCACCGAGCCGCAGGCGTAGATCTCCTTGCCGCGCAGGTCGGGGTTGTCGGCCAGCAGCACCTGGTGCACGAGGCCGCGGCGGCCGCTCCACGACGTGTCGCTCTCGGCGTGCGAGAGCACCGGCACGAAGCCGAAGTTGGCGTGCTTCTCTTGCCAACGCGCCAGCTCGTCGAGCAGGTACAGGTCGGCGGCGGTGCGCACGCCCCAGTACAGCTTCATCGGCCGCGTGATGCCGCGGCGGAACGCGTCCTCGAGGATGCTCTTGATCGGCGCGAAGCCGGTGGCACCGGCGACGAAGAGGATCGGGCGCGCGCTGTCGTTGAGCGCGAAGCGGCCGAGCGGCCCCTCGAAGTCGATGCGGTCGCCTTCGCGCATCTTCTCGAACACGTGGCCGGTGAAGCGGCCGCCGGGGATGCGGCGCACGTGCAGCTCGATCAGCTCGCCGTCGGTGCGCGGTGCTGCGCCGGGCGCGGCCGGCGGGTTGGCGAACGAGAAGGCGCGCTTGGCGCCGTCTTCGAGGATGATGTTGATGTACTGGCCGGCAACGAAGTCGATGTGCTGCCCCGGCGGCAAAGCGACGTACAGGCGCATCAGGTCCGGGCCCAGCCGCTGCATCGTGCGCACGGTGGCCTGCCAGCGCCTGGGCGCCGCGGCCGCCGCGGCGGCGGTGCTGAGCGTGGGCACGTCGGGCACTTCGAGCTCGACGTCTTCCTGCGCCACGGCGCAGCACATCAGCGCCTGGCCGCGCGCGCGCATCGGCTCGGTCAGCGCCGCGGCCTGGTAGGGGCCGAGGTCGACCTTGCCGTTGAGCACCGTGCACACGCACAGGCCGCAGCCGCCGGCGCGGCAGTCGTAGGGCAGCGCCACGCCGGCGCGCAGGCCGGCTTCGAGCAGGGTCTCGCCGCTGCGCGCGGACACGCGCACGGGGCCCGGGTGCATGGTCACCTGCAGCGGCCGCCCGGCGCGCCGCGGCGGCAGCCACGGCAGCACCAGCAGCACGAGCGTCGCCCCGCCCACCAGCCACCACACCGTGCGCGGCGACCACTGGTGCACCAGCGTGAAGATCGGCAGCACGAACCAGTCGAGTGCCAGCGTCACCGGCGCCGTGCGCAGGTCGGCCGGCTTGTCGCTCGCCACCGGGGCCAGGATGGCCAGCACGACCAGCATCACCAAGAGCGCCAGCGCGATCGGCCGCGGCGGCTGCGTCGTCGCCTTCGGCACGCGCTGCACGTGCACCCACAGCAGCAGCAGCATGCCCAGCGGCACGCCGATGTGGATGAACACCAGCAGCGAGAAGAGGCGGTCGTTGACGTGCTCGGGGGCGATGAAGTTGCGGATCAGCGTGCCGCCGAAGCCGGGCAGCCAGTCGAGCCATTCGAAGCTCGTCTGCGTGACGAACTGCGCCATGCGGTCCCACGGCAGCATGTAGCCGTTGGCGCCGGCGATGTACGCCAGCCACAGCAGCACGACGCCGGTGACCCAGCTGAACCAGCGGAAGCCGCGCAGGTGGTCGAAGGCGAAGTGGCGCACCAGGTGCAGCAGCATCGTCAGCAGCATCGCGTCGGTGGCGTGCCGGTGCGCGGTGCGCATGGCGCTGCCGAGGCCGAAGCCGCCTTCGGTGATCGCCTGCACCGAGCGCCAGGCGCCGCTGACGCTGGTGTCGAAGAACGCGTACAGCACGATGCCGGTGGCGCCGACCACCCAGAACAGGAAGAAGCTGATCGAGCCGAGGTGGTACAGCGGATTCAGGCGGTCGCCGAAGGCACGGTTGAACACCGCCTCGGCGGCCATGAACATCGCGCGCAGTGCGCGCTGGAGCAAACGGATCATTGCGCGGCGGCCTCCGGCGCCCGGCGCATCGCGCGCAGCACCACGATCACGAACAGCAGCCCGCCGGCGATCGCCAGCAGGCCTCCCAATCCCATGAGGCCCATGCCGGCCACCTCTGCGGTCGAACGAAGAACCTGCTCGCCGCCGGCCACCTTGCGCTGCACGCCGTAGCCGCCGGACCAGACGAGGCCGACGATGTGCAGCAGCTGGCCGATGCCGTAGAGCCACGGCTGCGCCACCGCCAGCCGCCCGGCCGGTGCCTGCCAGCCGAGCTGCGGCAGCAGGTGCATCACCAGGCCCATCAAGGCCAGCGTCACGCCGACGATGCAGCCGTGATAGTGGGCAGGGATCTTGACGTTGCTGCCGCCGATGGTGAGGCCGATGAGGCCGCCGGCGACGAAGAGCAGCATCGAAGCCAGCAGCGCTGCGCGCAGCGGCCGCTGTTCAGGCAAGAGACGGCGCAGCGGCGCCACCGCGATGCCCACCGCCAGCACCAGCGGCAGGATCGCCAGGCCGCCGCCGAAGCGCATGCCCCAGGTGTGCATGTCGCGGTGCTCGACGCTGCTCACGTCGTGCACGAGGTACGCCAGCGGCGTCGTGAAGACGCTCACCAGCGCCACCGCGAAGAGCAGCAGCACGACGCGCGGGCTCAGCGGCACGCGCGCGCCGCAGGCGCTGGCCAGCACGAGCCAGCCGACGAGCATCAGGAGCGTCCACGTGAACTGCAGCGCGTGGCCGCCGCCCCAGAAGAGGATCTCGTAGTAGGCCTTGGCCGGCAGCGATGCCGGCACCGCGAAGATCGACCACGCGAAGGCGAGCAGCGCCACGCCGGCGGCGACGACGCTCGCGTGCAGGCCGAAGCGAAGCGCCGCGGTGCCGCCGGGCGCCGGGCCCACGGGTGCAGGGCGCCACAACGCCTGCGCCACCAGCACGGCGCCGCCGGCGGCGAAGACGATCAGCGCGCTGCGGAAGGTGGCGCTGTCGAGCACCGGAACGTAGTTGGCCATCACCGGCGTGCCGGGCTCGATGAACGCGGACACGGCGATGCCGAGCGCGCCGGCGGCGCACAGCGCCCACGCGAGCCAGGCGGCGCGTGGCGGCGGCTCGGCCGCGCCGGGCAGCGCTTCGCGCCGGTTGATGCTCCACAAGAGCCCGGCCAGCGCGACGAACCACACCAGCACCGACAGGTCGACGTGCACGACGAGCGCGACGCGGAAGAAGTCGCCCGCGGGCAGGAACGCGTTCGCATACGGCGTTCGCGCCAGCACCAGCAGCACCGAGAACAGGCCCGAGCCGGCGAGCGCCGCCAGCGCCAGGCCGAGCCAGCAGCGCACGAGCAGGCGCTGCGAAGCGGCGACGGCCGGCAGCGTGAAGGCGGGCGACTGCGCGACGGTGCTGGATGCGCCGGCACTGCGCACGCCGAGCAATGCGCCCAGACGCCGGCCGAGCCTTTGGGCGATCGGATGGCCGAGAGTGTCCATGTCCACGGATGATGCGTTGTTCATTGCAGCGTGATGCCGCCCTTCTCGGCATCGAAGTCGATCACCAGCACCTGGCCCGGCGCGAGCTTGCGCGTCTCGTCGCGCCGCCAGCCGGCTTCGCGGGCGCGCACGTCGTCCGACAGGTGCACCTCGATGTGCCGCTCGCCGGCCGGCACCACCAGCCGCTCGTACAGCGCCGAGGCGCCGTCCTTCTTCAGGCCCGCGGGCGGGGCGCTGCGTTCGAGCACCGTCTTGCCGTCGATGCGCACGCTCACCGTCACCGGCGAACGCTCACGCGGGCACGAGGTGGCTGCGCGCATGTTCGGCGGCAGGCGGGCGAGTTCGGCGTCGCTGAGCTTGCGGCAGTCGCCCACGGGCTTGCCCACGCGCACGAAGCTGACCTTGACGACGGCCTCGTCGGGGCCGAGGTGGCGGTAGACCGGCCACTGCGAGAACACGCCGATGAAGGCGGCGAAGAGGCCGTAGAGCACGAACTGCCCGGCCAGCGCGGCGGGCGTGGCGCGGGCGTGGGTGGCGGAGGCAGCGCCGGGCGGGGTGGGGGAACGGGTGGCTTCAGGCATGGTGTTGTCTTCCGGGCGGCGGGGCCGCAGCGGGTGCATCCGGCTGCCCGCGCTCGCGCGCGGGTATTGGCGACGACTGCCCGCGCTCGGGCACGGGCGGGGGTAGCGACCGCACGCGCTCGCGCAAGCGCTGCAAGGCTTTGGCGAGCGAGCGCTCGTCGCCGGCGCCGGCAAAGGCGAGTTCGATCCTCCCGCCCTCGACGCTGGCGCGCAAGTGCGGTTCGCGAAGTCCCTTCAGCCGCTCGCTCGTCCAGCGATCGCCGAGGCGGAACTCGCAGCCATTGTCGGCGCAAGGAGCCACCAGCACGCCGGCGGCGCCGTCGCGCAACGCGTACTCGACGAACGACGGCGGCAGCTGGCCGGCGCAGAGGAGGTCGAAGCGGCACACGTCTTCGCCGGCGAGCGTGGCCGCACGCGCGCCTTGCTCGCAGCCGAAGACGACGAGCGGCCGGGGCGCATCGCATTGCGCGAGTGCCTGTTGCAGCCGCTGCCGCAACGCGCCGACGGCGAGCTGCGGCATGTCGATGCCGGTGACGAGCGTGGCGGCGCTGCGGAACGGCGTCGACGAAGGGCAGGCGCCGGCGCAGATGCCGCAGCCGGCGCACAGATCGGCGTCGACGACGGCCAGCGTGCGGCCGATGCGCTGGTTGGGGTGCGGCACCATGCGCACCGCTTCGTAGGGGCAGTCGGCGAGGCAGCGCTTGCAGCCATTGCAGTTGTTCGGATCGACCACCGCCACCGGCGAGCGCGCGCGCGCCTTTGCGTCGGCAGGAACGGCAGGCCGAAGAGGAACAGCGTCGCGGCGCCGACCGCGGCCCACACCGCGGCGGCCGAGCTGGCATCCACCAGCGGGTGCACGAAGAGCACGATCCAGTCGAACGACAGCGCCGCGGGCGCCGTGGCCAGCGCCGCCGGTGGCGCGCTTTGCACCGGCAGCGCCAGCGACACCACGGTCAGCATTGCGCACATCGGCCACGCCACGGCGCGCGCGGGCCAGGCGGCCGGGCGCGAGATGCGCTGCACGTGGAACCACAGCGCGAACAGCATCAAGAGCGACACGCCCACGTGCACGAAGATGAACAGCGAGAAGAGCCGGTCGTCCACCGAGGCGATGAAGTTGCGCGCGAACGGCGTCGGGAACAGCGGCAGCGGCAGCGCGTCGAGCCACTCGGCGGTGGCCGTGGCCGAGTACTGCGCCAGCCGGTCCCACGGCAGCCAGAAGCCGCCGATGCCGGCGACGAAGACGAAGGCGATGAGGCCGGTGCCGGTGAGCCACGAGAAGCGGCGGAAGCCGCGTTCGTGCCCGTGCAGCCATTCGCGCAGCAGATGCAGCCCGGTGGCGAGCACCAGCACGTCGGTGCCGTAGCGGTGCAGCCCGCGCAGCAGCGCCCCCGAACCCAAGGGCCAGTGCGCCATGCGCTCCACCGACGGGTACGCGTCGCCCACCGAGGTCTCGAAGAAGATGTAGAGCACGACGCCGCTGGCGGTGACGAGCCAGAACGCGAGCATCGCGATCGCGCCCAGGTGGCGCAGCGGGTTGGCCGCCGCGCCGCCGACGCGGTCCAGCGCCCGCTCGGCCGAGCGCCAGGCGCTCAGGCCGCGCTGCCGGAGGGATTCGAGGCCGGGGCCGGGCATGGCAGCGCCCTTCTCGCACGGCGCCGGTCGCGCCAGTCGAGCAACAGGTAGATCGCGACGCTGCCGAAGAAGAAGAGCCCGCCGAACAGCTCGAAGATGAGCTTCCAGTCGTAGCGGTATTCGCCGGTGTCGGGGTCGTAGACCGTGCAAAGGATGCGCACGCGTTCCACCACCGCGGCCAAGGTCGAGCGTGCTTCGGCGGGCCACGGCGCGTCGAGCAGCAGCTCGCGCAACGGGCGGCCGAGCTGGTCGGCGCGCAGGCGCTCGCCGTAGACCTGGGCGTGGATGCGCCCGTCGGCGTCGACCACCGTCACGCCGACCAGATGTTCGAAGCCGGCCGGCGTGGCGACGTAGCTGAAGCCGAACGCTTCGGTGAGCGCGCGCACGGTGTCGCGCGGCGGGCTCAGGAACTCCCAGTTCGCGCGGTCGATGCGGTGCTGGCGCGCGAACGAACGCATCGCGCCGGGGTCGTCGAAAGGCTGGTTGAAGCCGATGCTGACGACGTTGAACTGGCCGGGGCCGACCATGCGGTCCAGGCCCGCCACGGCTTCGGCAAGCGTGCGCGTCTGCGTCGGGCAGACCGTGAAGCAGCCGGTGTAGATGAAGCTCACCAGCAGTGGCTTGCCGCGGTACGCGGAGAGCCGCACCGGGCGGCCTTCGCGGTCGAGCAGCGTGAGGTCGGGAACGGCGCGGCCGATGGCCGCCTGGCTCAGGCGCAGCGCTTCGTTCTCGTCGAGGGCGCCGGCCCTGTCGCCGGCTTTCTCTCTGGCGCCTGAGTCGAGAGGCGCCGCGATCGCGGCTGCGGCCGTCGGCGCTGCCGCACTCGCATCAGCGGCCGCTGCCGGCGTGTTCAGTCCAAGCAGCAGCAGGGCGCAGGCGGCGGCAGTTGCAGCGCGCGCCAGGCCATGTTCTTCAACGAATCGCCGCATTCACGGCCACCGCGGCGAGCAAGGCGCTCAGCTGCACCATCGACGCGAAGAACGCGGCCATCGCGGTGCGCCGCTCGGGCCGGCGCGCCAGCGCTGCCGTCTTGCTGAGGAAGTACGCACCGCCGAGGCCGGCGCCGACGGCCACCGGCCAGCCGCCGCCGAGCGGCACCAGCAGCAGCGACGAACCGACGAGCGCCAGCGCGTGCCAGTGCACGATGCGCGCGGCGCGCTCGGCACCGACGACCACCGGCAGCATCGGCACGCCGGCGGCACGATACTCGGCCTCGTTGGCGATGGCCAGGCTCCAGAAATGCGGCGGCGTCCACAGGAACAGCACCAGCGCCAGCGTCCATGCCGGTGCGCCGATGGCGGGATCGACCGCCGCCGCGCCGGCCAGCACCGCGAAGCTGCCGGCCAGGCCGCCGATGACGATGTTCCACGGCGTGCGCCGCTTCAGGCCCACGGTGTACACGCCGGCATAGGTGAGCGCGCCCATGGCGACGAAGAACGCGGCGACGCCGTTGACCACCCACGCCGCCGCGGCGACGGCGAGCACGCCCAGCACAACGATCGCCGCCAGCCAGCCGGCGCTGCGCGGCAGCGCACCGCTGGCGAATGCACGCTTGCGCGTGCGCGCCATCAGGCGGTCGCTGTCGGCCTCGAAGAACTGGTTGAAGGCGCCGGCGCTGCCGGCGGCCACGAGGACCGCCAGCGCCAGCACGGTCGCCTGCACCACCGTCAACGCGCCTCCCGGCGCCACGGCCAGCCCGCCGAGCGCGGTGATCATGATGAGCACCGCGATGCGCAGCTTGAAGATGCCGAGCACCACGCGCAGCCGCCCGGCCCGGGTGGCCGGGGTTGCCGCCGTCAGCGAAGTGGTGGTCGAGGGTCGCATGGGCGAAAGCTCCTCAGCTCAGGCCCCACAGCGTGGACAGGTACTTCCAGTTGATGAAGTAGTACAGCACGAAGGACAGCAGGAAGATCATCGCCAGCGTGAACGTGCCCGGGGCGGCGAAGCCCATCGAGCCGTAGGTCTGCGCGGCAGCGCTCGGCGCGGCGCGCGACACCGGCGTGAAGTTCGGGCTCACGACGCCGTCGTCGAGCTTCCTGCCCCACAGCAGCGAACCCACCGTGATGTAGATGTAGATGATGCCGCCGGTGATGGCCGCCAGGCCGGTGATGCCGACGAGGCCCATCATCAGGTACGCCGCACCGGGCCACTCGTAGGCGAGCGCGGCGCCCTGGAACGCCATGTCCCAGTGCCGGCGCGAGACGCCCAGCGTGCCCGCGCCCATCATCACCAGCGTGAAGGCGTACATCGAGAAGCCGAACAGGTACGGCTGCAGGGTGGCCAGCTTCGGGGCGATCATCTCGCGCTTGAACAGCACCGGGATCAGGTAGTACGTCAGCGCCATGAAGGTGAGCGTGGTGCCGACGACCACCGTGGCGTGGAAGTGCCCCGGAACATAGATCGTGTTGTGGATGATCATGTTCAGCTGCTCGGTGCCCATCATCACGCCGGAGATGCCGCCGAGGAAGCCGAAGCCGATGATGGCGATGAACACGCCGGCGAACGTCGGGTTGCCCCACGGCGCCTTGCGCAGCCACTCGAACAGGCCCTTGGTGAAGCCCTTCTGGCGCTGCGCCACTTCCATCGCGCCGGGGATCGTCAGGCCGTGCAGCATCGACGCCAGCACCGCGAAGTACATGAAGTAGCTGGTGTTGACGACCTTTCCAGCCGGTGGACAGGCCCGGGTCGGCGAGCAGGTGGTGGGCGCTGGCGAGCTGCAGGAACAGGATGTACAGCAGGAACGCGACGCGGCTGACGCGTTCGCTCATCGACTTGGCGCCGAAGGCGACGGCGGCCACCAGGTACCACACCGAGATGTGGGCGGCGACGTTGATCTGCTGCGAGCTGTGCCCGAACGCCCACCAGATGGTGCGGTACATCAGCGGGTTGACTTCGCTGATGACGCCGATCGACATCAGCCAGGTCGGGATCAGGATGATCGCGCCCGAGGCGATGGTGAACACGGCGATGATCGCCGCCGTGATGGCGCCGAACACGACCAGCGGCACCGAGCCTTCATAGGTCTTCTCGCGCTTGGCGACGACGAGCGTGCCGAAGAAGACGAAGCAGCCGATCAGCGCGCCGACGGCGAACAGGATCAGGCCGAGGTAGAAGCTCGGCTCGGCCATCATCGGCACGTAGCTGGTCATCATCACGCTGGACGAGCCGCGGAAGACGGCGACGTTGTTGGTGATGGAGCCGATCAGCATCAGCGCGAAGGCGAGCCAGGCCATCTTCGGTGTCGCCAGGCGGCTGCGCAGCAGCGTCGAGGCGCAGAAGTACAGCACGGCGATCTCGAAGAAGATGATCCAGAAGATCAGCATGTCGATGCCGTGCGCCGTCAGCGTCATGTAGAACGTGTCGGCCTCGAGCCAGCGGAAGGCCGGCCAGCGCGTCAGCACGACGCCGATGGCCAGCAGGCCGCCGATGAGCAGCCAGACGACGGCGACGAAGGCGTTGACCTTCATCAGCGTCTCGGCGTTGCGCTCGAACTGCAGGCCCGAGCGCGGGCAGGTGCGATAGGTGGTAGCCATGCTCGTCACCTCCTCCTCATTTGACGTAGATGCGGCCGACCATCTTGTGGTGGCCGATGCCGCAGTACTCGTTGCACACGATCGAGTACTGGCCGCTCTGGTTGGGCGTGATCGTCACCACGTGCTCGAAGCCGGGCACGATCTGGATGTTGATGTTCGCCGGCTGCAGCGAGAAGCCGTGGTTGTAGTCCATCGACGACAGGTGCAGCTTGTAGGTCTTGCCGTTCTCGAGCTCGAGGATCGGATAGAAGGCCCACAGGCGCGCCAGCAGGTAGACGTCGCTGCCGGGCGGCGGCTTGACGACCGGCGTCTTCTCGTCGGTCTCCTCGCGCACCTTGTACTTGGCGACCATCGCCTCGACCTTGGCCATGTACTGGTCGGGCTTGGTGCGGTAGGTCTCGGTGGACAGGTTCTGGCGGCCCCAGAGGTGCCACGCGATCATCATGAAGAACATGATGAGGCACCAGGTCAGCGCGATGGCGATCCAGGTGCCCTCGACGCGGTCGATCGGGTGCTTGTACCAGAGGCGTTCGCTCGGTGGAAGGATGGCGCTCATGGTTGGTTCTCTCGCCTCACTTGGCCATGGGCAGCGACAGGATGTCGTACACGCCCCAGACGGTGTAGACCATCATCGGAATGAACACGCCGAGGAACAACAGCAGGAACGGGTTGTCCAGCAGTTGCTGTATCCACGGCACCGGGGCCTTGTCGTCGTCGTGCGGTGCGCTCATCGCGGTTCTCCTTCGTGTGGCTTTCGTGTGGCTCGTCGACATGCCGGTGCTGCGCGGGATGGACATGCAAGGGCATACCCGCACCGGTGGTTCGAACCATTCTCCGAGGCGCATGCGGCGTACGAAAATGACACAGGTCAAGGATTTCCGGGCCGGCCCAGCGAGCCGCTGACCGGCAGGCAGCAGGGTTTGACATGGGTCATTCCGATCGCACGACGCAGGTCGAGCAGCGTTCAGACAACTCGGTGGATGCCTCGGTGCAAACCCTTGAGCCGTCGCGGGTTCAGCGGATTGAGCGGCTGCAGCGATGGCAATCGCGACTCGCCGCGCTGGCGCTGGCGCTGATGCTGCTGGTGACCGCGGCGAGCGCCTGGCTGCGGCTGGCGCAACCGCGAGCGCCGTGCGCGGACTGGCCCGCGTGCCGCAGCGCAGCGGGTCGCATGGCGGCGCCGGTGCAGCCGCCGGTCCTCAGCGCGCCGGCCGTGCTGGCTGCGGTGCGCGGCAGTCATCGCGTCGCGGCGAGCACCGCGCTGGTGGTGGCGGTCGCGCTCGTCGTGCTGGCGGTCCTGCGGCGCCGGGGCCCTGCGCGCGATCAAGGCGATCGACGCGAATCGCGCGCGCCGATCGTCGTGCGCGACGCATCGGCCTTGCTCGCGCTGGCGCTGGCGTTGTCGGTGCTGGGCATCGTCACGCCGGGCTCACGCTCGCTCGCGGTGCTGCTGGGCAACCTGCTCGGTGGCTTGCTGATGCTGGCGCTGGCGGCGCGCCTGTGCGCGCGGGGCGCCGGGGCGCAGCCTTCAGTGACGGCAACGATGGCAACGACGGCAACGTTCCCGGCGCCGCCCGCTCTGCAGCGGCGCGCTGCTGCGCGCGCCGCGGCCATCGGCCTGGCGCTGTGGCTGCTGCAGGCCGCGCTCGGTGCCGGTTCCGGTTTCGGCACCGGCGCGCTGGCGGCGCCGTTGCACGCCGCGCTCGGCTTCTTCGCCGCGGCCTGGGCGTTCCGTGCCGGTGGCGTGTTAGCCGGCGCCGGCGCGGCGCGTGCCGGCGCGCTGCTGCGCGTGATCGCGATCGCGCAAGGTCTGCTCGGCGTCGCGGTCGCGACGCTGAGTGCGCCGCCGGCGCTCGTGCTCGTGCATAACGGCGTAACTGTGCTGGGCGTCGCGCTCCTCGCTGCGGCTACCACCTTTCAGATACCTGACACGGCGCGAGGGGAAAGGTTGAACCACATCAATGCGTCCAAGGCGCCCGGATCGGAGCATTCCGATCGTCCGGGCGGGTAACGCAGCCCTCGCCGGGACCACGGGGCCAGCCGCCGCAAGGCGCGGCGCACAGCACCGATGTCCATAGCGCTGCGGCGGCCGCGGCGGAGGAGTTCGCGGCCATCGATGGAGTGACGGCGATGAGAACGATCAACCTGTCGCGGCCGTGGGCCCATGCCATCGCGGCCGCGGCGGCAATGCTGGCCGGCAGCGCGGCGCTGGCCCAGGCACCGGCGGCTGCCCCCGAAATGACCCCGGCTGAAGTGGAAGCCGGCAAGAAGATCTTCTTCGAGCGCTGCGCCGGCTGCCACGGCGTGCTGCGCAAGGGTGCAACCGGCAAGAACCTCGAGCCGCACTGGACGCGCAAGGCGCCTGACGGCACGGTCACCGAAGGCGGCACGCTCAGGCTCGGCACGGCGCGCCTGGAGAAGATCATCGCCCTCGGCACCGAAGGCGGGATGGTCAACTACGACGACATCCTGACCAAGGAAGAGATCAACCTGATGGCGCGCTACATCCAGCGCACGCCCGACGTGCCGCCGGAGTTCAGCCTGAAGGACATGGAAGCGAGCTGGAAGCTGCTCGTGCCCGTGGCCGACCGGCCCAAGAGCCAGCAGAGCAAGGTCAACCTGAAGAACCTGTTCGCCATCACGCTGCGCGACGCCGGCAAGCTGGCGCTCGTGGACGGCGACACCAAGCAGATCTGGAAGATCCTCGACACCGGCTACGCGGTGCACATCTCGCGCCTGTCGGCTTCGGGCCGCTACGTCTACACCGTCGGCCGCGACGGCCTGGTGACGCTGATCGACCTGTGGTTCGAGACGCCCAAGACCGTGGCCACGGTGAAGCTCGGCGCCGACGCGCGCAGCGTCGACACCAGCAAGTTCAAGGGCTTCGAGGACAAGTACCTCATCGGCGGCACCTACTGGCCGCCGCAGTTCTCGATCATGGACGGCCAGACGTTGAAGCCGATCAAGATCGTCTCGACGCGCGGCAACACGGTCGATGGTGAATTCCACCCCGAACCGCGCGTGGCCTCGATCGTCAGCTCGATGATCAAGCCCGAGTGGGTGGTCAACGTCAAGGAGACCGGCCAGATCATGCTGGTCGACTACTCCGACATCAAGAACCTGCGCACGACGACGATCGAGAGCGCCAAGTTCCTGCACGACGGCGGCTGGGACATCACCAAGCGCTACTTCCTCGTCGCGGCCAACGCCAGCCACAAGATCGCCGCGGTGGACACCAAGACCGGCAAGCTCGCGGCGCTGGTGGACACCAAGAAGATCCCGCACCCGGGCCGTGGCGCGAACTTCTTCCACCCCGAGTTCGGTCCGGTGTGGGCCACGGGCCACCTCGGCGACGCGGTGGTGACGCTGATCTCCACGCCCAGCGACAAGCCGGCGCACGCGAAGTTCAAGGCGAACAACTGGAAGGTGGTGCAGGAGCTGAAGATGCCCGGCGCCGGCAACCTGTTCGTCAAGACGCACCCCAAGAGCGCCAACCTGTGGGCCGACATGCCGATGAACCCCGAGCGTGAGAACGCCGAGGCGGTGTACGTGTTCGACCTCAAGGACCTGTCCAAGGCGCCGCGCAAGATCGACGTTGCCAAGGACTCGGGCCTGCCGCAGACCAAGGCGCTGCGCCGCGCCACCCACCCGGAATACAACCAGGCGGGCGACGAGGTGTGGATCTCGCTGTGGGGCGGCAAGGCCGACCAGTCGGCCATCGTCGTCTACGACGACAAGACGCTGAAGCTGAAGAAGGTGATCACCGATCCCGCGATCGTGACGCCGACCGGCAAGTTCAACGTCTACAACACGCAGCACGACATCTACTGACAACCGCACGCCGCGCGAGCGCGTTGCACGCCGGACGAGAAGGCGCCGGACGCGGCCCCTGGGAAGGGGCCGCCCGGCCGCCGGCGGAGGGCGGGAGAAACCGTGAACGACACCGACAACAAGGGCTGGTGGGCGCGCCTGTGGTCGCCGGCCCGAAGACTTTCGCTGGGCACCTTGCTGGTGCTCGGCTTCGTGGCCGGCATCGCCTTCTGGGGTGGCTTCAACACCGTCGTGGAAGCGACCAACACCGAGAGCTTCTGCATCAGCTGCCACGAGATGCGCGACAACGTCTACAAGGAATACTCGAACAACACCATCCACTACACCAACCGCACCGGCGTGCGCGCGGTGTGCTCCGACTGCCACGTGCCCAAGTCGTGGGGCGCCAAGATGATGCGCAAGGTCCAGGCCTCGCGCGAGCTGTGGGGCAAGCTCACGGGCACCATCGACACGCGCGAGAAGTTCGAGGCCAAGCGCCTGCACCTGGCCGAGCGCGAGTGGGCGCGCATGAAGGCGAACGACTCGCTGGAGTGCCGCAACTGCCACACGTTGAAGAGCATGGACCCCGAGCGGCAGAAGCCGCGCGCCAAGAAGAGCCATGAACTCGCGGTCAAGAGCGGCGAGACCTGCATCGATTGCCACAAGGGCATCGCACACCACAAGCCCAAGGGCATGAAAGAAGAGGACTGAACCATGAGCAAGAAGCACGTCCTGTGCGCCATCGCCGCGGCGGTGGCTTCGTCGGCCGCCTTCGCCGCCGCTCCCGACTGGAGCCGTGTGCCGGCCAAGACCATCACCGTCTTCTATCCCGGCGCCAGCCCGACGGAATGGATCACCAAGGGCAGCGAGCACGGCGGCGCGCGGGCGCTGAAGAAGGGCGAGACCTGCGCCAGCTGCCACCACGACGAAGCGGCCGACATGGGCAAGAAGATGGCCACCGGCCAGAAGCTCGAGCCCAAGCCCATCAAGGGCAAGGCGGGGTCGATCCCGGTGCAGGTGCAGGCGGCCAACGACGGCGCCAACCTGTACCTGCGCTTCTCGTGGAAGCAGCCGGCCAGCGCCGGTGGCGAGAAGATGGACAAGGACAACCCGGTCAAGATCGCCTTCATGCTCGAGGACAACAAGGTGCCGGGCGCGAACCTGTCGGGCTGCTGGGAGACCTGCCACGCCGACGCGCGCACGATGCCCGATGCCAAGGACGACAAGAAGACCAAGTACGTCAAGGAAGGCAGCCTCGCCGGCGGCAAGTTCTACGACCTGCTGCAGTGGACGAGCGGCAAGGGTGCCAAGTTCGACGGTTATGTCGCCGACAAGCGCGTGATGGAAGGCGGCAAGGCGCTCGTCGAGGCCAAGGGCGAGAAGAAGGGCGACGAGTGGAGCGTGGTGTTCACGCGCAAGCTCGCCGGCGGCGAGGGCGACGTGGCGCTCGCCTCGGGCAAGACCGTCAACTTCGGCTTCGCGATCCACGACGACCACGCGGTCGGCCGCTTCCACCACGTCTCGCTCGGCTACACGCTCGGCGTCGACGCCAAGGCCGACATCACGGCCGCCAAGCAGTAGCAGTAGCAGGTCGGCTGGCTGCGGCGGCGGGGCACTCAGCGTGACCGGCCGCCGCGCCTTCACCTTCACGCTCGCGTCCGCATTGGCCGGGATGGCCGGGCGCAGCGCGGCGGCAGCGACCGTCGACGTCGAGATCAAGGGCAACCTCTTCCTGCCCGAGGCGGTGACCGTTCGCGCCGGCGACACCGTGCGCTGGACCAACAAGGAACGGCGCACGACGCACTCGGTGCTGTTCCCGGCCGAGAGCCTCGAGTCCGAGCGCCTGCTGCCCGACGACCCATGGAGCCGGCGCTTCGACAAGCCCGGCCGCTACCCCTACACCTGCGGGCCGCACCCGGAGATGAAGGGGCTCGTCGTCGTCACCGAATAGGTCGCGGCGGCGCGGCGCGCTGCAGCGTGCAGCAGCGCTCAGCAGCGCGACTACCCCTTTCGAGTAGCTCCTCTGCGCCTCGTTTTTCGAGGTGATCTTTCGTCGCGTTTGTGCGGGATCAAACCGCGGTGTTGCGTCGCAGCAAAAACATGACTTGGTTCATGGCGAATGCATACGGGGTTTCCAGAATGCCTCGTGAAGCAGTGGCAACACAGGTAGGAGGACACATGAGAGTGCTGAAGCAAGTGGCGGCTGCCGCGATGGCGGTTGGCCTGGGTCTGGCAGGCAACGGCGCCCAATCGGCCGACACCCTGCAGGACGTGATGAAGGCGCGCGGCCTGAGCCAGCAGGATTTGCTGGCGGCGGCCAAGACGTACGTGCCCACGGGCAAGCGCGACGAGTTCGTCGCCTTCAGCTCGGGCGGCCAGTCGGGGCAGGTGATCGTCTATGGCATCCCCTCGATGCGCATCCTCAAGTACATCGGCGTCTTCACGCCCGAGCCGTGGCAGGGCTACGGCTACGACGAGGACTCGCGCGCCGTGCTGCGCCAGGGCCGCATCGACGGCAAGGACATCACCTGGGGTGACACGCACCACCCGGCGATCTCGGAAACCAACGGCGAATACGACGGCCAGTTCCTGTTCATCAACGACAAGGCCAACCCGCGCCTGGCGGTGATCGACCTGCGCGACTTCGAGACCAAGCAGATCGTCGTCAACCCGATCTTCAAAAGCGAGCACGGCGGCGCCTTCGTCAGCCCGAACACCGACTACGTGCTCGAGGCGGCGCAGTACGCCGCGCCGCTGGAGAACCGCAAGTTCTATCCGCTGGAAGAGTTCAACGAGCGCTATCGCGGCGGCGTCACCTACTGGAAGTTCGACCGCAAGGCCGGCCGCATCGACCCGAGCAAGTCGTTCTCGCTGGAGCTGCCGCCGTACTCGCAGGACCTGTCCGACTTCGGCAAGGTCGCTTCCGACGGCTGGTCGTTCACCAACTCGTTCTGCTCCGAGCGCTACGTCGGCGGCGTCGAGAAGGGCCGCCCGCCCTACGAGGCCGGCTGCTCGGCCAAGGACACCGACTACCTGCACGTCATCAACTGGAAGAAGGCCGCCGAACTGGTGGCCGCCGGCAAGGCGCGCAAGATCAACGGCCACGACGTGCTGACGATCGACGTCGCGGTGAAGGAAGGCGTGCTGTTCCTGATCCCCGAGCCGAAGAGCCCGCACGGCGTGGACGTGACGCCCGACGGCAAGTTCATCATCGTCGCCGGCAAGCTCGACACGCACGTCTCGGTGTTCAGCTTCGAGAAGATCCAGGCCGCCATCAAGGCCGGCAAGTTCGAGAGCAAGGACCCGTACGGCATTCCGGTCATCGCCATGGCCGACGCGCTGCAGACCCAGGTCGCACTCGGCCTCGGCCCGCTGCACACGCAGTTCGACAGCAAGCCGTGCCTGGCCTACACGTCGATGTACGTGGACTCGCAGGTCGCGAAGTGGAACTTCTGCGAAGGCAAGGTGGTGGACAAGCTGAGCGTGCACTACAACATCGGTCACCTGATGACGATGGAGGGCGACTCCATCAAGCCGGGCGGCCGCTACCTGGTGGCGTTGAACAAGCTGGCCATCGACCGCTTCGTGCCGGTGGGGCCGCTGCACCCGCAGAACCACCAGCTGATCGACATCAGCGGCGACCGCATGCAGCTCCTGTACGACATGCCGCTGCCGATGGGCGAGCCGCACTACGCGGTGGCCATCGCTGCCGGCAAGCTGAAGCCCGCGGTGCGCTACAAGGTCGGCACCAACAGCCGCACCGACCAGGCGCACCCCGGTGCCACCCGCGCCGGCGAGGAGCGCGTCGTCAGGAAGGGCAACAAGGTCGAGGTGTTCGCCACGCTGATCCGCTCGCACATCACGCCCGAGACGATCGAGACCGAGGTCGGCGACGAGGTGACGATCCACCTGACGAACCTCGAGCGCGCGCAGGACGAGACGCACGGCTTCACCGTCTCGACCTTCAACGTGCACGCCTCGATCGAGCCGGGCAAGACGGTGTCGGTGAAGTTCAAGGCCGACAAGGAAGGCGTCTACCCGTACTACTGCACCGAGTTCTGCAGCGCGCTGCACCTCGAGATGCAGGGCTACCTGCTCGTCAAGCCCAAGGGCTGGAAGCCGACCAAGACCACGCTGGCGGCGCAGAACTACACCGAGGCCGACTACAAGGCCACGCTGAAGAAGATCGTCGACACGCAGGCCGTCATCGACTCGGTCGTCGCCTACATCACGAGCGTCAACTACAAGGACTTCCCCGAAGTGGTGGCGATGGTCGAGGACGCCTTCGACCAGCTCGGCAAGACCAAGGACGCCAAGGCCAAGCACGAAGCCGCTGCCGGCAAGAAGGACTGGGAGCAGGCGAACCTGTGGGCCGAGCAGGTGTGGCAGTACCAGGTCAAGACCGCCGACCTCGGTTTGCGCGCCAAGACCTTCCTGGAGCAGAACGGCGCCAAGAAGGTGAAGTAGCCGCCTGATGGCCTGACTGCGGCGGGCTGCTCGCGGCCCGCCGCGCCAGGCACCAGCACCCCGGGGGCCGATGCGTCGACCCCCGGTCCTTTTGGAGGGAATGAAACCATGAAGATGACGTTGTCTCTCGCGCTGGCCGCGGCCTTCGTGTGGATCGCCGGCGATGCGAATGCCCAGGACGGCGCCAAGCTGTACGCGGAGAAGACCTGCGTGGCCTGCCACGGCAAGGACGGCAACAAGCCGCTGCTGCCCGAGTACCCGCGCTTGGCGGGCCAGAACGCCAAGTACGCCGAGCGCCAGATGCTCGACATCAAGAACGGCGCGCGCACCAACGGCAACACGGCGGCGATGAAGGGCGTGATGCACCTCGTCTCCGACGCCGAGATCAAGGTGCTCGCCGAGTACCTGTCGAAGCTGAAGCCTTGAACGCCGCTTGAACGCACCCGCAACCTCGAGGACCCCGACGATGAAGCCATCCCTGAAGAAAGCCGCCCGCGCCGCGCAGCTGGCGCTGCTCGCTGCCCTCGTGCCCACGCTCGCCGGCGCTGCCGACCCGCGCGCAGCGCCGCACGCGGCCGGCATCGAGTCGCGCGACTACCAGTGGGCGAAGATGGAAGGCGAGATGAAGGAAGCGCTCGCCGCCAAGGGCGACGCGAAGAAGGGCGCCGAAGGCTACGAGGTCTGCGGCGCCTGCCACCTGCCCTCGGGCGCGGGCCGCCCCGACGGCACCTTCCCGCAGCTCGCCGGCCAGCACACGACGGTGCTCATCAAGCAGATGGCCGACATCCGCATGGGCCTGCGCGACAACCCGACGATGTACCCGTTCGCCAAGGAGCTGACCGAGCCGCAGGAGCTGGCGCACGTCTCCGCGTACATCCAGAGCCTGTGCATTCCCATTGACCACGGCAAGTACGACGGCAAGGACGGTGCCATCCAGATCGCCAACGGCAAGGCTCTGTACGAGAAGCAGTGCCTCGAGTGCCACGGCAAGAACGGCGAAGGCAACAAGGAAAAGTTCTTCCCCGTCATCGCCGGCCAGCACTACAAGTACCTGCTGCGCCAGATGACCGAGATCCGCGACGGCAAGCGCCGCAACGCGAACCCCGACATGGTCAAGGTGATCAAGCCGTACACCAACGACCAACTGGTGGCGATCTCGGCCTACCAGGCGAGCCTGTCGATGCCCGGCGCGATGTGCAAGGCCGGCCCCAAGCCGCCGGCGAAGAAGTGACGCCGGCCGTCGTCTGCACCGTTGCCACCGCTGCCCACGAGAGCCGCTGCTGCCATGGCTGAACGCACCCGTTCGCGCGGCCTCGTCACCGTGCTCACGCTCGTGGCGCTGGTGGCGATGGTCGCCGCCTACTTCGCGCCGATCTGGTGGGTGGCGCTGACGGCGCCCAACTACCCGAAGGACGCCTTCCCCGACGGCATCCGCATCCACTTCCACTTCAACGGCGTGAAGAACGGCTGCAGCGCCGCGGCCGCCGGCTCGCGCCTGTCGCAGGAGACGATGCAGCACGACCTCGGCGAAGGGTCCGAGCGCTACAACCCGATCACCGACAGGAACAAGGACGTCAACCGCGGCGCGCAGGGGCTCGACTGTGTTCACGAGATGAACACGATCAACCACTACGTCGGGATGTTCCCCATCGCCACCGGCGCGCCGGTGGAAAAGCCGCTGGCCAAGTTCTTCTTCGGCTTCTTCGGCGTGATGCTGGTGGCGTTCATGGTCACCGCGCGCAAGGCGCGGCTGGCGGTGCTCGCGGCCGGCTTCGCGGCGGTGGCGGCGTGGGCGGTCGTCGACCAGTACGTGCTCGGCCACCTGGCCACGCACGTGGCCGACTACGTCAACGAGGCGGGAACGTTCTTCAAGGAGCCGGCGAAGATCCAGGCCTGGGGCGAGAACGTGGCGATGGCGACGCACTGGGTGCTCGCCGGCCTCGCGGTGGCGATGGCGGTGGTGCTGTGGGGCGTGGCGCGCATCCCGCGTTTCGAGTTGCTGCTGGCGGCCGTGCCGGCCGGGTTGCCGCTGTACTTCGTGCTCACCTACGCCGCGTGGCTGTGGTTCTTCGGGCACAACCTGCACCCCTGGGGCGCCTTCACGGTGAAGCCGTTCATGCCCACCGTGTTCGGCGAAGGCAAGGTGGCGCAGTTCTCGACCTACTCCTACCCGTACTGGGGCTACGCGCTGCTGCTCGTCGTCTTCGTCTGCCTCGCGCTGGCGCTGCTGCTGCGCCGGCGGGCCTTGCGCGAGGAAGCCGGCGCGCCCGCAGGAGGCTGAAGCCATGGCGCGCGCCGCGGCGGCGCCGCTCGCGTGGCTGGCGCTGCTGTGCGGCAGCTCTTTGCTGCTCGCCGGCACCACGCCGCCGGCCGCCGACGAGACGCGCGCGCCGCTGGCCGCCGGTGCCGAGTCGCACCGCGAGGCCGGCGCGCCGCGCGTCGGCGTCGATCGCCCGAAGCCGACCTTCGCGCTCTACGAGCGCAACGCGCGCATCCACGGCCTGAAGCCGCTGCAGCCGCTCGTCGATGCGGCGCCCGCGGGTACTGTCCTGAAGCTTGCGCCCGGCAAGTACGCCGGCCCGGTGCTGCTGGCCAAGCCGCTCACCATCGAAGGCGGCGGCCAGGTGACCATCGACGCCGGCGACCGCGGCACCGTGTTCTCGCTGCAGGCCGACGGCGCCGTGCTGCGCGGCCTGCACCTCACCGGCTCGGGCGCCTCGCACGACACCGACGACGCGTGCCTGGACGTGCGCGGCCACCGCAACCGCATCGAGAACCTCGAGATCGACAACTGCCTCTTCGGCATCGACCTCAAGCAGTCGGACGACAACGTCGTCATCGGCAACCGCATCCGCTCCAAGCCGCTGGCGCTGGGCGTGCGCGGCGACGGGCTGCGCCTGTGGTACAGCAACCGCAACTTGATCGAAGGCAACCTCGTCGCCGATTCGCGCGATATGGTCGCCTGGTACTCGAACGACAACACCTACCGCGGCAACACCGGCCGGCGCAGCCGCTACTCGATCCACTTCATGTTCGCCAACCACAACGTCGTCGAGCACAACCGCTTCGAAGGCAACGCGGTCGGCGTCTACTTCATGTACACCGAAGGCGGCACGCTGCGCCACAACCACATCTCGCACGCCACCGGCGCCTCGGGCATGGCGGTGGGCTTCAAGGAGGCGAGCAACACCGTCGTCGAGGACAACCAGATCGTCTACTGCGCCATCGGCATCGGCTCCGACCTCTCGCCGTTCCAGCCCGACAGCCGCATCTGGATCCGCCGCAATCGCTTCGCGTACAACGGCATCGCCATCCAGCTCACCAGCGAGCTCGGCGGCAACGTCGTCGAGGGCAACGTCTTCGAAGGCAACCTCACGCACGTGGTGCAGGCCGGGCGCGGCAAGAGCGGCCTGAACGAGTGGCGTGGCAACCACTGGGACGACTACGCCGGCTTCGACCGCGACCACGACGGCCGCGGCGATACGCCCTACGAGCTGTACGCGCACGCCGACCAGATCTGGATCGAGCGCCCGGCGGCGCGCTTCTTCCGCGCCACGCCGATGCTCGAGCTGCTCGACTTCCTCGAGCGGCTGGCGCCGTTCACCTCGCCCGAGCTGACCTTGAAGGACAGCGCGCCGCGCTTCACGCGCCCGGCGCCGGCCGCGCAATGAACGAGCCGCACGAAGGATCGGCGAACGAGCCGACGGCGCCCGCGGAGAAGCCCGCCGAGGCGCCCGCCGCTGCGAAAGCGCAGCCCCCGGCGCGGCAGGCCAAGCGCCGCCCGAGCACGCGCCAGGAACGGCGCCGGATGCTGCGCACGGCGCTGCTGGCCGGCGGCGTCGTCGGCGCGGCGTTGTCGGGCTGGCTGCCGGTGGCCTATGCGCAGAAGAAGCGCCTGCGTCCGCCCGGTGCGCTTGACGAGAAGGACTTCCTCGCCTCGTGCATCAAGTGCGGCCAGTGCGTGCAGGTGTGCCCGGTGCAGGCGATCAAGCTCGCCGACCTCGTCGACGGCTTCGGCGTCGGCGTGCCCTACATCAAAGCGCGCGAACAGGCGTGCGACTTCTCGTGCGACGCGGTGCAGTGCATCCTCGCCTGCCCGACCGGCGCGCTCGTCTATCACAAGCCTGAGTTCCTCGGCACGCGCGCCGGCGCGCCGCTGGCCGCCAAGCCGGTGCTGAAGGCCAAGGCGAAGGACCCGGAGCCCACGCTCAACCTCGTCGAGCGCTTCGGCCTGGCGCGCCTCACGCGCCCCGAGGCGTGCCTGGCGGTGCAGGGCCGCGGCTTCAAGGGCCCGGCGCGCGGCGCCGGCTTCAAGGGGCGCCTGCGCTACGTGGAGATCGACCGCTGGAAGCCGCAGCGCATGGCCGAGCACGCCTACGACCTGGCCGAATGCGACCTGTGCGTGCGCGAGTGCCCGGTGGAAAACGCGATCTCGATCGAGACCTTCACGGCCGCCGACGGCCGCCAGCGCCGCCAGCCGGTGGTGCATGAACCTTGCGTCGGCTGCGGCGTGTGCGAGATGGTGTGCCCGGTGGAGCCCACCTGCATCAGCGTCGAATCGCGCGGCGTGTGGAAGACCTGAGGCCGAAGGCGAGCGGAAGAAGCTGAACCATGGCCACCGAAGCCGCCAACGTCCATCGCCAGCGCTGGCGCGAGCAGGTCGCGCTGCTGCTCGGCCGCGAACCCGCGCGCCCGGCGCAGGTCACCGAGCAGGCGATCCGCCTGCACGAGATCAAGCGCGCGCGCCCGAAGGCCGAGGTGCGCGCCGCCATCGACGCCGCGCACGCCAAGCCGCAGCGCCACACCTGGCGCAACCGGCGCTGGGCGGTGCTGATCGCCGCCAACCTGCTCTTCACGATCTCCTACGCGCTCGACATCCAGGTGCTCGAAGGCGCGCTCACCGCTTCGCGCTTCATCGGCTTCCACCTCATCGACCTCAACTCCGCGTTGCAGGTGATGCTGGCGCACAAGCACCTCATCACCAACCTCGTCATCGGAACGCTGACGGTGGCCACGCTGTGGATGCTGCTCGGCGGGCGCACCTTCTGTTCGTGGGTGTGCCCGTACCACCTGCTGTCGGAGTGGGCCGAGAAGCTGCACCTGTGGCTCGCTGCGCGCAAGATCGTCAGCGACCAGCAGATGAACCGCGGCCTGCGCGTCGTGTTCTGGCTCGTCTTCGCCGCCGCGGCGCTCGGCACCGGCTACACGGTGTTCGAGGCCATCTCGCCCACCGGCATCGTCTCGCGCGCGCTGATCTACGGACCCGGCCTGGCGCTGCTGTGGGTGGCGGCGCTGCTGCTGTTCGAGGTGGCGATCTCGCGCCGCGCCTGGTGCCGCTATGCTCGCCCGATCGGCCTCACCTACGGGTGGTCGGCATCTTCTCGCCCGTGCGCGTGAAGTACAACCTCGAGCAGTGCCTGCACGAAGGCGACTGCCGCAAGGTGTGCCTCGTGCCGCACGTGCTGGAGACGGTGATCAAGGCCGCGCCGCCGATGTCGACGTGCCGCTCGGGCCTGACCGCACGCGCTGCGGCCCATGCGTCGACACCTGCCCCACCGGCTCGCTGACGTTCGACGTCAAGGGCCTGTCGAAGTGCGACGGCCGCGCTCCACGCGAACCACGCGAACCAAGAAAGCCGGCCGCCATGATCCGCCTGCACCAACTGGCCAAGACCTTCCGCCGCGCCCGCGTGCTCGACGGCATCGACCTCGAAGTCGCGAGCGGCGAGCGCGTCGCGCTGATCGGCTCCAACGGCGCCGGCAAGACGACGCTGATGCGCTGCCTGCTCGGCGAGTACACGCACGAGGGCACAGTGACGATCGGCGGCCGCGACCCGCGCCGGCAGCGCACCGAAGTGCTGGCCGAAGTCGGCTTCGTGCCGCAGCTGCCGCCGCCTTTGAAGATGCCCGTGGGCCAGCTCACTGCCTTCGCTGCCGCGTTGGCCGGCACCCCGGTGGCGCGCGTGCACGACATCGCCGCGCGGCTGGGCCTGGACGTCGCGCCGATCGCGGCGCGACCGTTCGTGCGCCTCTCGGGCGGCATGAAGCAGAAGCTGCTCATCGCCATCGCGCTCGGCCGCGACGCGAAGCTGCTGGTGATGGACGAGCCGGCAGCGAACCTCGACCCGCCGGCGCGCAAGATCTTCTTCGAGCTGCTCGCCGAGCGCGCCGCGAGCACGACGATGCTCATCTCCAGCCACCGCATCAACGAGGTCTCGGCACTCGTCAACCGCGTCGTCGAACTCGACCTCGGCCGCATCGTGCTCGATGAACGCATCGCCGACGAGACGCCGCTGGCGCGCCTGTGCGCCGGCCGCGTCGTCTGCCGCCACCCCGAGCCGGCACTCGCGAAGGCGCTGGTGCAGTGGAACTTCCGCCCGCTCGACGAGGCCGAGACCGAGTGGGCCGGCGAGGTCGCCGCGGCCGACCGGCTCCGCTTCCTCGGCACCGTGTCGCGCTACGTGTCGGTGGTGCGGCACGTGTCGCTCGAGGAGGACGCGGCATGAGCCACGGCATCCGAATCGGCCACGGCATCGGCCACGCCATCGGCCACGGCATTGGCCACGGCATTGGCATCACCCGCCGGCATTGGCTCGCCGGCACCGCGGCCGTGCTCGCCGGCTGCGGCGACAAGGAAACGTGGCCCGAGGGCATGCGCCGCATCCGCTGGGACCGCGACACCTGCGCTCGCTGCAGCATGGTGATCTCCGACCCCCGCTTCGCCGCCCAGGTGCGCGGCGGCCCGCGCGACGAGACGTTCAGCTTCGACGACATCGGCTGCGCCGTCTTCTTCGGCGTCGAGAAGGGCGCGCAGCACCCGTGGCTGCGCGAGCCCTCCGAGCCTGCGGCGCGCTGGTGGGTCGCCGAGGCCGCAGGCGAGGGCGGGCGGTGGCTCGACGCGCGCACCGCGCACTACGTCGCCGGCAGCCGCTCGCCGATGGGCTACGACTTCGCCGCCTTCGCCGCTGCGCAGCCGGGCAGCGTCGGCTTCGCGGCGATGGCAGCCAAGGTGCGGGAGGCCGGCCGATGAAGTCGCTCGTGCTCTCGGCCAAGCTCGACCTCGTCGAGTCGCTGCGCTCGCGCTGGTTCGCGATCTACACGCTCGTCTTCGGCGGAATCGTCGCGCTCTTGTTCCTCTTCGGCCTCACCGAGTCGCGCGTGCTCGGCTTCATCGGCCTGTCCCGCCTGCTCGTCACCTACATCCAGCTGACGATGGCGATCCTGCCGATCTTCGTGCTCGTCACCACCGTGCGTTCGGTGGCCGGCGACCGCGAGGCCGGCGTCTACGAGTACCTGCTGGCGCTGCCGGTGTCGCTGTCGGGCTGGTTCTGGGGCCGCACGATCGGCCGCTACGTCGCCATCTTCCTGCCCGTGGCCGGTGCGATGGGGCTGGCGGTGCTGATCGCGCTGGTGCGCGGCATCGAGGTGCCGTGGGGCATCTTCGGCTACTACACGGCACTGCTGGCGGTGATGTGCGCCTGCTTCCTCGGCATCGGCATGCTGATCTCGACGCTGGCGCGCTCCACCGACATGGCGCAGGGTGCGGCGTTCCTCACCTGGCTCGCGCTGCTGCTCTTCCTCGACCTGATCCTGCTCGGCGTGATGATCCAGGGCAAGCTCGACGCCGAGCTGGCCGTGATGATCGCGCTGGCCAACCCGCTGCAGGTGTTCCGCACCGCGGCGCTGGCGCTCTTCGACCCGCAGCTCATCGTGCTCGGGCCATCGGCCTTCGTCATCCTCGACCTCTTCGGCGTCGGCGGCTACAAGGCTTTCGCGCTCGCGTACCCGCTGACGCTGGGGCTGGGCGCGGCGGCGCTCGGGTTCTGGTTCTTCCGCCGAGGCGACTTGCCGTGAGCAAGGCCGAGCAGGCGGCGATGCAGGCGACTGGCGTGCCGAAGGCGAGGGCGGCCACGCTCGCGCGGTGGGCGGCGCCGGCGCTGGCGTCGCTGGCCGCGGCAACGATGCTGCTGCTGATGCTTCTGCTGCCCGCTGCACCGGCGGCAGCGGCCGAAGCGGGCGCTGCCGGCCTCGTGCTCGAGCCCGCCGTCGCTGCGCAGCCGCTCTTCGCTGCCGCGCTCGTGGACCTCGAAGGCCGGCCGGCGAAGCTCGCACAGCGGCCCGGCCGCGTGACGGTGGTCAACTTCTGGGCCCGCTGGTGCGGCCCGTGCAAGGTGGAGATCCCCGAGCTGGTGGCGCTGCACGCACGCGGCAACGTCGACGTGGTCGGCATCGCGCTGGAGAGCGAACCGGCGCCGGTGAAGGACTTCGCGCGCGCCTACGAGATGGCCTACCCGGTGCTGCTGGCGCGCGACGGCGGCATCGACCTGATGCGTTCTCTCGGCAACGCGCGCGCCGGGCTGCCTTTCACGCTGGTGCTCGACGGCCGCGGCGCGGTGGCGGCGCTGCGCCTGGGGCTGATGACGCCGGCGCAGCTCGAAGCGGCGCTCGCGCACGCGCAGGCGAAATCGCCAACGGCCGCGCCGGCGCAGCGCTGAGCCGCAAGCCCGAGCCCGAGCCCGAGCCCGGCCCGCACAGGTTGAACGTCATGCCGAACGCCATGCCGAACGCCAGACCGAACGCCGGACCGAACGCCAGGCCGGCAGGCCCCGCGCTCGAGCGCAGCTTCGGCGACCAGGCGGTCGCTCCCGACGAACGGCGTGCGCGCATCCGCCGCGTCTTCGAGGCCGTGGCACCGCGCTACGACCTGATGAACGACCTGATGAGCTTCGGCATCCATCGGCTGTGGAAGCGCACGCTGGCGCGCCGCGTCGAAGGCTTGATAGCTGATTCCGCCGCCGCGGCTGGTTCCCGCATGGCCGCCGCCGCGGCCGGTGCCGGTGCGCGCGATGGCGCCGCCACGCCCGTCGTCGTCGACCTCGCCGGCGGCACCGGCGACGTGGCGCGCCTGCTTGTCGGCGCTGGCCGCGAGGTGATCGTCTGCGACCCGAGCCCCGCGATGATGGCCCGCGGTGCGCGCCGCGCCGGCCTGGCCGGCGTGCGCTGGGTCGAGGGCGAAGCCGAGCGGCTGCCTTTCGACGACGCCAGCGTCGACCTGCTCGTCGTCTCGTTCGGCCTGCGCAACGCCACCGATCCGAAGCGCGCGCTGGCCGAGATCCGCCGCGTGCTCAAGCCCGGCGCGGGGTTCGCTTGTCTGGAGTTCTCGCGCCCCGCGGCCTGGTTCGCGCCGGCCTACGACCTCTATTCGCGCTGGGTCATCCCGGCGCTCGGCGCTGCGGTCGCCGGGGCGCCCGAGGCTTACCGCTACCTCGTCGAATCGATCCGCCGCTTTCCCGACCAAGCCGAGTTCGGCCGCTGGTTGCGAGAGGCTGGGTTCGACGCCGTGCGCTGGGAGAACCTCAGCTTCGGCATCGCCTGCGTGCATCTGGCGCAGCGGCCGCTGGCGGCGGCCACGAGCGGCGCGGCCTCGACCGGCGGAGAAACGACGGGCGCGGCCTCGACGGGCACGAACGCGAACACGACCGGTGCGAAAGCGACGGGCGTGATCACGCGATGAAAGCCGAACCTTCGCGCGGCCTGCTCAGTGTGCCGCCGGTGCCGGCGAGCGCGCCAGCGCCGGCCGCGCCGCCCGCTTCCGGCTGGCGCATCGGCGTCGCGGCGATCCGGCCGCGCACGCTCGGCCTCGCCGTCACGCCGGTGCTGCTGGGCTCGGCCATTGCCTGGGCCGACGGCGCGCCGGTGCAAGGGCTGGTGCTTCTCGCCGCGCTCGCCTGCGCGCTCTTGATCCAGATCGGCACCAACCTGCACAACGACGTCGCGGACTTCAAGCGCGGCACGGACACCGGTGAACGCATCGGCCCGCTGCGCGTCACAGCTGCCGGCTGGGTGCAGCCGCGCACGATGGTGCGCGCGAGCCTCGCCTGCTTCGCCGCCGCGCTGCTGCTTGGCGTGGGCCGCGTGCACGCGGGCGGGTGGCCGATCCTGCTGGCGGGCGTCGCATCGCTCGCCGCCGGCTACGGCTACTCCGGCGGCCCGAGGCCCATCTCGCACAGCGCCTGGGGCGAGGTCTTCGTGCTCGCCTTCTTCGGCCTCGTCGCCGTGGCCGGCAGCCACTGGCTGCAGGCCGGCGTGCCGGCGCTCGACGCCTGGCTCGGCGGTGCCGCGCTCGGCCTGCCCGCCGCCGGCGTGCTGCTGGTCAACAACTACCGCGATCTCGAAGGCGATGTCGCCGGCGGCCGCCGCACGCTTGTGGCAAGGCTCGGACGCGCGCGTTCGCGTCTCGTGTTCGCCGCGCTGATGACGTTGCCGTTCGTGCTCGCCGGCGTGCTCGCCTGGCGCGGCCGGCCCGGCGCGCTGCTGGCGTTCGCGGTGCTGCCTTTCGCGTGGAAGCTCGTGCGGCGCCTGGGCGCCCAGGAGCCCGGCCCGTGGCTCAACGGGCAACTCGCTGCCACGGCCAAGGCGAGCGCGCTCTTCGGCTTGTTGTTGGCCGCCGGAGTGCTGTGGTGAACACGGTCGCGCAGGACACGGGCGCGGCCACCGCGATCGTCGGTGTCGCGTTGCCGCTGGCGCTGGCTTTCATCATGGCCTACCTCGGCCTGACGCTCAAAGTGAGCGACTTCCGCGCCGTGCTGGCCAGGCCGCGCGCGCTGGCGGTGGGGTTCACGGGCCAACTCGTGCTGGTGCCGCTTGTCGCCTTCGCCGTGGCGCGCGGCAGCGGACTTGCGCCCGAGTTCGCCATCGGCTTGATGGTCCTCGCCGCCTGCCCGGGCGGCGTCAGCTCGGGGTTGCTGACGCACCTGGCGCGCGGCGACGTGGCGCTGTCGATCGCGTTGACCGCGGTGACGAGCATCGTCGCGATGGCCTCGCTGCCGCTGGTGCTCGACGTGTCGCTGCGGCTCTTCGGTGCCGGTGCGCTCGCCGTCGAGCTGCCGCTGGCGGCGAGCGTGGCGCGCATCTTCGTGCTGACCACGCTGCCGGTGCTGGCCGGCATGGCGCTGGCGGCTTGGCGTCCGCGCTTCGTGGCCCGCGTCGAGCCCGTGGCCGGGCGCATCGCCACGGCGCTCTTCGTGCTCATCGTGCTGGCCACGTTCTGGTCGCAGCGCGAAGTGCTGTTCGAGCAGCTGCCGCGCGTCGGAGCGGCCTGCGCGCTGCTCAACGCGCTTGTCCTCGCCGCCGGCCGGTGGGTGAGCCGGCTTGCCGGTGTCTCCCGCGCCGACGCGGTGGCCATCGCTACCGAATGCGGCTTGCAGAACGCGGCGCTCGGCATCTACGTGACGGTGGAACTGCTGAGGGCGCCGGCGCTGGCGGTGCCCAGCGTCGTCTACGCGCTGCTGATGAACGCCGGCGCGCTCGTATTCGTGGCGTTGATGCGGCGCCAGCGCGTCGCGCCGCGCATGGGCGCAGCCGCGAACGGGTGAGCCGGCGATGCGGCGGGCGTTGATCGGCGGCGTGCTGGCGCTGTTGGCCTTGATCGCCGGCACGTCCAGCAGCCACGTCGCGACCGCGGCCGCCGCGGAGGTCACAGGTGCGGCCAGCGCGGCGAACGCGGCGAACGCGGCGAGCGCGGAGAACGCGGCGAGCGCGCCGGATGTGGCGCAGGCCCCGGCGCTGCAGCCGCTGCTCGACGCCGCGCCCCCCGGCGCGCGGCTCGCGCTCGACCCCATCACCTACCGCGGGCCGGCGGTCGTGCGCCGTGCCGTCGTGCTCGACGGCGGCGGCCGCGCGCGCATCGAAGGCGACGGCCGCAGCAGCGTGCTGGCCGTCGTCGCCGAAGAAGGCGTCACGCTGCGCGGCCTCCTCATCTCCGGCAGCGGCGCCTCGCACGACCGCATCGATTCCGGCATCGTGCTGCAAGGGCGCGGTCACCAGGTGCTCGACAACCGGCTCGACGACGTGCTGTTCGGCATCCACCTGCAAGGCGCGAGCAACGTGCGCGTGGCCGGCAACCACGTGCGCGGCAAGCCGCTGCCCCCGGGGCTGCGCGGCGACGCGCTGCGGCTGTGGAACAGCCACGGCAACCGCATCGAGGACAACCGCTTCGAGCGCGCGCGCGACCTCACGCTCATCAACTCGCCCGACAACACGCTGGCGCGCAACCGCTTCGCCGACGGCCGCTACGGCCTGCACGCCGTGTTCTCGCCGCGCCTCGTGGCCACGGGCAACCGCTTCGAGCACACCGGCACCGGTGTCGTCGTGCTGTACTCGCCGGGCCTGCGCCTCACGGGCAACCATGTCGCGCACGCCGGCGCGGCCGGCGGCGCCGGCATCGTCGTCAAGGAGTGCGACGACGTTCTCGTCGAAGGCAACGAGGTGCTGCACAACGCGGTCGGCATGAAGCTCGACACGCCGCCGGCCGGCGCCGTGCAGCGCTTGGTGGTGCGCGGCAACCGCTTCGCGCACAACACCGTGGGCCTGTTCTTCTACGGCGAGGCCGGCAGCGGCGAGTTCGCCGGCAACCGCTTCGAGCACAACCTCACCACCGTGGCCGTCAGCGCGCCGGGCGCCGGTGCCGGCCACCGCTTCCGCGGCAACCGATGGGACGAGTACCAGGGCTTCGACCGCGACGGCGACGGCATCGGCGACCTCGCGCACGAGGTGCTGCTGTTCGCCGACCGCCTGTGGATGGAGCTGCCGATGGCCGGCTTCTTCCGCGCCAGCCCGGCGCTGGAACTGCTGGACTTCCTCGAGCGGCTGGCGCCTTTCATTTCGCCGGCGCGGGTGCTGCTGGACCCGCAGCCGAGCATGGGCGCAGGGCCGATGCCCGTGCCCGCGCCCACGGGCACGCCCGCGCCTTCACCCCTGCCTGTGCGCACCGCAACCCCGACCGCGGAGCCTTCGCGATGAACCTCTCGAACTTCTTCGCAGCGCTGGCTGCCCTGGCAGCCGCGGCGCTGGGCCTGGCGCACGCAACGGCGTTGGCGCAGTCCTCCGCTGTGCCCGCTGTGCCCGCTGCGCCGCCGCCGCAAGCTGCCGCGGCGCCAGCAGCAGACGAAGGCGCGGCGAGCCCGCCGCGCGCTCCGCGCACGCCGCGCTACTTGCTGCGCGCCCCGAACGGCCGCGCCGTCACTTCGGAAACCTTCAACGGCCGCGTGCAGCTCGTGACCTTCGGCTTCACGAGCTGCGCCGATGTCTGCCCGACGACGTTGCTGGAGCTGCAGCAGGTGCTGCGTGCCCTCGGGCCGCGCGCGGCGCAGGTGCAGGCGATCTTCATCAGCGTCGACCCCGAGCGCGACACACCCGAGGTGCTGGCCGCGTACACGCGGGCGTTCGACCCGCGCATCGTCGGCCTGGGCGGCAGCGAGGCCCTCGTGCGCCGCGCCGCCGAAAGCTTCGGCGTCGTCTACCGCAAGGTGCCCTCGCCGGGTGCGGCGGCCAACGCGTACACCGTCGATCACTCGACAGGCTTGTTCGTCCTCGACGCCGACGGCGTGTGGATGGGAAAGATCGGCTTCGGCACGCCGGTGGCGGACATCGTGAGGCGCGTCGAGGACTTCATCGAAGAGGCGTTCCCGCTGCCGCGCTGAGGCCAACGCGCGGCGCGGCGACTGTTCCCGATGAGCGAGGCTGTGCGCCGACGCCGCCTGCTGCTGGGCGCGGGGCTCGGCTTGACGATGCGTGCCGCGCCGCCGGCCTTGCCTGCCATCGCGGCGGCCACCGCGGCAGCCAGCCTTGCCGCGCCGGCCGTGGCCACCGGCGCACGCGCGCATGTGCTTATCGTCGGCGCCGGCTTCGCGGGCCTCGCCGCCGCGCACGCGCTCGGGGCGTCGCGGGGTGGCGTAACCGGCGCAGCGAACACGGGAAGTCCGCTGAGTGCTGCGAGTGAGGCGACATCGGCGACCGCCGCGGGCGCGGCGATTGCGGCGACTGGGGCGACTGCGGCGAGCGCCGCGAACGCGGCGTTCGACGTGCACCTCATCGACCGCGAGCCGCTGATGCGCGCGCTGCCGCTGTCCAACCCGTGGCTCGCCGGCTTCACGCCCGAGCGCCTGCCTCCCATCGACCTCGCCGCGTGGGCCGCGCGGCGTGGCCAGCGCTTCACCGCCGGCATGGCGACGGCGCTGGACCGCGGCAAGCGCGAGGTGAGTGTCGTGTCGGCCGACGGTGGCACGGCAAGGGTGCGCTACGACTTCCTGCTGCTGGCCGGCGGCGCCGTGCCCGACCACGCGGCCTGGTTCGGTGGCGACGAAGCCGCCGCGACTGCGGCGCGCGAGAAGTTCCCCGCAGGGTTCGTTGCCAGCGAACTCGACGCAGTGCAACGGGCGCTGCTCCGTTCAGCGGCGGCACGCTCGTGATGACTGTGCCGCCGCCGCCGCTGCGCTGCCCGCCGGCGCCTTACGAGCGCGCGCTGCTGCTCGCTGCGTGGCTGAAGCGGCGCGGGGTCGCGGCGCGCCTCGTGCTGCTCGACGCCGGGGGCGGAATGCCGCTGTTCAACCGCCTGCTCGCCGAAGCCGGCACGAAGAAGGGCGCGGCGGGCGCCGACGGCGCGAAGGTCGTGACGGTGGAGCACCTGCGGCACCAGCGCGTGCGCCGCGTCGACCCCTTCGCGCGCCGCATCGTCACCGACGAAGGCGAAATCGCCTTCGACCACGCGCTGCTGCTGCCGCCGATGCGTGCTGCGGCGTTGTTCGCCGACGCGGCCTTGGTTGGCCGCGATGCTGGTGCGTCGGCTGGCGCGGCGACAACATCGACTGCATCGACTGCATCGACTGCATCGACTGCATCGACTGCATCGACCGCATCCACCGCGTCGACCGCGTCGCGCGGCTCATCCGCCTCAGCCGCCAGGTGGGCCGATGTCGAGCCGCTGACGCTGCGCGCGCGCGCCGACGAGCGCATCTGGATCGCCGGCGATGCGCTGGGGCAAGTCTCCGCGCTGTTCGGTGCCTACCCCAAGACGGCGCAGATCGCTGCCGAGACCGGTGTCGCCGCCGCCTTGCAGATTGCCGCCGCGGCGCGTGGAGATCCACCCCCGCCGCCGCTGCTGCCGGCGAGCGCCTGCCACGTGTGGACTGCCGCCGAGCCGGCCGAGCAAGTGCAGATCGACGTCAGCCACCGCCTGCGCGGCGACGGCGCCATCGTGCAAAGCGTGCGTCAGACCGACAACCCGATGCCGCGCGACGAGGACCTGGCCTGGGCCCGCGCGCTATTCGCCGTGCGGCTGGGCGTGCAGGTGTGATGCGGTCGGATTGACTCGAGCCGCGGCAGGCGCTGGTCGCCCCGCGCTCAATGCCGCGCGTAGACGCTTGTGCGCCCGCCCGCGCTGACCAGCAGGGTGTTGAACGCCTCGCGCCGCACTTCGCCTTCGCGCGCGGCCTGGCCGGCGCTGTCGAGGATCGTGCACGCGGTGTCGCACACGGGGTTGTAGCTCTCGCGCCCCGGTGCGCCGCGCGGCAGGCCGGGTACGGCGAGGCCGAGCGCGCGCGGCCGCTCGCGCAGCAGCGTCAGCACGTCGGCCGCGGGCACATGCCCTTCGAGGAAGTAGCCGGCCACGCGCGCCGTCAGCACTGATTCCAGCGCCGCAGGCACGTTGAGCCAACGCTTGATGCGCGGCATCTCGGCGCTCGGGCGCTCTTCGATCGTCACCGTGAAGCCGTGCTGGCGCAGGTGCTCGGCCCAGTCGATGCACGCCAGGCAGGGGCTGGGCGCGTAGACGACGACGGGCGGCAGCGGTTGGGCGCCGGCCGCGGGGGGTTGGCGAGGGCCGCGCCGGGCATGCACGTCGCAAGCGCCAGCGCTGCCCACAGGCCGAGCCATGCCAAGCCGCGCGCGAGGCCCTTCGACAGGCTCAGGGCGGGCTTCGACAAGCCTGTCCTGAGCCACGTCGAAGGGCTCAGCCCGAACGGATGACTCGACAGCCCGAACGGATGACTTGAGTGCGCACGCATCAGCACGGCTTGTCGGCCTTGCAGCCCTTGAGGATCCACAGCGAGATGACGCCGGCGGTCTCGTCGGCGCGCACCTTGCGCGCCATGCTCAGCACGTCGCGGCCGGCGTCGGTCTTGGCCTGCGGGTCGGCGCCGGCGCGCAGCAGCAGCTTGACGTTCTCGGTGCGCGTTGCGAAAGCGGCCAGATGCAGCGGCGTCTGGCCCTCGCCGTCGCGCACGTCGACTTTGGCGCCGGCGGCCAGCAGCGCCACGAGCGGCCCGCTGTCGCCGTTGAGCGCGGCGTGGTGCAGCGGCGTCGCGCCGGTGGCGCTGCGCTGGTCGCGCTGCGTCGGGTCGGCAGCGAGCAGCCGCAGCACCGCGGCCTTGTCGCCGTTGCGCGCGGCGTGGTGGATCGGGCGCTCGCCGGCGGCGACGACGCCGGAGGGCATCGTGGGCACCGGCGCCGGCGCTCCCGGCGCTGCGCCCTGCGCCCAGGCGCTGCGCGTGCCGAACGCGGCGAGGGCGGCGAGCGCGAAGAGGATGGCGAAGGTCACGCGCATGGGTGTCACGGGGCTCACGGTTTCACGCCGCCCTGGATGGCCGTCAGGTAGGCCAGCACGTCGTTGTGCTGCGCTTCCTTCAGTTGATTGAGGATACCGCCGGCTTCCACTTCGTCGTGCGGCCGCTCGCCCTTCACGAAGGCTTCTATCTGCCGCTTGAGGTACGCGGTGTACTGCCCCACGAGGCGCGGGAACTTGCCGCGGCCCATGCCGTCCTTGCCGTGGCAGGCGGCGCATTCCTTCGCGTAGAGCTTGCCGCCGGCTTCGACGTCGCCGGCCGCGCGCGGGATGATCATCACGCGCTCGGTGGCGGCCAGGCGCGCCAGCGCGTCGTCTTCGGGCTTGAACTGCGGCCACTCGGTGGGCAGCTCGATCTGCGCCAGGTAGGCCGAGACGTCCTCGATGTCGGCGTCCGAGAGCTCGCGCTCCTGCGTGTACGGGAACATCGGGATGTTGATGCGCGTGCGCTTCCTGAACGCGCGCAACTGGTCGGCGATGTGCGCCATGCGCTGGCCGGCCAGGCGCGGGTACTCGCCGCGCTTGCCGCCCTGGCCGTGCTCGCCGTGGCAGCCGGCGCAGGTGGCGTTGATCTCCTTGCCGCGTTCGATGTTCTGCGCTGAGGCGGCTGCCGGCGTGAACGCGAGCGCGAATCCGAGCACGAGTGCGAACGCGGCTGCCGCGAACGTTCCCCGGGCCGCGGCCCGCCGGCCGGCGCGCAAGCAATGCATCGGGCAGACGTCGCAGCGCCGGCGGCGAACGCGCTTCAGCGCTTGGCGAACGTGTTGGTCACCAGCGGCGGCGCGTCCACCTGCGGCACGTGGCAGGTGTTGCACTGGTAGCGGTTCATGCGCACCTCGGTGCCGTTGGCGCTGACGAGGTGCGAGTCGCCCACCCGCGGCGCGTTCTTCGCCTTGGCCGTGGCCGGCGAGTGGCATTCGAGGCACTGGTTGTCGGTGACGGTGATCTCGTCGAAGTTGTCGATCGCGTGCGGCACCAGCGGCGGCTGCTCCTGGTAGTTGCGCGCGATCAGCACCGCGGGTCCACCGCTGCCGGGGCGCTTGCCGGCGTAGGTGCGCATATCGCCCACCTGGTCGGCGGTGGCGGCCGACGAGCCGCGCAGCGTCTGGACGCCGCTGAACTGCGCGCAGCCGACGAACGCGAGCGCCGCCGTGGCAGCGGCCAGCAGCGTGAGCCGGGTCGTGGTCTTCGTCATGGGGGGCTTCCTTTCGCGGCCGGGACAACCGGGTTGATTTGTTCGTCGTGACCGGCGCGTGCACCGCGCCAGCCGAAGGTGAAGACATCGAGGGAACAGACGTCGATGCAGCGGGCGCAGTTGGTGCACTGCGCCGAGGTGATGACGGGGCCGGCGCCGGCGACGGCCTTCAGCGCCGGCTTGATGACCACCGGCTCGGGGCACACGGCGTAGCAGTCGGCGCAGTCGTTGCACTGCGCGCGCTTCGCCGCGACCACGCGCAGCGGCGACACGTGTGCCGGCAGGCTGTAGAACGCGCCCACCGGGCACAGGTGGCCGCACCAGCCGCGCTCGGCGACGAAGAGGTCGAAGAGGAACACCGCCAGCACCAGCACGCCGCTCGCGCCGAAGCCGAAGATGAGGCCGCGGTGCAACGCCGACACCGGGTTGACGAGTTCCCAGGCGATGCTGCCGGTGAGCGCAGCAACGATGAAGGTGGTGGCCAGCAAGGCGAAGCGCGCGCTGCGCGGCAGGCGGATGCCGCCGCGCAGGCCAGCGACGCCGCAACCACGCGGCGAAATCCGTGAGCGGGTTGATGGGGCACACCCACGAGCAGTACACGCGCCCGCCGACGACCGCGTAGAACGCGAGCACGATGGCCGCGCCGATGAACGCGGTGGAAAGCGGCCGGTGCCCTGCGACCAGCGACTGCGCGAGCACGTAGGGGTCGGTGAGCGGCAGCACGCCGAGCGTCAGGCTCGAAGCGAGGTTGCCCTTGACGATCCACCAGCCGAACCACGGGCCGACGAGGAAGAGCAGCAGCACGCCGAGCTGCACCGCGCGGCGCAGCAGCAGGAAGCGCTGCGTGCGCCACCAGCCCTTCGCGGCGAGCGCATCGGCGCCGGCGCGCTTGATGGCCGCGCGCTTGACGGCCGCGACCTTCGCGCCCGCACTCATGGCTTGCCTCCTGCCGCCGACGCGCTGCCTTCGGGCGCGGGAATGGCCGAAGGCGGCACCGCGCTCAGCCCCTTGCCCGGCTCGTAGCGCAGGCCTTCGGGCAGGTTGTAGCGGTGCTCGGGGTCGGGCGCGACGAGCGGCTTGCCGGCCTTGCCTTCCTCGACCCAGCCGAGGCGGTAGTGCTTGCCCGGCTCGCCCTTGGCGATCTCGCGCGGCACCACCTTGATGGCCGCCACCTCCAGCGGGCACGAGGCTTCGCACTTGCCGCAGCCGGTGCACTGGTCTGAATGCACCGTGGGGATGAAGAGGGCGTGCTTGCCGGTGCGCGGGTTGCTCTGCTGCTCCAGCGTGATCGCCTTGTCGATGACCGGGCAGACGCGGTAGCAGATGTCGCAGCGCAGGCCGAGGAAATTGAGGCAGTTCTCCTGGTCGATCAGCACCGCCAGGCCCATCTTCGCCTGCTTGATGTCCTTCAGCTCGTGCGAGAGCGCGCCGGTGGGGCAGGCCTTGGCGCAGGGAATGTCCTCGCACATCTCGCACGGCTTGGCGCGCGCCACGAAGAACGGCGTGCCGTGCGGCACCGGCATCTCCAGCGTCGCCAGCGTGAGGATGTCGTAGGGGCAGTCGCGCACGCACAGGCCGCAGCGCACGCAGGCCGAGGTGAAGTCGCCTTCGGCCACGGCGCCGGGCGGGCGCAGCGCCAGCGGCGGCAGCGCCGAGGCGTGACGGCTCAGCGTCGCCAGCCCCAGCCCCGCCAGGCCCATGCCGCAGGCCGTGCGAGCGGCGTCGAGCACGAAGCGGCGCCGCTCGGCGTCGAGCAGGCGCTTGCCAGCGCCTTCACGCGCGTTCATCAAGCAGGCTCCCGTTGCCGCCTCTGGCCTACCCTCTCTCTCCTCCCGGCCTCAGGCCTTCAGCACCTTCACGGCGCACTTCTTGAAGTCGGTTTCCTTCGAGATCGGGCAGGTCGCGTCCAGCGTCAGCTTGTTGGCCAGGCGGTGCTCGTCGAAGAACGGCATGAACACGAGGCCCTCGGGCACGCGGTTGCGGCCGCGCGTGTTGACGCGCAGCGAAACCTCGCCGCGGCGCGACGCCACCTTCACCGGGTCGCCGTGCTTCAGGCCGCGCTTCTCGGCGTCCTTCGGGTGCATCCACACCACGGCGTCGGGGAAGGCGCGGTACAGCTCGGGCACGCGGCGCGTCATCGTGCCGGTGTGCCAGTGCTCGAGCACGCGGCCCGTGCACAGCCACAGGTCGTACTCGGCGTCGGGCTGCTCGGCGGCGGGCTGGTAGGGCAGCGCGAAGATGGTCGCCTTGCCGTCGGGCTTGCCGTAGAAGCGCAGGGTCTCACCGGCCTTGACGTACGGGTCGTAGCCTTCGCGGTAGCGCCACAGCGTCTCCTTGCCGTTCACCACCGGCCAGCGCAGGCCGCGCACCTTGTGGTACTGGTCGAACTCGCCGAGGTCCTTGCCCTTGCCGAGGCCGAACTTGCGGTACTCCTCGAACAGGCCCTTCTGCACGTAGAAGCCGAAGGCCTCGCTCTCGTCGTTGGTGTAGCCGGCCCAGGCGTGGGCGTTGACGCGCGCGCACTCGGCCTTGGGGTACTTGTCGCATTCGCCGTTGGCGAACAGCACCTGGTACAGCGTCTTGCCCTTGAACTTCGGGTTCGCGGCCAGGAGGTCGGCCGGCCACACCTCGTCGGTGGTGAAGCGCTTGCTGAACTCGAGGTACTGCCACAAGTCGCTGCGCGCATCGCCCGGCGCCTTCACCTGCTGGCGCCAGAACTGGCCGCGGCGCTCGGCGTTGCCGAAGGCGCCTTCCTTCTCGGTCCACATCGCGCTCGGCAGGATGAGGTCGGCGGCGAGCGCCGTCACCGTCGGGTAGGCGTCGGAGACGACGATGAAGTTGCGCGGGTCGCGGAAGCCGGGCAGCCGTTCCTGGTTCAGGTTCGGGCCGGCCTGCATGTTGTTGGTCGTGCTCGTCCAGTAGAAGTTGAGGACGCCGTCCTTCAGCATGCGGTCCTGCTGCACCGCGTGGAAGCCGATCTCGCCGCGCAGCGTGCCGGCGGGCAGGCCCCAGATCTTCTCGGCCACCTCGCGGTGCGCCGGGTTGGCGATCAGCATGTCGGCGGGCAGCCGGTGCGCGAACGTGCCCACCTCGCGCGCCGTGCCGCAGGCGCTCGGCTGGCCGGTGAGGCTGAAGGGGCTGTTGCCCGGCTCGCTGATCTTGCCCACCAGCAGGTGCACGTTGTAGATCATGTTGTTGACCCACGTGCCGCGCGTGTGCTGGTTGAAGCCCATGGTCCAGTAGCTGGTGACCTTGGTCTTCGGGTCGGCGTAGGCCTGCGCCAGCGCCAGCAGCTTGTCCTTCGGCACGCCGCTCAGCTCGGCCGTGTAGTCCAGCGTGTAGGTCGAGACGAAGGCCTTGAACTCGTCGAAGGTGATCGGCGAGGCGGCAGCCAGGTTGCCCTTCACCTTGCCGTCGGGGCCGGGGTAGCCGTTGTTGCCGGCCGCCTGCTCCAGCGGGTGGTTGGCGCGCAGGCCGTAGCCGATGTCGGTGACGCCCTTCTGGAAGGTGACGTGCTTCTTGACGAAGTCTTCGTTGACGGCGCCGCTCTGGATGATGTGGTTGCAGATGTAGTTGAGGATCGCCAGGTCCGTCTGCGGCTTGAAGATCAGCTCCGCGTCGGCCACTTCGCACGAGCGGTGCGAGAACGTCGACAGCACGTGCACCTTCACGTGCTTGGCGGTGAGGCGCCGGTTGGTGATGCGGCTCCACAGGATGGGGTGCATCTCGGCCATGTTGCTGCCCCACAGCACGAAGGCGTCGGCGTGCTCGGCGTCGTCGTAGACGCCCATCGGCTCGTCGGCACCGAAGGTGCGGATGAAGCCGAACACGGCGCTGGCCATGCAGTGGCGCGCGTTGGGGTCGACGTTGTTCGAGCGCAACCCGGCCTTGAAGAACTTGTTGGCCGCGTACCCTTCCCAGATCGTCCACTGGCCCGAGCCGAAGATGCCCACGCTCGTGGGGCCCTTGGCCTTCAGCGAGGCCTTGCACTTCTCCTCCATGATGTCGAAGGCCTGCTTCCAGGAGATCGGCGCGAACTCGCCGTTCTTGTCGTACTTGCCGTCCTTCATGCGCAAGAGCGGCGTCGTCAGGCGGTCGCTCGTGTACTGGATCTTGGCGAGGAAGTAGCCCTTGACGCAGTTGAGGCCCTTGTTCACCGGCGCCTCGGGGTCGCCTTGCGTGGCGACGATGCGCCCGTCCTTCACGCCGACGAGCACGCCGCAGCCGGTGCCGCAGTAGCGGCACACGGCCTTGTCCCAGCGCACGCCGTCCGTGCCTTGCTGCGCGAGCGCGCTCGCCGCGGGCAGCGTGACGCCGGCGGTCACGGCCGCTGCCGCGGCGGCCTTCTGCTTGATGAAGTCGCGGCGCGTCAGTTCGACGATGCTGTTCTGGCGGTCCATGGCTTGGTGCCCTCCGTTTCGGATTCGGGATCTGGTTCGCTGTGGTGATAGACGAGCGCCGCCGACATCACGCCGGCGATTTCGCTGATCTGTCTGTGGATGGCGAGTGCGGCGGCGTCGTCGGGTGCATCGACGGTGACGACGAAGTGGCCGGCTTCGGTGGCGGCGTGTACTTCCACGCCTTCAATGGCGCCGAGGGCGCCTTGCACTCGGCGCACCTCCTCGGCTTTCACATGGACCACCAGACTCGAGATGTTCATGGCTGTTCCGCCATTAGGGTCATTCTCGAAGCCGGGTCACCGGCGATCCTTGAACGGGTTCAAGGACGCACGCCGCTGCGCTCCGCGAGCATGCAGCGACTTTGATCGAAGACAAAGCCGCGCGATGTCGAGTGATGTGAATGGGCCTGGCCTGGTCGATCCGCCGACAGCGCGGATCGTCGAACGCCTGCGCGGCGAGTTCCCGCTCGTCGAGCGGCCGTTCGCGGCCGTCGCCACCGAACTCGGGCTGACCGAGGAAGCGCTCATCGAGCGCGTGCGCCGCATGCTGGCCAATGGCACGGTGCTGCGGTTCGGGCCGCTGTTCTGCATCCAGCGTGCGGGCGGGCAGGCGCTGTCGGCCGCGCTCAGCGTGCCGGAGCAGCGCTTCGACGAGGTCACTTCTCGCATCCTCGCCGCGGGCGAAGTGGCGCATCTGTATCGGCGCGCGCATCCTTTCAATCTGTGGCTCCTGGCGGCGACGGCCTCGGCGGCCGAGGCCGAGGCCACGCTCGATCGCATCGAGCGCGACACGGGGCTCGCGCTGCTGCGCCTGCCGCTGCTGCGCGAGTCCGGCGGCTCGGCCGTGCGGCGCAGTCGCTCAGGCGCGGCGGTGCAGGCGGCCGCGGCCGGCCTGGACACGTTCGACCGCGAGCTCGTCGCCGCGGTGCAAAGCGGCTTGCCGCTGGTGGCGAAGCCTTACGAGGCGCTGGCGGCGATGCTCGGCACCGACGGCCGGGCGGTGTGTGCGCGGCTTCGCGACTGGCTCGCTTCGGGGCTCGTGCGGCGCATCGGTGCGGTGCCTAACGACCAGCATCTCGGGTTCGCAGCGAGCCCGATGTCGGCGTGGAATGTGGCCGACGAAGCCGTCGATGCCTGCGGCGCGGCGCTGGCCGATTTGCCGTTCGTCGCCCACGCGAGCCTGCGTCCGCGCGCGCTGCCGGGCTGGCCGTACAACTTCGTCGTCATGCTCAAGGCGGCGCCACGTGCCGACGTGTTGTGCCAGCACGAAGCAATCGGCGCGCAGTTCGAGGCCGGCGGGGCGCGCAGTGCGAGCGGTGCGCTGATCGAGGTCACCGCCGTCCTCAAGAAGACGGGCCTCAGGATCCGCGAGTCGTGATGCGCCGGCGCGGTTGCATGCAGGCGCTGGCGCTGGCGGCTGCGCTGCCGTGGGCAGGGAGCCGCGCTGCCGTTGCTGCGGCGCCTGGCTTGGCGGCGCACGACACCGTCATGGCGGCGGCCCAGGCCCTCGACGTCTTCGTCGTGCTGCGCCGTGCGAGCGCTGCCGGCCAACGCGTCGACTGGTTCGACGGCAAGGGTCTCGAACTGCGCGGCCGCTTCACGAGCCCGGCGCCGCTGCATCCGCGCCTCGCGTTCAGCGCCAGCGCCACGGGCCACGCGCATGCGTGGCTGTCGACGGCCGCCGGCGACGCCGTGCGGCTGCGCCTGGACGCGGAAGAGCCGCCACTCGTGCGGCCGCTCGGCCGCACGCTCGCAGGCTTGGCCGTGGCGGCCGACGGCGGTTGCGTGATGGCCGTGCACGACGACCCGCCGCAGCTCGTGTTCTGGGACGCTGCTCTGGCGCAGCCGCTCGGACGCATCGCCGTCGCCACGCGCGAAGGCCGCGCGGCTGCGGGTGTGGCTGCGTGGTGCGAGGCGGCGATGCGGCGCAGCTTCTTCGTCGCGCCCGCGGGTCTTGCGGAACTCTGGGAGATCTCGCACGACCGGCGCGCCGAGGACTTCTACGAGGGCCTGGTGCACGACTACCGCTTCGGCGAGGGCGTGCCGACGCGCGGCTATCTCGGTGCGCGGCGCATTCGCCTGCCGCGGCCGCTGGCCTCGCTCGCGCTCGACCCTGAGGCGGTGCACGTGCTCGGCGAAGGGGCAGGGAGCGGTGGCGCGAGCGACGCGATCGACATCGTCAATCCCGATGTGCGGCGGCGCGTCGCGGTGCTCGACGGTGCGCCGCTGCGCCTTCGCGGTGCAGCCTTCGTTGCCGCGGCGGCCGCGGCTGGTGCTTCATCGGCCGCGCCGCACGCCGCGTCGTTGCTCGTGCCGTTGGCGGGGCAACCGGCACTGGCGTTGGTGGACAGCGAGCACTGGACGATCGCCGCACGCATTGCGCTGCCCGGCGAGGCCATCGCGGTGGCTGCCCATCGACGCGCGCCGCAGGCGCTCGTGTCGATGCGCACGAGCGCGGGCGACCTGCTCGGCACGCTCGATCTGCAGCACCGGTCGTTGGCGTCGATGCGCCGCTTCGACGGGGTTCGCCTCGCGCCGCCGGTCTTGAGCCGCGACGGGAAACGCGTGCTCGTCGTGAGGGAAGGGCAGGCGCTGCTGGTGCTCGACGCCTCGACGCTGGCCGACGCGGCCGAGCTTCCGGGCGACGAATCAGTGGCAGTGCGCGCCACGGCAGCGCGGCGCTCGCCTAGCCTGGCAAGACCGGCCTAACGCCCCGGGTAGCGGGCGAGGCGCTGCGCGTCGAGGATGCGCAACTCGCGGCGGCCGACTTCGATGAGGCCGGCCACCTCCAGCTCGTGCAGCACGCGCGAGAAGTACTCCGGCGTGATCGACAGCCGCGAGGCGATGGTCGCCTTGCTGGCCGGCAGCTGCACGGTGATCGGCGTCTCGTTGACCGGCGCCGGCTCGCCTTCGGCGCTGCCGTTCTCGGCCTCGGTGTCCGTGTCGCGCAGCAGGTAGCCGATGATGCGCTGCATGCCGCTGGCCAGGGTGTACGACTGGACGTCGTTGATGAGGCCGTGCAGGCGGCGCGACATGCCCGCCAGCATCCGCAGCGCGAACTTCGGGTCGGCGGCGATCTCCGCATACACCGCACGCTTGCTCACCGCCAGCAGGGTGCTGTCGGCCAGCGTCTGCACGCTCACGACGTACGGGCGGTCGCTGAAGACGAGTGCCTCGCCGAACGTGTGCCCGGGGCCGGCGAGCTCGACCACCTTCTCCTGGCCGGCGGGCGAGAGCACCGACAGCTTCACCTGGCCGGTGACGACGACGTGGAAGCCCTCGCAGGGTTCGCCCAGCCGGCACACCATGTCGCCGCGCGCATAACGGTGCAACTGGCAGCCTTCGGCCAGGCGCCTCAGCTCGTCCGGCCGCAACTCGTTGAACAGCGGCAGCAGCGACAGGTAGCGCGGGATGTCGAAGCGGAATTCATCCATGGGCCGGGCCGGCCGCGTCGGGAAGACGCCAGTCTAAGCGGCCGCCGGGCCGGCCTCGCGCGCCGGGAGGGGGTGGGGGGCTTGATCGGCATCAAGGGCGGCGCAGACACACATCGGCGGTCAGCGCGGCGGCTCGAACCACAGCGCGCCGCCATCGGCGGGCACGACGAAGCCGCGCCGCCCGTCGCGCAGGGCCGGCTTCGCGGCGGCGGTGTCCAGCCCCGGCGCGGCCGGCCAGCGCGCCACGGCGCGGCGGATGTCGAGGTTGAGCAGCACCACCCGCGGCGCCTGCGTGGCGCTGGCGCCGGACCCGGCCTCGCGTTCGCGTTCGCCGTCGCGTTCACGCTCCCGGCCGATGACCCAGCCGCTCTCGGCGTCGATGGCCAGCGCGCCGAGCGGCGCAGCGAGCAGCGTGCGGCGCGGCTCGAGGTAGCCCGGGCGGCCGATGGCCTCGCCCATGCGGTGGTCATGCACGAGGCCGTCGAAGACGGGCGGCGCGGCCGGGTCGAGCGAGATCTCCCACAGCTCGGGCAAGCCGGCGAAGGCGACGACGATGCTGCGCCGCGCCGGCACGCGGTGCAGTTCGGCCGTGCGGGCGCGGGCGCGGCCGTCGAGGCTGGCCGCCGGCAGCCGTTTGAGCACGGCGCCGGTGCTGTTCGTGATCGTGATGCAGGGGCCGTCGCTGCCCGGGCACGGCGACTCGAAGCCGGCCCGCAGGCCGCCTTCGGAAGGCGCGCTGGAAGCGGGACTCGATGCCGCGTTCGAAGCGCCGCTGGATGCGGCCTTCGAAGCGGAGTCCGCAGCGGAGTCCGCAGCGACAGCGCCAGCGGGCAGCGCAAGGCCCGAAGCCAGCGCTGCTGCCGCGAAAAAGACAAACCGCGCGCCGCGGGCGCGGCGCGCGGTCGGGGCGGGGGTCGGCTCTAGCGCGAGAGCACCCACTCGATCGCCGACTTGAGGTCGGCGTCGGAGATCTTGTCCGGCCCGGTCGGGGGCATCGGCACCGGGCCCCACACGCCCTGGCCGCCCTTGCGCACCTTGGCGCTCAGCGTGGCCACCATCTCGGGCTTGCCCTTGTACTTGGCGGCGACCTCCTTGTAGGCCGGGCCGACCAGCTTCTTGTCGACGGCGTGGCAGGCCAGGCAGCCGGCCTTGTTCATCGTCGCTTCGATGCCCTGGGCCAGCGCCGGCGCGGCAATGAGGCTCGCGCCGAGGGCGGCTGCGCCGAGCAGGCCGGCGCGGCGCAGGTGGAAGGAAACGAGGCGCATGGGGTGATCTCCTTGGTCGTTCGACTCGGCGGTCGGTGGTCTATGGCACAAAGAAAGGCCGGGCTCTCAACCCGGCCATCGGGGAAAGGCCGGGGTTCAGCCCGGCCGGGAACCGTTGGACGTCAATACACGTCGTGCTGCGTGTTGTACACGTTGAAATGCCCGGTCGGCGTGATCAGGCGCGGGTCCTTGATCACCGCCTTCAGCTTCAGCGTCTTGTCGTCCACGACCACCAACGCGCTTTGCTTGTTCTTGGCTGACCAGACCGCGAACCAGACTTCGTCGCCCGCCTTGTTGTACTCGGGTTGCACCACCCGCTTGGCGCCGTCGTCGGTGAGCCCGGCCCATTCGGCGATCGGCAGCACCTTGAAGCCGGCGGCCAGGTTGCGGATGTCGAACACCGCGATCGACTGCGAGATCTTCGGGTCGGGGTTCAGCGGCGTGTCCACCCACAGGTTGTTGGACTTCGGGTGCGTCTTGATGAACAGGTTGCCGCCGCCCTGGCCCTTGATCTGGGCCACCTGCTTGAACATCGTCGCCTTGCGCTTGTCGTCGGTGGCCACGAGCGAGATGGTCTCGTCACCCAGGTGCCCGGTGGCCCAGACGCGGCCGAACTGCGGGTGCACGAAGTTGGCGCCGCGGCCCGGGTGCGGGATCTTGCCGACCTCGGCCAGCCCGGCCAGCTTGCCGGTCTTGGCGTCGATCGCCGCGATCTTGTTGCTGTTGTTGGCCGCCACCATGAGGTAGCGCTTGGTGGAGTCCCAGCCGCCGTCGTGCAGGAACGGCGCCGAGCCGATCTCGACGATGCGCAGCGCGTCGAGGTCGGAGTAGTCCACCAGCAGCGTCTTGCCGGTCTCCTTGACGTTGACGAGGAACTCGGGCTTGTAGTGGCTGGCGACGATGGCGGCCACGCGCGGCTCGGGGTGATATTCCTGCGAGCCGACGACCATGCCGCGCGTCGCGACGATGCGCAGCGGCTCCAGCGTGTCGCCCTTCATGATCGTGAACTGCGGCGGCCAGTACGTGCCGGCGATGGCGTACTTGTCCTCGTAGCCCTTGAACTTGCTCGTATCGACCGAGCGCGCCTCGAGGCCGACGCGGATCTCGGCCACGTTGTCGGGCTTGGCCATCCACAGGTCGATCATGTTGATCTTGGCGTCGCGCCCGATCACGAACAGGTACCGCCCCGAGGCCGACAGGCGCGAGATGTGCACCGCGTAGCCGGTCTTGATGATGCTGATGATCTGCTTGCTGTTGCCGTCGATCAGCGCCACCTCGCCGGTGTCGCGCAGCGTCGTCGAGAAGATGTTGGAGATGTCGTAGTTGTTCTCCTTCTTCTTCGGGCGCAGCTCGGGCGGCACGATGACCTTCCAGGTCTTCTTCATGTCCGCGAGGCCGAATTCGGGCGGTGTCGGAGGGTCGTGCTGGACGTAGCGCGCCATCAGGTCGACTTCCTTCTCGCCGAGTTCGCCGCTGGTCTGCCAGTTGGGCATGCCGGCGGGGGAGCCGTAGGCGATGAAGACCTTGAGGTAGTCGGTGCCTTTGCCGAGCGTGATGTCGGGCGTCAGCGGCTTGCCGGTGGCGCCCTTGCGCAGCACGCCGTGGCAGCCGGCGCAGCGCTCGAAGTAGATGCGGCGCGCGGTGTCGAACTCCGCCTGCGTCATCGGCGGTGCCTTCGGGTTGCTGGCTTGGTACATCGGCTCGCCGGCCATCGGCGAGGAGCCGGCCTGGTAGCCCAGTTCCGAGGGCGTGACGGGTTTGCGGTCCTGGCCCTGGGCCTGGGCCCAGGTGGCCGGCGGCGCCACTGCCGCCAGTGCCGCCAGCCCCAATAGGGCTGCCAGCGGCCATGCTGCGCGCCGGGGTGCGCGCAGCGTGAGAGTCGTTGCCATGCTCGTCTCCTGCAGTTGAGGAAGGTCGTGAGGAAGGGAGGTGAGGGAGTCTTGTGAGGGAACGGGTCGCGGCCGCGCGGTGGGCGCACAAGGCAATCCCTCCGGCATGCCGCTGCCGATTTCGCTGCGCGCGAATGCTTCCTGCCGACCCCGAGGCTGTCCTTGAAGCAGTTCAAGCGGTCGCGGGACCCGCGCCGGCGGCCGCCGTTCCCGCCGCCGCGGCCGCTGCGCTGCCGTTGACCTGCATCAAGCGCCTTCGCCGCAGCCGGCCGGCCGAGGACCAAACACGATCCAGTTCAAGGTCCAGGCCGGTCGTGCTCGCGATCCTGCGCGACCATGTTTTTCGACCCCGGGAACCGCCTGCCGACGCAGGCGGAGCCAAGCTTTTTGACTTCGCGCGCGGGCGCACTTCGCCCGCCGGTGCAGCCGCTGCGGCACGGCGCGCTGTCGCTGTCGCCCTCGCCGTCGCGTTCTCGATGGGCCGCGATCGCGCTCGCCGCAGCCACTGTCGCCGCGGCGCTGCCGGTGCACGCCGACGAAGGCGCGGGCAGCGCGGCGCCGATCGTCATCACCGCCACCCGCCACGCGATGCTCGCCATCGAGGCGCCGGCGGTGCTGAGCGTGATCACGCGCCAGGAGATCGAGGCGCGCGGCGCCGCCAACGTGCTCGAAGCGGTGCGCGGCGACACCGGCCTGTCGCTGCAAGGGCGCGCCATCGGCGGCCGCCAGGTCTTCAGCGTGCGCGGCCTGGACGCCAAGCACACCCTCTTCCTCGTCGACGGCCGCCGCATCGGCGCCAGCGACGGCGTCGTCGGCCACTCCGACTTCCAGTACGACTGGATCGCCGTCGAGGACATCGAGCGCATCGAGATCGTGCGCGGGCCGATGTCGGTGCTCTACGGCTCCGAGGCGCTGGCCGGCGTCGTCAACATCATCACCCGCCAGCCGGGCGACCAATGGCGCCTGGGCGCTTCGGTCGAAGGCCACGAGGCCGAGGGCGATCGCGGCGGCAGCGGCTTTCGCGTCGGCGTGCGCGCCGACGGGCCGCTGGCCGAAGGCCTCGGCCTGCGCGCCGGCGCCTCGCGCTCGCGCACGGCGGCGCTCGCTTCGGTGGAAGACCCGCGCATCTCCGAACTCGAGGGGCGCGAGAAGACCGACGGCTGGGTCGGCCTCGTGTGGCAGCCGCTCACCGGGCACCGCGTCGAGGCCGAGCACCGCGAGGGCCAGGAGTGGCGCTGGGCCGACGCGCGCGAGCGCAGCGGCGCTCGCCGCTACCACCGCACCGTCAACGAGATCGACCGCGCCCTCGATTCGCTCGGCTGGGAAGCGCAGTGGGACGGCCTGGCCGGGCTCTTCGGGCGCCTGGGCGCGAGCGCCGCGCCGACGACGCTCTTGCGCGCCTACCGCTCGCAGGTCAAGGTCGAGAACACGCGCACCAACGGTGTTGCGGTCAACCCGACGCAGGCGCTCGACGACACCGTCGTCGAAGGACAGGGCCGCATCGAGCTCGGTGCACAGGCGGTGACCGCCGGCTTCGAGACGCGCAACGAGGTGCTCGACGATTCGGGGCTTCCCGGCGGCCGCTCGATCGCGCGCCACCGTTCGCTGTACTTCCTGGACGAATGGGCGCTGGAGCGCACGCTGCGCCTGACCTTCGGGCTGCGCTACGACCATCACCAGCTCTTCGGCGACTCCTGGAGCCCGCGCGCCTACGCGGTGTGGCAGGCCGGCGGCGGCGTCACGATCAAGGGCGGCTACAGCCACGGCTTCAAGGCGCCGAACCTGAAGCAGATCGTGCCCGGCGCCCGCCCCGAAGGACCCAACACGACGCTCGGCAACCCCGACCTGAAGCCCGAGACGAGCGACGGCATCGAACTGGCGGCCGGCTGGGCTGGCAGCGGCACCGAAGTGCAGGCCGTGGCATTCGCGCAGCGCGTGCACGACCTCATCGACCTGCGCCTCGTGCAGGCCGGCGTCGTGCCCGGCACCGGCACCTATGTCTACGAGAACCTCGCGCGGGCGCGCCTGTCGGGGCTGGAGACCTCGCTCGTGCAGAAGCTGCCGGCCGGCTTCTCGGTCGGGCTCGGCTACACCTACCTCGACGCCTTCGACGGCAGCGGCCGGCGCCTGGACAAGCGGCCGCGCAACACCGCCAATGCGCGAGTGGACTGGGCCGAAGGCGCCTGGCGCGCCGGCTTTCGCGTCGAGAACGCGACCGACCAGCGCCTCGCCTCGGCCATCGTCGGCGCGCCTTCGGTCGCCGCGCCCGACGTGACGCTCGTGTCGGCGCATGTGGCGCGCACGCTGCCGTTCGGGCTCGAGCTGGCGCTCGGGGTCGACAACCTCACCGATGTGCGGCTGGCCGAGAAGTCGGCGCTGTTCCAGCAGGTCGAGCCGCCGCGCACCTGGCGGCTGACCCTGCGCGGGCGGTGGTGAACAGCGCCGCGCCGGGCTTGGCCGCCGCGCCCCGGGGCAAGGCCCCGGGCGGGGCGGGCCGTTGCGCGCATGGCAGCATCGCCGCCCCTGCACGGCGGCCGCACGAGCGCACCGGCGAGGCCATCGACACCTTCCATGATCGAGCTGTACGAGCATTACCCGCTGATCCGGCACGCGCACATCACGCTGGCGGGCACGAGCGTGGCGCTGTTCAGCGCCCGCGTCGCCGGCGTGCTGGCCGGCGCGGCCTGGCCGATGACGCGCACCTTGCGCATCGCCAGCGTCGTCATCGACACGCTGCTCATCAGCGCCGGCGCGACGCTGTGGTGGCTGCTGTCGCTGCAGCCGCTGCGCGACCATTGGCTGTTCACGAAGCTCGTGCTGGTGGTCGTCTACATCGGGCTCGGCTCGCTGGCGATGAAGCGCGCGCGCACGCGTGCCGGCAAGGCGGTGGCGTTCATCGCTTCGCTGGCGGTGATCGCACTCGTGGTGGCGATCGCGATCCGGCACGACGCGGGCTGGCTCTGGCGCGCGCTCGCGTCCGCGGCTGGCTCCGGCGCTGCGGCGTAGGCGGGCGTGACCTTCAGCGCGGCGCAACTGCTGTCGGCCCCGCACCGGCTGGGGTTCTTTGCCGGCGCGGTGGCGCTGGCGGCCAGCGCGCTGTGGTGGGCCGCCTTGCTGCTGGCGATGACGGCCGGCCTCGCGCCGCCGCCATGGACGGTGCCGCCGCCGCAGGCGCACGGGCTCGCGTTCACGTTCGCGTACATGCCGCTGTTCATCACCGGCTTCCTCTTCACGGCCGGGCCGCGCTGGCTGGGGCAGCGCGGGCCGCCGGCGCGCGAGTTGCTCGCCCCGGTGCTGGCGATGAGCGCCGGCTGGTGCCTGGCCGTCATCGGCTTCCACGCCGACGAGCGGCTTGCTGCGGCGGGCGTGGCCTTGGCAGGCGTTGGCTGGGGCACGGTGGGTTGGCGCTTCGCGGCCATGCTGCGTGCCAGCCGCGAGAGCGACCGCGTCCATGCGCGCGTGGTGACGGCTGCGGCGGTGATCGGCCTCGCTGCGCTGGTGCTGGCCGCGGCGGGCCTAGCCGCGGGGCAATGGCCCCTCGTGCGCGCGGCGACGCTGGTCGCCCTGTGGGGCTTCCTTGCGCCGGTGTTCGCGACGGTGTCGCAGCGCATGCTGCCGGTCTTCGATGCCGTGACGCCGCCGTCGCTCACGGCGCGCTCGCCGTTCGGCTTGCTCGGCGCGACGCTCTTCGCGCTCGCCTGCACCGCGGCGGGCGAAGCGGCGCAGGCGCTGTGGTGGCCGCTGCCGGCGGCGGCCCATGCGGCGCTGGCGGCGGTGCAGGCCGGCGCGGCGGTTCTGCTGCTGTGGCTCGCCTGGCGCTGGGCGCGGCTGCAGAACCTGCGCAACCGGCTGCTGGCGATGCTGTTCGGCGGCTTCGTCTGGCTCGGCATCGCGTTCTCGCTGGCGGCGTTGTCGCACGCGCGGGTCGCGGCCTTCGGCGAGCCGGCGTCGCTCGGGCTGGCGCCGTTGCACGCGCTCGCCGCGGGCTACCTCGGCACGACGCTGTTCGCGATGGCCACGCGCGTTGCCGCCGGCCATGCCGGGCGGCCGGTGGCTGCCGACGACGTGGCCTGGTTGCTGTACTGGCTGGCCCAGGCGGCGGCGCTGCTGCGCGTGGCCTCGGCGCTCGCGCCGGCGAGCGCGCCGGTGCTGCTGCCGCTGGCCGCCTTCGCCTGGGCGGCGGCGGGCACCGGCTGGGCGCTGCGCTACGGCCGCTGGCTCGGCAGCAAGGCGAGCGAAGCCCGCCGGCCCTGAGCGCGTGCGCGGCCCGCCCGCATCGACACGACAACGCTGCGCGCCAGGCGACGCCTGGGCCGCGGCATCGACCGAAGGGAACCCATCCATGCCAACCGCAATGGAGACACCGATGACCTACAGGCGCATCCTGGTGCCGGTGGACGGCAGCGAGCTGACGCAGCGCGCGATCGACACCAGCCTCGACCTGGCGCAGCAGATGAACGCCGCCATCGTCGGCTTCATCGCCGGGCCGCGCGTGCCGCGCATCGTCGCGCCCGAGGCCGGCGACGACGAGACGCTGTCCACGGCGCAGGCGCAGCCGGTGCTGGCGCGCTTCGAACGCGCCGCGCACGAGCGCGGCGTGCCGTTCGAGGGCGTGTTCGTGCAGGTGCCGCGCATCGACCAGGCGATCATCGCCGCGGCCGAGGCGCACCGCTGCGACCTGATCGTCATGGTCACGCACGGGCGCGGCGCGTTCGGCGAGTTCCTCTTCGGCTCGCAGACCAAGGCCGTGCTGGCCGGCAGCAAGCTGCCGCTGCTGGTGCTGCATTGATTGCGCTGCATTGATTGCGCGGCAGTTTTCGCGCGGCCTTGATCGCGCGGCGTTGATCGCGCGGCATTGAGCGCGCGGCATTGATCGCGCGGCATTGATCGTGACGCGCTGACCGTGCTGCATTGAACGCGCGCGCCGCGGCGCGCCGGTGCTCCTTGACCCTGTTCAAGGCCGCCCGCCGGCACGCTTCATAGCCTGCCAACCGAAACGGACAAACGCCCGGTCGGCGCATCGAGGTGCTGCGGGCGAACAAGGCGGCAACAACGCCGCCGGCCCGTCGTTGGGAGAGTGCTCCTTGTCCATCGCTGTCGAACTGATCGACGCGCGCAGCGTGCCGGCACCGCAATGCCAGGCGCTGATCTTCGGTGCCTTCGACGCCTTGCGCGGCGGCGAAGGCTTCGACATCCTCGACGACCACGAGCCGGCGGCGCTGTACCAGGAGTTCGGCCGCCGCCACGGCGGCGAGTTCCGCTGGTGCTGCATCGAAAGCGGCCCGCGCCGCTGGCGCGTGCGCGTCGAGCGCCTCGACCGCGCCGAGCCGGCGGCCGACTCCTCTGCTGACAAGAACCGTTCGGGCTGAGGTATCGAAGCCCGCCCTTCGATACCTCAGGGGCGAACGGACGATAGAGCGCCGCCTTCAGCGCCGGGCGCGTTGCACCATCTGCAGCAGCGTGCTGATGGTGATCGTGCCGAAGGTGGCGATCGCCGTCTGCTCGATCTCCTCGAGCACCTGGTCGAGCGTGCGGTCGATTGCGTCGCGGGCGCCGCGCCGTTCCTCGCCCAAGCGTTCGAAGAGCTGGATCACGTCGAGCATCGTCAGGCGGCGCGGGTTGGCGGCGAAGCGGTAGCCGCCGCCGACGCCGCGCACCGACTCGACGATGCCGGCGCGAACGAGTTCGGACAGCACCTTGGCCAGGTGGTGCACCGATTCGCCGTGCCGCGCCGCCACCTCGCCGGCGCTGACATGCTCGCCCGGCCGCGCCGCGAACTCGAGCACCGCGTACAGCGCCAGCATCGTGTTCTTCTGCAGGTTCATCGCGCGCTGCCGCCCGCGGTGCTGCCGTTGGCCGTGACCGCGCCGGACGCGACGGACGCGCCGGACACGGTGGCCGACGTGCCGGGCCCGATCTCGATCTCCAGCGGGATCAGCCGCCCGGCCGTGAGGCCCTGGGCGCGGAAGAACGACAGCAGCAGCGTGTTGTCGCGCGCCAGCATCGTGCGCAGGTGGTCGACGCCGCCGACGCGCTCGAAGCGCTCGCGCACGGCGGCCAGCAGCGCCGTGCCGACGCCGGCCTGGCGTGCTCGCGGGTCGACGTCGATCGCGAACACCCAGCCGCACGGCGGCGAGCCGAACTCCCAGTCGCGCACCTCGCCGATGACGAAGCCGCAGATCGTCGCCGGCGTGCGCGCCGCCTTGCCCTCGCTCTTGCCCTCGCCCTTGCCCTCGCTCGTCTCGGCGACGAGGAAGTGGCGCAGCCCCTGGCCGGCGACGCCGTAGCGGCGGTACACGCGCTGCCAGTAGTCGGCCTTGTGCACGCCGGTGACGGTGGCGTCCAGCGCGATCACCGCCGGCAGGTCGGCCTGGCGCACGGCGCGCACGCGCACGCTGGCCCCGGAGGTCGCACCGCCGCTGCCGCCACGAACCCGGCGCGGTTTCTCCGCGCCCGCGCGCCTCGGTGTTTTCCCGCGTCCGCTCATCGGTGAAAGACGACCCAGGTCAAGACCCAAACCCGTATTTCAGTACCAGAATGAATTTGCATCGCCATTCTAGGGCCGCATTCATCGAGACAGGTGCGGCAAAGGAGTTTTCCCATGAGCCTCATGCCCACCGCGGTTCGCCGCTTCGCCACCACGGCCTGCGTGGCCGCCACCACGCTGCTCGCCGCGCCGCTGGCGCTGGCGCAGGAGCCCATCCGCATCGGCGCCTTCCTGTCGGTCACCGGGCCGGCGTCGTTCCTCGGCGACCCCGAGCTGAAGACGCTCGAGATGCAGGTCGAGGCGATCAACGCCGCCGGCGGCGTGCTCGGCCGCAAGCTGCAGCTCGTCAGCTACGACGACGCCGGCGACGCCGAGAAGGCGCGCACGTTCGCCAAGCGCCTGATCGAGCAGGACAAGGTCGACGTGATCGTCGGCGGCTCGACCACCGGCACGACGATGGCCGCGGTGCCGCTGGCCGAGGCCGGCGGCGTGCCGTTCATCTCGTTGGCCGGCGCGGTGGTGATCGTCGAGCCGGTGAAGAAGTGGGTCTTCAAGACGCCGCACACCGACCGCATGGCCTGCGACAAGATCTTCGTCGACATGAAGACGCGCGGCTACACGAAGGCGGCGCTGATCTCCGGCGCCGGCGGCTTCGACAAGAGCATGCGCGCCGAATGCCTGAAAGTGGCCGGCAACCACGGCGTGCAGGTCGTCGCCGACGAGACCTACGGCGCCGCCGACACCGACATGACCGCGCAGCTCACGAAGATCAAGGGCAGCGGCGCGCAGGCGGTGCTCAACGCCGGCTTCGGCCAGGGCCCGGCCATCGTCACCCGCAACCACAAGCAGGTCGGCGTCGGCCTGCCGCTGTACCAGTCGCACGGTGTCGCGTCGAAGGAGTACATCAAGCTCTCCGGCGACGCCGCCGAAGGCGTGCGCCTGCCCGCCGCGGCGCTGCTGGTGGCCGACCTGCTGGCCGCCGGCGACCCGCAGAAGCCCGTGGTCACGAACTACCGCAACGCCTTCGAGGGCAAGTTCAAGGCCGAGGTCTCCACCTTCGGCGGCCACGCCTACGACGGGCTGCTGCTCGCCGTCAACGCGATGAAGGCCGCCGGCGGCACCGACAAGGCCAAGGTGCGCGACGCGATCGAGGCCACCAAGGGCTACGTCGGCACCGGCGGCGTCGTCAACATGACCGCTGCCGACCACATGGGCCTGGACCTCTCCGCCTTCCGCATGCTCGAAGTGAAGGGCGGCACCTGGTCGCTGGTGAAGTGAGCCGGGAGGACACGGCACTCGACGCGTTCGCGGTTGCGCCATGGGCGGTTCCTGGCTGCAATTCGTCGCCGGCGGGCTGACCGCCGGCGCCATCTACGCACTCGTCGCATTAGGCTTCTCGATCGTCTACAACGCCAGCCACGCGATCAACTTCGCGCAAGGCGAGTTCGTGATGCTGGGCGGCATGGGCGCCGTGTCGCTCGTCGGCCTCGGCCTGCCGCTGTGGGCGGCGGTGCCGCTGGCGGTGGCCGGCGCGGCGCTGGTGGGGCTGCTCGTGCAGCGCCTGGCGCTCGAGCGCGCGCATGCCGGCGGCCAGGCCGACGTGGTGACGCTCATCATCATCACGATCGGCGTCGCGCTCTTGCTGCGCGGCCTGGCGCAGGTGGTGTGGGACAAGCGCATCCACCCGCTGCCCGCGTTCAGCGGCAGCGAGCCCATCGCAATCGGCGGCGCCACGGTGCTGCCGCAGAGCCTGTGGGTGCTCGGCGGCGCCGCGGTCGCGGTGCTGGGCCTCGGCTGGTTCTTCGGCCGCACGCTCTACGGCAAGGCGATGCGCGCCACGGCGATCAACGCGCTGGCGGCGCGGCTGGCCGGCATCTCCACGCGCGGCGTCATGCGCGCCAGCTTCGCGCTCGCCGCGGCGCTGGGCGCGCTGGGCGGCGTGCTGACGGCGCCGATCACGTTCACGTCCTACGAAGTCGGCGTGATGCTCGGCCTCAAGGGCTTCGCCGCGGCGATGCTCGGCGGCCTCGGCAGCTTCGGCGGCGCGGTCGCGGGCGGTTTGCTGCTCGGCCTCGTCGAGGGCCTGGGCGCCGGCTTCCTCTCCTCGGCCTACAAGGACGCGATCGCCTTCGTCGTCATCCTCGCGGTGCTGTTCTTCATGCCGGGGGGGCTCGCCGGTGCGCGCCGCGTCGAGCGTGTTTGAGCCTGCGGCCACGGCAACGACGCCGGCGCGAGCGCGCCGCGTGTCGCCGCGCGTCGGTGCGCTGCTCGCCTTCGCGGCGGTGCTGGCGGCGCTGCCGCTGACGTTCCCGAACCCGTTCTTCTTCGAGATCGCGATCCTGGTGGCGCTCAACGCCATCGTCTGCGTCGGCCTCAACCTGCTCATCGGCTATGCCGGGCAGATCAGCCTCGGCCACGCCGGCTTCTACGCGCTCGGCGGCTACGGCAGCGCGCTCTTCGTGACGCGCCTCGCCTGGCCGGCGTGGCTGGCCTTGCCGGCGGCGGTGGCGGCGGTGGCCGCGCTCGCCTGGCTCGTCGGCCGCCCGACGCTGAAGCTGAAGGGCCACTACCTCGCGATGGCCACGCTCGGCCTCGGCGTCATCGTCTCGATCGTGCTCACCAACGAAGACCGCATCACCGGCGGGCCCGACGGCATGCCGGTGCCGCCGCTGGAACTGTTCGGCCATGCGCTGAAGGGCGAGCCGGCGTGGTACGCGGTCGTCGCGGCGCTCCTGTGGCTCACCGTGCTCGGGGCGCTGCACCTCGTCGATTCGCCGGCCGGCCGCGCCTTGCGCGCGCTGCACGGTTCCGAAGTCGCCGCCGAGACGCTCGGCATCGACGCGGCGCGCTGGAAGCTGCGGGTCTTCGTGCTCTCGGCCGCCATCGCCGCCGCCGCGGGCGCGCTGACGGCGCACTACGCCGGCTTCATCACGCCGGCCAAGGCCTCGTTCCTGCACTCGGTGGAACTGGTGATCATGGTCGTCTTCGGCGGCATGGCCTCGATCTGGGGCGCGCTCGCCGGGGCCGCGGTGCTGACGCTCCTGCCGCAGTTCCTCACGGCGCTGAAGGACTACGAGATGACGGTCTTCGGCGCGGTGCTGATCGCGACGATGGTGTTCATGCCGCGCGGCATCGTGCCGACGCTGGCACGGGCGCTGGCGCGGCGCTGAGGCCAGGGAACGGGACGGCACCGCGATGAGCCTGCTGCATGTCGAGGGCCTTTCCAAGCGCTTCGGCGGCCTGGTGGCGGTGAACGGCGTCTCGTTCGACGTGGTGCCGGGCAGCGTGCACGCCGTCATCGGCCCCAACGGTGCCGGCAAGACGACGCTGCTGAACCTGCTGTCCGGCATCTACGTGCCCGACGCCGGCCGCGTCGTGCTCGATGGCCGCGACCTCACCGGTCAGCCGGTGCACCGCTACGCCGCTGCGGGCCTGGCGCGCACGTTCCAGAACCTGCAGATCTTCTTCAACATGAGCGCGCTGGAGAACGTGATGGCCGGCCGCCACCGGCACGAGAACACGGCCATCCTGCCGGCGTTGCTGCGGCTGCCGAAGCTGCGCGCAGCCGAGGAACGCTGCCGCGCCGAAGCGGCAGCGCTGATGCAGCGCGTGGGCCTTTCGGCATGGACCGGCGCCCGCGCCGACGCGATGCCCTACGGAGCGCTGAAGCGCCTCGAGATTGCACGCGCGCTCGCCACCGAGCCGAAGCTCCTGCTGCTGGACGAGCCGGCCGCGGGGCTGAACGAGACCGAAGCACGCGAGATCGACGCCTTGATCCGCGAACTCGCCGCCGGCGGCATCGCCGTGGTGCTGGTGGAACACAACATGCGCCTCGTGATGGAGGTGTCCGACCGCGTGCTCGTGCTCGACCACGGCGCGCCGCTGGCCGACGGCACGCCGGCCGAGGTGGCGCGCGACCCGCGCGTCATCGAGGCCTACCTCGGCGCCGACGGCGACAACGGCACGGCAGGCGCGGCAGGTGCGGCCGCAGCAGCCCCGACGGAGGCCGCCGGTGCTTGAGGTGCAGGGACTCGCCAGCCGCTACGGCCGCATCCCGGCGCTGGCCGGCGTTTCGCTGCACGTCGAAGCGGGCGAACTCGTTGCCATCGTCGGCGCCAACGGCGCCGGCAAGACGACGCTGCTGCGCACGCTGTCGGGCGTGCAGCCGATGACCGGCGGCACGCTGCGCTTCGAAGGCACCGACATCGGCCGCGAGACGCCGCGCCAGCGCGTCAAGCGCGGCATCGTGCAGGTGCCCGAAGGGCGGCAGGTGTGGGGCGCGCTGAATGTCGAGGACAACCTGCTGCTGGGCGCGTTCGCGCGCGGCCGGGCGGCGACGCTCGAAGCGGTCTACGCGATGTTCCCGGTGCTGGCGAAGAAGCGCGAGGAAGCGGCGGGCACGCTCTCCGGCGGCCAGCAGCAGATGCTGGCCATCGGCCGCGCGCTGATGGCCGACCCGCGCCTGCTGCTGCTCGACGAGCCGAGCATGGGCCTGGCGCCGAAGCTCGTCGCCGAGATCTTCAACCACATCAAGGCGCTCAGCGCCCGAGGCACCACCATCCTGCTCGTCGACCAGAACGCGCGCGCGGCGCTGGCCATCGCCGACCGCGGCTACGTGATGGAGACCGGGCGCCTGGTGGCCGAAGGCCCCGGCGCCGAACTGCTGCGCGACGCCCAGGTGCAGCAGGCCTACCTCGGGCATTGATCGCCGATTCCTGAACCGTTCCTGCGCTTTCGCCAAGGGAGTACGCACACCATGAAGCCAACGTTGCAAAGCGGCCTCGAGTCGCTGGTCACCTTCACTGTCGATCGCGAGCGCACGATCGACTTCATGGGCGAGGCGGCGCGCGTCTACGCCACGCCGATGCTCGTGCGCGACATCGAGGTCGCCTGCCGCAACCTCTTGCTGGCGCACCTCGACGCCGGCGAAGACTCGGTGGGCACGCGCGTCGAGATCGACCACACCGGCGCCACGCTGCTCGGGATGGCGGTGACGCTCGTCGTGCGCGTGGCCGAGGTCAAGGGCCGCGCCGTCGTGTTCGAGGTCGAAGGGCGCGACGCGGTCGAGCCCATCGTGCGCGGCAAGCACTCGCGCTTCGTCGTCGATGTGGCCAAGACCGGCGAGCGCCTCGCGGCCAAGGCCGCGAAGGCGAAGGCCGCCGCGGCGGGGGCGTAGCAGGGCAGCTCGTCCGCCGTCCCAGAGACCGTCCAGAGACGTCCAGAGACTACAAGCCGCCATGCCTCCCACCACCGGCACGCGCCGCGTTCCCACCTACTGCTACCAGTGCGTGGCGGGTCCTGACCTGGCCACCGTCAAGGTCGAGGACGGCATCGCCACCGAGATCGAACCGAACTTCTGCGCCGCGCCCATCCACCCCGGCGGGGGCAAGGTCTGCGTCAAGGCTTTCGGGCTGATCCAGAAGACCTACAACCCGAACCGCGTTCTGGCGCCGATGAAGCGCACGAACCCGAAGAAGGGGCGCGACGAGGACCCGGGCTTCGTCGAGATCTCGTGGGAAGAAGCGCTGTCGACGATCGCCGATCGATTGAACGCGATCCGCGCCGAGGGCCTGACCGACACATCGGGCTACCCGCGCGTGGCCGCCAGCTTCGGCGGCGGCGGCACGCCGCAGATGTACATGGGCAGCTTCCCGGCCTTCCTCGCTGCGTGGGGGCCGGTGGACTTCGGCATCGGCTCGGGGCAGGGCGTCAAGTGCTACCACAGCGAGCACCTGTACGGCGAGTACTGGCACCGCGCCTTCATCGTCGCGCCCGACACGCCGCATTGCAACTACCTCATCAGCTGCGGCGCCAACGTCGAGGCCTCCGGCGGCGTCGTCGGCATCGCGCGGCACTCGAAGGCGCGCGTGCGCGGCATGAAGCGCGTGCAGGTCGAGCCGCACCTGTCGATCACCGGCGCCTGCTCGGCCGAGTGGGTGCCGATCAAGCCGAAGACCGACGCCGCGTTCCTCTACGCGCTGATCCACGTCATGCTGCACGAGGCGAAGCGCGAGCAGCTCGACCTGCCTTTCCTCGCCCGCTGGAGCAACTCGCCGTACCTCGTCGGCAAGAACGGCTTCTACCTGCGCGACGCGGCCAGCGGCAAGCCGCTGGTGTGGGACCAGCGCACGCAGCGCGCGGTGCCGCACGACACGCCGGGCATCGACGAAGCGCTCGAAGGCCGCTTCACCGCCCAGGCGCTGGAGCGCGGTGCCGACGAGGAAGTGCTCGCCGAAGGCGCGCTCGAAGGTGCCACCGCCTTCACGCTGCTGGCCGAGCACATGGCGAAGTACTCGCCCGAGTGGGCCGAGAAGGTGTGCGACGTGCCGGCGGCGCAGATGCGGCGCATCGCCAATGAGTACCTGGAACACGCCTGCGTCGGCCAGACGATCACCATCGACGGCGTGACGATGCCCTACCGCCCGGTGGCGGTGTCGCTCGGCAAGACGGTCAACAACGGCTGGGGCGGCTACGAGTGCTGCTGGGCGCGAACGCTGCTGGCGGTGCTGGTCGGCGCGCTCGAAGTGCCCGGCGGCACCATCGGCACCACGGTGCGGCTGGCGCGGCCGATGTCGCACCGG
>JAXMEZ010000015.1:0-78741 GCA_046348035.1 Rubrivivax sp. | reverse complement strand
CATTCCATTTGTTTGTGCGCTGGCAGTTTCGGAACCCTCAGGGAGCCGCCTTCTGCCTGACCAGCCCGCAAGAAGCTCGAACTGCTGTCAAGATCGGTCTAACTCTCGCCAAATCACGGAGAATCCGCGCTCCGACCCCGAAGCGTCGCGGCGATCGAGCCGGTGGGCGCGCCGGCGAGGGCTGCTCAACCGGCGGACCGGGCTCTGCGCAGCAGGCCGATCAACTGCGCGGGGTCGATCGGCTTGGGCACGAACTGCACATCGGGCGGCAGCCGGCCGAGGCGGGCGAACTCATCGGGCCGGTGGCTGGAGGTGGCCACGATCAGCGGCGGCCGCACCGCCTGGCCCGAGGTCAGATGGCGAAGCATCTCCAGGCCGTCCATGTGCGGCATCACGATGTCGGTGACGAGCACGTCCGGCGGGCTGTGCCCCATCATCATCAGCGCCTCGAAGCCGCTACCGGCCAGCGCCAGCCTTGCCCCGGGCAGCGCCTCGAGCACGACGGCCGAAAGCAGGTCGCGGTCGTCCGGGTTGTCGTCGACGACGAGCACCGAGACGGCCTGGGCGCCGTCCCCGGACGCCGTCGCAGCCGCTGCGGCCATGGTGGCCGTGGCGGCTGTCTCACCGGCCGCGGCACCGAGCGACGCGCGGGCCTCGAATGCGAAGACGCTCAGGGCGTCGATGCGGCGGTGGCCGCCCACGGTCTTCCACGCCTTCAGGTGCCCTTGGTCGACCCAGCGCTGCACGGTGGGGATCGAGACGCCGAGGCGGCGGGCCACCGAAGCCGTCGAGAACAATTCCGCTCGCCCGGGGTTCGATGGGTCGGCCATGAGGCGGGCAGTGTACGGGCGCGGTCGGGTGCCGCGCCGCTTGTCGCACCACTGCAGCGCCCAGCCGTGCCGGCGCGCGCAGCGCCGGCATCGGGGTGACGGTGCTACGCGGTCGGCAGGGTTCCCGCGCCAGACTCGACGAAGCGCAGCAGCGCCCCGCGCACGCGTGCAACCTCGGCCTCGAGCGCGGCCAGCGGCGCGGCGGCGTCGCCTTGCGCTTCCGCCAGTGCGGAGTACAGCGAGCGGGCCGCCTGCGACAACGGCATCGCGCCGAGCGTGCCCGCGGTGGAGATCAGCGAATGGGCGTGCCGCGCCGCGGCGGCGCGATCGTCTTCGCCGAGCGCCTGCGCGATGTCGGCGCCGAGGTGGGCACTGTTGGCGAGGAAGCGGTTCACCACGCGCAGGTACAGGTCCTCGCGGCCGAGGCAGCGCTCGAGGCCGAGCGCCAGCGACACCGGCGGCGACGACACGACGGCTGCCGGCGCCGGCACACCTGCCAGGCAGGCGGCCAGGCTGCGCAGGAGCCCCTGCGGGTGCAACGGCTTGGTGAGGCCGGCGTCGAAGGCCGCGCCGTCGAAGCCGTCGCCCGCGCGCCCTGCCTCATCGAGGTCGGCGCTCGCGCGCCCAGTTTGGTCGAGATCGGCGCTTGCGCGCCTCAGGGCGATCAGCGGCCGCTGCGCGGAGCGCAACGCCCGCACGACGCGCGGCAGCGCGGCACCGGCCAAGCCCGGCAGTTCGAGATCCAGCAGCACCGCATCGACGCGCGGGCCTGGATCTGCTCGAGGGCGCCGGTCGTCGAGGTGGCCACGGCCAGCGTGCCGCCGCCCAGGCCCTCGATCGTCTCGCGCGAGCAGTTCGTCGAAGGGGTCGGCCGCAGCGAGGAGCACGCGCCGCCCGCGCAGCGCCGGCTCCTCCGACGACGGCGGTGGCGGCTGCGACGGCGGCATCGAGGCGGGATCGGTCTTCGGCATCGGCGGCCTTCCTGCCTGGGCGATGATGCGCCAAGCGCACCGTCTGTGGCAGCTGAGTCCTTCTTTGACGGCCCGCGCGGCGCCGCCTAGGATTCGGCGCGCCTTCGTCCCACCACCCACCGCCTGCCCATGAAGATTCCGCACCGCCTGGCCCTGAGGCTGTCGCCGCTGGTCGAGGCGGCACGCGGCGAGCCGCTCGTCGAGCCCTTCGTCGAGATCGAGCAGTTCGACGACGACCGCCTCGTCATCGATTCCTCGCACGGCCACTTCGTGTTCGACCGCCAGCAGCGCGTCATCGAGGAAGGCGGGCAGCAGCTCGCCACCTTCGACAGCATCCAGACGGTGGACATCGCCGCGTTCCCCGGCGGGCGCGGCGAGCGCAGCTGGTCGATCACGCTCTTTCGCAGCCTCTTCGACCGCATCACCGTGGCCCGCACCTACGACGACGGCGACGCCTCGGTGGTGGCGGCGAAGATCGCCGGCGTGCTGGGCTGCCGCGTCGTCTCGATGATGGGCCTGCGCTGAGCGACGCGCGCCACCCCGGCCGCGGTCCGGCCGCGAGCCGGGGCAGCGTATGCGTTCTGCTCGCGCGGCCATGCGGCCCAGGGGCACGCCGCTCGCGTATGCTCTTGGCCCTGTTGCCGCTTCTTGAATCGAGGAACCGCCGTGCCCAAGCCCAATTACGCCTTCGAGAAGCGCCAGCGCGAGTTGGAGAAGAAGCGCAAGAAGGAAGAGAAGGCACAGCGCAAGCAGGCGCGCACCGACGCGCCGGCCGAGGCGCCGGCGGCGCCTGACGCCGCCACGCCCGCACCGGGCCCCGGCGAAGCCGGCACGCCCTCGTCGCCCGAACGCGCCTGAAAGCGCTTGAACGGCCCCCCGCCGAGGCGCGCCGCCGCTTCGCACGCCGCAGCGCCATGCACCGCAGCGCAGCGCCGCTCATGGCGGGCGGCCTGCAGCGGCCCCATGCGGCCCGAGTCGACCGGCGCCGCCCGATGCGCCCTCTGATTCAGCACCCGTTGCCGCGGCTCGTCGCTGCCGCGCTGGCGCTCGCCGCCGCCGCGATGCTGTTGCCGGCCGCGGCGCAGCCGCGCGGCGAAGCTGCACCGCGTGCCATCAGCCCGCGCGGGCCGCTCGAGCCCGATGAACGGGCGCTGATCGATCTCTTCCGCAAGACCTCGCCGTCGGTGGTGCACATCACCTCCATCGCCGTGCAGCGCGACCTCTTCTCGCGCAACGTGCAGGAGGTGCCGCGCGGCACCGGCACCGGCTTCCTGTGGGACGACCGCGGCCACGTCGTCACCAACTTCCACGTCATCCAGGGCGCCTCGGGCGCGCGCGTCACGCTCGCCGACCAGAGCAGCTTCGACGCGCAGCTCGTCGGCGTCTTCGAGGACCGCGACCTCGCCGGTGCTGCGCATCGAAGCACCGCGCGAACTGGCTGCCGCCGCTGGCCGTCGGCACGAGCCGCGACCTGCAGGTGGGCCAGCGCGTGCTCGCCATCGGCAACCCCGTTCGGCCTCGACCAGACGTTGACGGTGGGCATCGCCAGCGCGCTCAACCGCGAGATCGAAAGCCCCAACGGCCGCGATCCGCGGCGTCGTGCAGACCGACGCGGCGATCAACCCCGGCAACAGCGGCGGGCCGCTGCTCGATTCGGCCGGCCGGCTGATCGGCGTCAACACTGCCATCGCCAGCCCCAGCGGCGCCAGTGCCGGCATCGGCTTCGCGATTCCGGTGGACGAGGTGAACCGCATCGTGCCGCGGCTCATCCGCGACGGCCGCTTCGTGCGCCCGACGCTGGCCATCACCGCCGGCCTGCCGAGCCTGCAACGCGCGCTCGGGCTGCCGCGCGGCGTGGCGATCATCGGCCTGGGGGCCAACGGGCCGGCGATGCGCGCCGGCTTGCAGCCGTTCCGGCGCGGCTCGCAGCGCGGCGAGATCATCGCCGGCGACGTGATCACGGCCGTCGACGGCGAGCCGGTGAACGACTTCGACGAGCTGCTGACGCAGCTCGAGCACAGGCAGCCCGGCCAGTCGGTGACGCTGACGCTGTGGCGCGCCGGGCAGACGCGCCGCCAGGCGGTGCAACTCGGCAGCAGCGACTGAGAAGCGCGCCGCCCGCGACTGCGCCGATCAGAGCACACGAACTGCCCGCGGCGAAGGCGCCGCCACTTGATGCCTGCCGGAGCGCACGCCATGACCCGAACCGACCCGCGCCGCGTCCTGCTCCTACAAGCGCACCCCGACGCCGGCCGGCCGCACCTGCTCACCACACTGGCGGCCGCCTACGGCGAAGGCGCGCAAGGCGCCGGCCACAGCGTGCGCCGCATCGACGTGGCCGCGCTCGACTTTCCGCTCCTGAAGAGCGCCGAGGACTGGAACCAGGGCGAGACGCCGTCGTCGCTGCTGCCGGCGCAGGAAGCGATCGCCTGGGCCGAGCACGTGGTGCTGTTCTTCCCGCTGTGGCTCGGCGACATGCCGGCGCTCCTGAAGGGCTTTCTCGAGCAGGTGGCGCGGCCGGGCTTCGCGTTCCGCAAGGACGGCGGCGCCAACCCCTTCGCGCACAAGGCGCTCACGGGCCGCTCGGCGCGCGTGGTGGTGACGATGGGCATGCCCGCGCTCGTGTACCGCTGGTACTTCCGCGCCCACAGCGTGAAGAACCTGGAGCGCAACATCCTCGGCTTCGTCGGCTTCGCGCCGGTGCACGAGACACTCATCGGCGGCGTCGACCAGCTCGGCGCCACCGGCGTCGAGCGCTGGAGCAGGAAGCTGCGCGCCCTCGGCGCGAAGGCGGCCTGAGCAGCCTGACCGGCCCGAGCGGCCGGCATCCAACCGCCGCCTAACGCACAAACGAAGCGCACGCCCCCCGTATCCGCGGGGGCCGCTTCGTGTGCAGTCGTTACGCGCAGCGCGCGCCTTCCTTGGCCGCCGTAGCGGCGCGCTTCAGCGCAGGTTACGAACAACGCAGCTCGCTTACAGGCCCCGGTTGCTTGCCGCGCAGCATTGCACGCAGGCGATCAAGAACCTTCAGCGCATGCATGGCGTGCGGCGGGCCACCACGGCGTGAGCCCGGCGCGCACCCGGTGTGACAAGGGCGCAGCTGCCCGCGCATCCGCATCAGCGCTGACGCGACCAACAGCAGTTCGCTGGCGCGAACAACAACGCGTTCTTTGTGCCTGTCGTTGCGGCCTCGTGCGAGAGCGTGCCTGTGCGTGCCTCTCTCGCAAAGCGACTGTCGCGCCCCCCATCACCCAACGAAAGGGTCGAGGACTTGAAGTCACGCATTCGCAATCTCGAGAACACGTCGGCCGCCGTGCTGGCCGCCGTCATGTTGTACGCCTGTGGCGGCGCCAACCCCAATGGCGCCGGCACCACCACCACCGCGCCGGCCGCCGGCGCAGCGCCGGGCGCGCCGACGTCACCTACAACCCCCGTCACGACGCCGGCTGATCCGGCGACGACCCCGGCCCCGCCCACGACGCCGGCCACGCCCGCCACGCCCGCCGAGGTGGCGAAGACGCCGTGGAACAACGGCGTGCCGCACAGTTCCACCGTTATCTACGAAGGGCCGCCGATCCAGGCCTCGCCGCAGCTCGTGGGCATGCACTGGACGCAGTTCACCAGCTCCTACGGCGGCGCCGAGTACGGTCCCAGGCTCGACCAGCACTTCAAGGTCAACGCCTTCCGCGTCTTCGGCACCTTCAACCTGTACTGGAACAAGACCGAGACCGCGCCCGGCGTCTTCAACTGGACCGAGTGGGCCAAGGCGCGCAAGTTCTGGAACGACAACGGCGTCAAGTTCGTGACGCTGAACCTGCACGGCGTGCCCAGCTTCTACCAGACGCGCGGCGAGACCGAGGTCGGCCAGTGGTCGATGCAGCTGCCGAAGTCGAAGGAAGCGCTGTGGGGCTGGCTCACCGCCGTCACCGACTACGCGCCCGAGATCAAGCAGATCGAAGTGGCCAACGAGGTGTGGACCGCCGACAACCACGCCGGCTCGAACCCTTCGCGTGACTACTGGGGCGACACCAACGCCAACCTGCGCACGTTGATGGACTGGGTGCTCGACTGGCGCAAGACCCGGCGGCCCGACATCCGCATCCAGGCGCCCAGCGTCCCCGGCTACGCCGCGCACATCAACGGCCTCTTCGCCGACCTGCTCGACACCTACCCGCGCACCTGCGAGTTCGACTCGTTCAGCGGCCACGGCTACGGCGCGACGAGCGACACGCTGGACAAGACCAGCAGCACCGCGCTGCCGACGATGCAGCAGAAGGTGGCCGCCAAGTGCGGCGCCGGCAAGAAGGTGCGCGACGGCGAGCACGGCTTCTGGGCCGGCAGCAGCATCGACGCGGCCACGGTCTACAACACCATCGTGCGCGCCGCGCTGATGGGGCTGGACGGCATCGACTTCTTCGAAGTGGGCTCCATCGGCAACAACGAGACCAACCTCGGCCTCGCCGCCGGCACCTGGCCGAACGCCGGCGTACTCTCGGGCTACGAGGACGGCGCCAAGCTCGCCGGTGTGTGGATCACCAAGGTCACCACCGGCCAGGGTGGCCGCTGGGCCGTGGAGGGCTACACCGGTGGCGGAGCGGTGGCGGCGGCAACGCCGCCCCCGGCGAGCGGCGGCGGCGCCAGCGGCGGCACGGCCACGACGGCAAGCTGGACGCAATGCGCGCGCGAGGAAGGCACCTGCACCTTCAGCGGCCGGCGTGAAGTGCGCTACGCCGGCGTGCCCGAAGGCTCGCGCGTGATCACCAAGGTGGCCGAGTCGCCGCTGGCGTGCAACGACAAGTCGTTCGGTGCCGCGGTGACCACCTTCGAGAGCGTGTGCCTGTTCTCTTCGGAGACGACGACGGCCGCGGTCACGACGCAGTAGCACGCGCGTCTGACGCGTCGCGCGGCGGCAGGCGCGCCGACGACGCAGCCGCCGGTGCGCGGGGCCTTCGCAGGGCCCGCGCCCGGCGGCGTTTTCATTCCGGAAGCGGCCGAGTGAACTCCGGGCCGATGCGGAAGACGCCGCTGCAGCGCATCGACAGCACGCCGTTGCTGCGCACCAGCCCCTGCGCGAAGACGAGCGTGCGCGTGGTGCGCAGCACCTGCATCTCGCCTTCGACCCAGTCGCCGATCTTCGCCGGACCGATGAAGTCGATCTGCAGGCTCACGGTGGGCAGGAAGCGGCGCTGCACCTCGGGCACGAGCGAGATGGCGCCGATGGGCATCAGCATGTCGGCGAAGGTGGCGAGCATGCCGCCGTGGCACACGCCCATCGGGTTGCAGTGGCGCGCCTCGACGCGAAAGCCGAGCCTGAAAAGCGTCCCTTCGCGCTGCATCCACAGCGGCCCGTTGACGCCGACGAAGCCGTGCTCGGCAGGGAAGCGCCTGAAGCCGGGCGGCGGCGGCTCGGGCGGCGGCTCGGGCGGCGACCCCACGGGCGCAGCGCCTGCGGCGTGCGCCGACCGTTCCCCTTCGCTCACGCCGGCTTCCCCGGGTTCCGCGCCGCCGCAGCCGCGGCCGTGGCGGCCGCGGTCGCCGTCGCGGCCTTGGCAGCCGCGGCGGTCTCGGCGCGCACGTCGGCTTCGAAGTCGGGCTCCACCGTCGGCGCCGCCGCGGCCTGCGCGCGCAGCGCCGCTTCGTCGGGCACATGCCCCCAGCCCGGGTAGAGCGCCGCGCAGTCGGCCTGGATCTGCGCCAGCGGCACGTCGTCGAACGTGCCGCGCTGGTGCACGTACTCCATGTGCCGCTGCCCGGCGCGGTCGTAGGGGTGGTAGATCGAATCGGCGGTGCCGTCGAACTCCAGCGGCAGCAGGCCGAAGCGCTCGCACAGCTCGATGTTGAACGCCGGCGTCGCCTTCAGCCAGCGGCCGTCGATGAGGATGTCGGTGTAGCCGTGCCAGATGAAGAGGTCGGTCTGCATCAGCTGCCGCAGGCGCTCGGTGGAAAGGTGGTTGCGCACGTCGGCGAAGCCGAGCCGCGCCGGGATGCCGAGCGAGCGGCACGCCGCCGCCAGCAGCGCCGCCTTGGTGACGCACCAGCCGTGGCCCACTTCGAGCACGGTGCTGGCGCGCATGCCGTGCGGCGTGAGGTCGGCGCGATAGGGGTCGTAGCGGAAGCCGTCGCGCACCGCCAGGTACAGCGCGGCGACGCGCTCGCGCGTGTTGCCGCCCCGGGCATGCGCCGCGGCGAAGGCACGCACCGCGGGGTGGTCGCTGTCGACGAAGGCGGCGGGCGCGAGCGTCGGGTCGCGGGAGGCCGCGCTCGCGGTGGTGGCCGCCAGATCGTCCTGGGCAGGCATCGCGGGTTCGCTCACTCGTTCAGTCATTCGTTCGGTCATTCGTTCGGTGATTCGTTCGATCATGCGTTCGCTCACTCGTAGCGCGGATCGTGCCACCACGGGAACCAAGGCGGCATCGCCTGCGTGACACGGTCGCTGAACTGCGCCGGCCGCTTCTCGAGGAACGCGCTGACGCCTTCGCGCACGTCGGCCGAGCGGCCGCGCGAGAAGATGGCGCGGCTGTCGATGCGGTGCGCCAGCATCGGGTGCTCGGCGCCGAGCATGCGCCACATCATCTGCCGGGTCAGCGCCACCGACACGGGTGCCGTGTTGTCGGCGATCTCGCGCGCCAGCGCGCGCGCCGCGGGCAGCAGCGCTTCGGGCGCGAGCACCTGGCGCACGAGGCCGCCTTCGCGCGCTTCGTCGGCGGCGAAGACGCGCCCGCTCATCGTCCATTCGAGCGCGCGGCTGATGCCCACCAGCCGCGGCAGGAACCAGCTCGAGCACGCTTCGGGCGTGATGCCGCGGCGCGCGAAGACGAAGCCGAAGCGGGCGCCCTCGCTCGCCAGGCGCACGTCCATCGGCAGCAGCATCGTCGCGCCGATGCCCACCGCAGGCCCGTTCACCGCCGCGATCACCGGCTTCAGGCACTCGAAGATGCGCAGCGTCACGCGGCCGCCGCCGTCGCGCACCGCTTCGTGGCTCCAGTCGATGCTGCCGTCGGCGCGCACCGCATCGGCCACGCCGGCGCGGCCTGCTGCGTCAGCGCGCGCGGCGTAGTCGAACGTCTTGCCGCCTTGCGAGAGGTCGGCGCCGGCGCAGAACGCGCGCCCGGCGCCGGTGACGATGACGGCGCGCACTTCGTCGTCGGCGTCGGCGCGGTCGAAGGCCTCGATGAGGTCCTTCATCATCGCCGCGTTGAAGGTGTTCAGCGCCTCGGGACGGTTCAGTGTCACCGTCAGCACGCGCTCGGCCAGCTCGGTGGTCAGGGTCTCGGGCATCGCGGGCAGGCTCCGGTTGCGGTCCCGCAGTATCGCCGCCCTGCGTCGGCTCCCGGTTCTCTCACACCTTGCCGGCGCGCAGCCCGCGCAACGCGCGTTCGAGCAGGCCCACCATCTGGCCCGGGCCGTCGATGTAGAAGCGCGCCCGCGAAGGGCCGCGGCCGACGTGCACGGTCACCCAGTCGGCCGGCGCGGCGGCGAAGACCGGCTCGTCATTGACGTCGTCGCCGGCGAACATGGCGCAGTCGGCCTCGCAGCGGCGAAGGAGCCTGTGCAGTGCACCGGCCTTGTCGGGGGCGCCGGGCGCAGTCGCGTTGTAGACGAGCTTGCCGGCGAAGACCGTCGGCCGCCCCGGCGGATCACGCAGCAGGCGTTCGAGCAGCGAGCGCGCCTGCCCCGGCGCCTCCTGGCGCGCCGGTAGTGCAGCGCGATCGACTGCCGTTTGTCTTCGACGTCGACGCCGGCGGCGGCCAGTTCGCCGGCGCGCGCAGGTGTTCGCGCAGCGGGTCCCGCGCCGCGGCGTGCTCGCCGGCGGTGGCTTCGGGCGCGTGCAGCGGGTCCTCGGCGCCGTGGCTGCCGACGACGTGGCGCGGCTCGAACCCCAGGCGCTGGCGCAGGTCATCGATGGCGCGGCCGCTGATCACCGCCACCGGCGCCAGCTCGGCCAAGAGGCGCAGCCTTCCGGTGACCGACGGCGGGATGCGCGCCGCTGCCGGCTCCGCGACGATCGGCGCCAGCGTGCCGTCGAAGTCGAAGCCGAAGAGCGGCCGCCGGCGCAAGAGCGCGGCCAGTGCCGCTTCGCCTTGCGGAGTGAACAGGTGCTGCATCGGCCGGACGCGGGAGCAAAGGCGGGGCGAGAACGGGAGCAGGAGCGCAGGAAGGGGCGGCTGCAAATGGCGGCTGCAAATGGCGGCTGCAAATGGCGGTCCGCCGAACGCGCGCACAGCGCCGACGCGACACGCCTCGCGTTAGGTCGACGCCGACGTCTCCCGCGCCAGCACGCGGTGCCGCTGCACGCGCGCCGCGATGCGTTCGCGCAGGCGCCAGCGGCCGGCGTCGGACAGCATGCGCCCGGCCCAGCGGTAGACGTTGAACTCGCGCACCACCGTGCGCAGGCTCGCCATGCGCTCGCGCTGCTCGGCCGCGGGCATCGTCGCGGCGCGGTGCAGCGCGTCGGCCGTTTCCTCGACGTGGTACGGGTTGACGATCAGCGCCTCGTGGAGTTCGCGCGCGGCGCCGGCGAAGCGGCTGAGCACCAGCACGCCGGCGAGGTCGTCGCGCGCGGCGACGAATTCCTTGCTGACGAGGTTCATGCCGTCGTGCAGGCTCGTCACCACGCACAGGTTGGCGGCGCGGTACAGCTCGGTCAGCGCGGCGTGGTCGTGGTGCTGCGCGAGCAGGTGCACCGGCTTGTAGCCCGGGCGCCCGAAGCGCGCGTTGATGCGCTCGGCCAGCCGCTCCACGCGCTCCTGGAAGTTGCGGTACTCGTCGAGGTCGCTGCGCGTGGGCGCCGCCACCTGCGCGAAGACGAAGCGCTCCAGCCACTGCGGGTACTTCTCGAGCAGCCGCTCCACCGCGTTCAGCCGCTCGAGGATGCCCTTGGTGTAGTCGTAGCGGTCCACGCCCAGCGCCAGGCAGGTCTCCGGTGCCAGGCCCAGGCGGGCGAAGACGCGCGCGCGGCACTCGGCCACCGGCGGCCACTCATCGGGATGCTCGGGCCAGGCGATCGAGATGGGGTAGCTCTCGATCAGCGTCTCCTCGCCGCGGTAGGTGATGCTCGAATGCTCGTGTTCGATGCGCGCCTCGAGGTAGCGGTCGACCGTCTCGATGAAGTTCTTGCAGTGGAAGCGCGTGTGGAAGCCGAGGATCGTGCTGCCGAGCAGCCCCTGCAGGATCTCCGAGCGCCACGGGCAGATGCCGAAGCTCTCCGGGTTCGGCCACGGGATGTGCCAGAAGGTGATGACGGTGGCTTGCGGCAGCCGCTCGCGGATCAGCGCCGGCACGAGCGCGAAGTGGTAGTCCTGCACCAGCACCACCGGGTCCTCGTCGCGCGCCTCGGCGACCACGGCGTCGGCGAAGCGGCGGTTGATCTCGCGGTAGGCGGCCCAGTCGCCCTGCCGGAACGTGGGCCGCACATGCGCCACGTGGCACAGTGGCCACAGGCCCTCGTTGGCGAAGCCGTAGTAGTAGCCCTGCTCCTCCTCGGGCGTGAGCCAGACACGGCGCAGCCAGTACGACGACTCGGCGCGCTCGCCCGGCGGCACCGAGACGCGGTCGCTCGCGTCCACCGTCTCGCGGTCGGCGCTGCCGCTGCCGTGCGCGATCCAGGTGCCCGAGCAGGCGCGCATCACCGGCTCCAGCGCCGTGACGAGGCCGCTGGCAGGCCGCTGCACGACGACGTGGCTGCGGCTGCCGGCGGCGCCGGCGGTGCGGGTGTCGGCGACGCCGTCCTTGACCTTGGCGTCCCCGGTGCTGTCGTCCTTGGCGTCGTCGTCCTTGACGCGCTGGTGGATGTAGGGCTCGCGGTTGGACACCGCGATCACCTGGTCGCCGGCGAGGTGGCTGCGCAGCAGCGAGCGCAGGCGTGCCGCGTTCCACTCGGTCTCGGGCCCTTGCGAGCGCCGGTACTCGTCTTCGAGGTCACGCAGGCGCGAGCGCAGGTCGGCGGCGAACGGCGCCAGCTCGGGCGCCGGCACCAGCGGCGACAGCAGGCCCTCGCCGCGCATGATGGCGCGCACGCCGCGCACCCAGCCGTTCCAGCTGACCTGCGCCACCACGACGGTGATGAGGGCGATGATCAGCCCGAGCGCGGCGATGAGGCCGATGAGGTAGCGGCGCGTGTCCTGGCTGCGCCGCTCGATGAAGCTCAGGTCGTGCAGCAGCACGAGCTGGCCCAGTACCGCCGGCTCGGCGCCCTCGGCCGCGGTTGCGCCTGCCGCGGCCGAAGCGGCCCTCGCTGCCTGGCGTGCGCGTCCCTCCGCGGCTTCGCGATCGGCCGCCCTGACGGACGCCTGTTCGGCCGGCAGTTCGATCGCCTGCTCGGCGGCAGCCGCAGGCGCTGTCGAAGGCGACGCGTAGACCGGGTGCAGGCCCACGTGCACGGGGCCGCCGGCGAGTTCGAAGCGCGGCTCGGCTTCGCGCGCCACCTCGGCGGCGCGGGCGCAGCTGAGCGACTCGGGGTAGCGCTCGGTCTGCTGCACGAGCCGGCCCTGCGGGCTGCACAGCCCGATGGCGAACAGCCGCTCGTCGCGCGCCGTGCGTTGCAGGAGCGGCCCCAGGCGGGCGCTGCGCCCTTCGGCCAGCGCGGCGCCGATCGAATCCGAAAGCGCGTTGGCCAACAGCACGCCGCGCATGTTCAGGTCGCGGCTGAACCAGCGCAGCGTCACCTGGTCCATCAGCGGCACGGCCAGGTACGCCGCCGCCACCAGCGTCAGCAGCAGCGGCGCGAGGAAGCGCAGCTGCAACCGGATCGACTTGAGCTGCAGCTTGATCGCGCTGACCTTGAACATGTGGCCGACCATAACGCGCAGGGATTCGGCCCTTGCGGCAAAGACCGGGCCCGGGCGATGGGCAATGATGCGCCGCGCTGCGTTGCCGACAATGCCTGCGGCTGCGACAGGCTGCGGCCACAGCGGCCGACCCGGTACGCCGTTTGCCCTGCCAGCCCCTTTTCGCCCGCGTGAACCCGTTGCACCCCGAGCCGCCCCGCCCCGCGGCCAGCCTCGAGCTGGCCGTGGTGGGCAACTGCACCATCGGCGCGCTCGTGGAAGCGCGCGGCAGCATCGTCTGGTGCTGCATGCCGCGCTTCGACAGCCCGCCGGTGTTCGACGCGCTGCTGCACAGCGACAAGGGCCTGCCGCTGGCCGGCGCGATGACGGTGGAACTCGAGGGCCTCGCGCGCCACGAGCAGGCCTACGACCCGGGCACGGCGATCGTGCGCACGCGGCTGTGGGACGCGCAGGGCCAGGGGCTGGAGATCGCCGACTTCGCGCCGCGCTTCATCCAACGCGACCGCATGTTCCGCCCGGCGCAGCTGGTGCGGCGCATCCGGCCGCTGGCCGGCCACCCGCGCGTGCGCATCACCGTGCGGCCGCAGGGCAACTGGGGCGCGGCGCAACCGGTGGTCACGCGCGGCAGCCACCACCTGCGCTACGTGCTGCCCGAGGGCACCTGGCGGCTGAACACGAGCGCGCCGCTCACCTACGTGGCCGACGGCACGTGGTTCGTGCTGCAAGGACCGACGGCGCTGCTGCTCGGCCCCGACGAGACGATCGAAGGCGGCATCGACCCGACGGCGCGCGAGTTCGAGGAGCGCACCGCCGCCTGGTGGCGGCACTGGACGCGGCGCCTGGCGCTGCCGCTGCAATGGCAGGAAGCGGTGATCCGCGCCGCGATCACGCTCAAGCTGTGCCAGTACGAGGACACCGGCGCCATCGTCGCGGCGCTGACGACCAGCATTCCCGAGGCGCCGGGGAGCGGCCGCAACTGGGACTACCGCTACTGCTGGCTGCGCGACGCCTTCTTCGTCGTGCGGGCGCTGAACAGCCTGTCGGAAGTGGGCACGATGGAGAGCTACCTGCACTGGCTCTACGACATCATCCGCTCGTCCAACGGCGGACATGTGCAGCCTCTGTTCGGCATCGGGCTGGAGCGGGCGCTGCCCGAGAGCATCGTCGAGCACGCCGCCGGCTACCGCGGCATGGGCCCGGTGCGCGTGGGCAACCAGGCGCACGAGCACTTCCAGCACGACGTCTACGGCGGCATCGTGCTCGGTGCGGCGCAGGCGTTCCACGACGCTCGCCTGCTCGAGCCGGCCGACGCGGCCGACTTCGCCGCTTTGGAAACGATGGGCGAGCAGGCCTGGCGGCTGCACGACCAGCCCGACGCCGGCATCTGGGAGCTGCGCACGCGCGCCCGCGTGCACACCTCCTCGGTGCTGATGTGCTGGGCCGCCTGCGACCGCCTGGCGCACGCGGCGCGCGCGCTCATGCTGCCGGCCGAGCGCACGATGCTGTGGCGCGGCCGCGCCGACCGCATCAAGGCGCTGATCCTCGAGCGCGCCTGGAGCGACAAGCGCCAGGCTTTCGTCGAGAGCCTGGACGGCGAGCACCTCGACGCGAGCGTGCTGTTGATGGCCGAAGTGGGCTTCGTGCCGCCGCGCGACCCGCGCTTCGTCAGCACCGTGGCGGCGCTCGAAGCAGCGCTGCTCGACGGCCCGTTCATGCGCCGCTACGAGGCGCCCGACGACTTCGGCCGCCCAGAAGTGGCGTTCAACGTCTGCTCGTTCTGGCGCGTCGACGCGCTGGCGCGCATCGGCCGCATCGAGGAAGCGCGCGAGGCGTTCACGGCGCTGCTGGCGCGGCGCAACCGGCTCGGCCTGCTGAGCGAAGACCTCGCCGCCACGAGCGGCGAGCTGTGGGGCAACTTCCCGCAGACGTATTCGATGGTGGGCATCGTCAACGGCGCGGTGCGGTTGTCCGCCTCGTGGGACACGGTCATCTGAGGGTGATCTGAGCGTGGTCTGAGAACCTCGCCGCAGGCCCGGCGACGCGGGGCGCGACAGGGGCCTCGGCTACGATGCTGCGCATGCACATCGTCTGCCTCGATCTCGAAGGCGTTCTCGTCCCCGAGATCTGGATCGCCTTCGCCGAACGCACCGGCATCGCCGAGTTCCGCCGCACCACGCGCGACGAGCCCGACTACGACCGGCTCATGCGCTGGCGCCTGGCGCTGCTGAAGGAGCACGGGCTGAAGCTGGCCGACATCCAGGCCGTGATCGCCGGCATGGCGCCGCTGCCTGGCGCGCGCGAGTTCCTCGACGAGCTGCGCAGCCGCTACCAGGTGCTGATCCTGTCGGACACGTTCTACGAGTTCGCCGACCCGCTGATGCGCCAGCTCGGCCGCCCGACGCTGCTGTGCCACCGCCTCGTCGCCGACGGCGCCGGTTTCGTCGCCGACTACAAGCTGCGCCAGCCGGACCAGAAGCGCGAGGCGGTGCTGGCGATGAAGCGCCTCAACTTCCGCGTCATCGCCGCCGGCGACTCGTACAACGACACCGCGATGCTCGCCGCCGCCGATGCCGGCTTCTTCATCCACCCGCCGCCGGCGATCGCGGCGCAGTTCCCGCAATTCCCGGTCTGCGCCGGCTACCGCGAGCTGATGAGCGGCATCGACGCCGCAGCGGCGAAGTTCGCGCCCGCGCGCTGAGGCCGCGGCTGCGCTGCCGGGCACCGACTTCGCTCGCCGGCCACCGCCTGCCCCGCCATGCTGCGCCGCGAACTCGAGCTCCTCGGGCCGGCGCGCGACACCGCCATCGGCATCGAGGCGGTGAACCACGGCGCCGACGCCATCTACATCGGCGGCCCCGGCTTCGGCGCGCGCGACAAGGCGAGCAACTCCGTGGCCGACATCGAGCGCCTGGCGCGCCACGCGCACCGCTTCGGCGCCCGCGTCTTCGTCACCGTCAACACGATCCTGCGCGATGACGAACTCGAACCGGCGCGGCGCCTCATCCACGCGCTGCACGATGCCGGCGCCGACGCGATCATCGTGCAGGACATGGCGCTGCTCGACATGGCCGCGGCCGGCGAGCTGCCGCCGATCCAGTTGCACGCGAGCACGCAGTGCGACATCCGCAGCCCCGAGAAGGCGCGCTTCCTGCAAGACGCCGGCATCGCGCAGATGGTGCTGGCGCGCGAGCTGACGCTGGCGCAGATCCGCGCCATCGACGCGGAAGTGGGCGCAGGCCCCCAGGCGGCTTCGCCGCCGCCCCCCGAGGGGGTCGGGTCGCCCGGCAAAGCCGGATCGACCCGGGAGGCAGTCCTCGAGTTCTTCATCCACGGCGCGCTGTGCGTGGCCTACAGCGGCCAGTGCACCATCAGCCACGCCGTCACCGGGCGCAGCGCCAACCGCGGCAACTGCTCGCAGGAGTGCCGCCAGCCCTACACGGTGCTCGATAGCGCCGGCCGCATCGTCGCGCACGAGAAGCACGTGCTGAGCCTGAAGGACAACACCAGGAGCGCGAACCTGGAAGCACTGGTCGATGCCGGCATTCGCGCCTTCAAGATCGAAGGCCGCTACAAGGACATGGCGACGGTGAAGAACGTCACCGCGCACTACCGCCGGCTCTTCGATGCGTTGCTCGAACGGCGACCCGAGTTCACGGCGTCGTCGGACGGGCAGTGCCGCTACACGTTCCAGCCCGACCCCGAGCGCGCCTTCCAGCGCGGTGCCACCGACTACTTCGTCAACGGCCGCCGTCCGCTCGAGCAAGGCGACATCGGCGCCTTCGACACGCCCAAGCACGCCGGCATGCCGGCCGGCCAAGTGCTCGCCGTCGGCGCCACGCACTTCGATGTCGAAGCCGGCGATGCGACGATCGCCTTTCACAATGGCGACGCGCTGACCTGGACCGACCTGCAAGGACAACTGCAGGGCGTGCCGATCAACGTCGCCAAGCCGCTCGGGGGTCGCGCCTGGCGTCTCGAACCCAATGCGCCGCCAGCGACGCTGAAGGGCCTGCGCAAGGGCGCCGAGGTCGCGCGCAACCGCGACATGGCGTGGGAGCGGCTGCTCGAACGCGAGAGCGCGAAGCGGACGATCGGCGTGACGATGCGGCTCATCGAGAGCGCCGGCGGCTGGCGGCTCGACGTGCGCGACGAGCGCGGGCACCAAGCCACCGCGCGCGTCGACGCGACGCATCAACCGGCGCGCGACCCGGCGCGAACCGAAGCGGCGGTGCGCGAGCACCTCGCGCGGCTCGGCGGCACGCTCTTCGAGGTGCGCGAGCCCGCGGCGATCGAGGTGCATTGGCGCGATCCAGGCGCACCGTCGTTCGCCACACCGAGCGTGCTCAACGCGCTGCGCCGCGACGCCATCGCGCCCTCGAAGCCGCGCGCGCTTCGGCCTGGCGGCCGCTGCCGCCGCGCGCACCGGCCGAGCCGCCGGCGGCGTACCCCGAAGACACGCTCACCTACCTCGCCAACGTCTACAACCACCGCGCCGCCGCGTTCTACGCCCGCCACGGCGTGCAGCATCGCCGCCGCGTACGAGAGCCACGAGGAGACCGGCGACGTGAGCCTGATGATCACCAAGCACTGCGTGCGCTGGTCGCTGAGCCTGTGCCCGAAGCAGGCCAAGGGCGTCACCGGCGTGCAGGGCACGGTGCGCGCCGAGCCGCTCACCATCGTGCAGGGCAACGAGCGCTTCACGCTGCGCTTCGACTGCAAGCCCTGCGAGATGCACGTCGTCGGGCGCATCAAGAAGAGCGTGCTGAAGCAGGCGGCCAGCGCGCCGCTGACCTTCTATCGCACGCGGCCCGCGGCCGCGGTAGGTCGCCGCCCGGCCTGAGATCCGTTCGCCGCAGCGTCGGCGGGTCGGGCCGGCCTTTGGTCTTGCCGCCCCCGTCCTTCGGGGCGGTATGGTTCGCACCCGCGCATGGCAGGTGGCTTCGGAGAGCCGCCGCGCCCGAACAACCACACACCGGAGGGAACCCCCATGGACATGCAGGCCATCCAGGCATTCGTCAGCACGACGCTGGTCGAGCTGGCGATCAAGGTGCTGGCGGCGATCGCGTTCTGGATCATCGGCCGCTGGCTGATCGGCGTCGTCGTCAACGTGATGCAGTCGGCGCTCAACCGCAACCAGGTCGACGCCACGCTCACCAAGTACCTCGGCTCGATCGTTGCCATCGCGCTGAACATCGCGCTGGTGCTCGGGATCCTCGGCTACTTCGGGATCCAGACCACCTCCTTCGCGGCAATGCTCGCCGGCGCCGGCGTGGCCATCGGCGCGGCCTGGAGCGGCATGCTCGGCAACTTCGCCGCCGGCGCCTTCATGCTCGTGCTCCGGCCGTTCAAGCTCGGCGACTTCGTGCAGGTGGGCGGCGTCACGGGCACGGTGCACGAACTGGGCCTCTTCGGCACGACCATCATCACGCCGGACAACGTGCTGACGATCGTGGGCAACGGCAAGATCTTCAGCGACACCATCATGAACTTCTCGGCCCGGCCGACGCGGCGCGTCGAGCGCACCGCGCAGCTCGCCGGCAGCGTCGACCCACAGCAGGCGATCGAGATGCTGCGCGCCGCAGTGGCGAAGATCCCGCACGTGGCCACCGACCCGGCGCCCGACGTCACCGTGCTCGACATGAACCTCGTCGGCCCGGTGATCGCCGTGCGGCCGCACTGCCACACCGACCACTACTGGCAGGTCTACTTCGACACCAACGCGGCCATCCTGCGCGTGGCCAAGGAAGCCGGCTGGCCGGCGCCGACGCCGACGCAGATCATGCGCACGGCACCGTTGGGTTGACGGGTTGAGCGGTTGAGGAGTTCCGAGTTGACCCCGAAGAAACGCCGTTCGCGCTGAGCCCTTCGACAAGCTCAGGACAGGCTTGTCGAAGCGCCCTTCAGCGGTACCGAGAAGGGCTTCGACAGGCTCAGCCCGAACGGAATCCTCAGAAGCGCCCTCAGCCGAGCGCCGCCGGGTCGAAGTTCGCGCCGCAGATGACGACGGCGACGCGCTCGTCCGGCGCCGGCTGCACCGCGCCGGCCCACAGCGCGCCCAGCGGCAGCGCCGCGGCGGGTTCGACCGCCAGGCGCAGGTCGGACCACATGCGCGCCTGCGCCGCGGCGATGATCTCGTCGGGCAGCAGGTACGAAGCCACCACGTGCTGGCGGCAGATCGGCCAGGCGAGGCTGCCGATGCGGCGCGCGCCGAGCGAATCGGCAGCGATGCCGGCCACGTCCACCGCCACCGGCTCGCCGCGCGACAGCGCCGCGTGCAGCGTCGGCGCCGCCTGCGGCTCCATCGACTCGACGCGCGTGCAGCCTTCGAACCACGCGGCGATGCCGGCGATGAGCCCGCCGCCGCCGACGCTGACGAGCACGCGGTCGGGAACGCCCGCCTCGGCTTCGATCTCCATCGCCAGCGTGCCGGCGCCGGCGATCACCTCCTGCTGGTCGTAGGCGTGCATCAGGAGCGCGCCGCTGGCCTGCTGCCTTTCGATGCAGGCCTCGGCCGCCTCGGCGTAGCTGCGGCCGGTGACGGTCATCGTGGCGCCGGCGTCGAGCAGGCGCTGCCGCTTCGATGGCGGCGTCACCTCGGGCACGAAGACCTCGCAGCGAACGCCCAGCGCCCGCGCGGCCACGGCGACGGCGATGCCGGCGTTGCCGCCCGAGGCGATGATCACACCCGCCGCGGGCACCTTGTGCGAGCGCAGCCGGTTGAACATGCCGCGCGCCTTGAAGCTGCCCGAGACCTGCAGATGCTCCAGCTTCAGCCACACCTCGGCGCAGCCGATGCCGAGCGCGGCGCCCGGCAGGCGCCACAGCGGCGTGCGGCGGATGTCGTTGCGGATGCGCTCGGCGGCGCTGCGGATGACGGCCGGGTTGACGTGCCGGCGCGCTTCGGCGGCTTCGCTGTCGACGTCAGCGGCCGCGCCGGCGGCACGCGCGAGAGCGGCGAGCGGTGGAGGTGCGACCCCGGCCATGGTGCGGCGATGCTAGCGCCGCGCCCCGGGCAGTAAAGTGGCGCATGGACGACAGCGGCAAACCCTCCCCTAGCTTGCCGGCGCTCGAGTGGGCGCAACGGCTGGTGCGCCTGAACACGGTGAGCGAACGCTCGAACCTCGCGCTCATCGAGACCATCGCCGACGAACTGCGCACGCTGAAGGTGCCGCTCAGGCTCACCTACGACGACGCGCGCGGCAAGGCCAACCTCTTCGCCACCCTCGGCGAAGGCAAGCCCGCCGGCATCGTGCTCTCCGGCCACACCGACACGGTGCCGTGGGACGGCCAGGCGTGGACGCGCGAGCCACTCGCCGCCGAGGTGAGCGGCGGGCGCCTCTACGGCCGCGGCAGCGCCGACATGAAGGGCTACATCGGCACCGTCGTCGCGCAGACGCGCCGCTGGCTCGAAGCCGACCTGCCCTTCGCGCTGCACTACGCCTTCAGCTACGACGAGGAAGTGGGCGGCTTCGGCGTGCGCCGGCTGCTGGCCGACCTGCGCGAAGCCGGCGTCGCGCCGCGGCTTTGCATCGTCGGCGAGCCCACCGAGATGGTGCCCGCCGTCGCGCACAAGGGCGTGTACCGCTGGCGCTGCCTCGTGCGCGGGCACGCCGCGCACAGCTCGCTCAGGCCGCAGGCGGTGAATGCGGTGGAGGCGGCCGCGCGCGTCATCGCGCAGATCGCCGGCCTCGGCGACGAGCTGCGCGACCACGAGCCGCGCCAGGCCGGCTTCGACGTGCCCTACACCACTGCTGCTGTGTGCGTGGTGCAAGGCGGCATCGCCGACAACGTGGTGCCCGAGGACTGCCGCTTCCACTACGAACTGCGCAACCTGCCGGGCGTCGACGCCGAGGCGCTGCACCAGCGCGTCGTCGCGAGCGCCCGTGCGCTCGAGCCGGCGATGCAGGCCGTCGACCCCGCCACCGGCATCCGCTTCGAGACGATCTGCGAGATGCCCGCCTTCCGTGCCGAGGCCGGCGAACCGGCGGTGGCCTTGGCGCTGCGCCTGGCGGGCCAGGCACGCACGACCAACGTCGCCTTCGGCACCGAGGCGGGCATGTTCCAGCGGGCCGGCATCTCCACCGTCGTCTGCGGGCCGGGCTCGATCGCGCAGGCGCACCAGGCCGACGAGTTCGTCAGCCTCGAACAGCTCGGCCGCTGCGAAGCCTTCCTGCGCGGCATCACCGGCGAGCAGGCGGCGGCGTTCGTGGGCCGCTGAGGTGCCGAGCCCGGCGCAGACGCGTCGGGCCGCGGGAACGGTTCAGTTCCGGATCTGCCAGACCAGCAGCGCGCCGCCCTGCTCGGCCCTGAGCAGCGTCAGGTTCGAAGCGGACCCGGTTTGCAGCACGAGGGCCGGCACCACGGCCGCGCCGACTGCGCTGCGCAACGGCGCGCGCACGCCGACCGCCAGGCCCGCAGCGAGCCGCAGGCCGCCGACTTCGGTGGTCGCAAAGCCCGGCGCCCAGAAGTGGCGCGACACCGTGCCGTGGCGCGAGAGCTGCGCCTTTGCGACCTCGGACAGCTGGGCGGACGACGACGGTTCAGCCAACGCCGGTGCAGCAAAGGCGCAGAGAGCAACGAGAGTGCAGAGCGTGGCGGGGAGCGCGGCAGCCACTGCGGCGTGCCGGCGCAGGGCCTTCGGCGCGACGGCGGCGCTGCGCGTTGCGTTGCCGCCGACCTGCTCCGATCGAACCTTCGCTGTGCCCATGTCCCGCACTCCCGGTCCACCTGCCACGGCCGCATTCGACGCCGCGACCGCTGGCGCAGCCATGACACCAAGGGATCAGCCGCCGCGCATCCCCGGCCCGGGGGACTGCGCGCTTCAGGAGGAGCGCGAGCGACGAAACGGCCACGAACCGCTGCGCACCGCGGCAGCGGTCAGCCCGCCGGCAAGTGCTCCGGCGGCAACCCCTGTGTCCAGCGCTGCCAGATGCGCGCCATCAGCGCTTCGAACTCGCCCGTGTAGCGCGCGCTGTCGAACAGCGGCAGCGTCATCCGCTGCGTTCGCAGGTGCGCGCGGTAGCCGGCCAGCAGCGCCGGCTCGCGCGCCAGCGCCAGGATCGCGAGCTGGTAGTCCGCCACACCTTCGAAGGCGAGTTCGGCCAGCCCCGCGGCGTTGAGCACGCTGGCGGCCACGCGCGACGCATAGCCGTTGCCGTACAGCGTCACCACCGGCACGCCGGCCCACAGCGCGTCGGCCGCGGTGGTGTGCGCGTTGTACGGCCAGGTGTCGACGAACACGTCGGCCAGCGCCAGGCGGCGGAAGTGCTCGGCGTACGACACCGCCTTGGCGAAGACGATGCGCTCGCCCGCGACGCCGCGTGCTTCGGCCTCGCGCCGCACGTTGTCGTCGCGGCCGGCCGTTGGTCTCCTTCAGCCACAGCACCGAACCGGGCACCTCGCGCATCACCGCGCACCAGGCGTCGAATGCCTCAGGGCCGATCTTGTAGGTGTGGTTGAAGGCGCACAGCACGAAGCCTTCTTCGGGCAGCCCGGCCTCGGCGCGGCTCATCGGCGCGGCGGCGTCGGGCAGCGGGCGCCAGCGGCCGGGGCGCAGCGTCAGCGGCAGCTGCGCGATCTTCTCGCTGAACAGGTGCGCCAGCGCCAGCGGCGTCACCAGCGGGTCGCCGACGATGTAGTCGATGTAGGGCGCACCCGTGCTGCCCGGGTAGCCGAGCCAGGCCACCTGCAGCGGCGCCGGCCTTCGCGCCAGGATGGCGTTGCGGTGGCCGCGCGTGTGCCCTTGCAGGTCGATGAGGATGTCGATGCCGTCGGCGCGGATGCGCTCGGCCGCCTGCGCGTCACTGACGCCGCGCAGGTCGACGAAGGCATCGGCCGCGGCGATGAGCCGCTGGCGCACGGCCGAGCCGTCGTCGCGGCCGGTGGAGTACAGCACCACCTCGAAGCGCTGGTGTTCGCGCACGCCCTCGCTGTCGCACTGAAGTTCGCCCGCCGCGCGCCCCGTCATGCGCTCGATCATCTCGACGGTGAGCTGCGACACCGGGTGCTCGTGGAAGTCGTACGAGAGCATGCCGATGCGCTGGCGGCGCCCCGCACTCGTGCGCACGGCGCGCTCGGCCGCCGTCAATGGCGGCAGCTCGCGCGCGCCGACGGTGGCGGTCAGCGCCTCGGCGCGCGCCGCGGCGAGGTGCAGCTCGGGGTCGAGCGGCAGCGACAGCAGGCTGAACGCGCTCACAACGCGCGCCATGCCTTCCGGCGTCGTGGCCACGAGGCGCGCGAGTTCGGCCAGCTCGGCGTCGAAGTCGCCCCAGTCGCACACGTGCCGCTTCTCGTACGACAGGTGCGCCAGCGCCTGCAGATTGGCGGGGTCGAGCGCCAGCACCGTCTTCAGGCACTCGATGGCCTCGTTCTGCATCGCCATGTCGCGGAACGCGGTGGCCATCATCGCGTGCAGCTGCATCATCGTCGGCTCGATCGCCGCGGCCTGCATCAGCACGTCGATGGCCTCCATCGGCCGGCGCAGCGCCTGCAGCATGGCGCCGTGTTGCAGCATCGCGTCGGGCTCGCGCACGCCGCCGGCTTCGAGCTTCTCGAACGCGGCCACGGCTTCGCCGTAGCGGTGCAGCCCGGCGAGCGCCTCGCCTTGCAGGCGCAGCGCCAGCGGCTGCACGGCATCGATCGCGAGCGCCTTCTCCACGGCGGCCAGCGTGCGCGCGTGGTCGCCGGCGTGCCGCCAGGCGTTGGCCAGGTTGATCCAGTACAGCGCGTCGCCCGGCGCAGCGCGTACGGCACGGCGGAAGGCGCGCGCGGCGCCGACCCAGTCGCGTTCGCGCATCTGCGCCACGCCTTGTTCCCAGTCGCGGTGGCCGGGGCCGCTGGCCGCGCCGGTGCGGCGCAGCGCCGCGGCCTCCGGCAGCAACGTCGGTGCATTCATGCCGCCACCTCCTGCGCCGGTTCGGTCGGCTTGGATTCAAACGCAGGCGCCGCAGGCTTTGCCTTGTGCGCGACGATGTTCAGGCTGATCGGCGTGCCCAGCACCACCGTCTCGCTGGTGTCGGCGAAGAGGCCGTGGCGGCCGACGCGCTTCAGGTCGACGAAGCCGGCGCGCGTCAGGTACGCGGCCAGGAAGTCCTGGTTCAGGCCGACGCGATGCTGGTCGTGCGCGTGCGTCTGGCCGCCGAACATCATGCGCATCACCTGGAAGCGCTGGTTCACGTCGAGCACGTGCCGCTGCAGCAGCAGGTGCGCGAGGATGTCGAGGTCGGGCACCGACAAGCGCAGCACGCCGCCGGGTACCAGCACACGGTGCCACTCGGCCAGCACGCGCGGCAGCTCGTCGGCGTAGTCGAAGTGCTCCAGCACGTGCGAGGCGTACAGCTCGGCGAACGTGGCGTCGGCGAAGCGCGAGAGGTCGACCGCGTCGCCGACATGGTCCACGTGCGCGGCTTCGCGCACGTCCAGCACCTCCCAGCCGGCGCGCGCTTGCGCGCCGCCGATGTGCAGCCTGCGGGTGTTCGTCGTCGTCGTGGTCATGGTCGTTGTCGATCGTTGTCATTGGCCTCGGCGGCCCGCGCGCGCTAGTGCCGGCGCGAGAGAGGAAGAAAGGAAGGCGGAGAACCGGCCAATGATCCGTTTCAAGCCTCCTTCGCAGCGGCCGAAATGGCAGCCTTCACCCGGCCAGATCGCCGCACCGGCGCGCCGCAACGCCCGAACAGGGTGCGAAATAGGGCGCTAAAGCCGCGATCAGCCGGGCCGAAAACGGGCTCAACGTGCGCACGAAAGTGGGCGCGGGTCCGGAGCGGAACGGGCCGCGATGCACGCCTATCCGAAGGCGGCACCACGGCGACGGGTTTGCCCGGGCGTGTCCCGAAGCGAAGGAACGCGGCAACGCCAACCGGAGCAACGGGACGGCAGGCGAAAGGTGCGTGGTCTCTGAAGGAGAGAGGGGACCACATGCCCCAAGCCGCTGAACTGCCTGTGGTCCACCACCCTTTTTGGAGTCTTCTGAAATGCCCCAGTCGATCAACACCAACCTGATTTCGCTGAACGCCCAGCGCAACCTCAGCTCCAGCCAGAGCTCGCTCGCCGTGTCGATGCAGCGCCTGAGCTCGGGCCTGCGCGTCAACAGCGCCAAGGACGACGCCGCCGGCCTGGCCATCGCCGAGCGCATGCAGACCAAGGTGCGCGGCATGAACGTCGCCGTGCGCAACGCCAACGACGCGATCTCGATGTCGCAGACGGCCGAAGGCGCGCTCGGCAAGGTGGGCGACATGCTGCAGCGCATGCGCGAGCTGGCCGTGCAGGCCGCCAACGGCACCAACACCTCGGCCGACCGCACCAGCCTGAACGACGAGTACCTGCAGCTGTCGCGCGAAGCCGCGCGCACGCTCGGCGGCACGCAGTTCAACGGCCAGAGCATCCTCGCCACGACGACGAACTCGGTCTTCCAGGTCGGCGCCAACACGTCGGCGACGCTGGACCAGATCTCGGTGACGGCGTTCGACTGGACGAGCGTGGGCGAGATCACCACCGCCATCGGCGCCGCCGTGGGCACCGACCCGACGACGGCCGTTGCCGGCACCGACGGCAGCTTCGCGCTCGCCGCGATCACCGCCATCGACGCCGCCATCGACAAGGTCAACGGCCAGCGCGGCACCTTCGGCGCGGTGCAGAACCGCTTCGAGAACGTCGTCGCGACGCTGCAGACGCAGGTGGAGAACCAGACCGCGGCGCGTTCGCGCATCATGGACGCCGACTACGCCACCGAGACGGCCAACCTGTCGCGCGCCTCGATCCTGCAACAGGCCGGCAACGCGATGGTGGCGCAGGCCAACCAGCTGCCGCAGCAGGTGCTCGCCCTCCTGCGCTGATGCGCTGAGGCGCTGAAGCGCCGAAGGCCGCCGCCGGGGTCCGCGGACCCTGGCCGATCCCCGAGGCGCCTTCTCGGAATCCCTCTCGAAGGGCCTGCCGCTCGCGCGGCGGGCCCTTCGCTTCTTCCCGGCACCGATTTGCCTTCCCTTCCCGCCGCTTATCGACTGATCCCGCCCCCTTCAGCCCCTCCACACTGGCGGCACAGCGCTTCGGCCCAAGGAGTCATCCGTGCCCCAGACCATCAACACCAACCTCGTCTCGCTCAACGCGCAGCGCAACCTGAGCACGAGCCAGACGTCGCTCGCCACGGCGATGCAGCGGCTGAGCTCGGGCCTGCGCGTCAACAGCGCGAAGGACGACGCCGCGGGCCTGGCCATCGCCGAGCGCATGAACACGCAGATGCGCGGCATGAACGTGGCCATGCGCAACGCCAACGACGGCATCTCGATGGCGCAGGTCGGCGAAGGCGCGCTCGGCAAGGTCAGCGACATGCTGCAGCGCATGCGCGAGCTGGCGGTGCAGGCGGCCAACGGCACCAACACCCCCACCGACCGCAACAGCCTCAACGACGAGTTCCTCGCCCTGGCCCGCGAAGCCCAGCGCACGCTCGGCGGCACGCAGTTCAACGGCCAGAACATCCTCGCCACGACGCTGACCTCGATGTTCCAGGTCGGCGCCAACACGTCGGCGACGCTCGACCAGATCACCGTCAGCGCCTTCGACTGGACGCAGTCGGCCACCATCACCACCGCGGTGGGCGCCGCGGTCGGCACCGACCCGACCACCGTCATCGCCGGCACCGACGGCAGCTTCGCGCTGGCCGCCATCGCCGGCATCGACCAGGCCATCGACGCCATCAACGCCCAGCGGGCCGCGTTCGGCGCGGTGCAGAACCGCTTCGAGAACGTGATCGCCAACCTGATGGTCGCAGCCGAGAACCAGTCGGCCGCGCGCAGCCGCATCATGGACGCCGACTACGCTGCCGAGACCGCGGCGCTGAGCCGGGCGCAGATCCTGCAGCAGGCCGGCAACGCGATGGTCGCGCAGGCGAACCAACTACCGCAGCAAGTGCTGGCGCTGCTGCAGCGTTAGGTCACAACTTCACGCCCGGCCGGCTCAAGCGACGCTGCAGCCGGTCGATAAGGGGCTCCAAGGGGGCGGCAACCGCGGCAACTGAAGCGCCGCTGCCTCCCCTGAGGGCCCCTTGGTCATTCGGGCGCCGGCACCTGCTGCGCAAGCACAGGCGAGCGGCACCGCCCCGGGAGAAAACGCATGGCCGCGCTCACTTCGCTCGGCATCGGCAGTGGCATCGACCTGAACACCATGCTCACGCAGCTGGTGGCGCTGGAGCGCAAGCCGCTCGAGCAGATGCAGGCCGAGGCTTCGAAGCTGCAGACCAAGGTCAGCGGCTTCGGCCAGGTTCAAAGCCTCGTCTCGCGCCTGCAGGACGCGGCCAACAAGCTCAAGGGCACCGGCGTGTGGACGCAGTCGGTGGCCAAGAGCGCGAACGAGGCGGTCGTCACCGCCGTGGGCGGCAGCTCGGCCGCCGCCGGCAGCTATTCCGTCAGCGTGACCGCGCTCGCCGCGGCGCAGACGATCACTTCGGGCGCCGCCTACCCCGACGCCAGCGCGCTCGTCGGCTCGGGCACCCTCACCATCGAGACCGGCACCTGGAGCGCCGGCCAGGCTGCGTTCACCGGCAAGGCCGGCGCCACCGCAATGCAGCTCGTCGTCACTGCCGCCGACACCGTGCAGACGCTGCGCGACAAGATCAACGCGCTCGGCGCCGGCGTCAGCGCCAGCATCGTCAACGACGCCAGCGGCGCGCGCCTGGCGCTGCGCTCCACCGCCACCGGCACGGCCAACGGTTTTCGCATCACCAGCGGCGACGCGGCGCTCGCCGGCCTCACCTTCGACCCGCCGGGCGGCGGCGCCGGCATGCTGCTCAACCAGGCCGGCGCCGACGCGGCGGCCACCGTCAACGGCATCGCCGTCACCTCGGCGAGCAACGAGCTGACGAACGTCGTCGATGGCCTGACGCTGCGCCTGCGCGGAACCAGCGCCACCGCGGTGGCCGTCGACGTGAGCGCCGACCGTGACAGCATCACCACCGCGGTGAAGGGCCTCGCCAGCGCCTACAGCGACCTTGCCAGCTACATCCACGAGCAGACCAAGTACGACCCCACGTCCAAGGTCGGCGGCCCGCTGCAAGGCGACAGCGCCGTCGGCACGGTGCTGTCGCGCCTGCGCGGCGTCATCAACAACACCTCGGGCGCCTCGGCCACGTTCTCGCGCCTGTCGGACATGGGCCTGGAGCTGCAGCGCGACGGCACGCTCAGCGTCGACGGCGCCCGGCTCGACAAGGCGCTGTCGAACCTCGACGCGATGAAGAAGGCGTTCACCAACACCGACCCGCTGGTGGCCGCCAACGAAGGCTTCGCGCGCCGCTTCTCGACGCTGACCACCGAGCTGCTCGCCGTCGACGGCAGCCTTACCACGCGCACCGAGGGCCTGCGCAAGCTGATCACGCAGAACAGCGAGAAGCAGACGCGCCTCGAAGAACGCGTCGGCCGCTACCAGGAGCGCCTGACGCAGCAGTTCACGGCGATGGACTCCAACCTCGCCCGGCTGAACGCGCTCAACAGCTACGTCACGCAGCAGCTCGCTGCGCTGACCAACAGCAGCAACTGACGCGCGCGCCGCGGCGCCGGACTGGCCGCCGCACCGGCCGCTGAACGGCCGCCGAACAGCCCGCTGAACTGGCCGCGAAACGCGCACGCCGCACGCGCCGGGCCCGTCTCAAGTGGAGTCGGCCCCGGGCCGATAAGAAGTGCATCCAACGCGCCGCAGCGAGCCCCAGGATGTACGCCGCCACCGCCCAGCCGTTCGCCTCCTTCGCCAGCCCCGCCGCCCGCCAGGCGCTGGGCGGCCTGTACCAGCAGGTGCGGGTCGAGTCCAAGGTCGACGGCGCCTCGCCGCATGAACTGGTGGCGATGCTCTTCGAAGGCTTCATGGAAGCCGTGGCGCAGGCGCGCGGCGCCATGCGCGAGAAGCGCACCGAACTCAAGGGCGCCGCCATCGGCCGCGCCGTGCGCATCGTCGAAGAAGGCCTGCGCGCCGGCCTCGACCTTCGCGCCGGCGGCACGCTGGCGCGCGACCTGCACGAGCTGTACGGCTACCTCGCCATGCGCCTGACGCTGGCCAACCTGCGCAACGACGAAGCGGCGCTGGAGGAATGCCAGCGCCTGATGCGCCCGCTGCACGAAGCGTGGCTGGCGATCGCCGAGGACGCCACGGCTGCGCCGGCAGTGCACCGCCGCTGAAGCGTGCCCGGCCCTCGCACCGCCGCCCTGCCGCCGCCCTCCCCATTCGTTCCACCCCCGCCGAACCCCAGCCGATGGACCCGCAACTGCTCACCTACTACGAAGCGATCGAGCGCGCCAGCGCCGACATGCTCAGCGCCGCGCGCGCGGGCAACTGGGACGAAGTGGTCAAGCTCGAGGGCGCCTGCGTGCTGCTGATCAGCCAGCTGAAGCAGGCGGCGCACGAGCCGCAGCAGCGCGGCCGCATCGAGTCCGACGCCGAGGCGGTGAATGCCGTCGATGCCGAGGCGCGTGCCGCCGCCACCGAGGCCGCGCGCACGAAGTCGCGAATCATGCAGCGCATCCTCGTCAACGACGCCGAGATCCGCCAGCTCGCCGAACCCTGGCTGCAAACCCTCGACGACGCCCTCGAAGGGCGCCGCCGCACCCTGCACTGAGGAGCCGCGGCCATGCGGAACGACCTGCAGCGCCCGAACGCCATCGCCGCTTCGACGCTCCGCGGCGACGACTACCGCGTCAGCGACGCCGCCGAGCGCGTGGCGCTGCTGATGCAGCTGCGCGACAGCGCCGTGCCGGTGCTGCTGCACGCGGCCGACGGCTCTTCGCTGCGCACGACGCTGTGGATGGTCGATGCGGCGCAGTCGCGCCTCGCATTCGCGGTGGCCGCGCCGAGCTGCCCTCGCCGCATCTGACGCCGCTGCTCGAAGCCGAGGAGGTGACGGCCATCGCCTACCCCGGCAGCGTCAAGCTGCAGTTCGACCTGCAAGGCCTCGTGCTCGTGCGCGGTGCCGCGAGCGCGGTCCTGCAGTGCGGCCTGCCCGACGAGCTGCTGCGCTTCCAGCGCCGCGACAGCTTCCGTGTCTGCCCGCCGGTGCACTCGCCGGTGGCGTACCTGCGCCACCCGGCGATCCCCGACATGTCGCTGGCGCTGCGCGTGCTCGACCTGAGCCTCGGCGGCTGCGCTTTGCGCCTGCCCGACGACGTGCCGGCGTTGCAGCCGGGCACGCGCATCGGCGGCGTGACGATCGAGCTCGACCCCGAGACGCGGCTGCGCGTCGAGCTGACGCTGCAGCACCTCACGCACCTCGGTCACGGCAGCGTCACGCGCATCGGCTGCGAGTGGCAACTGCTGCGCAGCGAGGACGAGCGCGCGCTGCAACGCTGGATCGACCAGGCGCAGGTGCGCCAGCGCATGGGGCAGCGCGCCGCCTCGCAGCGTGCGGCGGCTGCGCAGTCCGCCGCGCCGGCGCCGGCACCGGCGCCGCGCGGCTGAAGCGGCCGCGGCGGCGCATCGGCCGGAACGCGAAGCAGGGCATGGCGATGCGCGCGCGGCTTCACGCTCGTCGAAGTGCTCGTCGTCTGCGCCGTCGGCGTGCTGCTGGCGATGATCGCCTGGCCCGTGTATCGCGGCCAGTTGCAGCGTGCCGCGCGCGCCGAGGCGATCGAAGCGCTGCAGCGCCTGCAACTCGCGCAGGAGCGCCACCGCGAGACCTTCGGTGTCTACGCGGCCGAGCTGAAGGCGGTGGGCTTCGCGGCCGCGGTCCCCGGCGGCCGCTACGACCTCGCGCTGGTGCCCGCCGGCGTCGAGTCGTACCGCGCGCTCGCCGTGGCGCGCGCTGACGGCCCGCAGGCCGGCGACGCCTGCCCCGAGCTCAGCCTCGAAGTCCGCCAGGGCTTCGCGACGCTGGGCCCGGACGGCAAGTGCTGGAACCGCTAACGATGAAACGGATGAGCCCCCTCGGGCGCAGCGCGGCCTGACGCTGCTCGAGCTGGCCGTCGTGCTGGCCGTGCTGGCGGTGCTGGGCGCGCTGGCGCTGCCGAGCATGGCCGCACGCCTGCGCGGCGAACGGCTCCAGACCGCCGCCGAGATGCTGGCCGCCGACATCGCCGACGCCCGCCACGAAGCCGCCCGGCGCGGCCAGGCGCTGCACATCGAAGGGCGTGCCGCGGACAGCGGCGGCCCGGCCTGGTGCTGGTCGGTGGCCACCGCGCCGGGCTGTCCTTGCGGCAACGACGGTGCAGCGCCGTGACTCCCGCCGGCACCGCGTCACCCCGGCCACCGCCTGCCGACTGAAGAGCGTGCCGGCCGGGGACCACCCCGGCGTGACTCTCGTGCAGTCGCAGCCGGTGCAAGTGCAGGCCGACGGCAGGCGAGCCCGGTCGTCGCTGCTGTGTTCGCCGCCGGTGACCGGCAGCTGCAGGTGCAGGTGTCGCGCCTCGGCCGCGCGCGCGTGTGCGACCCGGCGGGAGCCTCGACGCGCGTGCCCAGGTGCGCCGACGTCGCCGCGCCGCGCTGCGGCCGGGCGCGCGCCACCGCGCAGCTCTCAGAGAAGCGGATCTCGCGGTTGACGGCCGCGGCCGTCTTCAGCAGCGCCGGCACGAGCCGCGCCAGCACGTCGTTGAGCTGCCAGCGCGGCGAAGGCACGGCGATGTTGATCGCCCCCACCGGCTGCCCATGCGTGTCCAGCAGCGGCGCGGCCACCGAGATGTCGCCCACGAACGCTTCCTGGTCGTTCAGCGCGTAACCGTCCTCGCGCGCGCGCTCCAGCAGCGCGCGCAGCCCGGCCAGGTCGGTCACGGTGCGCGCGGTCATCGCGCTGCGGCGCGCGGACTTCAGGCGCGCCTGCGCCTCGGCCGGGTCCAGCCGCGACAGGATGGCGCGCCCGGCGGCAGGTGCAGAGGCCGGCAGGCGCGAGCCCACGTGCAGGTCGACACTGACCGCATGCACGCTGGCGAAGCGGGCCACGTAGACGATCTCGTCGCCTTCCAGGCTCCATCAGGTTCACCGTCTCGCCGGTGCGCCGGTTCAGCGCCTCGAGGTGCGGCTGTGCCCGCTCGCGCAACCTGTTGGTGGCCAGCACCGTGTGGCCGAACTCCAGCATGCGGCCCGACAGGCGCAGGGCCCGTGTCGCCGGATCCTGCCGCAGGTACCCCAGCACCCGCAGCGTGTGGGTGATGCGCTGCACGCCGCTGCGGTCGATGCCCGACAGCTGCGCCAGCTCGGTGAGCCCGACCGCGCGGCCGGCGGTGTTGAGCGCCTCGAGCACCTGGAAGCACTTGGCCAGCGATGCGATGAACAGCGGGCTGTCGCCCTCGGCGGCAGAGGCGGTGCGCCTGGCGGGCGGCGCGGGCCCCGGACGTGGCCTCACCGCGCGCCCGCCAGCGGCCCGTACAGGTCGGGGCGGCGGTCGCGCCACCAGGGGAACTTCTTGCGCGCCGCGGCGACCGAGTCGAGCTCAGCCTGCGCAGTCAGCAGCTGCGGCTCGCTGTGGCTGGCCTCCGCGACGACCATGCCGCGCGGATCGACCACCATGCTGCGCCCCAGGTGATGGCGCGGGCCTTCGACGCCGACGCGGTTGCAGGCCAGCACGTAGACGCCGTTCTCGTAGGCGCGCGCGCGCAAGGGGATTTCCCAGATGGAGGCGCGCTGCACCGGGTCGGCGTAGGTCGAGAAGGCGATCGGCATCACGATCATCTCGGCTCCGGCCAGCGCCAGCACGCGCGAAGCCTCCGGGTACAGGCGGTCGTTGCAGATCTGGATGCCGATGCGCGTGCCGCACACAGCGAAGGTGTCCAGCGCGGCGCCGGGGGCGAAGTAGAACTTCTCGTAGCTGCCGGTGCCACCGGGCCCCTCGGCCGGGAAGTAGGCCGGGATGTGCGTCTTGCGGTAGCGGCCCACCTCGCGGCCCGTCTCGTCGTACACGAAGGCGCTGTTGAAGTAGCCGTCGCGGGCCCGCTCCGCGAACGGCAGCACCAGCGCGATGCCGTGGCCGCGCGCCCGCTCGCGCAGCCGCAGCAGCACCTCGTGGTCCTCGGGCAGGAACCAGCGGTCGAAGTCTTCCACCAGGCGGTTGGCGAAGAAGGGCGTGAGGAAGAGCTCGCAGAAGGTGAGCAGCTGCACGCCCTGGCGGCCGGCTTCGTCCAGCAGGGCGTGCGCAGCGTCGCTGATGTTGCGCAGGTCGCCGTCATGCACGCTGCCGGTCTGCGCCGCGGCCACGGTGATCGTTCGGGGCACGGGGATCTCCCGGGAAGTATTGCATCGCAATATTCCCATATTGCGTTCCGATACGCCAGCCGCATACAGTGCGCGCTTTCCCGATCCCGCCGCCGTCAACGCTGCCGTCAACGCTGCCGCGGCCCGCCTGGAGAAGACGCACATGCAACGCCGCACTTTCCTGCTCGGCAGCGCCGCCACGCTGGCGCCTGCCGCCGCCTTCGCGCAAGGCGCCTGGCCCGCGCGAGCGGTGCGCATCGTGGTCTGCTATCCGCCCGGCGGCAGCACCGACGTCGCCGGGCGGCTGCTCGCCGAGCAGCTCGCTCGCCGGTTGGGCCAGCAAGTGGTGGTGGACAACCGCGCCGGCGCCGGCGGCACGGTGGGAGCCGCGTCGGTCGCGCGCGCCGAGCCCGACGGCTACACCCTGCTGCTGGCCGCCTCGCCGGAGGTGTCGATCGCGCCGATCACCATGAAGGCCATGCCGTACGACCCCGTGCGCGACCTGCTGCCGATCACGCTGGTGGGACAGGTGCCCTACCTCCTGGTCGTGAACCCCTCGGTGCCGGCCACCACGCTGGCGGAGTTCATCGCCTACGCCAAGGCCAACCCAGGCAAGCTGAACTACGCCTCGTTCGGCAACAACACCTCCAACCACCTCGCCGGCGAGCTGTTCAAGTCGCTCACCGGCATCCACGCGGTGCACATCCCGTACAAGGGCAGCGGTCCGTCGATCACCGACCTTATCGGCGGCCAGGTGAACTACACCTTCGATACCCCGCCGGCAGTGCTGGAGCACGTGCGCGCCGGCCGCCTGCGCGCGCTGGCGGTGGCCACGCGCGAGCGGCTGCCCGGCGCGCCGCAGGTGCCCACGTTCGCCGAAGCCGGCCTCGGCGCCTTCACCGGCGGCACCTGGTTCGGGCTTTTCGCCCCGGCCCGCACGCCGGCCGCCGTCGTGGAACGCGTCCACGCCGAGACCGTGGCGGCGCTGAAATCGCCCGAGCTGGCCCGCGCCTTCACCGACCGCGGCATCGTGCCTTCGCCGCAGGCGCCCGAGGACTTCGGGCGCTTCGTGCAGGGCGAAGTGAACCGGTGGAAGGACCTCGCGGGCAAGGTGGGCATCGTCGCCGAGTGACGCATTGCGCGGAGAACCGATGAGAACCCTGCTCACCGATGCCACGCTGATCGACTGCGTCGAGCCGCGGCCGCAGCACGGCTGCGCCGTGCTGCTGGAGGACGGCCGCATCAAGGAGATCTTCCGCGGCGGCGAAGTGCCGGCGGTGGGCGACGCCGAGGTCGTGCCGCTGGAAGGCGCCTACTTGCTGCCGGGCCTGTGGGACGCGCACATCCATCCCGACTACTTCCCCTCGCTCGCGGACATGTCGCTGCCCGAGCAGGTCACGCTGTTCGGCAACCGGCTCCAGGCGGCCTTGCTCGACTCGGGCATCGTCGGCCTGCGCTCGGCCGGCGCGCACCACTTCATGGACGTGGCGTGGAAGCGCGCCTTCGACTCGGGCCAGCACCTGGGACCGCGCCTGTTCGCCTGCGGCCACTTCCTCACCACCACCGGCGGCCACTTCCTCACCTCGGGCCACGCGCTCGAGGTCGACGGCCCTTACGGCTGGGTGAAAGCCATCCGCGAGCAGATCAAGAACGGCGTCGACCACATCAAGCTGAACCTCTCCGGCGGCATCATGGGTCCGCCCTGGGACCTGCACCGCCACAGCTTCCTCCTCGAGGACGAGCTCAAGGCCGCCTTCGACATCTGCAAGCTGCGCGAGTTCAAGGTGATGGCGCACGCCACCAACCCGGCGGCGGTCAAGGCCGCCATCCGGCTGGGGGCGCACAGCGTCGAGCACGGCTACATCCTGGACGACGAGTGCATCGAGTTGTTCCTCGAGCACGGCACCTGGTACGTGCCGACGCTGTCGATCAGCCACCTCACGCCCAGCCAGGCCAGCAACGACTGGGAGCAGCGCTGGGTGAAGAACCGCAACCTGGCGCACGCGCTGTGCTGCCGCGCCGACGCGGCCGCCGGCGTGCACCAGGCCGGCTTCGCCAAGGCGCTGAAGGCCGGCGTGAAGATGGCGCTGGGCTCCGACATCCGGCCACTGAAGGACGCCGCGCTGCTGGAGCTGGGCCTGTGGGTGCGCGACGGCGCCACGCCCTGGCAGGCGCTGCTGGCTGCCACCCGCGACGGCGCGGCCGTCTGCGGCATGGGCGACGAACTGGGCACGGTGGAGGTGGGCAAGATCGCCGACCTGATCGTGCTGGCGGCCAACCCGCTGGAGGACATCCACAACGTGCGGCGCCTGCGGCTCGTCGTGAAGGACGGCCGCATCGTCTCCGACAAGCGGCCGCGGGCGCGCTGAAGCCCATCATGACCGGCACCCATCCCCGCGTCGTCGTGATCGGTGCCGGCATCGTCGGCACCAGCATCGCGCTGGCGCTGCGCAAGCGCGGCGCTGAAGTCACCCTGGTGGACCGCGAGCCGCCCGGGCACGGCTGCAGCTTCGGCAACTCCGGGGCAGTGAGCCCGGCGTCGGTCGCGCCGCTGGCGATGCCGGGCGTGCTTTCCTCGGTGCCCGGCATGCTGCTCGACGGCGAGAGCCCGCTGTACCTGCCGCCGCGCTACCTGCTGCGCGCCCTGCCGTGGCTGTTGCGCTTCGCCGCCTCGGCGAGACCGGCCCGCGTGACGGCCGCCGCGGCCCGGCTGGCGCGCCTGCACACCGGCGCGCTGGAAGCACACGAGGCGATGACGCGCGAGCTCGGCGTGCCCGAGCTGTTCCTGAAGCGCGGCCACCTGCACCTGTACCCCGACGCGGCGGCGCTGGCGAAGGACAGCGGCGGCTGGCGCCTGCGCGAGGCCTACGGATTCCGGGCGCAGCGGCTGGACCGCGACGGCATCGCGGCGCTGGAGCCGAACGTGTCGGCGCGCTACACGGTGGGCATGTTCCTGGCGGACCAGGCGACCATCCTCAATCCCCTGCGCTACGTGCAGGCGATGGCGGCCGCCTACACCCGCGCGGGCGGCCGCGTCCTGCGCAGCCACGTGGCGCGGCTGGCGCCGGTGGCCGGCCAGTGGCGCCTGCAAGCCGCCGGCGATGCCGACGGCATGACCTTCGAGCACGCCGTGGTGGCCGCCGGCGCCTGGTCCCGCCAGTTGCTGGCGCCGCTGGGCGTGCAGCTGGCGCTGGAAAGCCAGCGCGGCTACCACGTGCAGTTCCAGGGCGCGCGCGAAGTCGTCTCGCGCACCGTCGTGCTGGCCGACCGCAAGGTGTTCGTCACGCCCATGGAGGAGGGCCTGCGCGTGGGCGGCACCGTGGAGATCGGCGGGCTGCGGGCACCGCCCGACGAACGCCGCGCCGCGGTGCTGGCGCGCATCGCGCGGCAGAACTTCCGCCACCTCGAGGGCATCGCCACCACCACCTGGATGGGGCACCGCCCCTGCATGCCCGACTCGGTGCCGGTGGTGGGCCCGGCGCCCGGCCGCCGCGGCCTGTGGGTCGCCACGGGCCACGGCCACCTCGGCCTGACCGATTCCCTTGGCACCGCGCAGCAGATCGCGTGCGAGTTGCTCGGCGCACCGGCCGCCGCGCCTGCGGGCGTGCAGCACGCGAGCGCCTGACCCCGCCCTTGTCGTCTCGTCGAAGGAGTCATCGCGTGCCCTTGCTTCCGACCCGCCGCGCTGCTGCCGCTGCTGCTGCCGCCGTGGCCTTGACCGTGGCCGCCGGCGGCGCGCTGGCGCAGTCCTGGCCCACCCGGCCCGTGCGCCTGGTGGTGCCGTTCCCGCCCGGCGGCTCCACCGACGTCGTGGCCCGCCTGATCGGCGAGAAGATCGCGCAGTCGCTGGGCCAGCCGGTGCTGGTGGACAACCGGGCCGGCGCCGGCGGCACCGCCGGTTCGGACGTGGTGGCCAAGGCGGCCCCCGACGGCTACACCGTCCTCATGGGCACGAGCAGCACGCACGCCATCGCCCCCGGCCTGTACCCCAAGCTGCCCTACGACCCGGTGCGCGACTTCACGCCCGTCATCCTGCTGGGCACCGCCACCATCCTGATGGTGGTGCACCCCTCCGTGCCGGCGAAGAACGTCGGCGAGTTCGTGGCCTACGCGCGGTCGCGGCCCGGGCAGGTGATGTACGGCTCCACCGGCAACGGCAGCGTCTCGCACCTGACTGCCGAATACTTCCGCTCGCTGGCCGGCGTGGACATGCAGCACGTTCCGTACAAGGGCGACACGCCGATGACGCTGGACCTGGTGGCCGGCCGCGTACACCTGGCCTTCGGCACCGCGGTGGCTTTCCTGCCGCATGTCCAGGCGGGCAAGCTCAACGCGCTGGCGGTGACCGACGCCAGGCCCTCTCCCGTGGCGCCGCAGCTGCCCACGGTGGCGGCTTCGGGACTAGCCGGCTTCGAGGCGCTGCAGTGGTTCGGGCTGTTCGCCCCGGCCGGCACGCCGAGCGAGGTGGTCGCGCGGTTGAACAGCGAGGTGGGCAAGGCGCTGCAGATGCCTGACGTTCAGGAAAGGCTCAAGGGCCTCGGAATGCAGATCGCAGGCGGCGGGCCGATGCCCTTCGGCACCTTCTTGCAGGCGGAGTCGGCGAAGTGGGGGAAGATCATCAAGGACTCCGGCGCCAAGGTGGATTGAGGCGCCGCGGGGCCCGGCCGGGCGCGGGCCCGCTCACACCTGCATGTTCATCACGTCCGTGTAGGCCGACAGCAGCCGGTTGCGCACCTGCAGCGCCGCCTGGAAGCCGATGTTCGCCTTCTGCATCGCCAGCATCGTCTCCTCGACGCTGACGGCCGGGTTGTCCAGCGTCAGCTCGCGCTGCAGCCGCTGCGCTTCGAGCTGCTGCTGGCTCACGCCTTGCAGCGCCTGCGCCATTGCCGTCTTGAAGCCGCCGCCGCCGGCACCGTTCGCCCCATCGACGCGCGGCATGCCGTTGGGCAGCAGGCCGGCGCGTGCCAGCGCGGCCTGAAAGTCGAACGGCTTCATGCGGACTTCGGTGACCATCGCCTGAGTTCCTGGGCAGCAGCGGGGCAGCGGTTCATGCGCTTTTCACGGTGGCTGCACTGTAGGCGGCCGGCCCCGCCTACAGGGGAGGAAGAGGGCTGGCTTTGCGCGCCTTCTCCTGCCACCGCCGCGGCCGGCGCACCCGAACAATGCGCCGCAACTTCTCGAACAAAGCGGGCCGTTCTGCGTGCCCGCCACAACAGCCCGCCGCAACGACTCGCATGGACAGCAGCACTTCCGTCGCGACCGTCCCCCATGCCAGCCTGGCCACGCCGGGCCAGGGCGCCATCGCCGCCGCGCCGAGCGGCTTCGTCGAGCGCTGGCGCGCCCTGCCTTCGCGAACGCAGTGGATGGCAATGGCCGGCCTCGCGGCGCTGGTGGCCGTGCTCGTGCTGCTGGCCGGCAATGCGCGTGATTCCGACTGGCGCGTGCTGTTCCCGAGCCTCTCGGAGAAGGACGGCGGCCAGGTCATCGAGCGCCTGGCGCAGATGAACGTGCCCTACCGCTTCAGCGAAGCGGGCGGCGCGCTGATGGTGCCGGCCTCGCGCGTGCACGAGCTGCGCATGAAGCTCTCCGCGGCCGGGCTGCCGAGTGGCGGCGCTGGCGCCGGCGCCGGCAGCGGCCCCGGCTACGAGCTGCTGGACAAGTCGCCCTTCGGGCAGACGCAAGGCCAGGAGCGCATGAACGTGCAGCGCGCCATCGAAGGCGAGCTGACGCGCACGATCCAGAGCCTGGCTTCGGTGCAGTCGGCGCGCGTGCATCTGGCCATCCCGCAACAGAACGGCTTCTTCCGCGAGCAGCAGAAGCCCAGCGCCAGCGTCGTGCTCAACCTGCACCCCGGCCGCACGCTCGAACGCAGCCAGATCGCCGGCATCGTGCACCTCGTGTCTTCCAGCGTGCCCGAGCTGAACCCGAAGGCCGTGAGCGTCATCGACAACAGCGGCGCGCTGCTGTCGGGCCAGCCGGCCACCGAGGGCGAAGGCGCCGAGGGCCTCGACGGCTCGCAGCTGCAGTACCGCCGCGACATCGAAGCCGGCCACCTGCGCCGCATCCTCGCCTTGCTGGAGCCGGTGGTGGGCCGCGACAACGTACGCGCCAGCGTCACCGCCGACATCGACTTCTCGCAGGTGATGCAGACGGCCGAGGCCTGGCGCCCGAACCAGGGCGCCGACGCGCGCATCGCCATCCGCGAGCAGCGCACGCAGGAGAGCACGCAGCCGGGCAGCGCCACGCCGGCCGGCGTTCCCGGCGCCACGAGCAACCAGCCGCCGGTCGAACGCCACGGCGCTGATCACCGGCGCTTCGGCACCCTTGCAGGCCGCAGGCGGCGGTGCAGCCGGCATGAGCGCCAGCCGCGAAGGCGCCACGCGCTACGAGCTCGACAAGACCGTCACCGTCACGCGCCGCCGTCGGCCAGGCGAAACGCCTCCTCGGCGGCCGTCGTCGTCAACCACCGCTCGGTCACCGACGCCAAGGGCAAGACGACCTCGGTCGCGCTGACCGAGAAGGAACTCGAGCAGCTCACCGCGCTCGTGCAGCAGGGCATCGGCTTTTCCAGCGAGCGCGGCGACCAGGTGAAGGTCATCAACGCGCCCTTCCGCACCGAGCCGGCGCCGGCCGCCGACAACACGCCGCTGTGGCAGCAGCCGTGGCTCGTCGACCTGCTCAAGAGCACCGCGGCGCCGGTGGCGCTGTCGCTGCTCGGTCTCATCATCGTCTTCGCGCTCATCAAGCCGGCGTTGAAGGCGATGTTCGCGCCGCCCGCGCCGCCGCCCGGCGCGCAGCTCAACGAGGTGGTCGGCGGTGGCGACGGCCCGACGTCGACGGCAACTGCTGGCGCCGCCGTTGCTCGAAGGCCGGCCCCGCAGCAGCGGCTGGAAGCAGCGCGCCGCCCGGCGAAGGACAACCCCGCGGCGGTGGTGGCCAACATCGTGCAGGCAGCGGCTGGGTCAACGGCGAGGCCTGACGGAACACCGACCATGGCCGCCCTCGACGACGAAGGCCTGGAGAACGCCGCCATCCTGCTCATGAGCCTGGGCGAGGAGGAGGCGGCCGAGATCTTCAAGCATCTCTCGCCGAAGGAAGTGCAGCGCCTGGGCGAGACGATCGCCAAGATGCGCGCTGCCGCGCGAGCGCGTCGAGACGGTGTTCGAGAAGTTCGAGAGCGTGGCCGCCAGCGAGCACATGCTGGTGGCCGACACCAACGAGTACGTCAAGAGCGTGCTGCGCAAGGCGCTCGGCGAGGACAAGGCCAACCTGCTGATCGACCGCATCCTGCAAGGCAGCGACGTCACCGGCATCGAGAGCCTGAAGTGGATGGACCCGGCCTCGGTGGCCGAACTGCTGCGCAACGAGCACCCGCAGATCGTCGCCGCGATCCTCGTTCACCTCGAGTACGACCAGGCCGCCGACATCCTGAAGCTCTTCGGCGAGCGCCAGCGCAACGAGGTGATGATCCGCATCGCCACGCTCGACGGCATCCAGCCCACGGCGCTGAAGGACTTGAACGAGGTGATGAGCCGCGTGCTCGCCGGCGGCGACCGCACGAAGAAGGCCAACCTCGGCGGCATCAAGGCCACGGCCGAGATCCTGAACATGCTCGGCAGCTCGGTCGAGACGAGCGTGCTCGACTTCGTGCGCGAGGCCGACAACGACCTGGCGCAGAAGATCATGGACAACATGTTCACCTTCGACGACGTCGAGAAGGTGGACGACAAGGGCATCCAGGCGCTGCTGAAGGAAGTGCAGAGCGAGTCGCTCGTCATCGCCCTCAAGGGCGCCACGCCGGCGATGCGCGAGAAGGTGTTCAAGAACATGTCCAGCCGCGCCGCCGAGACGCTGAAGGAAGACCTCGAGTCGCGCGGCCCGGTGCGCCTGTCGGAAGTGGAAGCCGAGCAGAAGGAGATGCTCAAGATCATCCGCCGCCTCGTCGACGAAGGGCAGATCGTGCCGCCGGCGGCGGCGACGAGCAGTTCGTACATGACGTTCCACCTGACCCCCGATACGGCTTTGTGTTCGGCCATTCAAGTTCGTGCGAGCCAATCTTCCGTTCGCCCCGAGGTATCGAAGGGCGCCGCGTGGGGCTTCGATACCTCAGCCCGAACGGTTTCTATGCCATCGAACGCAAGACCGTATGGAGTGATGGCCGTGATGAGTTCCGGCCCTTCCGGCCCCACGAAGCCGCTGCCGCGCAATGGTCATGCGGCGCCGGGTGCGGAAGCCGGCAAACGCCTACACCCGCTTCATCCCGCGCGAAGAACTGGCGAGGGCGAGCTGGCGCCCGGGCAGCTTCGGCAACGCCGGCGTGAACCACGGGACTGGCGCCACGCCGGCCGACCGCGCCAGCGCAGCGGCGCATGCCGCCGCTACTGCGGCCGCACCCGAGCCCACCGCCGCCGAGTGGCACGCCCGCGTGGTGCCGCACGCAACGTACAAGGCGGGGCGCTACCAGGACGGCTACCGCGACGGCCTGGCGGCACCGAGAACTTCAAGCAGCAGTTCGCCGCGCAGGCCACAGCCCAGGTGGCATGCTACTCGACGCCTCGATCGCCAGCTCGCGGCGATGGACGAGCAGCTCGCCGACACGCCGGGGGCACGCACGGCCTTGCAGCTGGCGCGCGAAGTGGTGCGCAGCGAACTCGTCACGCGCCCGGCGCTGGTGGCTCGCGTGGCGCCGAAGCGCTCGGCGCGGTGATGCTCTCGGCCAAGCACATCACCGTGCTGGCGCATCCGCAGGCGGACCTGCCGCCTTCATCGCCGCCGGTGCCGAGGAGACGCTGGCAGCGCGCGGCGCGCGGCTCATCGCCGACACCGCCGTCGAACGCGGCGGTGTGCGCATCGACAGCGATGTCGGCCATGTCGACGCCGCCATCGCGCGGCGCTGGGAACAGGCCGCCGCCGGCATCGCCGCCGACGGGGCGGGTGCCGCCGGCCCTGCCGGCCACGGTGGCCGCGCCGGAGACCAAGGTGGCGACGAGCCCGCCGCGCAAGGGCCGGACGCGTGAACGCACCTTCGGCGCCGACCTGCGTGAAATCACCAGCGACCGCCTCGGCCAGCGCGAGCAGCGCTGGTCGCGCTGGATGCAGGCGCTGCCCGAGCAGGGCCGGCGTTGCCGCAGCCGCTGGCGAGCGAGGGCCTGCTGCTGCGCGTCACCGGCCTCGTGCTCGAAGCGGCTATGCGCGCGCCGGTGGGTGCGTGTGCGAGTGCACGGCGGCACGGTTTCGGCCACCGGCGCGCAGCGTGCCGCCGGTGCTGGCCGAGGTTGCAGGCGCGGCAGGCGTGCGCCGGCTTCAACGGCGACCGCGCTTCTGGATGCCAACGGGCGAAGTGCACGGGCTCGGCGGCGAGCGGTGCGGCGCGTCGCTGCGCGCGGCGCCGCAGGTGCTGCCGCGGCTGGCGAGTGCCGCTTCGCGCACCCGTGGCGGCGCAGCGAAGACCGCGGCCTGCACCTGCCGATGGGCGAAGGGTCGGCCGCGTCGTCGATTCGCAGGGCCGCTCCGCTCGACCGCCTGGGCGAACTCACGCGCGTGCTGCCCGAGCCGATGGTGCGCCGTCCGATCAACGCGATGGACCGCGACCCCGTGCGCACGCTGCTCGATACCGGCGTGCGCGCCATCAACGCGTTGCTCACCGTCGGCTGGTGGCCAGCGGCTGGGCTTTTGCCGGCACCGGCGTGGGGAAAAGCGTGCTGCTGGGGATGATGGCCTGCTACACGGCCGCCGACGTCTGGTCGTCGTCGGCCTCATCGGCGAGCGCGGCCGCGAGGTCGGCGGAGTTCATCGAGGACATCCTCGAAGCCGAGGGCCTGGCGCGCAGCGTCGTCGTCGCCGCGCCGGCCGACGCGCCGCCGCTCGTGCGGCTGCAAGGCGCGCATTACGCCACCGCCATCGCCGAGCACTTCCGCGACCGCGGCAAGCATGCAGTTCCTGCTGATGGACAGCCTGGACGCGCTACGCGATGGCGCAGCGCGAGATCGCCTTGCCATCGGCGAGCCGCCGGCCACGCGCGGCCATTCCACCGAGCTGCTCGACAAGCTGCCGCAGCTCGTCGAGCGCAGCGGCAACGGCATGGGGCGAACTCGGGCCAGGGCTCGATCACCGCCTTCTACACCGTGCTCACCGAGGGCGACGACCCGCAGGACCCGATCGCCGACGCGGCGCGCGGCATCCTCGACGGCCACATCGTGCTCTCGCGCGAGCTGGCAGAGAGCGGCCACTTCCCGGCCATCGACGTCGAGCGCCTGATCTCGCGCGTGATGACGGCCGTGGCGCCGCGGCCGCAGCAGCAGGCAGCGCGCCGCATGCGCCAGCTGTTGGCCAAGCTGACGAAGGCGCGCTGACCTCCGCAGATCGGCGCCTACCAGGCCGGGCACGACAGCGAACTCGACATCGCCGTGCGCCTGGCGCCGCAGCTGAACACCTTCCTGCAGCAGGACATGCACGAGCGCGCCGCTGGCCGAGTGCCGCGCGCGGTTGCAGTCGCTGGTGGCTTGACGTGACCGGCCGCACGCTGCCGGCGAATCTCCTCCGTTTTCCTGATCAGCTCCCACCGAACCCCATGTCTGGAACGCTTCCCCGTTGCTCGAACAAGCCGAGAACGAGCGCGACGCAGCGCTGGCGCGCATGCTGCGTCGACGACGGTGGCGCGCCAGGCGCAGCGCGCGCAGGCCGACCAGCCGCACGCCTACCGCGAGGACTACCGCCGCCGCGCGCCGGCGTTGAACGGCAAGAGCGCCACCATCAACCGTGCGCTGCCACCAGGGTTTCATGCAGCGGCTGGACCAGGCCACCGAGCAGCAGCGCGCAGCTCGCGACGCTGAACAGCAGGCGGTGCTGCGCGGCGCTGGTGCAGAACGCGAGTGCGCGGCCGCGCGGAAGAAGCCATCGAGCGGCAAGGCCGGGGAACAGCAGCGGGCGGCGCTGCGCAGCGAACAGCGCTGGCCGACGAGGCGGCGCTGCGCCTGAGCTACGGCCGCGCCACGTTCGACTTCGGCGCGCAAGCACTGAGCAAGCGTCCCGCCGCCGGCGAACCGCCCGCGCAAGAGACAAGAGCCTGACCAAGAAGCCGCTGACTCGCACCATGAACCCGAACTCATCTCCGCTTCGCCGTTGAACAGCCTTGCGCCGCTGATGGCGCCCGCCGGCAACGGCGCCGCGCCGGCCTGGGCGGCAGCGAAGGCGCCCTGCCCTTCGCGCGCGCGAGGCGAAGCGCGGCTGGCAGCGAACGAAGGCCATCGCGCGGCGCCGGCACCAGCGCCTGCCGAGCAACCTCGCGCGCCTCGAACGCGCCGAGGGCGGCGAGCGCAGCGAACACCGCGACGAGCCGGCCAGCACCGGCGAACGCACGCGCGAAGGCGCGGACGCTGCGAACGGCAAGCAGCGGTGCGAACGGCACGTGAACGGCGCGAACGGATCGAACGGCCGCCGCGCGCAGCGCCGCGACGGCGCCAGGCACGGCCCAGCGCGTTGCCGAAGCGGCGCGGCGCCAGGCCGCGGCGGCGGCCAACGCAGGGCGCCATGAAGGCGCCGCAACGCGCAGCGACGATGCCGACGCCACGGCTACCGCGGCACAGCAGTGGCCAGCGGCCGGCAGGCGGCCAAGGGCGGCGCGGAAGGCCGACAAGGCTGGCGACGAGGTTGCCAGCGAAAAGTGGGCCGCCGGTACCACCGCAACAGGCCATGCCGCAAAGGCACAAGGCCGAGGGCGACGTGACGGCTCAGCAAGGCATCGGCACCGACGTCGCAGCCGGTGCCGGCGCGGCAGCGACGCTGCGCGCGCGCCGGCAGCGAATTCGCAGAAGAAGCATCCGCCGGCAGCGGCGGCGAAGCGCGTGGCGCTGTCCGCCGCACCGGGCGCATCGATGTCGGCAGCGCTGAAGGCGCTGCCGGCGAGGAAGCAGTGCGCATCTCCGGCGCAGCCGCCAGCGCGGCACCCATGCCGCCGGCCGCAACGGCGCCGCGGCGCTCGGCGCAGGCGCCGCCGAACTGCGTGCCGGCGCCACCGATGCGGCTAGCGCCGCGGCCGCAGCCATGGCATCGGGCTCGGGCAGCATGAACGGCACCGACGCAACCACAGCCGCCGTCGCAAGGACGGGCACATGCTGGCGCGCCCGGGAACTTCACCGACCTGCTGGCCGGCTTGTCCGGCGCGGGCCGGCATGACCGGCACCGGCGCCACCGCCGCCGCGTCACCCACCGACGCGGGCCCGGTGCGCCATGAAGCGATGCTCGAAAGCCGCCCCCGGCAGCGAGGGCTTCGGTCGCGAACTCCTGGCGCGCAGGTCAGCGTGCTCGTGCGCGAAGGCGTGCAGCAGGCCAAGCTGCACCTGAACCGCAGGAACTGGCCGGTGCTCGTGCGCATCCAGCTCGAAGGGTTGTGCGGCGCAGGTGCGCCTGGCGGCCGACCTTGCCCGCCACGCGGCAGGCAATTGGAACAGGCGCTGCCGACGCTGGCCAGCCAGCTGGCCGATGGCGGCATCACGCTCGCCGGCGGCGGCGTGTTCGAGCGGCCGACGCAGGATTTCGGCGGCAGCCTCGCCGGCCGGCAGGCCGGCCACGGCGAAGGCCCTGCGAACGGCGCCGCCGCCAGCGGTCTTGCCGGCACGAACGGCAACGGCCGCGCGGGCACCACGGCGTCAGCGGCCGTCGACGGCGGCCGCTGGTCGCGCCAGCGCGGCATCGTCGACCTCGTGGCCTGAGGCGCGCGGCGGGCAGCGGCGCCGTCCGCGAGACGGCAGCTTTCGCCGCGCTTATCGGCGCATCGGGGCGCTCAAGCGGCGCGCAGAATTTTCCTGATCCGTGGCAACACGCGCGCGGTCCGGGCGCCCCATCAGGCGCCGCGGGGCGCCGTACCTGCCACCCGCCTGATCGGAAGACCGCCCTGCCATGGCCAACACCGCTGCTGCCGCTGCTGCTCCTGCCGACGCCCCTGCGGCGCCGGCCAAGAGCAAGAAGACGCTGATCCTCATCGTCGCCGCCGTGCTGGTGCTGGCGCTCGTCGGCGGTGGCGCGTTCTTCCTCCTGAAGAAGAAGCCGGCCGATGCCGAAGGCGACGAAGACGCAGCCGAGACCTCGGAAGCCGCCAAGCCCGGCAAGCACTCCGCGCCGGCCAAGCACGACCCGAAGGCGGTGCCGACCTTCGTGCCGCTGGAGCCCTTCATCGTCAACCTCGCCGACAAGGAAGCCGAGCGCTACGCGCAGATCGGCATGACGCTGGAGATCGCCGACGCCAAGCTCGGCGACCAGATCAAGGCCTACATGCCGGCCATCCGCCACTCGGTGCTGATGGTGCTGGCCGACAAGACCGCCGCGCAGCTCATCGACCGCGAAGGCAAGCTCAAGCTCGCGCGCGAAGTGCAGCGCGAGACCTCGCGCGTGCTCGGCGCCGAGGTCGACGACGAAGAGCCCGCGCACGAAGGCGAAGGCGCGGCCGGCAAGGCCGACCCGAAGAAGGGCAAGAAGAAGAAGAAGGCCGTCGAGCTGCCGATCCGCGCCGTGCACTTCTCCAGCTTCATCGTCCAGTGAATCAGCAGATCCTCAGCCAGGACGAAGTCGATGCCCTGCTGCAGGGCATCACCGGCGAGAGCCAGAAGCTCGAGCAGGAGGAGCAGCCTTCGGGCGGCATCCGCGAATACAACCTGGCCAGCCAGGAGCGCATCGTCCGTGGTCGCATGCCGACCATGGAGATCATCAACGAGCGCTTCGCCCGCAACATCCGCATCGGCATCTTCAACCTCATCCGCAAGAGCCCCGAGGTGGCCATCGGCGGCATCAAGGTGCAGAAGTTCAGCGCCTTCCTGCGCGAGATCGTCGTGCCGACGAACTTCAACATCGTCTCGGTGAAGCCGCTGCGCGGCGCCGGGCTCATCGTCTGCGACCCGAGCCTGGTGTTCGCGGTGATCGACTCGCTCTTCGGCGGCGTGGGCAAGTTCCACACGCGCATCGAGGGGCGCGACTTCAGCCCCACCGAGCTGCGCATCATCCACCGCCTGGTCGAGACGATCATCAGCGAGTACCGCCGCGCCTGGGGCGGCATCTACCCCGTGGACCTGGAATACCAGCGCTCGGAGATGCAGCCGCAGTTCGCCAACATCGCCACGCCGAGCGAGATCGTCGTCTCGACCGCGTTCACGCTCGAGATCGGCGAGGTCTCGGGCTCGGTGCACTTCTGCCTGCCCTACAGCACGCTGGAGCCGATCCGCGACGTGCTGTATTCGTCGATGCAGGGCGACTCGGCCGAGCCCGACAAGCGCTGGATCCGCCTGCTCGAGCACCAGATCCAGAGCGCCGAGGTCGAGCTGGTCGCCGAGCTGGCCAAGGCGCCGGCCACCGTCGAGCAGCTGCTGTCGTTCAAGCCGGGCGACTTCATCGAGCTCGATCTCGAACCCGTGATCCAGGCCACCGTCGACGGCGTGCCGGTGTTCGAGTGCCACTACGGCACCTCGAACAACCGCTACGCGCTGAAGGTGGACCGCCTGGTGACCCATTCCAACCTGAGCTGGCTCGCGGAGTCGCAACATGGCAGCTGATGCAGCCGCCGCCGCCGGCGGCAACATGACCGAAGAAGACAAGATGGCCGCCGAATGGGCCGCGGCGCTGGCCGAGAGCAAGGGCGGCGGCGATGGCGGCAGCGCGGTGGCCAGCGAAGTGGCGGTGGAAAGCGTGGCACCGGCCAGCTTCACCAACTTCGGCCCGAGTTCGGGTGCCGGCGCGCAGGCGAGCGGCAACGACCTCAACATGATCCTCGACATCCCGGTGCAGCTCACCGTCGAGCTGGGCCGGACAAGGGTGCCGATCAAGCACATCCTGCAGCTCGCGCAGGGCTCGGTGGTGGAGCTGGAGACGCTGGCCGGCGAGCCGATGGACGTGCTCGTCAACGGCTTCCTCATCGCGCAAGGCGAGGTCGTCGTCGTCAACGAGAAGTTCGGCATCCGCCTCACCGACATCGTGACGCCGAGCGAGCGCATGCGCCGGCTCTCGCGCACCTGAAACAACGAAGCGCGACGGACGACCGAACGGAACTCTGACGACACATGGGAATGAACTGGACGGCGGTGCTGTGGTTCGTGGCCATCCTGGCCTCGATCCCGCTGCTGCTGTGGCTCTTCAAGCGCTCGCAGATGCTCGGCGGCCAGGCCGCCGCAGCGGGCACGCCGCGCGCGGTGGCGGTGCTGCCGCTGTCGGCTTCGCAGAAGCTGGTGACGGTGGAAGTGGGCCGCGGCGACGAGAAGCTGTGGCTCGTGCTCGGCGTGACGCCTTCGGCCATCGCCACGCTGCACACGATGACGGCGCTGACGCCGGTGCCGCCGACGATCCCCGGCGCCGTCGACGACCCGGTGCCGCCGCACGGCCCGGCTTCGGCGACCTTCGCGCAGTTGCTCGGCCGCCTGCGCGGGCAAGGCGGTGACGACCGCATGGCCATTGAGCATCTGCTCCGCCGCCTGCTTCTTCGCCAGCGGCGCGGCGCGACCACGACGGCGCGCGCCCTGCAACTGCTGCTGCTGGTGATCGGCACGCTCGTCTTCGCCTGCCGGCGTTCACCCCAGCCCGCGGCCACCGCACCGGCCGCAGGCACCGGCAGCCTGCCGCTCATCATCGGCCAGGGCCCAGCGTACCACCTACTCGGTGCCGGTGCAGACGCTGCTGTTCTTCACCGCGCTTTCGTTCATCCCGGCAGTGCTGCTGCTGATGACGGCGTTCACGCGCATCGTCATCGTGCTGTCGCTGGTGCGGCAGGCGCTCGGGACGCAGGCAGCGCCGCCGAACCAGGTGATCGTGGGCTTGAGCCTCTTCCTCACCTTCTTCGTGATGAGCCCGACGATCGACAAGATCTACGCGCAGGCGTGGACGCCCTACGCCGCCGGCACGCTGCCGGCCGAGCAGGCGCTGAGCGAAGGCGCCAAGCCGTTGCGCGAGTTCATGCTCAAGCAGACTCGCCAAGAGCGACGTGGCCTTGTTCGCGCGGCTGGCGAAGCTGCCGGCCGAAGTGAAGGGAGAGAACGTGCCGCTGTCGGTGCTGGTGCCGGCGTTCGTCACCAGCGAGCTGAAAAGCGCCTTCCAGATCGGCTTCATGATCTTCATCCCGTTCCTCATCATCGACATGATCGTCGCCAGCGTGCTGATGAGCCTGGGGATGATGATGCTGAGCCCGGTGCTGGTGGCGCTGCCGTTCAAGCTGATGCTGTTTGTCCTGGCGGACGGCTGGAACCTGCTGCTCGGCTCGCTGGCGGCTTCGTTCGCCACGTAGCGGAGGCGCGATGTTGCTCGACATGCCGGGGCGAGTTGCCTGTCGCCCGCTTGGCAGGCGCGCTGTTCTACTTCCACGATGCGCCGGGTCCCGGCCCGGCAGCCGGGTAGCTTTTCATTTGCTGGCCCAAATGAAAGTTGCAGCTGTCAGGCCGGGACAGCGTGGTAGGCGTCGTAGTCCTCGAAGCGCCATGGATGCCCAGCAGTCCTCGCCGGCCAGCAGGGCCTACGTGCGATGCTGCTGCTCGTCTCGGCGCCGGTGCTCGGCGTCGTCCTCGTCGTCGGCCTGCTGGTGAGCATCTTCCAGGCCGCGACGCAGATCAGCAGGCGACGCTGTCGTTCGTGCCGGCGTCGTCGCCGCGGTCGTGGGTACTCCTCTTCGCCGGGCCGTGGATGCCGCTGACGCTGGTGGAGTACATCCAGCGCACGCTGATGGCACTGCCCACCGCGGTGGGCTGACGAGCCATCGACCGCCGCGCCCCGCCGCGCGGCGCCGACGCTACCGTGATCACCTTCACCGGCGCGGCTGCTCGCCTGGCTGACGCCGCTCCTGTGGCCGTTCCTGCGCGCGCTGGCGCTGTTCAGCGCGCTGCCGGTGCTCGGCCAGCGCAACGTGCCGATGCGCGTGCGGGTCGCGCTGGCGGCGTTCATCGCCGCCGCCGCACCAGGCCACTCTGCCGGCGCCGCCGCCTGGTGGCGCTGGACTCGATGCGCAACTGCCGCACCGCTGGTGGCGCAACAGATGGTCATCGGGCTGGCGCTCGGCTTCTCGGTGCGGCTCGTCTTCGCCGCGGTCGAGTTCGCCGGCGAGCTGGTGGGCCTGCAGATGGGCCTCAACTTCGCCGGCTTCTTCGACCCCATCAGCGCCGGCACCGCGACGCCCAGCTCGCGCTTCTTCGGCACGACGATCGCGTGGCTCTTCATCGTCATCAACGGGCACCTGATCGTCATCGCCGCGCTGGCGCAAAGCTTCGACGCGTTCCCGGTCGGCCCGGAGCCGTTCGCCTTCCTGCGCCAGGTGCAGCCGCACCGCTGGGGGGCCGAGATCTTCAGCACCGGCCTGTGGATCGCGCTGCCGCTCGTCACGATGCTGCTCTTCGTCAACCTCGTCCTCGGCGCCGTCTCGCGCGTGGCGCCGCAGATCAACATCTTCGCCGTCGGCTTCCCGGTGACGCTGGGCGTGGGGCTGCTGGGTCTCGTGCTGACGCTGCCGGCGTTGCAGCAGCCGTTCACGATGCTGCTGGAGAGGGTGCTGACGGCGTTCAGGTAGCGGCGAAGGCTGCTGCGCCGCCGGGCGGCGCTCGCGGTGAGCTCGCACACATCGCGCCCGGCCCGGCGAACGCTTCCCTCCTGCGCCTTTGCCCCGGCCGGGGCGCCGTGAAGGCGCTGCAGATCGAGCTGCCGAGCTGGCAGGTGCCGACGCTGATCGCAACGCTTCGCGGTCGGGAGTTGAGTCCGGTGGCAAGGTTGTTCCAGGACCAGGCGCGCGTGGTGGCCGCGTCGCTGGTGTAGAGGTCGGGCAAGCACACGCGCGGCGGCTTGGCGAAGCGACCCACGTCACGCATGCGCTACCCTCGCGCCATGCCCGCTTCCGCCGCAGCCAAAAGGCAACCCGCCCTCCTCGCAGGCGCCACCGGCCTCGTCGGCCGCGCGCTGGCAGCGCAGTGGCCGGGGCCCGAGCCGCTGCACCTGCTGGTTCGCCGCAAGGTGAGCGCGTCGTCGCCGGCGCAGCGCGTGCACGTCGTCGACTTCACCGCCCTGCCGCCGCTCCCGCAGGCGAAGTGGGCTTTCTGCTGCCTGGGCACCACCATCAAGGTCGCCGGCTCGCAGGCGGCTTTCCGCGCCATCGACTTCGAAGCCGTGCTGGCGTTCGCGCGCGCCGCGGTGGCGGCCGGCGTCACGCATTTCGGGGTCGTCTCGGCGCTCGGCGCCAATGCGCGCTCGTCGAACTTCTACAGCCGCACCAAGGGCGAGATGGAAGCGGCGCTTGAAGGCGTGGGCTTTCGCTGCCTCGTCATCGCCCGCCCTTCGCTGCTGAGCGGCGACCGCGCCAGCCTCGCGCAGGCGCCGCGGCCCGCTGAAGTGATCACGCTGGCGCTGGTGCGGCCGATCGCCGGCCTGATCCCCAAGGCCTGGCGGCCGATCGATGCCGGCACCGTCGCGCGCGCGCTCGTGCGCGGCGTCGCCGAAGCGAAGCCCGGTGTCACGGTGCTCGACTCCGCAGCCTTGCACGACCTCGGCGCCGAATGATCGACGCACGACCACGACCTGACAGCCGCGCGACGCCCGCGCAGCCACGCAGCGGCCATCGACCGAATGAAACTCACCTTCCTCGGCGCCGTCGACGGCGTCACCGGCTCACGCCACCTCGTCGATACCGGCGAGCACCGCATCCTCATCGACTGCGGCCTCTTCCAGGGCTTCAAGCAGCAGCGCGAGCGCAACTGGATCTGGCCGGCGGCGCTGGGAGGTCTCGACGCCGTGCTGCTGAGCCACGCTCACCTCGACCACAGCGGCTACCTGCCGGCGCTGGTGCAGCACGGCTTTCGCGGGCCGATCCACGCCAGCCCGGCCACCTGCGAGCTGGCAGCGGTGCTGCTGCTGGACAGCGCGCATCTGCAGGAGGAAGACGCGCGGCGCGCCAACCGCTACGGCTACTCCAAGCACGCCAAGGCGCTGCCGCTGTACACGAAGGCCGACGCGCGGCGCGCCATCGCGCAGTTCGTGCCGCTGGCGCCGGGGCGCGAGGTGAAGATCGCCGGCGCGCGCATTCGCCTCACGCCTTCGGGGCACCTGCTCGGCGCGTGCTCGGTGCGGCTCGAACACGGCGGCACACGGCTCGTCTTCTCCGGCGACGTCGGGCGGCCGAACGATCTCTTGATGCCGCCGCCGCAGCCGCCCGAGGCGGCCGACGTGCTGCTGGTCGAATCCACCTACGGCAACCGCGACCACTGCGTCGAGGACACCGCCGGACTTCTCGCGCGCATCGTGCGCGAGACGGCGGCGCGCGGCGGCAGCGTCGTGATGCCCGCCTTCGCCGTGGGCCGCGCGCAGGCCTTGTTGCTCGTGCTGCAGCGGCTGCGCCAAAGCGGCGCCGTGCCGCGCGAGCTGCCGATCTTCCTCGACAGCCCGATGGCCACCGAAGCGACGGCGCTGTACCGCAAGCACCGCCGCCTGCTGCGCGTGGGCGAGCGCGAGATGGCGGGGCTGATGGAGGGCGTGCGCATCGTCGCCGACGCTGCGGCGTCGATGCGGCTATCGGCCTCGCGCTACCCGCGCATCATCATCTCCGCCAGCGGCATGGCCACCGGCGGCCGCGTGCTGCACCACCTGAAGGCGCTGGCGCCCGACGAGCGGCACGCCATCGTCTTCGCCGGCTTCCAGGTCGCCGGCAGCCGCGGCGCGCGCCTGGTGGCCGGCGAACGCGAGGTGAAGATCCACGGCGAGTTCGTTCCCGTGCGCGCCTCGGTGCACCACCTGCAAGGCTTCTCGGGCCACGCCGGCCGCGACGAGCTGCTCGACTGGCTGCGCGGCATGCCCGGGGCGCCGAAGCTCACCTTCGTTGTGCACGGAGACCCCGAAGCGACCGACGCGATGCGCCAGGCCGTCGAGCGCGAGTTCGGCTGGCCGGCCGTGCGCGTGCCGCAGCTCGGCGAGACGGTGGCGTTGTAGGCGGGTCGTTCTCCCTCTCCCGCTTGCGGGAGAGGGCAGGGGGGATCAGAACACACAAGGGCTGCGCGCCGCTTCAGCCCTTGCCGGCTGTCTTGCGGATCTCCAGCGTCACGCCGGCACGCTCGCGCGTGTCGAAGTAGGCGAAGCCGGATCCGTCGGCACGGGTTGCTGGCTGCGCCAACCGCCGCCGGCGAAGCCGCTGACGACTCGTCGTGGCGCGTGGTGCGCCGTCTCGCGGAAGCCGGCTAGCGAGCGCGCCGGCGCGAACGCACGTGCGCTACTTGAACTCCCGTTCGCGCATCCACTTCGTCGCCACCCACTTCTCGCCGGCGGTCACCGGCGCGCCGCCGTGCAGCGTCTTCGTGCTGGCGTGCGCCTTGTCGTAGGAGAAGAAGACGGCGTTGCCTTTCACCGGTGCCACCGCGAGGCCGGCTTCGGGGAAGGTGGTCGAGCCGCCGCCCTCGGGCGTGTTGAGGTACATGACGACGGTGCCCACGCGCTGGCCGCCGCGCTCAAGCACGCGCGCCGTGCCCGGGTGCACCGGGTCGAAGTAGTCGTGGTGCGGCTTGTACTCGGCGCCCGGCCGGTAGCGCAGCACCTGCACGCCCTCGCCGTTCACGAGCGGCCAGCGCACCAGTGCCGCCAGGCGGCGCTCGATCTTGTCAATGAGCGGCGTCTCGCCGCGCTCGAAGAACATGCCGTCGCTGGTGCGCGCGGCGTTCACCTCGCTGCCGCCAGTGGCGTTGTCCACCGTCTCGCTGCGCAGCAGGCGCGGCGCGGCGAGCGCCATCACGGCGTCGCACTCGGCGTCGGTAAGCAGGCCGCCGAAGACCATCACGCGCGGCTCGGTCATCGACATCAGCACGCGCACCGCGTGGCCTTCGACCTCGATCACCGTGCCCTTCGTCTCGTCGTGGTCCGGGTTGGGCACCGGCACCGAAGGCGGCAGCGCCGCACGCGCCTTGCGCGGGCCCAGCTCGTCCAGGCGCGCGCAGTGTCTCTTCCATCGCGTCCAGCGCCACCTCTTCGTCCCAGCCGGCCGTCTGCATCGCCTTCAGCACGTCGTCGGGGCGGCAGCCGGCCTCGGCCTGCTCGACGATCCAGCGGCGCAGTTCGTCGGTGACGACCTGGTTGGCCGCCGTCTTCGTCGTGGTCTCGGTCGGGTTGCTCATGGGTCGTGATTTTCGCTCACGCGGCGGGCGTCGAAGTGCAACGGTCGGCATCCGGCGTGCCCTCTCCCGCCTCGGCGGGAGAGGCGGTAGCAAGGCCGGCTCAGGCCGCCGCGGCCACCGGCGCGCGCCGCGCGTGCCAGGCGAGGATGCCCAGCACCGCCGGCACGGCCACCGCCGTGACCAGCGGCTGCGCGAACACGAGCGCGATGCCCAGCGCATTGAGCACCCAGAACGCCGCGCGCCCGATCGGCCGCCCGCAGTAGCCGCTGTAGGCCGCGCCGAGGCCGAGCACCGCCACCGCGGTGCCGACGAGCGCGATGAGGAACGCGCTCCAGGTGAAGTTCACGAACAGCAGCGCCGGCGTAAAGCAGAACGCGAACGGCACCAGCGCCTTGCCCATGGAGAGGCGGAACGCCGTGTTGCCGGTGCCCATCGGCTCGCTGCGCGCGATGCCCGCGGCAGCGAACGCAGCCAGCGCCACCGGCGGCGTCACGTCGGCGAGCACGCCGTAGTAGAAGACGAAGAAGTGCGTCGCGAGTTGCGGCACGCCGAGTTGCGCCAGCGCCGGGGCGACGATGGCCGCGAGGATGATGTAGGTGGGCGTCGTCGGCAGCCCCGTGCCCATGATGATGCAGGCGATGGCGGTGAAGAGCAGGCCGAAGAAGATGGTCGTGCCCTTCGCGTCGAGCCATTGCCACGGGTCGAGCGCGAGCACGCTTTGCGCGAGGCCGCCGGACACGTCGAGCACCAGCGCCGAGAACTTGAAGCCCATGCCGGTGATGCCGAGCACGCCGAGCAGGAAGCCGACGCAGGCGCAGCTGGCGCCGATGCTCAGCGCCGCCTTGGCGCCGGCATCGAAGCCGCGCACCAGCACGCGCGGCGTGATCGCCGTGCCGGCCATCCTGCGCCCCACCGGGCCCACCAGCTTCGGGATCCACGAGCACGCCACCGTCAACGTGATGCCCCAGAACGCGGCCAGGAACGGCGTGAACTGCATCAGGAGCAACGTCACCATCACCACCAGCGGGATGAAGAGGTGCCACGAACTCGCCAGCACGTGCTTGAGCGACGGGATCTGTTCCGGCGGCAGGCCCGCCAGCTTCAGCCGCTGCGCTTCGAGGTGCACCATCCACAGGATCGCCAGGTAGTGCATCGCCGCCGGCACGATGGCCACGATGATCAGCGTGTTGTACGGAATGCCCAGCGTCTCGGCCATGATGAACGCGGCCGCGCCCATGATCGGCGGCGTCACCTGGCCGCCGCACGCGGCCGACGCTTCCACCGCGCCGGCGTAGCGCGGCGAGAAGCCCACCTTCTTCATCAGCGGGATCGTCATCACGCCGGTGGTCACGGCGTTGGCGATGGCGCTGCCGGAGATCATGCCGAAGAGGCCCGAGGTCACCACGCAAACCTTCGCCGGGCCGCCGCTGTAGCGCCCGGCGGCGATGGTGGCCAGGTGCACGAAGAGCTGCGCCAGCCCCGACAGCTGCGCCATCACGCCGAACAGCACGTAGTGGAAGACGAAGGTCGCCACCACGCCCACCGCGATGCCGTAGATGCCCTCCGTTCCCTTGTAGAGGTAGGCCACGAGCCGCGGCACGCTGTAGCCGCGGTGCGCCAGGTCGCCCGGCAGCCAGGGGCCGAAGATCGCGTAGAGCACGCACGCCACGGCGATCAGCGGCAGGAAGATGCCCACCGTGCGCCTTGTCGCCTCGATAACCATCGCCACCGCGATGACGCCCATCATCAAGTCCACCGGCGTGTGCACGCCGGGGCGGGCGATGAAGATGTCGTCGAACCAGACGAGCAGGTACAGCGAGATCGACGACGCGAGCGCGGCGAAGATCCAGTCGCGCCACGGGATGTGGCGGTGGCTACCGTCGTACACGCGCAGCGGTAGCGCGAGCAGGGCGATGGCGCCGAGCACGACGATGAAGAGCACACGCGCCGGCAGCGGCACCGGTTCGCTGAGGGACTGCAACAGCCCGAAGCCGAGCGCGAGGTAGAACGCCGCCAGGCCGCCGGCGGCGATCCACTCCCACGGCCCCTTGAGCCGCGCCTGGCGCGGGAACACGAGGAAGCACAGCGCCAGCACCACCGACAAGTGGATCGCGCGGTGCGCGATCTCGTTGGCCAGGCCGAAGCCGGCGGTGTAGTAGTGCCAGCTCGACAGCCCGACCGCGATGACAGTGACGATGCCGGCCGATGCGCCAACCAGGCGGCGGAAGTTCGACTCGGGGTCGAACTGCTCGATCAGCGCGTCGATCTCCTCCTGCTGGGACGTCGGCTTCGGTTCGCTGGCGGCAACGGCTGGGCTCATCGTGGGCGCGGATTCTCGGCTGGAATCCGGCGGCAGATGGTGCGGGGAAGCCTAGGTGGACAGGCTGGCGTTCGCTGCGTTGGCGAGGGCAACGACGCGACGGTCTTGCAGGGCTCGCAGCAGGACTCGCATTCGACGGGCGGCGCGGGCCGAGGGAACCGGGCGGGCCCTTGCGCTCCATGTCCCCCGCAAGCGCCCGCCGCTGACGCGGCGGCCCCTTGCTCCTCCTTTACTTCCGCGCAAGGGCCCACCCGATTCCCTCGGCGGGCACGACCGTGGCGCACAAACGCTTTGCATGCAGCGGTCGTGCCGATCGTGCCGACAGGGGGCGCTGCGGAGCGGAAGTAAAGGAGGAGCAAGCGGCGGCCGCGCAGCGGCCGCCGCTTGCGGGGGACATGGAGCGGAGCAGCGCCCCCTGGCGGCACGATCTCGCGCGGACCTTGCCAGCGCAATTCCAGCGCGTCGCCGGCGCTGATTCAGCGCGTCGCCGGCGCCAGCCCCTTCAGCACGACGATGTTCACTCCCGCGCCCACACGACGACGGATCTCAGCCGCCGCCGCCGAAGGGCTTTGCACGCGCGGGTCGAGGGCGAACGACAGCGCCGCCGGCGCCACCGAGACGCGGATGCTCGCCGGGTCGATGCCCGGCACCGCGGCAGCAGCGCGCTTGACGCGGTCGCTCGCGACGCTCGGCCCTTGCAGCGAGCAGAACACGACCATGCGGTTGTGCTTCGCTGCGGCTTCGACGACTGCGTGGTCGTAGGTGGCAGCCATGTTGTCCTCGACGCAGGCACCACAAGCCAGCACCGCGGCCGGGGCCGCCACGGTCAGTAGGACCATGACCTCGAAGCGCTGCAGGCTCAAGCCAATATGCCTGCCGATCCGCCTGCCGATGACCTTGCCGATGCGCTGGCCCACGCGCTCACTCCTTGTTCGGCAGCGGCGTGGCCGAGCGCGTCTGTGCCGGCGGCAGCGCAGACCCCGGTGCGGCCTGCTGCGGCTGCGTGCGGCCGCGCGGCTGCAGGTTCTCGTCGGCCCACTTGAAGTAGGCCATGTACTGCTCGATCTCGGTGTCCGACAGGCCCTGGTTCGGCATCGGGATCTTGTACTTGTCGAGCAGCTGCTTGGCGATCGGGTCGCCGCTGGCGATCATCTTCTCGGGCTCCTTCAGCCAGCGCGCCAGCCACGCCGTATCGCGCCGCTTCGTCACGCCGTGCAGGTCGGGGCCGAGCTTGTCGCCGCCGGCGATCGAGTGGCAGGCGAGGCACTTGCTTTCGAAGTCGAGCTTGCCGTGCTGCGCCACCGCGTCGGTGGGCGCCTGCGTGGCGGGGATGTTGTGGTGCTCGGGGTCGCTGCCTGCGCCCGGTTCAGCGGGGCCGCCGGCGGCGATGAGGCCGATGGCGCCTTGCGACGCGTTGGCGAAGTGGTGGTCCACCATCACGTAGCTGCCGGCCTCGGGGACGATGAACTCGACGATCGCCGAATTCGAGGAACCGAGCAGCACCGTCTGCGCGCCACGCCACTGGTTGTCCGGGTTGCCTTCCATCCAGGCGCGGTCGAAGATGGCGCCGACGACGTGGAAGCTCGACGTGTTCGAGGGTCCCACGTTCAGCACGAACAGGCGCACGCGCTCGCCGGGCTTGGCCGGCAGCGGGTGGTCGACGAAGCCGTTGTAGCGGCCGTTGAACACCGTGTAGGTCGGTGCCTTGGCGCGCACGCGGTCGCCGTCGAGCACGTACAGCGGCACGCCGTCGGCCTGGCGCTTGTCGCGGTCGGGCTTCGTGTAGAACTCGCTCTGGATGATCGCGTACTCGCGGTCGACCTTCGTCGGGTAGCCGCGCCGCGGCTCGACGATCATCATCCCGTACATGCCCGAGGCGATGTGCTCCAGCACCATCGGCGTCCCGCAGTGGTACATGTACACACCCGGATAGTTCGCCACGTACTCGAAGGAGATCGTCTGCCCCGGCGCCACCGAGCGGTACTTGTCCTGCGGCGACACCATCGCCGAGTGGAAGTCCATCGAGTGCATCATCGGCGCGGCGGTGAGGCGGATGCCCGGCACCGGCTCGTCGGAGCGATTGGTCATCGTGAACTTGATGCGGTCGCCCACGCGCGCGCGCACCACCGGCCCCGGCACCTGGTCGCCGAAAGTCCAGGCGCTGAACTTCACGCCCGGCGCCAGGTCGATGATCTTGTGCGTCGTGTCCAGCCGCACTTCCTTCACCGGCGCGGTGTCCAGCGGCTTCACCGCCGCGTCCATGCTCAGCGCGCTGCCCGAGGCGAACGGGCCGGTGTGGCGCTCGTTGCTCAGCACCGCGGGCTTCGGCTTCAGGTCCATGCGGTTGATGTCGTATTCGTCCTCGACGGCCGGCCTGCCCTCGCAGGCGACGAGGAGGACGCCGGCGCAGGTGGCCAGCAGCGCGAGCCGCGCGGCGTGCAGCGCCGCGGCGTAAGCGCGGCAGAGCGTGGGGATGCGCATCGTCTTGCCGTTATTTCTGCTTCAGCACCCACTGCGCCAGCGTGTGCGCTTCGGCATCGCTGAGTGCCTGCGGCGGCATCGGCACCGGGCCCCACACGCCCGAGCCGCCCTTCATCATCTTCGTCACCAGCATGTTGACGGCGTCCTTCGTGCCGGCGTACTTCTTGGCCACGTCGCGGTAGGCGGGGCCGACCACCTTCTTGTCGACGTTGTGGCAGGCGAGGCAGCCTTTCTGCTGCGCCAGCTTCGCCGCCGGGTCATCCTGCGCCGCTGCCACGGCCCATGCGCCGGCCAGCAAGGCGGCCAGCCACCAACGAGACTTCATCGCGCTCTCCTGCAAACGTTCGATCGTTCGGCCGCCCGGCGCAACGCTGCCCTCAGGCAGCGTCGACGCGGACGCAGGCGGCGCGGTGGTGCAGATCGGCAAGCGCCATACCCACGCGCTGGCGCAAAAGGGCACGGGGCTGCCGCGGGCCGGGGCGCGGCAGCGCGGCGCGTACGAAGGTCGCCCTTGCCTACTTTTCTTCGGCAGGAAGCGCGCAACCCGCTGCGCGCAGCAGCAGCGCCTGAGTCGCGAGGTCAGCCAGCAGCCAGCTGCGCCCGTCGGCGAGCGTGAGGCGCATGCGCTGCGTCGGCAGCGGCCGCACCACCAGCGGCTCGACCGGCCGCGCGAGCAGCAGCCGCCAGCCGCTGCCGTGGCGCTCGAGCGTCTCGCCGGCAGCGGCGGCGTAGGGCAGCCCGTAGCCCTCGCCTTCGAACTGCTCCTCGACGAGCAGCCAGCGGCCGCCGTGCCCAATCTCCCAGCGGTAGCGGTCGTGCACCGGCGTGCCGAGCACCGAGTGGATGAAGCTCAGGCGCAGTTGCGGCGCATCGCCCGGCGCCGCGGCCGCGAACGGCACGCGCAGCAGTTCGCGGCCGCTGCGGTGTTCGGTGACGAGCAGCTCGCAGGCCGAGGCTGGCGCGAGGGCCGCGGCGAGCAGCGCGGCGGCGATGCGCGCCGCGATGGCGGCTACACCGCCGCGAGCCCGCTGCGGCGCGCCGCGAGGCATCGCGACGACGCTGCTACTTCAGCACGCCCTTCTCGCGGAAGTAGCGCGCCGCGCCCGGGTGCAGCGGCACGGTGCCCACCGCCAGCGCCGTGGAAAGGCTGATGTTCTTTCCTGCGCATGCACCTGGCCCATGATGGCCGTGTTCTCGTACAGCGCCTTCGTCACCTCGTAAGCCACGGCTTCGGGCAGCGCCTCGTGCGTGGCCCACACGGCCATCACGGCGAGCGTGGGCACCGCCGCGGTCTGGCCCTTGTAGGTGTTGGCCGGCAGCGGCACGCTGGCGTAGTAGGGCTGCTGCTTCTGCAACTCGGCCACTTCGGGGCCGGCGAGCGGCACCACCTTCAGCGCGTGGCTCTGCGCGAAGTCGGTGACGGCCGAGGTCGGATGCCGGCGGTGATGAGCGTGGCGTGCAGGTTGCCGTCCTTGATCTTGTCCACCGCCTGCGTGAACGAGCTGGAGTCCTCCTTCACGTCGTTGCGGCTCATGCCGTAGACGCGCAGCAGGTCGGTGAGCAGCTGGTACTGGCCCGAGCCCGGCGCGCCGGAGCTGATGCTCTTGCCCTTGAGGTCGCGCACGCCGTTGATGCCGAAGTCGGCGCGCGTCACGAACTGCACCGTCTCAGGGTACAGCGCGCCGAGCGCACGCAGGTTCTTCAGCGGCTGGCCGTTGAACTGGCCGGTGCCGTTGTAGGCCGCGTCGAGGATGTCGGCGGCGACGAAGGCCGACTCGATCTCCTTGTTGCCGAGCAGGCGTGCGTTGCCCACCGAGGCGCCGGCCGCTTCGGCCGTGGCGCTGATCTTCTGGTTGCCGACGGCAGCCTTGTTGCTGATGAGCTGCGCCAGCATGCCGCCCAGCGGGTAGTACGTGCCGCCGGTGCCGCCGGTGGCAATGCCGAAGAAGAGGCGCTGCGGCGTCTGCGCCACCGCGGCCACGGTGGCCAGCAGCGCCAGCATGCCGGCGGCGTAGAGCGCGGTCAGCGTGGCGAAGGTGCGGCGAGGGGTCATCGCGGAGATCCTTTCGATTTCGAATGGTCGAGGTCAGCGCGGAGGATGCCCAAGCCGCAGCGCGTTGCGCCTCCTGATTTGCCCCATGCGGATGTGACCGGGTGCCGCCTGCCGCGAAGCACCGCGAGCGCGACGACGGTGAGCGCCTACGTGGTCGCAGCGCCGCCGCCCAGCGCCGCGCGCCAGGTGCGCAGCGGGATGTGGTGCGTCAGGCGGTGCAGCGCGCAGTCGATGAGCGCCGCGTGCAGCTCGTGGCCCACGCCTTCGGCGATGTCGAGCGTCGCGTCGCCTTGCAGTTCGCCCAGCCATTGCAGCGCCTGGCGCGAACCGTCGGCCGGGATCACCGTGTCGGCGCCGCCGTGGAAGAGGTGCACCGTGGTGTGCTGCGGTGCCGCCGCCGGCGGCGCGGTGATGCAGCCGCCGAAGGCCAGCACGCGGCCGGCGAGGCCGTCTTCGCGCAGCACCGCGGCCAGCGACACGATGGCGCCTTGCGAGAAGCCGCCGAGCGCAGTGGCCGCGGGGCCGACGCCCAGGCGCTGCTGCTGCGCGCGCAGCCAGGCCGTCATCGAAGGCAGGCACGCCGCCACGCGCTCGGGCCATGTCGCCGGCGTGAGGCCTTCGATCGAATACCACATGCGGCCGAGGTCGCGGCCCTCGTCGCGCCCCGCTTCGCGCCCTGGGTCGCCTGCCGCTTCGCGTTCACCCTCGGCGCGCACGAACCGCAACGGCGAGTCCGGCGCCAGCACCGCCGCCTGCGGGAACGCGTTGCGCAGCGCCTGCGCGAGCGGCGCCATCGCGGCGCCTTCGCTGCGCCAGCCGTGCAGCAGCACGATCAGCTGCTCGGGTGCCCCCGCAGCCGGCAGCCATTCGATCGGCAGGTCCGAAGGCTGTGTCGTTGCCGCGAAGCGCTGCTGCGCCGTGCCTTCTCCCGCCAAGCCCGTCAACCCTGTCAAGCCGCCTTCTTCAAGTACGTCTCGGCCAGCTTCACCCAGTAGCTCGCGCCGGTGGAGAGCACCGCGTCGTTGAAGTCGTAGCCGGGGTTGTGCACCATGCAGCCGCCGTCGCTGCCTTCGCCGTTGCCGATGAAGACGTAGCAGCCAGGCACCTTCTCGAGGAAGAAACTGAAGTCCTCGCTGCCGGTGACAGGCTCGGTCTCGAGCAGGCCTTCGGGGCCGAGCCAGTCGGTGAGCACCTTGCGGCAGAACTCGGTTTCCTTCGGGTGGTTGTAGAGCATCGGGTAGCGGCGGTCGTACTTCACCTCGGCCGTGCAGCCGAACACCGCCGCCTGCGCCTGCGCGATCTCGGTGATGCGCTTCTCGAGCAGGTCGCGCACCTCGGGCTTGAAGGCGCGCACCGTGAGGCGCAGCTCGGCTTCACCGGGGATGACGTTGGGCGCGTCGCCGGCGAGGAAAGCGCCGACGGTGACGATGCCCATCTGCAGCGGCGGCACGTTGCGCGAGACGATCGTCTGCAGCGACATGACGATGCTTGAAGCAGCGACGACGGGGTCGTTGGCGTGGTGCGGCATGGCGCCGTGGCCGCCGGTGCCGCGCACCTTGATGATGGCGCTGTCGCTGCTGGCGAGCGCGTAGCCCGGCACGGCGGCGAACTTGTGCAACGGCCGCCCGGGCATGTTGTGCATGCCGAACATCGCCTCGCACGGGAAGAGGTCGAGGAAGCCGTCCTCGAGCATCTTGCGCGCGCCACCCTGCCCTTCCTCGGCCGGCTGGAACACGACGTGCAGGATGCCGTCGAAGCGCTTCGTCGCGGCGAGGTGGCGCGCCGCGGCGAGAAGCATCGCCGTGTGGCCGTCGTGGCCGCACGCGTGCATCTTGCCCAGCACCTGGCTCGACCACGGCTTGCCGCTCGCTTCCTTGATCGGCAGCGCGTCCATGTCGGCACGCAGGCCGATGCGGCGCGTGCTCGTGCCCGCCTTCAGCGTGCCGACGACGCCGGTGACGCCGAGGCCCCGGTGAACTTCGTAGCCCCAGCGTTGCAGCCGCTCGGCCACGAGATCGGCGGTGGCGCTTTCCTCGAATGCGAGTTCCGGGTTGGCGTGGATCTGGTGCCGGATGGCGACCATCTCCGCTTCGTGGGCGCGGATCTCCTCGAGGGCAGGCGTGGGCAGCGGTGCGTTCATGGGCTTGGGGCAGGCCGCGCGGGCCAGGGTTGCGGGGTTGGCCCGCATTCTGCCCGCGGCCTTGCCGGTGCCCAGCCGGCACAAACGCTGACGGACCGGGCTGGCATTCCGCGCTGACGGCCCGCGCTGACAGCCCAGGTTGACCGCCTGTTCCGGCGTCAACGGGCTCCGGTCTTGCTGTACCGAGGCTGGTACAGCTGCACTTCGAAGCCGCCGGGCACCTTGAAGTAGGTGACGAGGCCGTAGCCGTGGTCCTCGATGCCGCGCGTGAACTCGACGCCCTTGGTCTTCAGCGCCACGACGGTCTGCTCGATCTCGTCGCAGTAGAACGAAACGTCGGCCGTGCCCGAAGGCGGCCCCTTGGCATCGATGGGATGCACGCCGAGGTCGGCCTCGGGCGCGTCGAAGATGAGCCAGCCCTCGCCCACGTCCGTGGCCGGCAGCCCCAGCTTGTCGCGGATGAAGGCGCGCAGCGCCTGCGCCTCCGACGAATAGAACATCGCATGCATGCCGCGGATCATCTGCGCGCTCCCTGTGTCGGTGCGAGGGGCGGCCATTGTGCGGCGAGTGCCGGCTGCGAGTGTTCGCGCGGGACCGCGAGCCTAGAATCCGTTGCCATGTCCGACGTGAAAGCCATCGAGGACGCCGTCAAGGCGCTGCCGCCCGAGGACCTGGCGGAGTTCCGGCGCTGGTTCGCCGAGTTCGACTTCGCTGTCTGGGATGCGCAGATCGCGGTTGACGTCGCCGACGGCAAGCTCGACAAGCTCCTCCAGGAAGCAGCCGACGACTACGCGCAGGGCGAGCGTCGAGAGCCTTGAAGCACACGGCTTCGCGCAGGTTCTGGAAGTGCTTCGAGGCGCTGCCGGCCGAAGTGCAGGCGCTGGCAACGAAGAACTTCGAGATCCTGAAGCGCGACCCGGCGCATCCTTCGCTGCAGTTCAAGCGCCTCGACAAGCTGGTCAGTGCCCGCGTGGGCCTGCATCACCGCGCGCTCGGCCTGCCCACCGCGGAAGGCGTGCACTGGTTCTGGATCGGCACACACAGCGACTACGACAACCTCGTCGGCTGAGCCGCGCGGCGGCCGGACACGCTCAGCCGCTGAGGCGCATCAGATCACCCAGGCGGCGAGGACCATCGCCACGGCGCCGACGACGGCGCCGACGATCCCCAGGCGCTGGCCGCCGCGCAGCATGATGTCGCGCGTGGACAGGAACTGCACGTCGTGGGCGCGCGGGCGGCCGCGCTTGTCGGGGCCGAGTTCATAGCTGAGCAGAGCGCCCAGGCGCGGGCGCATCGTGCGCCGGGGCAGCGCCGAGACGTGCAGGTACACCTTGGCGCCGCCGCCGCTGGGGGCGATGAAGCCCGACCCGCGCTTGTCGTTCCACTCGATGACGTGACCCTGGTGGCGCATCTCGTCGCGTCGCCGGCCGTTTGCGGCCCTGGCGACCTTGGCGGTCCATTGCTGTCGTTGGGGCTATTGTTCCGGCAATCGATGCCGGCCGGCCGCCGCCCGGTCGCGTGGGGTCTGTGGCACTTTCGCACGCGCGGGATGCGGTCGACGGCCGCAGCGGCGCGATACGGCGCCGGCCGCAGCGCCGGCCGCCGCCGCACGCCGGCTGCGCCTAACGCAGCGAAGGCCGCGCCGCGCTGCCGCCCTTGGCCGGCGGCCGCCGCGGCACGAGCAGCGCGCGCCGCAGCGCCGCCTCCAGCGCGTGCAGGTCCACGGGCTTGCGCAGGTACTGCGAGGCGCCCAGGCTCATCGCCTTCAGCACGTCGATGTTCAGCGGGTCGCCCGTCAGCAGGATGACGCGGAAGCGCCCGGCGGCGATGTCCTCGTTGAGCATGCGCACGACCTCGGTGCCTGAGATGTCGGGCAGGTGCATGTCCAGCAGGATGACGTCGGGCTTGTCGCGGCGCGCCATCTGCACGCCTTCGCGGCCGGTATGCGCGTTGGCGATGCGCAGCTCGCCGTGGGCGGCGAACGCCGCCTCGACGAGCTCGTAGTTCAGCGCCGTGTCCTCGATGTAGAGCACCGAGCCGCGCATCGGCGGCGTTGCGCGCTCGGCCGGGGGTGGGCTGCCGTCCGGAGGGGTCGCTGCTCCCATGGCCGCGAAGGATACCCAGCGCCGGCGCTGCCGCGATAGCCTGCGGCCGCGTTGCCGCGGTGCGAGGCGGGGCTTTCGCTGCCGCGGCTGCCGGGCGGCGCGATGCTGCCACCCCTATCGGAAATTCCTGCTGCGCGAAGGCAGCCCCTGCAGCAGCGCCGTGTGGTCGAGCAGCTTCTTGGCCACGAGGTGGCGCACCTCGCCTTCGCGCTGCCAGACGCCGAACACGGTGAGCAGCGTGCTCGCCAGCAGGGGCTTGCGCTGCGCCTCGGCCACCGTGGGCCAGACGATGACGTTGACGGCGCCGGTCTCGTCTTCGAGGGTGACGAAGACGACGCCCTTGGCCGTCTCGGGGCGCTGGCGGTGCGTGACGATGCCGCTGGCGCGCGCCAGGCGGCCGTGCGGGTAGCCGCGCAGCACGGCTGCCGGCTGCACCTTGAAAGCGGCGAGCTGCTCGCGCAGCAGCGCCAGCGGGTGCTCGGCCAGGCTCAGGCCGGTGGCGCGGTAGTCGGCGAACACGGTGTCGGCGAGGTCGGGCTCGGCCAGCACGGCGGGCGCCTCGTGCGTGCGCGTCTGCGCCAGCATCGGCGTGGCGCGCGTGTCGACGCCGGCCACCGCCCACGCGGCCTGGTGGCGGTGGCCGGTGAGCGGCGCCAGCGCGCCCGAGCGCGCCAGCAGCGCCAGCGCATGCGCGTCCAGCGCGGCGCGGCGCGCCAGGTCTTCGGGCGAAGCGAAAGGCGCTTGCGCGCGCGCGGCGACGATGCGCGCCGCGGCTTCTTCGGGCAGGCCGTTGATGCGGTTCAAGCCCAGGCGCACGGGCCACGGGCCGGGAGTGGAAGGCTCTTCGAGCGAGCTGTCGCACTCGCTCACCACCACGTCCACCGGCCGCACGGGTACGCCGTGCTCCTTCGCGTCGCGCACGAGTTGCGCCGGCGCGTAGAAGCCCATCGGCTGGCTGTTCAGGAGCGCAGCGAGGAACGCATCGGGGTGATGGCGCTTGATCCAGGCGCTCACGTACACGAGCAAAGCGAAGCTCGCGGCGTGGCTTTCGGGGAAGCCGTATTCGCCGAAGCCTTCGATCTGCTTGAAGATGCGCTCGGCGTACTCGCGCGGATAGCCCTTCTCGACCATGCGCCCCACCAGCCGCTCGTGGAAAGGGCCGAGGCCGCCCTTGCGCTTCCACGCCGCCATCGCGCGGCGCAACGAATCGGCTTCGCCGGGCGTGAAGTCGGCGGCCAGGATGGCGAGCTGCATCACCTGCTCCTGGAAGATCGGCACGCCGAGTGTTCGTTCGAGCGCCTGGCGCACTTCGCCGCTGGGGTACTCCACCGCTTCCTCGCCGCTGCGGCGCTTGAGGTACGGGTGCACCATGCCGCCCTGGATCGGCCCCGGCCGCACGATCGCGACTTCGATGACGAGGTCGTAGAAGCTCTTCGGCTTGAGCCGCGGCAGCATGCTCATCTGCGCCCGGCTTTCCACCTGGAAGGTGCCGATGCTGTCGCCGGCGCTCAGCATCTCGTACACCGCCGGGTCCTCGGCCGGCACGTCCTGCATGCGGAACTCGGGCAGCCCCTTCTTCTGCGCCACGAACGCGAGCGCGCGCTTGATCGCGCTCAGCATGCCCAGCGCCAGCACGTCCACCTTCAGCAGACCCAGCGCGTCGAGGTCGTCCTTGTCCCACTGGATGACGCTGCGGTTTTCCATCGCCGCGTTCTCCACCGGCACCAGCCGCGCGAGGTCGTCGCGGGCGATGACGAAGCCGCCGGGGTGCTGGCTCAGGTGGCGTGGAAAGCCGATCAGTTGCGCCGTCAGCTCGACCCACAGCTTGCAGATGGGCGATGCGGGGTCGAAGCCGTTCTCGGCCAGCCGCTCGGGGCTGATGCGGCGGCCGTCGAACCAGTGCTGCGATTTCGCCACCGCGTCGATGCGGTCGAGGTCGATGCCGAGCGCCCGGCCCATGTCGCGCACGGCGCTGCGCGGCCGGTAGCTGATGACCACCGCGGTCAGCGCGGCGCGGTGGCGGCCGTACTTGCGGTAGATGTACTGGATCACCTCCTCGCGCCGCTGGTGCTCGAAGTCGATGTCGATGTCCGGCGGCTCGTTGCGCTCGCGGCTGACGAAGCGCTCGAACAAGAGCGTCATGCGCGCCGGGTCGACCTCGGTGACGCCGAGGCAATAGCACACCGCCGAGTTGGCCGCGCTGCCACGCCCCTGGCACAGGATGCCCTGGCCGCGCGCCCAGTGCACGAGGTCGGCCACGGTGAGGAAATACGGCTCGTAGTGCAGCTCGGCGATCAGCGCCAGCTCGTGCTCGATCGTCGCGCGCACCGCGTCGGGCACGCCGGCGGGAAAGCGCTTCGCCGCGCCCTCCTCGGTCAGCTGGCGCAGCCAGCTCGCCGGCGTGTGGCCGGCGGGGACGATCTCCTCGGGGTACTCGTAGCGCAGCTCGTCGAGCGAAAAAGCACAGCGCGCGGCGAAGCGGATGCTCTGCTCCATCCATTCGCGCTCGAAGAGGTGCGTCAGGCGCGCGCGCGAGCGCAGGTGCGCCTCGGCGTTCGGCTCGAGCGCGAAGCCGCATTCAGGCACCGAGCGCTTCAATCGCGTGGCGGTGAGCGCGTCCTGCAGGGGCTTGCGCGAGCGCGCGTGCATCAGCACGCTGCCCACCGCGACCACCGGCAGGCCGGTCAGCTCGCCCACCTGCGCAACGAGGTCGGCGAGCAGCTCGTCGTGCGCATGCAGCAGCTGCGGCAGCGCCAGGCCGGCGCGGTCGCCGAACCAGGTCTTCAGCCACAGCGCCTGTGCCAGCAGCGTCTCGAACGGCTGCTCGCTGCGCAGCACCGGCGGCGTCAGCAGCAGCGCCAGGTTGTCGGGCAGCCCGGCCAGCGTGGGCAGGTGCGGCACGCGGCCTTCGAGGTCGGACACCAGCGCCCGGTACTCGCCCTTGGCGGCGCGCCGCCGCGCCACGGTGATCCAGTGCGAGAGGTTGCCGTAGCCGCGCCGCGTCTGCGCCAGCAGCACGAGGTGCGGGCCGTCGGGTTCGCCAACGGCCGTGGCAGCGCCCTTGGCCTTGCCGTTGTCCTTGCCGCCGCCGCGCCAAAGGCGCATCTCGGCGCCGACGATCAGGTGCAGCCCGAGCCTCTTCGCTTCGGCATGCGCGCGCACCACGCCGGCCAGCGAACACTCGTCGGTGATGGCCAGCGCCGCGTAGTGCAGCGCATGCGCGCGCTCGACCAGTTCCTCAGGGTGCGAAGCGCCGGTGAGGAAGGTGAAGTTGCTGCGGCAATGCAGTTCGGCATAGCCGCCGGCAACGAGAGGAGCCGGGGAAGACGACATGGCGCCGCGGCGTCATGTGAGGCGACGGGTGAGGCTGTATGTTCATACAGTACCACACCGCGGCGGCCGAGGCGGCTTCTCCTACAAGCTTCTTCTAAGGAAACGGCGCCTGAAGTTCGCGCGCGCCAAGGGCTCGCGTCAGCGGCAAGGCTGGCCCGGGCCGGCCTGCACGCACACGCCTTGCGGGCCGACGAGCACCGAGCCCGACTGGCGCGGGTAGTAGAAGCCGTCGCCGCCCCAGCAGCCGTAGGCGTCGCATGAAGCGATCCAGGGGCGGCTGTTGCCCGGCGCCTTCGCCGCCGGCGATGGCACCACCGCGGGCGGCGGCGGCCGGAACACCGGCAACCGAGGCGGCAGCACCTGCACGCGGTCCACTGAAATCGGCGGCTGCGCGCGTTCGATGGCGGCAGCAGCGCGTGGTGTGCCGGCCGAAGCGGCCGAAGCCGCTGAAGACGCCGATGCCGACGCCGGCGCAGAAGAACGCTCCATCGAAGCAGGCGCCGGCTGGCGCGCGCCGGCCGGCGGTGCCACGTCGGGCGAGTCCTCGCCGCCGAGGCAAGCCACGGCCGCGCGGCGGCGCAACGCTTGCAGCGCCTGCAAGCGGCTCGCGCGATCGGGGTCGTTGCCCGCGCGCGCGGCGGCCTTCTGCTCGGCCCCGGCCAGCGCCTTCGTTGCGGCAACGCATTGCGGCGAGTGCATCGGGTCGGCGCGTTCGGCGCGGGCGGGCAATGCCGCAAGCAACGCCGCGCCCGCGGCCGCGACGGTGGCAGCGAGAGCAGCGGTGAAAGTGAAGCGCAACATCTTCGGCGTTAGCCGTCGCGGACCCACGCAGATCAACTCCGCGTATCGACGACGCGTGCGCCGTCGTTTCGCCGATCAGGCCACCGGCTCGCGCGTCCCTTCGGCCGGCGGCGCCATCGAAGCGTCGCGCCGCACGATCCAGTCGAACAGCGGCGTCGCCATCAGCGTCGTCACCACCGCCATCAGCACCAGGATCGAGAACAGCCCCACTTCGATGACGCCGGCGGCCAGCCCGATGTTGATGATGATGAGCTCCATCAACCCGCGCGCGTTCATCAGCGCGCCGATGGCCATGGCTTCGGAGTTGGCTTCGCCGTTCAACCGCGCCGCCGCCCAGCAGGCCACGCCCTTGCCGCAGAACGACGCCAGCAGGATCGCCACCGCGGCCAGCATCAGTGCCGGCTGCAGCAGCAGGTCCAGCCGCGTGTTCAGGCCCGAGTAGGTGAAGAACATCGGCAGCAGGAACACGACGACGAACGGCTGCAGCATCTCGCGCAGCTTGTGCGTGAGCGGCCCGCGCGGCAGCGAGCAGCCGAGCAGGAAGCCGCCGAAGACGGCGTGGATGCCGATGGCGTCCATCGCGAATGCGCTGAGGCAGAACAGCACCAGCACCGCGGCCAGCACGCCGGCGGGCAGCGGCCCGGGAGAGTACGTGCCGCTGCGGGGCTCGTCTGCGCCTGGCCCTCCGCCAAGTCCTTCGCCCAACCGCTGCAGCAGCCGGCGGCCGAAGAGCAGCATCGCCGCCGCGAACGCGATGCCGCCACCGATGGCCGCCCACGCGCTGGCCCACGAGCCGCCGAAACTCGCCAGCACCACGGCGAGGATGCACCACGAAGCCGCGTCGTCGAAGGCGCCGGCAGCGAGCGTCAGCGTGCCGAGCGACGTGCCGGTGAGGCCGCGCTCATGCACGATGCGCGCCAGCATCGGGAAAGCCGTGATGGCGATGGCCGCGCCGAGGAAGAGCGAAGCTTCGAGCGGCCGCGCCGTCGGCGCGAAAAGCCCGCTCACCGTCTGCAGCCACGGCGCCAGCGCGAAGGCGAGCACGAACGGCACCGCCACGCCCGCCACCGACACCGACATCGCGCTGCGCGCGCGGCGGCGGAACTGCGCGGCGTCGAAGCCGAGGCCGACGATGAACATGTACAGCCCCACGCCGAGCTGCGCCAGCACGTACAGCGTGCCCATCGTCGGCTTCGGAAAGAGCGCCTGCTGCCACTGCGGCAGCACGAGGCCGAAGAGCGACGGCCCCAGCATCACGCCGGCGACCATCTCGCCCACCACCGGCGGCTGCCCGATGCGGCGCGCCACGCGGCCGGCGAGCTGCGCCGAAGCGACGATCACCGCCGCCTGGAGGAAGAAGTAGATCGACAGCTCGCCGCTCGTCATCGGAAGTGGGCCGGGCGCGCGGGACATGCGCGCCGGCACGGCGATGATTGCACGGCCCGCAGCAGCCCCAGCCGCTCAGCGCGAGGTGGATGGGTCGGCGGCGAGGCCGGGGATGCGCACGGTGAACTCGGACCCGCGGCCCGCGCCGTCGCTCTTCACTTCGAGCGTGCCGCCGTGCAGCTCGACGAGCCGCCGCGCCAGCGACAAGCCCACGCCGAGGCCGCTGCTCGTGCGCTCGAGCGAGCGGTCGGCCTGCACGAACATCTCGAAGATCGCGGCGCGCATCTGCGGCGCGATGCCCACGCCGTTGTCGCGCACCGTGGCGACGAGCGTGCCGCTGTCGCCCATCGCCGCCGAGAAGTCGATCTGCCCTCCCGCGGGCGTGAACTTGGCGGCGTTGTTGAGCAGGTTCTGGAACACCTGCGCGAGGCGCGTCGCGTCGGCGTTGATCGCAAGGCCCGCCGGCGGCAGCTCGACGTTCACCGCGTGGCCGCGCTCGCGCAGAAGCGGCATCGCCGCTTCCACCGCCGCGGCGAGCACGGCGCGCAGGTCGGCGCGCTCGCGCTTGAGCACGAGCTTGCCGGTGGTGATGCGCGACACGTCGAGCAGGTCGTCGACGAGGCGCACCATCTGGTCGACGTTGCGCTCGATCATCGCGCGCGCCTCGGCCACCACCGCCGGCCGCTCGGCCGACGACTTCATCAGGTACAGCGCATTGCGCACCGGCGCCAGCGGGTTGCGCAGCTCGTGCGCCAGCGTGGCGAGGAACTCGTCCTTGCGCCGGTCGGCCAGGCGCAGCGCGTCGGCCGACTGGCGCGCGTCGTGCACGTCGAAGGTGCAGCCGGTGTAGCCCAGGCGCGTGCCTTCGGGCGTGACGCGCGGCACCGCGATCGAGCGCATCCAGCGGTATTCGCCGTCGCGGCGGCGGAAGCGGAACTCGCGCTCGAACACGCTGCCCGCGGCGGTACAGCGCAGCCAGCTCTCGATGTAGCCGCTGCGGTCTTCGGGATGCACGTACCGGGCCCAGTCGTCGCCGCGCACGTCGATCTGCGCGCTGACGCCGACGAAGTCGAGGTAGGCCTTGTTGGCGAAGACGGAGCCGGTCTCGTCGTTCATCCACATCAGCACCGGGGCGCTGTCGGCGACGGTGCGAAAGCGCTGCTCGCTCTCGGCCACCGCCTTCGTGCGCTGGTCGATCTCCTCCAGCATGTGGTTGAAGGCGTCGGTGAGGGCGCCGATCTCGTCTTCGCTCGTCTTGCCGGCGCGCACCGAGAAGTCGTTGCACTCGACCACCGCGCGCGCGGCGCGCGACACGCGCTCGATGGGGTCGGTCAGCGCCCGCTGCAGCCACGCCGACAAGGCCAGCGCGGCGATGAGCGCGACCGCCATCACTGCCGCGAGGATCGACACGTAGGCGACCATGCGCTCGTTCAGCCGGTGGCGCGACTCCAGGTACACCGTGCCCAGGAACTGCCCGCCTTCGCGCACGGGGTGGAACAGAAGCAGCCTGTCGCCCTCGATGCGCTGGCCCGCGCCTTCGGCCCGCTGCGGCAACGCGAGCGGCGCGCCTTCGCGCGCGTAGGCGGCGAAGAGGCGCCCGTCGGGGCCGTAGAGCGCCGCCTGCTCGATGTCGGCGCGCGCCTTCAGCAAAGCCAGGTTCTGCACCGCCTCGTTGCGGTCGTTGAAGGCGAGCGCGGGGGCGCTGGCACGGGCCAGCAGGTCGGCCTGCGTGCGCACGTCGGCCAGCTGCGTGCGGCGGTAGTCGCCCGTCGTGTAGACGATCAGCGCCAGCGCCGTCAGCAGCAGCGCCGCCAGCGTGCTCGCCACGACCAGCGCCGTGATCTTGGCGCGCACCGAGCGGCCGAGCAGCACCGGCAGCCTGGTGGTGGGATCTGCTGCCGGCGCTGCCCGGCTTTCGCCGCGCAGGCGCTCCGGCGGGGTGGTCATGGCATTCATGGCCTGACCGGCCCTCCCTTCACGTGCAGCGCCACGGCGAGCATGCGCGCGCCGATGCGCAGGCCGCGCCGCTCGGCTTCTTCGGGCGCCACCTCGAAGCGCACGCGGTCGTCGCGGACGACGAAGTTGATGACGACGCCGTGCTCGAGCGCGCCTTCCGATTCGGCCACCAGCAGCACGCCGGGCATCGCGGCGAGCTTGCGCAATTGCGCCGCGCTGCCGCGGCCGACGAAGAGGATGTGCAGGTGGTCGGTGTGATCGCCCTCCTTCACTTGCTGCACGACGACCGGCCGGCGGCGCACCGCACGGCCGGCGGCGATCTGCTCCAGCTCGGCGCGCACGTCGTCGGCCCCGAGGACGCCGATGACCAGCGGCGCGCCGCTGACGGCGCCACCCTCTGCGCCATTCGCTGCGCCACCCTCTGCGCCACTCGCCGCGGCGCTCGCTGCGCCGCTCGCCGCACCGGCGTCTGGCTGCGGCCACTCGACGAACGACAGGAAGCGGAACAGGAACGCGGCCTTCACCTGCTGCTCCAGCGCCTGCGCCGCAACGGCTCCCGGCGCGAGCAGCACTACCACGAGCAGCACGAGGTGGGCGAGGAACACGCGTTCGGCCCGCCGATGAATCAGAAGCGCAGCGTGGCCTGCGGCAACGCGGCGCGTTGCAGTTCGGCGGCGCCGGGAGCCCACTCGACGTGGCCGGGGTCGAAGACGTTCTGCACCAGCAGCGCGATGTCCACCGCCGGCGAGACGCGGCAGGCGGCGCGCACGTCCAGCGCGGTGTAGGCGGGCAAGCTGCGGTTGGCCAGCGCGTCCTGGTGGCGCAGCAGCAGGTCCAGCTCCCAGCGGTTGCCGATGTCGTGCGTCGAGCGCAGCTTCCACCATGAACGCGGGTCGGAACCGATGTCCTGCGGCTGCTGCAGATCGACCTCACCCGGCACCAGGCTCAGGCGCGTGCTCAGGCGCGTGTAGCCGGCCTGCAGGCGCCAGCCGTCGGCCACGCGCAGCGTGCCCCAGGTCTCGAAGCCGCGCGTGCGGCCTTCGCGGCCGTTGGCCACGGTGGCCGCGGTGGCGCCGAGGCCGACCGTGCGCACGCGCTCGAGGTCGTGGTGGAAGACCGTTGCCGAGAGCGTGGCCGCAGGGCTCAATTGGCCGCGGTAGCCGAGCTCGTAGACATACGCCACTTCGAGCGGAACCCGGGCCCGCCGGCGAGCAGGAACGGCGGCGTGCCGGGCAGGAACAGTTCGCGGTCGAAGCGCGAAGGCGTGCGCACGGCGCGCGACCAGGCGCCCCAGAGGAACTGCTGCGGCTTGAAGCGCCAGCCGAAGCGGGCGCTGGGCAGGAACTCGCTGCCGGTGTAGACGTTGTGGTCGACCTTGGCGCCGAGCGACACGTCGAAGTCCTCGCCGAACGAGATGTCGTCGATGGCGTAGACGTTCCAGCCGGGCAGGTTCTTGTCGGCAGGAATGAGTGCCAGCGCCGCCGAGTTCTCGATGCGGTCGCGCGCCAGGCGCGCGCCGGCGCCCCACAGCACGCGGTGCGCGCCGCGCGGTGCCAGCGCGTGCTGCATCTCGACGTCGGCCGTGTCCAGGTGCTGCTGCTCGCGCGACGTGTAGTCGTAGTAGCCCTGCACGCGCAGCGATTCGCCGCTGCCGATTTCGCGCGTCCAGCGTGCCAGCACGTTGGCGCCATGCAGCCGCTGCGGCGAAGCCTGGTGGCTCTTCGCGGCGTAGACATCGCCCAGGCGTCAAGCCGTCGCCGCTGCCGCCGGCCCAGTCGGCGCGGAAGCCGCCTTGCGAGCGGTCCCAGCCGTCGCTGCGCTGCCCGCCGCCTTCTGACTCCAGGTCCTGCCAGCGCCAGCGCTTGGCGTAGGCGCGCCACGTGGCGCCGGCGTGCTCGCCGCCGTGGCGCGCGAACGCGCCTGCTTCGTTCGTCCCCATCGCCGCGGCGGCCAGGGTGCCGCGTGTGGCCGCCGACGAGCGCGTGATGATGTTGATGACGCCGTTGACGGCGTTGGCGCCCCACAGCACGCCGCCGGGGCCGCTGATGACCTCGATGCGGTCGACGTCGTCGAGCAGCACGTCCTGCGCTTCCCAGAACACGCCCGAAAACGTGGGCGTGCACATCGTCCGCCCGTCCATCAGCACGAGCAGCTTGTTGGCCAGCGTGCCGTTGAAGCCGCGCGCGGTGATGGCCCAGCCCATCGCGCCGGCCCGTGCCACCTGAAGGTTAGGTGCCAGGCGCAGCGCGTCCGGGATGCTGCCGGCGCCCGAGCGCCGGATGTCCTCGCCGGTGATGACGTACACCGAACCGCGCGAGCGCGACAGCGGCTCGGCGCGACCGCTGACGGTGGAGATGACGATGTCGGAAAGCTGCTCGAGCGACAGGTCGCCGAGGTCGCGCGCCGCGAGCAGCGTGTTCGGCGGCGCGGCCGCTTGCCCAGGCTGGGCAGCAGACACGGCGGGATATGCGAGCAGAGAGAGAACGGCCAGCGCGAGCGCCGCATCGATGAACGCCGCCGCCGATCGCCACGCAGCCGGTCCGACAGGCGCAGCAAGACCCGCCGGCCTCGTCGATCCCGCCAGACGCCCTTCCCTGCCCATCGCTCCTCCGCAGCGCGAGTGTCGGAAAGGAGCGAGCGGCAAACGGCGTGCCCATCGCCGGGCCGAGCTGCGTCGCCGGCTACAGTGGCGGCCATGGCGCCACCCCCCGTCGAGCAGGCAGGCAACGCAACAGCGACGCGACCCCGCCCGGTTCAGCGTGGCGCTCGGGGCCTCATGGCGCCAGCGCGTCTGGCCGTAATGGCTGCCGCATGCGCCGTGCTGGTCGCGTGCGGCGGCGAGGCGCTGACATTGCCCCCGCTCGAGCCGCTGTCACCGCTGGCGTGCACGAGCACTGGTGCGACGGTGCGCGTGCAGCTCTTCGGCGACTCGACCCAGGCCGGCACCGCGGCCGGCCGCGGCTTGCGAGGAAGAACGCCGGCGATCTGGCTGCAGGCCGACATGGACGCGCTCTTCGGCGCGGGCGCCGTGGTGGTCGAAGACCGGGCCGTGCCGAGCACGACGGCGCGGCAGCTGCTCGACGGTACCGACGGAGAGAACGGCCCCTGGCCGACTTCGGTGGATGCCGACATCGCAGTCGTCAACCACGGCATCAATGATGCGGGCCACGGTGCGACGACCGACGAGTACAAGGCGCGGCTCGAAGCGCTGCTCATCGCGCCGGCGCGCGTCGTGCTCGAGACGCCCAACCCGACCAAGGGCTTCGACATGGAGCCCTACGCCAAAGCCATGCGCGAAGTGGCCGCCGCCCGCGGCGCGCCGCTGGCCGACACGTTCACCTACGTCGCCGAACTGCCGGGCGGAGGCACCTCGTACCTCAGCGACTGGGCCCACCCCACCGAGGACCTCTACGGCCACATCGTGCGCTACGCGCTCGTGCCCACGCTCACGCCGCTCGTGCGTGCGAAGCGCTGCCGGTGAGGCGGCGCGCGCGATACGCGCTGCGCCGGAAAGGTACCGGGGGGAATCGAACCCCCTAGGATGAGTGGCCGAAAACGCCTCGCGTACCCGGTTGCGTACCCGGTCGGCTCGGCGCAACCCCGCCCGTTCAGGCAGGCCTCTTCTCCGTCGATTTCTCGGGGGCTGGCTGGCTCTGGATCGCTGTAAGAACGAGGTCGAAGGCCGTCGGCCGTGTAAGCGGAGCCTTGCCCTGCTGATTCCTCTCGAGCGAGGCCAACGCCTGCTCGCGAGAGGCCACCTTCGGCAAGTCCTTGAACAAGCCGAGATTCGGCGGCGCGTCTTCGATGCTCACGAGCTTCGGCGGCACGGGCTCGTTCTTCATTTGTTGATTGTGCTCCCGCTCACGCTCGCCGCGGGCCGGGGCAGCGTGTGGTCCAGCGCCCTCGCGCGCTCCGCGGCGCGATGGAGGGTTGCTCGCTGGCCGGCGCGGTGCCGTTGTTCACTTGCTGCGGCCCGTGGGCGATGTTCGCCTGCCGCGCGAACAGGACCGGCGGGTTCTTGATCGCCGCCAGCGTTTCGAGCGTGGCACGGCACTGACCCTGCGCCTTCAGCGCCAGGCGCAGGTAGGTTTCGGTTGCACCCATGTGCTCGCCGATGTTGAGCGCAGCCCGACGCGCGAGGCTCACGAAGATCGTCTGAAGCGCGTGCGCCTGCCCGTACAGCATCGCCTCGGCCTGCCTCATGTCGCCGGCCCAAACGTCCTTCACGTCTTCGGCCAAGCGGTCCATGAGGGCGCGGAAGTTCTCGTCCTTGCCCCCAACGTAGGCCGACACCACGACCGCCGCATTGAAGCTGGGTCTCAGCGTCGTCCTCGCCCTTGCCTCCGGGTCCGGCGCTGGCGCGGGCCTCGCTTCCCGCTTGCCCTCGGCCTTCGCCACGGGCTTCTTCTTCGCCATGCATGCAGCTCCTACTCGAAGCGGAAGCCGGCGCACCGCTGCGGCAGCGTCACCAGCTCGTGCGCCAGCTCGGCGCGGTTGAGTCCCGCGGCCCCGCGGTTGCTTGCAGCAGCAGGTCGTCGTCGAGATCGCGCATCGGCTTGTACGTCTTGCGGATGCGCTGCGCCTCGGTGCGGCCAAGCGGCTTTCGTTCGATGGCCTGACGGGCTTCATCCATCACGCCGAGGATCGCCTCGGCTTTCATGCCCCGCTTCGCGGCCAGCGCCGCAAGGGCGGCCAGCGGCGCCTCCCACTCGGGGAATGGATCGCGCGGCTTGACGGGCGGGCGCGCGATGCGAAGCGCCTTCGCCGGGTCGATGCCGTCGATGACTTCGCGCAGCCGGTCGTGAAGGTAGGTGCGCATGCGCGCCGACGAGGTGCCCATGAGCACGCCTTCGGCGCATTGCTCCAACGCGTACCGCGCTTCGGTATCGCCCGCAAGCGCGCGGGCGATCAGCTCTTCCTCGAACCAGTCGGAGCGAGCCATCACGCCTTCACCGGCGCGCTCCACACAAGCCGCAGGTTCGCGCGGCAGCGCAGCGGGTTCCGCTGGCGGTGCAGCCGTGCGGCAACTTTCATCACTTGCTCCGCGCCGAGCGCCGCAATGATTTCATCCAGGGCCGGGCCTACCCGCCGCTCGGCCGCGCGCTGCTTCGCTATGGCTTCCCGCTCAATGCGGCTCGCTTCACGCTGCGCATCCCGCCGCGCGCATCGCCGCCGCTGCTCTTCCTCGGCGCACATCAAGGTGATCGTGAAAGAGCCGCTCGGGTTGCGCACCGTGTGACACGCCCAGGGTGTGAACCAGCTCGCATCAGCGGCGCCCTGAGGGTAGTGGGTCACTGAGGAGTGAGGCATCCCAGGGTCGCCGGGGAACATGCCGTCAGCGAGGAAGCCAGCAGCGATCAGCTCCGCTTTCGTGCCTCGGTACACGTCGGCGAACTCGCCACGGGACGGATGCGGTCGGCCCTGCATGCCGATTGCCGCCGGTGGCGTCCAGAAGCGCTTTGCTGGCGGGGTGCGCTTTCGCGCGGTTGCCTCGTTGTCCCGCGGGCTTGTCTCAGGGGCTACAGTGCCGGCAGCCATGTTCGGAACCTAACTTTCCGGTTGTGGTCAGGGGTCAGTCGCTGTTAGCCGCAGCTTCCGGCCCCGCCTCTTGCGGGCACCCGGCCGGCGCGGGTCTTGATGGGCGGAGGGCGGTTCGTTGCGCTTGGTCGCACTGCCGCTTCCACACAGTTGTCGATACGGGCTGGGTGCGCCTGTGTGGCTTCCTGGGCCAGGGGCATTCGAACTGGAACCGACGCCACGACTCCAGTGCTAGAACCAGCGCCCTCTCGCCCTCTGTCTTCGGTCGCTTCGCTTCGAGAATTGCCCGGGCTTCCTCAAGCGTGACGGTCTCAAGATAGGCGGTTCGTCGAGGGGATTCGTCCGCTCGCTTCCTCCACTTGATCCACATCGCCTCGCAGATATCGGCGTCCGCCTGCTCCTCCGGGCTCAGTGGCTTTGCATGAGGCTTCAGCCGCTTGTCGCGCTTCAGCCAGTTGCGCAGTTGATCTCGGGTGACGGTCATTGCTTCATGCCGGCCGGCGCGGTTGCCTCACGAGGCCAGCCTGGCGGGCTCGATGGGCTTGATCTTCTTCAGCACCGGCGCCGCAGACTTCGCCGCGGCGGCGAGGTCGTGCGCTGCCTGCATGCGCAGCCAGACTTCAGCGCGGCCGCCGTTCTCGACGCCCAGCCATCGCTCCAGGCGCAGCGCCATTTCCGGTGACACGGCAGCTCGGCCGTTGAGCACACGCGACAGGGCCGGGCGGGTCACGCCCAAAGCGGCCGCAACGTCGGTGACGGACAGGCCGAGCGTCGGCAGCACGTCCTCACGG